>DATKCV010000036.1:0-2823 GCA_035513015.1 Gemmatimonadaceae bacterium
GGCGCTCATGATCAATGGCCGCGACGACTTCATCGTCCCGTACGAGATCGCGCAGCGGCCGCTCTTCGAGCTGCTCGGTGCACCCGAGGACAGCAAGCGCCACGCAGTCCTGCCGGGCGGCCACCTCTCGGACCGGCGCGCGATCATCCGCGAGGTGCTCGAGTTCCTGGATCGGCAGTTCGGTCCGTTGGCGGCGCGGGGAGCATCTTGACCGCGACGCGACGTCCGAGCGCGACCTCCTCGGCCAGGAACACGCGCGACATGCCGCCGCCGCCGAGCTCGCGCTCGACGCGGTAGCGGGGTCCCAGCGTGAGCTCGAGCTGCGGGCGGAGGTCCGTCCCGCGGGTTCCTGTTTCGGGATGCCGCTAGTGTCGCTCGGGGTAAGGGCCGAGGCAAGATCGGCCCGCAATCCGCAACCAGGCGCGGTGCAGCCGGCCGCTTCTGCCATTCCCATGCCCCGATTCCGGCGCAATCGTCGCCGCGATGGATTCGGGCGCCCTGGCATCGCCGGCTACGGTAGATCGCATGATCGCCGAAATCGCGACACGACAGCATGGTCTCGTCTCGCGTCGTCAGCTCCTGGCCGCCGGCATACCCCGGCATCGCATCGAACACCGCGTCAGAACCGGCGCGCTGATCCTCGTGCACCGCGGCGTGTACCGCGTCGGCCCCATCGTCGCGGTCAGAGGAATGGAGATGGCCGCGGTGCTCGCGTGTGGCGGGCATGCGGATCCGACAGCGGCGCATCCGGTCGCACTTGCACGGTGGACGGCCGCAGCGATCCGGTCCATCGCCGCGCCGCGACAGGGACCGATCCAGCTCGTGGCCGCCGGCTGCGCCGGCCGCCGGCGACCCGGGCTCGACGTCCAGCGCGTCCCCTCGCTTCCGGCCGACGCCGTCTCGCTCGTCGACGGCATCCCGGTCACGACCGCCTGCCGCACACTCGTCGACCTCGCCGCCGTCGCGAGGCCGCACGCGCTCGAGCGAAGCTTCGCACTCGCGCTGCGCCTGGAGCTCGTCACCCTCGACCTCATGCGGGCTGCAATCGCCGACCGGGCCGGGTATCGCGGGACGGCCATGCTCCGGGCGCTCATCGAGAAGGAGGCCGAGCCCGCGTTCACTCGCTCCGAAGCCGAGCAGTTGCTGCTTCGACTCATCCGCAAGGCGCGCGTGCCCGAACCGGAAGTCAACGCGATCATCGAGCGGATCGAGGTCGATTTCCTCTGGCGCGAGCACAAGGTCGTCGTCGAGGTCGACGGCTTCGCGTTCCACCGCTCCCGTCGGGCCTTCGAGCGCGATCACGACCGGGACGGCGTCCTGACGAACGTGGGGTTCCGGGTGATCCGGCTCACCTGGCGGCAGATCCAGCACGAGCCGATCGCCGCGGTGGCTCGGATCGCGCTGGCCCTCGGACGGTGATCCGCCCCACCTGGCAAGAGATCGAGGAACCGATTGCCGCTGTGGCGCTGATCGCACTGGCGCTCGGATTCTGATCCGGTTCCGGTTCGACCGACCGGCCATCTCCCATTTCGTACCGTGAACAGCCATTTCGCTGCAACCGCGCCATCGAGATGGCTTTTCACGGCAAATAGTCGGGTGAATAGCCATTGTCACGGCGGCTCACGCCGCGACTGCACCCTTTCACCCGATATGGTCTGGTGAAAAGCCAGTTCGCCGCGGCGCTGCGTCGCGAAATGGCTTTTCACCCCACCGTTTGACCCACGACTGCCCGCTTGTTTAGCTTCAGAGCATTCGGCCGCCAGGGGTACCTCGCCGTCGAGGGCGAGGTTGAGACAGTCCCTTGGAACCTGATCCGGTTGAGACCGGCGTAGGGAGCGCGGCGACCAGCCTCGGCACCTGCTCCGCTGATCGGCGGTTCCATCCCGCGGCCCTCCGTCGCAACCGAGGAGCGCCTGCCATGATCCAGCCGACTACCACCTCGCGCACGCGTCCGCAGAAGTCCGAGCCGCTGCGCGACGAAGACTTCACGAGCGCGTTCCCCAACTCGCGGCGCATGTACGTCAAAAGCGGACATGGCGTGCGGGTACCGATGCGTGAGATCACGCTTTCGGGCGGCGAGGCGCCACTTCGTGTCTACGATACGCGCGGCCCGCTGGAGGTGGACGTCCGGCAGGGTCTGCCGGAGATGCGGGCGGAATGGATCGCGGCGCGCGGCGATGTGGAGTCGTCCCATCCCGCCATTCCATCGCCCGGGAGCGAAGCGGATATTGGATACGGGGGGGGCCCCCCCGCGCACGCGAGGCACGCGACGGCCGAAACGTCCCAACCGGACATGCCCCCCGCGCTCCTTCGCGCCCCGCTGCGCGCAAAGCCCGGCCACCGCGTCACCCAGATGCACTACGCCCGTCGCAGTGAGATCACGCCCGAGATGGAGTTCGTCGCGGTGCGCGAGGGGCTGCCCGCGGAGCTGGTGCGCGACGAGGTCGCCCGCGGCCGGGCGATCATCCCGGCGAACGTCAACCACCCGGAGCTCGAGCCGATGAACATCGGCCGCGCGTTCAAGGTGAAGATCAACGCGAACATCGGGAACAGCGCGGTGCGGTCGTCGATCGAGGACGAGGTCGAGAAGCTGCGCTGGGCCACGCTGTGGGGCGCGGACACGGTAATGGATCTGTCGACGGGGAAGCGCATCCACGAGACGCGGCAGTGGATCCTGCGGAACTCGCCCGTGCCGATCGGCACGGTGCCGATCTACCAGGCGCTGGAGAAGGTGGGCGGCGTCCCGGAGGAGCTGACCTGGGAGATCTACCGCGACACGCTGATCGAGCAGGCCGAGCAGGGCGTCGACTACTTCACCGTGCA
>DATKCV010000037.1:0-2073 GCA_035513015.1 Gemmatimonadaceae bacterium
TGATACCTGCCGGAGTTGACGGTGTCAACCTATCTTCAACCATGCCTTCCAAGTCACGTTCCTCGGGCAGGCGTGGTGGTACGCGGCGGCGCGCCTACCACCACGGCGACCTGCGCCAGGCACTGCTCGACGCGGCGCTCGACCTGCTTCACGCCGGAGGTACCGAGGCGCTCACCCTACGCGCCGTTGCCCGGGCGGTGGGGGTGAGCCAGACCGCGCCGTACCGCCACTTCGCCGACCGGCGGGCGCTGGTGGCCGGCGTGGCCGAGCAGGCGTTCGCGCGGATGGGGGACGTTATTACGAGTGCGGTCCGCACCGGCGACCCGGGCCTTCCGGCGCTTCGGCGGGGCCTGGCGGCTTACGTCGCCTTCGCTCACGAGCATCCGGCCGAGTATCGCGTTATGTTCGGACCAGAGCTCGCGCGTCGTCAGGACCTGTCTCAGCTCGGAGATGCCGCTGTTGGCGTGTTCAGCCTGCTCCACGACGGAATTGAGCGGCTGCAGCACGCCGGGCTGCTCGGCAACGGCGACAGCGCGCTGATGGCGATCACCGCGTGGGCCACGCTACACGGGCTCGTCATGCTGTCGCTCGATGGCCAGACCGCCGTAACCGGCCGCGACCTGACTGAGCTGGTGGATGCGGCGACTGGGCACCTCCTCAAGGGCATGGGCGCCGACTGAAATGTCGGATAGGTGCGTGCTCACCGTGCGCAGACCCGCCGGAACCTACGGCCTCCGCGTCAACCGGAACACTCTGCTCTTGTTATGCATGAATAGACGCTCGCCGCGCCCGTTCTCCATTTCGAACACCAAGCTTGGATACCGGATCATCCAGCGCTACCTCCTCCCTCGACCATTTCTGCAAGCAGCGTCCCCCGTGAACACCGTGGTTATCGATCCAATCTCGAAAACCGACTTGGGGCCGAGTGGGCGGGCGTCCGGGCCGGCCGAACCGAGGAGACGATGCGCGTTGAACCGTCAGCCTCGAGGATGCCTAGTACGATCCCCGGTGTCTCGGCAACTGGCGCGCTATCGGTCGCACGCTGCCGTCCGGCGACGCTCAGTGGTCGCCGGGCTGCCGCTCCCTGATCGCGCCGATGCTGAACGTCAGCGGAACGTCCTCCCGCCCGTCCGGCCATCCGTAGTCCCCTTCCGGTCGCCTGACGAGAAAGCCCGGGAACGGGTACGGCGACCGCGGATACTCGCGCAGCCACTGGATCCGCAGCCCCGCCCCGATCAACGCCGTCACTGTCTCGCCGATCCCGTGCGCCCAGTTGTACTCGGCGAGCGGTCCGCCCCCGATCGGCGCCGCGTAGCTGGCCTCGGAATCGAATCGCATCGGCCGCCCGGTCGCCAGGTACGGATATCGGATGGCCACGCCACTCTCGTCGAGCATCATCGTGAAGGGATGGTTCTCGACGAGGTGGAACAGCCCGCCGGGCGCCAGGTGCCGCGAGACGACCGCCGCCCACCGGTCCAGGTCCGGCAGCCACGAGAGCACGCCGTACGATGTGTGGACGATGTCAAAGGTGCCTAGCGACTGCTCGTCGAGCGCGTAGAGGTCGGACTCGACGAACGTCGCTTCGAGCCCCGCCTGCGCCGCCAGCTTCCCCGCCGTGCCAATTGCCTCCGGCGACAGGTCGACCCCCGTCACCCGCGCGCCGCGCCGCGCCCAGCCGAGCGTGTCGATGCCGAAGTGGCACTGCAGGTGAAGGAAGCGCTTGCCGGCGACATCGCCCAGCTCCTCCGTCTCGATGCGGTTGAGCGGGTCGCGCCCGGCGAGAAAGCCGGGGACGTCGTAGAACGCGGACTCGCGGTGCGCCCGCGTCCAGGAGTCCCAGAGCGTGCGGTTGGCGGCGATGGCTTCGGCCGGCGAGATGTCGTCGGGCATGGCGGGTCACGCTACGATGCCTGCGCGTGGAGGGCAACCGGCATCTGCATCGGCGCGGAGGCGCTCCTACTCGGCGCGAAGCGCCTCCGTCGGGCTGATACGCGTCGCGCGCCGCGCGGGCATCCAGCCGGCCAGTGCTGCCGTAACGAGCATGACGAGCGCGACCGCCGAGGCGACCCCGGC
>DATKCV010000038.1:0-43366 GCA_035513015.1 Gemmatimonadaceae bacterium
CCCGCCGAAGATGTTGAACAGGATCGCCTTCACGTTCGGATCGCTGGTGATGATTCTCAGGGCGCTCACCACCTTCTCCGGATTCGAGGAGCCGCCGATGTCGAGGAAGTTGGCCGGATCACCACCGTAGTACTTCACCAGGTCCATCGTCGCCATGGCGAGCCCGGCGCCGTTCACGACGCAGCCGACGTTGCCGTCGAGCTTGATGAACGTGAGGTTGGCCAGCCGGGCCTCGACTTCGCTCGGCGCTTCCGCGCTCTCGTCCCGGAAAGCGGCGATCGAAGGACGGCGATCCAGTTCGTTGTCGTCGATCACCATCTTGGCGTCGAGTGCAACGATGTCGCCGTCGGGCGTAGTGACGAGCGGATTGATCTCCGCCAGTGATGCGCCGCTCTCCATGAACGCGGAATAAAGCTGGCTCATGATCCGTGCGGCGCTTCGCACCTGGCGGAGATCCTCGTAGAGGAAGAAGGCCATCCGCATCGCCTGGAACTGAAGCAGTCCGTAGCGCGGATCGATGGGCAGGCGAAGGATCTTGTCGGGCGTCTTCGCGGCGACCTCCTCGATGTCGATGCCGCCGGCAGGGCTGACCATGAACACGGGTTTCTTGGAGGCCCGATCGACGATGATCCCGACGTACGCTTCGGCGGCGATGTCCGCCGCCGGCGTGACGAGGACCCGCTCGACGGTCAGTCCCTTGATCTGCATCCCGAGAATGCGGGAAGCGATCTCGCGCGCCTCAGCCGGCGACTTGGCGAGCTTGACGCCACCGGCCTTGCCGCGTCCGCCGGCGTGCACCTGCGCCTTGACGACGACGGTCGTGCCGAAGCGGCGCGCCAGTTCCTCGGCGCCCTCCGGGGTCGTCGCCACATCGCCCGGCGGGATCGGGATTCCGGCGGCGCGAAAGATCTCCTTCGCCTGGTATTCGTGGATGTTCACGTACGCTCCCCGGTGATGGTCGTTCCGGCCCGGCCGGCGACTGCCTCGCGGCCGCGGCGCAGTTCGGTGATGATCGCGCGGCCTCCGCTTCGGCGCACGAAGTCGATCGCGGCGCGGATCTTCGGCGCCATGCTTCCCTCGCCGAACGCCTTCGCGCGATCCATGTCCTCCGCTTCATCGGCGCTCAGGCGCGGCAGCGCCCGCTGCGCGGGCGTTCCCCAGTCGGCGTAGACCGCGTCGACGTCGGTCAGGATCAGCAGCAGCTCGGCCCCGACGTCGCGGGCGAGCACGGCGGCGGCGAGATCCTTGTCGACCACGGCGTCCAGTCCTTCCCAGCCCTGGTTGGCGGCGTCCCAGTACACTGGCACGCCGCCGCCGCCGCAGGCGACGACGATCGTTCCCGCGGCGAGGAGGTGCCGGATCGTGGACAGCTCCGTGACCGCCAGCGGCCGCGGGCTGGCCACCACCCGCCGCATCCGCCCACGACCGTCCGGCCTGATCGGCTGCCCCTCGGCGATCAGCTCATGCGCCCGGTCGGTGGGAATCTCGTGGCCGATGAACTTGGTCGGCTGCTCGAGCGCCGGATCGTCGGGCGAGACCTGCACCTGCGTGATCACGGTCGCGACGTCGCGGTCGCTGTCATTCCGGCGCAGCGCGTTCTGGAGCGACTGCTGGATCATGTAACCGATCCACCCAGCCGTGGCCGCCACCAGCACGCCAAGCGGCAGCGGCGTGGCGTCGCGGCGCGCGACCTCATTGCGGACCAGAGCGTCGCCGACCTGCGGCCCGTTGCCGTGCACCACGCAGACGTTCCACCCCTCGAGCGCGAGATCGACGATCGGTCCGAGACTCTGTCGCGTGTAACGGAACTGATCGTGAATGTCGGCCCGCTCGCCGGCCGGGGACAGGGCGTTGCCACCGAGCGCGATGATGGCGGTGGGACGTGTGTTATCGGCCATTGAGACCTCGCGCGCGCAACCTAGACGCTCCAAATCGCAGTGGCAAGCTCACCGCGGTCACCGCGGCGGCCGGCCAAGGAGCGTGCCCAGCGAGTCGTAGGCCGCGCCGAAGCCCAGCCAGTCGCCGCGGCGCATCGCCGACCGCATGGCCTCGTAGAGTGCGTCGACGCGCGCACGGAACTCGGGAGGCGGGGTCTCCTCGGACAGCCCGGCGGCGACGCGCATTCCGGCGATAGCCGCCAGCGTGCGCCCAATCCGTGGCTCACCGTCGATGGTTGCGACGACGCGCAGGAGCGACGGCGCGCCGCGGGGGCGCCAGGTGTACACAGGTTGCACGATGGCCAGGCGTCCGCCGATCGGGACAGCACGGGCTCGTCCGAGCGTGAGTGGCCCCTCGCGCTCAGGGCCGGTAGCCGTGTCGGCGAGCCGCCGGAGCTGCTCGATGGCGGCTGTCCACCGCAATTCTGGTCCAGTGGTCCGGCGCCAGAACACTCGCGGCGATTCACCACCGGTGGCCGTCACGATGCCGAGAACGCGCTCCGCGTCGTCGAGCACGGGAATGGTCCAGAAGAGCGGCGCCGGCGCGGGCGGGGCGAAAAGCACTTCGGTCCCTTCCATGAGCGCGGTGTCGGCGCCGAAATCCCAGGCGATCTGACGGCGCGGCAGCGGATCGGAGCGCGTGCCGAATCGGGCGAACGCCGACGCCTGGGCGCGGACTCCATCGACCGCCGGAGGGCGCGCCGCGAGAAGGCCGGGCGCGATGTCGTCGGCCGCGGTGAACAGCGCCGGAAAGCGACGCGTCCATGTTCGGGCGATCGGGTCGAGCGCCTCGGCCGCGACAAGGGCCACGCGGCCGGACGTGGCATTCACGATGGCGGTCGCCGCGTGCTGAAAGTACCGGCGCTCGGCGCCGGCGGCGCGGTAGCCGTGGCTTAGTGGATAGCTGGTCGTGGCCGAATAGAGGTCGAGCATCCAGTGGAGCGTATCGGAGTGCACGACCGGGT
This sequence comes from Gemmatimonadaceae bacterium, assembly GCA_035513015.1. Taxonomy (GTDB): domain Bacteria; phylum Gemmatimonadota; class Gemmatimonadetes; order Gemmatimonadales; family Gemmatimonadaceae; genus DATKCV01. The sequence continues at coordinate 2,903 of DATKCV010000038.1, forward strand.
AGAGCGCGCTCCCCTGCACGAAGAACGGCGCGAGTGCGCGCACTCTATCGCGGACACTCCGGCGCATGACCAGTCTCGGGTTCGGAAAGGGCAGGTCCTCGACGAGCAGGCGAAAGTCCTGGAGGCTCCAGGCGAACGCGATTCGCGACCAGCCGGCCGAGATCGGCGGTGCCGACAGGGCGCCAGTGGTGTCGGCGACCCGGAGGGGCGGCGGGTCGCCTTCGTGGATGAAGACGGTCGCGACCACTGCTTCCTCTGGAGTGGCCTGACCGAGGGCCGACGCGCGCACGATCCCGCCGCGGGAATCGGCGTGCACGGAGAGTACCCGCGAGACGGGCCACGGTACGGGAGGCGCATCGTCGCGGGCAACCGGCTGATCGGGGACGACCGCAAGGGTGCCGTTGGGACTTCCCTGCCATCCGACCGAGGGCTCCATCTGATCCGGACGGGGACCGGCGTGGATCGCCCGCACCACCGCGCGGGCGTCCCAGATCGGTACGCTCATCGCGGCCTCGCCGATGCTCGCGAAGCCGACCGCGCTATCGGAAGCGATGATCCGGTCGACCGCGAAGGCGCGCCGCGTGTAGCCGCCACGGGTCGCCACGTATGGATGCTCGCGAACGGCCGGGTCCATCGGTTCGCCGAAGCGGCGGACGAGCGTGGGTGCCACCTGTCGAAGTACGATCGAGAGCACGAACACCGCGGCGATCGCCGCCGACGCCACGCGCACCTGTCCGGCCCAGCCGGCCAGCAGCACGAGCAGGGCGGCGCACATCGTGAACACCGCCAGCCCCCAGGCGGCAGGGATGGACACGCTGTGATCGATCGCCGTGAATGCCCCGTCGGCCCCGCTGCCGCTGAGCATCACGCGATAGGCGTCGAGCCGATAGCTCCAGGCCAGCGCGAGCAGGAGGAGCGTGCCGAGCACCGTCAGGTGCCGGCGCACGTACGTGGAGACGTACAGCGTGCCGCGCTCCCACCGAAGGCTGGGTGTGAGCGCATACAGAAACACCACCAGCGCCGTGCCGAGCAGGATCGTGAACAGGGCCCAGTAGAACAGAGAAATCTCGAACGGCAGCCAGTAGACGTAGAAGCCCAGATCGAGCTGGGCGTAGGGGTCGGTCTCGCCGAACGCCGCGCCGTACCGGATCAACTCGGCGGCGAGCCAGTTGTCCGAGGGGATGCTGAGCAGCGCGCCGAAGACGATCGAGAGCGCCAGCACCGCCAGCATGAGGTAGCGTCCGGGCACCTCCTCGCCGATCTCCAGGTTGGCCACCCGGCGCGGCAGCACGAGCGATATGACCGACTGCCGGACGACGTAGAGGTTGACGAAGACGAACAGCCCGCCGGCGAGCGCCGAAAGGAAGCGGAGCGCAATGGTGGTCGCCGTCCTGGCGCGCCACAGCGATGCGGCACCCATCGCGTCGTACCAGATCCAGTCGGTGTACAGCGAGGCCGCCGCCCGTCCCACGAGGAGGAGGAGCGCCGCGGCGGCGAGCGCCACGATCAACCACCGCCGCGATCGCACCTCAGACCTGCACGCCCTGCGTACGCAGCCACCGCTCCATCGTCTCGCGGATCACGGCAAGCCGGTCGGCCGAGCGGGCCTCGAATCGCAGCACGAGTATCGGCTGGGTGTTCGACGCCCTCACCAGGCCCCAGCCATCGCCGAACAGGACGCGCGCACCGTCCACGTCGACCACGTCGTGACTGCGCTTGAAGTGGGCGACGGCCGCCGCGACGATGTCGAACTTCCGGTCGTCGGGACAGTCCACCCGGATCTCCGGTGTGGAAACGAACTTCGGCACGTCGGCCAGCATCTCGGCGATGCCGTGCCCCGCGTCGGCGACGATTCGCAGCAGGCGCGCGGCGCCGTAGAGCGCGTCGTCGTGACCGTAGAAGCCCTCGGCGAAGAACATGTGGCCCGACATCTCGCCGGCGATCGGCGCGCCGAGCTCGCGCATCTTCTCCTTGATCAGCGAGTGGCCCGTCTTCCACATCACCGGCTCCCCGCCGGCGGCGACGATGGCGTGCGGGAGTGCCTGCGAGCACTTGACGTCGAAGATCACCGGCTGACCGCGACCAGTGCGCTCGAGGACGTCGCGGGCGTAGAGGATCAGGACGTGGTCTCCCCAGATGATCTCCCCGCGCTCGTCGATCACGCCGAGGCGATCGGCGTCGCCATCGAACGCGATTCCCGCGTCGGCGTTCTCGGCGCGCACGGCACGAACGATGTCCTGGAGGTTCTCGACGACGGTCGGATCCGGGTGGTGATTGGGAAAGGTGCCATCGCTGTCGCAGAACAAGCCGATCATCGTGATGCCGAGCCGCTCGAACAGACGCGGCGCCACGAGCGCTCCGGCTCCGTTCCCGCAGTCCACGACGACACGCAGCGGCCGGGAGATGGGTCCGATACGGGCTACCACGTCATCGATGTACGGGTCGATCACCGACTCGGTCCGGACGTCTCCGCGCGCTTTGGCGGAGCCCGCGCCAGCAGCGAGCTCGCGCAGCCGCTGGATGTCGTCCCCGTGCAGGGTCGTCGTGCCGAGCGACAACTTGAAGCCGTTGTACTCGGACGGATTGTGGGAGCCGGTGATCTGTATGCCGCCGGCGACGTCGAGGTGGTGCAGGCTCCAGTAGAGCAGCGGCGTCGGCACGACGCCGATGTCCACTACGTCCACGCCGGCGGCGGTGAGCCCATCGACGAGGGCATGGCGGAGCAACTCGCCGCTCGGGCGATTGTCGCGGCCGACGACCACGGCGCCCCTCTTGCCGCGCTCGGACATCAGGGCGGCGTAGCCGCGGCCGATCGCCGCCGCCGTCTCGGGGTGCAGATCGGTGCCGACGACGCCCCGCACGTCGTACTGCCGAAAGATGCCAGCGTGAAGCGTCATTGTTGGATCGTTGGCGCCGGGACGAGCCATGCCGGCGGCGTGGCGGCTACGGGGCGAGCGGGCCGAATCCGGCCCCCGGACCCGCGGTTGAGGCTGCGCCGACCCGTACCACCGCCGGGGCGCCGATGCGCGCCGCGTCGAGGAGCGGTTGCGGATACATGCCGAAGGCGATGATGAGCACTGCGGTGGCGACGATCACCGCCCGCGTGAGCCACCGGCTCGGGCCGATCGGCGGCGCGTCCACAGGACGCGGTTTCATGAACATCACCATCACGACATGAAGATAGTATCCTGCCGAAATCACGCTGGTGACGACGAGGATGATTGCCAGCGCGATCAGCGGCGTGGGCGCCTCGAGCGCGGCGCGGATGACGTACCACTTGGCGAAGAACCCTATCCCGCCGAACACCGGAAAGCCGAGCAGCGCCATCATGAACACCGTCATCGCCGCGGCGAGCCAGGGACGCTCACCCCACAGCCCGGAGTAGTCCTCGACCCGCTGGTTCGGCTCGCCGGGCGTACCGGCGGCGACGAGAACCGCGAAAGCACCCATGGTCGCGAGAGTGTACGCGAAGAGGTAGAAGAGAAGCGCCTCGACGCCGGCAACCGTCGCCGTGGCGAACGCCACCAGCAGGTAGCCGGCATGGGCTATGCTCGAATAGGCGAGCAGCCGCTTGATGTTCCGCTGCGCGAGGGCGATCAGGTTGCCGGCGAACATGGTGACGACGGCAAGCGCGACGATTACGCCCTGCCAGACGTCGAACGCCTCGGGGAAGGCTTCCGCCCACACGCGCAGGAAGGCGACGAACGCGGCGGCCTTCACCGATGCGGCCATGTAGGCCGTGACCGGGGTCGGGGCGCCCTCGTAGACGTCGGGGGCCCACATGTGGAATGGCACCGCCGCGATCTTGAATGCGAACCCGATGAGGAGGAGCGCGATCCCGGTCAGCAGCAGCGGATTGGCGGCGAGGCCGAGCTCCGTGATCCGCGCGCCGATGAGGGCGATGTTCGTCTCACCGGTGGCGCCGTAGACGAGCGCCATCCCGTAGAGCAGGAACGCGGTGGCGAATGCTCCCAGCAGAAAATACTTGAGCGCACCTTCGGCCGAGCGGATGCTCCGCCGGTTCATGGCCGATAACGCGTAGACGCAGATCGACAAGAGCTCGATGCCGAGGAACACGAGGATCATGTCGCGCGCGGCGGCGAGGAGCAGCATTCCCGCCGTGCCGAGCAGGATCAGCACGTGCGACTCGGCGGCGCCGATCCCCTCGCGCGCGTTGTAGTCCACCGCCATGGCGATGGTGAGGCCGGTGCCGAGCAGGAGAACGAGGGCGGCCAGCCAGCGCAGGCCATCCACCGCCACCACCCCCAACTCGAGAGTGGTCTGGTCGCGGGAAATGCTCCACACGACGGCGGCCGCGGTCAGGGCCGTCAGCACGAGGCAGGCGATCCCCACGCGACGCTGGTGTGCCGCCCCATCGGGGCGCCAGGCGGCCCAGATGAGGAGGAGCATCGCTCCGCCAAGCAGAATCAGGTCGGGCCCGAGGGCCACCGCCAGCTGGCGCGGGTCGGAGAGATCGAGCGCCATCTAGGGCGCCTCCCCGGACCGCTGCACGAGCGCGGCTCCGGCGCGCTGCTCCACGATCTGTATGAAGTTGCGCGCCGATGGCTCCATGCGCCGGAGCACCGGCCCCGGGTGCACTCCCAGCCAGATGATCGCGGCGACGAGGGGCGCCATCAGCAGGAGCTCGCGCGGATTGAGATCGCGGAGGTGCTCGTTGGCCGGCTTGTCCAGGCGGTTGAACAGCATCCGCTGCAAGGCCCAGAGCAGGTAGGCGGCGGCGAAGATGACCCCGGTGGTCGCGATCGTGGTCAGGATGGGCTCGGTCCGGAACGCCCCGATGAGCACGAGGAACTCGCCGACGAACCCGTTCGTGCCCGGCAGTCCGATGCTGCTCAGGGCGACGAGCGTCAGGAGAGCGGCGAACATGGGCACGACCCGCGCGATCCCTCCGTAGTCCTCGATCATGCGCGAGTGCTTGCGCTCGTACATCATGCCGATCAGGAAGAACAGCGCGCCGGTGGAGATACCGTGGTTGATCATCACCATCAGTGCGCCCTGCACGCTCTGAAGCGTCAGCGCGAACAGGCCGAGCATCACGAACCCGAGGTGGCTGACCGACGAGTAGGCGACGAGCTTCTTGAAGTCGGGCTGCACCATCGCGACCAGGGCGCCGTATATGATCCCGACCACGGCGAGCAGGAGGATGAGTCCCTTGATCGTCGGGTGCATCGCGACCGCGGGGAAGAACGGCATCGCGAAGCGGATGAAACCGTACGTCCCCATCTTCAGCATGATCCCGGCGAGGATCACCGAGCCGGCGGTCGGCGCCTCGACGTGGGCGTCGGGGAGCCAGGTGTGGAACGGAAACATCGGGACCTTGATCGCGAATGCCAGGAAGAAAGCGCCGAAAAGCCACATCGCGGCGGCCGCCCCGAAGCGGGCCGACGTGACGATGTGGACGTAGTCGAAGCTCGCCTGGCCCGTGACCCGCGCCGCCGACGTCCACAGAAAGATGATCGCCACCAGCATGAGCAGCGAACCGATCATCGTATAGATGAAGAACTTGAGACTCGCGTAGATCCGCCGCTCGCCGCCCCACATCCCGATGATGAAGTACATCGGGACCAGCATGACCTCCCACATGACGTAGAACAGGAGCAGGTCGAGCGCAACGAACACGCCCAGCATGCCGGTGGTGAGGATGAGAAGGAGCGCGTAGTAGGCGTGCGTCCGGGAACGGATCCCCGACCAGCTTCCCAGCACCGTGAGCGGCATCAGGAAGGTGGTGAGAAGGATCATCATCAGCGCTATGCCGTCGATCCCGAGCGTGAACGATGCGCCCCACGCCGGTATCCAGGGCAGCCGCACCCACGGCTCGAGGGGACGGGCGGGCTCGTACGTCCACCACAGCCCGAGCGAGACGACGAACAGGGCGACGAAGAAGAAGAGCGCCATCCACTTCGGTGTCGGGCTGGCGATGGCGACACCGTCCGCCGTCACGCGGCGCGGCGCGAGCATGCCGTGCACGGATATCCCGATCGCGCCGAGCACCGGCAGCACGAGCAGCGCCGGGAGGATCCAGTCGTTGTAGCGGATCGACGTCAGGAAGTCAGTCATGACTCACCGGAAGGTGAACGCGCCGAGCACCGCCAGCACGCCGATGACGAGCACCCAGGCATACGTGCCGGTCTGCCCCGTCTGCAGGCGTGAGCCCAACCAGCCGATGCCCCGGGCCAGGAGGGCGCTGCCGTTGACCAGCAGACCGTCGATGATGCCGACGTCGATGCCGCGCCAGAGGACGTTGCGGGAGAGCCGCACAGTCGGGTCGACGAGCGCCCGGTCGTACCCTTCGTCCACGTAGTACTTGTCCAGCAGCACGCGCTGGATCCCCCGTTCCGCCGGCGCTTCGGTCTTCGGCAGGAGCCGCGACGGCCTCAGCACGATGATCGCGAGGAGTATCCCGACGATCGCGATCGCGACCGCGCCCCCGATGAGCGCGTATTCCGTGGCGTGCGAGAGATGTGGCGCCGCGCCGTGGGTGATCAGGAGCGCCGGCTGTCCGACCACCGGGTCGAGCCAGTCGCCGAGAAGGTGCCCCGAAACCGGCAGGAAATCGAACACCGGCGGCACGTTCAGGAACCCACCGAAAGCGCTGAGCAGCGCGAGCACGACCAGCGGGAGCACCATCACGAAAGGAGCCTCGGCCAGGTGCGGGCGCTCGCCCTCACCCGTCCGGTTCGGCCCGTGGAACGTGTACAGCATCATCCGCGTCATGTAGACCGCGGTCAGGAGCGCTGCCAGCAGTCCCATGCCGAAGATCGCGTAGAGCAGGATGGATCCGGGAATGCCGGCGAAGCTCGCCTCGGCGAGGATCGAATCGTGCGCCCGCGCGAACACGCCGGCGAGGATCTCGTCCTTGGAGAAGAAGCCGGCGAAGAACGGGATGCCGGCGATCGCCAGGGTGCCGATCCACATCACCACCCACGTCACCGGCATGTACCGGCGAAGGCCGCCCATGTTGCGCATGTCCTGGGCGTCCTCGTGGTGCCGGCCGGTGTGGTGATACGACCGGTGCATGGCGTAGATGACCGCGCCGGAGCCGAGGAAGAGCAGTGCCTTGAGGAAGGCGTGGGTGATCAGGTGGAACACTCCGGCCACGTACGCACCGACTCCGACGCCGATGAACATGTAGCCGAGTTGCGACACGGTCGAATAGGCGAGAACGCGCTTGATGTCCCACTGCTTGAGCCCGATCGTCGCCGCGAACAGCGCGGTGAGCGCGCCGATGAGGGCGACGGTGAGGCTGGCGACGGGCGAGAGGGCGAACAGGAACGCGCTGCGGGCGATCAGGTAGACGCCCGCCGTGACCATCGTCGCGGCGTGGATCAGGGCGGAGACCGGAGTCGGACCGGCCATCGCGTCGGGGAGCCAGACGTAGAGCGGGATCTGCGCGCTCTTGCCGGTGCAACCGAGAAAGAAGAACAGGCAGATCGTCGTGAGCAGCACCGATCCCGCGGGGATCCCCGACACCGCCTCCTGCAGTGCGGCGAAATCGAGCACACCGAAGTTCGCGAACAGCAGGAACATCGCGATCAGGAAACCGAAGTCGCCGATCCGGTTGACGATGAACGCCTTCTTGCCGGCATCGGCGTTGGCCTTCTCGCTGAACCAGAATCCGATCAGGAGGTACGAGCAGAGACCGACGCCTTCCCACCCGACGAACATCACCGGATAGTTCGCCCCCAGCACGAGGACGAGCATGAAGAAGACGAACAGATTGAGATAGGCGAAGTACCGCGGGTAGCCGGGGTCCTCGCGCATGTAGCCGACGCTGAAGAGGTGGATCAGCATCCCGACGCCGGTGACCACCAGCACGATCGCGATCGACAGCTGATCGAGCTGGAAGGCGGCGTTCACCTGGAGGTCGCCGGCCGGCATCCATACGTAGTAGGTCTGGATGTAGGGGGCCGCGGCGGGCGCCGCCTGGAGCATGTCCCAGAAGATCCAGGCAGCGAGCCCGAAGGCCAGGATCATGACCAGCGGCCCGACGAGGCTGGTGACGGCGGCGAAAGGGTGCGGGACGATCGCGTGACTGTCGTCGCCGTGCCCGCCCGAGCGCTCGGCGTGCTGGATCGCGTGCTCGTCGGGCTCGTGGCCGGTGTGTCCTTCGGTGAACGGATCGGCGGGGCCGGCGCGCCAGCCGTGGGCCAGGGAGAGGAGCCCGTTGATGACGAAGCCCAGCAGCGGGAGGAGCGGGAGTGCCCACATCCACTGGGCGGCCGTCCCGGCCAGCGGGTGCGTGGCCGACTCGGCGGCGAGCTGTAGGACCATCAGCCCCTGAGGAGGTTGACGTGCTGGAGGTTGACCGTCTGCCGGTGGCGGAACAGCGCGATCACGATCGCCAGCCCTACCGCGGCCTCGGCCGCCGCGACCGTGATCACGAACAGCACGAACACCTGTCCCGTCGCTCCATGGAAGCGCGAGAACGCGATGAACGAGAGGTTGACGGCGTTGAGCATCAGCTCGACGCACATGAAGACGATGATCGCGTTGCGGCGGGTGAGCACGCCGACGACGCCGATGGTGAACAGGACCGCGGAGAAGAAGAGCGCCTCGGCCAGCATCATGCCCTCCGCTTGCCGAGGATGACAGCGCCGACGATCGCCGCCAGGAGGAGCACCGCCGCGATCTCGAAGGCGATCACGTGCTCGCCCATCAGCGCGTCGCCGATCGGCCCCAGCACGTCGGGAGCAGCCAGCGGCTCGGCCGGAACCGCGGGTAGCGACACCAGATGCGCGGGCAGGCGGCCGCGAACGGTGACGAGCAGCTGCACGAGAAGCACCAGCCCGACCGCCCCCGCGGCCAGCTTCCCCCACAGACCGCGGGCGTCGGCGATCTCGCCCGGATGCCCGAGGTTGAGCAGCATGATCACGAACAGAAAGACCACCATGATCGCGCCGGCGTAGACGATCACCTGGATCGCGCCGATGAAGTGCGCGTCGAGCATGATGTAGAGCGCCGCCAGCGCGAACATGGTGTTGACGAGCCACAGCGCCGCGGCCACCGGGCTCTTGCGCGTGACGAACGTCAGCGCCGACGCGATGGCGATCAGCCCGAAGAGATAGAAGTGGAACGTGTAGAAGAGCGGGTATCTCACTGGCCCCTGGGGTCGGCGGGGTCCCACATCTCGCAGACTGGATGGGTCTGCGCCATCAGCCTCTCGAGGTCGTAGACGAACCCCTGGCGGCTGTACTCGGCGTTCTCGTAGTGCCGTCCGACGTGGATCGCTTCTTCCGGGCACACCTCCTGACAGTAGCCGCAGAAGATGCAGCGGAACTCGTCGATCTCGAAGATCAGCGGATAACGGTTTCCGTTCTCGTCCTCGCCCGGAACCAGCTTGATGCAGTTGGCCGGACAGACCGACGGGCAGAGCCCGCAGGCGACGCACTTCGCCTTGCCGTCCTCGGTCGTCAGCATGCGGTGCGTGCCGCGCCAGCGCGGTGCGAGGCTCCACTTCTCGTCCGGGTACTGGAGCGTCACCTTGTGCGGATCGACGAGGTGCCTGAACGTCCGGGCCAGTCCGGAAAGCGTGGCCCGTACGTAGCTCACCTCCGAGATGGGCCGCTCCATCACCTTCACGCCGATCGCCATCAGTCCCCCGACTGTTGGAGGAGAGTGTGCCGCTGCGGCCGCTCGCGCAGTCGCGCCAGCTCCTCGTCGGAGACGCGCTTGCTGGCCGGGCTGATCAGCCGGCCGCGGTCGAGAATCACGAACAGCACGATGAGGAACACGATGTTGACCGCGAACATGATCAACCCGTGGAGGATCCCCTGCCCCAGCCCGAACGCCTGGAGCGCCAGAAGCAGACCGGCGATCGCCACGATGTACACGAGCGCCAGCGGGAGCATGACCTTCCAGCCGAGCGACATCAGCTGGTCGTAGCGGAAACGCGGCAGCGTCCAGCGGATCCACATGAAGAAGAACACGAAGAACAGCGTCTTGATGCCGAAGACAACGAGCGTCAGAAGCGTCTTCAGGAACGTCCACGGCGGCGTGTTGTCCCACAGCGTGCCGGGGATGTCCCAGCCGCCGAAGAACAGCGTCGCCATCAGCGCGCCGGCCGTGACCATGTTGGCGTACTCGGCAATGAAGAACAGCGAGAACTTCATCGCGCTGTACTCGGTGTGATAGCCGGCGATCAGCTCGGACTCGGCCTCCGGGAGGTCGAACGGAAGCCGGTTGGTCTCGGCGAACGCGGCGACGAGAAAGATGAAGAACGCGATCGTCAGCGTGAAGACGTTCCAGGTTGCCCCGTAGTGGGCCGACTGCTGCGCCACCAGCGTCCCCAGGTGCACGTTGCCGGCGAGAAGGAGCACGGGGATCAGCGACATCCCCATGGCGATCTCGTAGGAGACCATCTGCGCGCTCGAGCGGAGGCCGCCGAGCAGCGAGTACTTGTTGTTCGAGGACCAGCCGGCGAGCACTATCCCGTAGACGCCGAGCGACGTCAGGGCGAGGACGTACAGGAAGCCGATCGGCAGGTCGGCCACCACCATGTCGATCCGGCCCCAGGGCGAACCCCACGGCGCGGCGAACGGGATTACCGCCCAGGCGATGAGCGCCGGAATGAACGCGAGCGCCGGCGCGAGGATGAAGATCGGCTTGTATGCCGCGCCGGGGTACGTCTCCTCCTTCATGATGTTCTTGAGCCCATCGGCCGCCGGCTGCAGCAGCCCGCCCGGGCCGACCCGGTTGGGTCCGTGCCGGTCCTGGATCCACGCCGAGATCTTGCGCTCGGCGAGTGTGAGAAGCGCCACGCCCACCAGGTAGACCGTGAAGACGATCAGCATCTTCACGATCGTCGCGATCAGGAAGACGCTCAGGCTCGTCGGCGGCAGCTGCCGGTCGACGACCTGGAGCAGCGCGAACGCGCCGGCGTCGATCATCGACGGTGCTCCGCCCCGCCGGCGAGCTGTCCCGCGCCCGTCACCATCGCGCCCCGGAGGCCGAGCGCGGCGTAGGAGAGTCCCCGGTACTCGGCGTGCTCGGCGGCCAGCGAGTCGAAGACCGCCGCGGGGAGATGGAAGCCGCCGCCGCCGCCGATGGCATCGAGCAGGTCGGAGATTACGAAGTAGCCGGGGCGCGCCGCCCCCGGCGCCGCCTTGGCCTGGAGAAAGCGCTGTACGCGCCCGCGGACGTTGGTGAACGTACCCTCCGCCTCGGCGACGTTGGCGATCGGCAGCGCGACCGTGGCGCGACCGAGCGCCGGGCTCAGCGTCGTCGCCAGCACGACGATCGCGCCGACGCGATCGATCGCCGCGGCATCCTCCTCGCCGACCGCGGCATCGGCGACGAGCAGAACGTCAGCCGACGAGAGGCCGTCGAGCGGCCGCTCGGAGCGCGAGAAGCCGAGCAGCTCGGCGCCGACCACGTTCGCCGCGCGGTCGGCGCGCAGCGCCAGGTCGGGAACGCCGTCGAGTGGCGCTTCGGGGCCGGTCCGGACACGGAACACACCCGTCCCGCCCGCACGGTCGATGAGCCGACGAAGCAGGAACAGCTCTTCGTTGGAAAGCGACGGCGAGACGAGTGCGACGATGCGACGGCCGCGAATCGTGTCCGCCGCCAGTCGCAGCGCCGGCTCCCACTCCGCCTCCACGAGGGCGCCCCCGCCGGCGATCATCGGGACGTCGAGCCGCGACGGCCCGTTCAGCCACCGGTAGTTCAGCCGTCCGTAGTCGCACATGAAGTACTCGTTCACATCCGGATTCGCCCTCGGGCGCATCCGGACGACGACGTTGTCGCGCGTCTCGATGATCGTGTTGCACCCCTGCGTGCAGTTGGGACAGATCGAGGCGGCGCGGTCGAGCTCCCATGCGCGAGCCTTGTTCAGGTGGTCCTTGGAGAGCAGCGCCCCGACGGGACAGAGCTCGACCACGTTCCCGGCCCACGGGTGTGTCAGGTCCTTCCCCTCGAACTTTCCGACCAGCGCGCGGTCGCCGCGCTCGCTCACGTTGAGCGCCGGCTCGTGTGCCACGTCGTCCATGAACCGGACGCAACGCGTGCACAGGATGCAGCGGTTGGGGACGTAGACGACATCGCCGCCGAAATCCTCGACGGGGTTGAATCGCTTCGCGTCGCGAAGCCGGGAGGCGTTGCGTCCCTCCTGGTAGGTGTAGTCCTGCAGCTCGCACTCTCCGGCCTGGTCGCAGATCGGGCAGTCGAGCGGGTGGTTGATGAGCAGGAACTCGAGCACGCCCTTGCGAGCCTCGCGCGCCTTCTCGCTGTGGACGTGCACGACCTGCCCTTCGGCCACCGCCGTCGCGCAGGCCGGTGCGAGCTTCGGCGCCTTCTCCACCTCGACCAGGCACATGCGGCAGACGCCGGCGACCGGCAGCCCCGGGTGGTAGCAGTAGTGCGGGATGAGGACGCCGACGGTCTTCGCCGCCTCCAGCATCGACGTCCCCTCGGGGACGGTCGCCTGCCGTCCCTCGATCGTGAGGGTGATCTGTTTCGGCTCGGCCATCAGACGCCCGCCGTAGCGACGGTGGAGGACCTCCGGCCCGTGATCAGCGTCTCGAACTCGTGGCGGAACTTCCTGATGCCGGACACGACGGGCGTCGCACACGAGTCGCTGAGAACGCAGATCGTCTTGCCGGTCATGTTCTCGGAGACATCGAGCAGCGTATCCAGGTCCTCGAACGTGCCGCCGCCGGCGAGCATGCGCTCGAGAATCCGCGTCACCCAGGCCGTGCCCTCGCGGCACTGCGTGCACTGCGCGCAGCTCTCGTGGGCGAAGAAGCGGGTCAGACGGGCGATCTGCTTCACCATGCTCTGCGCATCATCGATCACGATCACGCCGCCGGAGCCGAGCATGGTGCCGCCGGCGATGAACCCCTCGTAGTCCATCAGAGTCCCTTCGGCCTCATCCACGGTCTGGATGGGGACCGAGGCGCCGCCGGGAATGATCGCCTTGAACTTGCGCCCGGGCGGCGGGCCGCCGCAGAGATCGTAGAGGAACTCCCTGAACGGGAAGCCCATGACGACCTCGTAATTTCCTGGGCGCGCGATGTTGCCGCAGACGGAGAAGAGCTTGGTGCCGGTGCTGCGCGGGTTGGACAGCGACATCCCCTTGTACCACTCGGCCCCGTTGGTGAGGATCAGCGGCACCACGGCGAGCGTTTCGACGTTGTTGATGGTGGTCGGCTGGCCGAAGACGCCGGCGACGGCGGGGAACGGTGGCTTGATGCGCGGATTCCCGCGTCGCCCCTCGAGCGAGTTCATCATCGCGGTTTCCTCGCCGCAGATGTATGCGCCCGCGCCCTTGTGGATGTGCATGTCGATGCGCAGGCCGCTGCCCATCGCGTTGCGGCCGAGGATCCCCTCGCCGTAGGCCTCGCGCACCGCATCGCCCATGATCCGGAGGGGCTCGGTGAACTCGCCGCGGATGTAGATGTAGCAGGTCTCGGCTCCGATCGCGTAGGAGGCGATCGCGCATCCTTCGACGACTGCATGCGGGGTCCACCGCATGATCTCGCGGTCCTTGAACGTGCCCGGTTCGGACTCGTCGGCGTTGCAGATCAGGTAGTGGGGCTTTCCGTCACCCGGCTTCATGAACGACCACTTGACGCCCGTCGGAAAACCGGCACCGCCACGGCCACGGAGCCCCGACTCCTTGATGAGATCGACGATCTCCTCGCGCGGCATCGACAGCGCCTGCTCGAGCGCCCGGTAGCCGCCGCGCTGGCGCCAGCCGGCGACGGACCGCGCCTCGGAATCTCCGAAGTGCTTGGAGAGTATCGGCGTTTCGCGCGCGTGCAACTTGTGCGGGTAGCCCATCAGCGCCGCTCCGCGAGGATCTGGGGGACCTTGTCGGGCGTCACGGACTCGAGGAACTCGTCGTTGATCATGACCGGTGTCGCGAAGCCGCAGGCCCCGAGGCACTCGACCTCGATCACGGTGAACCGGCCGTCCTTCGAGGTGACGCCGAGCTCGCCGCAGCCGGTCTGCTTGAGGAAGGCCTTCACGACGTCCTCGGCGCCGCAGACGTTGCACGGGGACGTGGTACAGACCTGGATGAAGTGCCGGCCCACCGGATGCTGGTGGTACATCGTGTAGAAGGTGACCACGCCCTTGACGTAGGCGGGCGTCAGGTCGAGGACATCGGACACTTCGGCCATCGCCGCCTCGCTCACCCAGCCGTGCGCATCCTGCACCATCCACAGGGCGGGCAGGAGCGCGGCCATCTTCGTTGGGTAGCGGCCGAACACTTCCTCGAGCTGCGCCCGGCGCTCGCCGACGAACACCGGCTGGTACGGTTCGCCGTGCCCGTGCGCCGCGCTGCCGGGCGGCGCGTGCGACTCCGCGTGCAGCCCCCCCATCTCGCCGTGGCTCACCGGTCGATCTCCCCCATGACGATGTCGATGCTGGCGTTGATGGCGATCACGTCGGAGAGCAGGTGGCCCTCGACCATCCGCGGGATCGCCGACAGGTTGACGAACGACGGCGGGCGGATGCGCCAGCGGACGGGCTTCGAGGTCCCATCGGAAACCATGTAGTAGCCCTTCTCGCCCTTCGGGCTCTCGACCGCCACGTAGGACTCGCCGACCGGCGGCCGCGGGCCCTCCATCACCTGCTTGAAGTGATGGATCATCTGCTCCATGTCGCTCATCAGCCCCGACTTGGGCGGCAGGATGAGCCGGTTGTCGTCGATGTTCACGGGGCCGTCGGGGAGCCGCTCGGCGGCCTGCTGGAGAATCCGCACGGACTGGCGGAGCTCCTCCATGCGGACGAGGTAGCGGTCGTACACGTCGCCGTTCGTTCCGACGGGCACGTCGAAGTCGTAGGTCTCGTAATCGAGGTACGGGAAGTCGCGGCGCATGTCGTAGGCGACACCGGAGGCGCGGAGCATCGGACCGGACAGCCCGTAGTTGGTCGCCTCGTCGGCGCTCATGACGCCGAGGCCCACGGTGCGGCCGACCCAGATCGCGTGGCGCGTCAGCATGCGGTCGATCTCCTCGATCGTCCGCGGGAAGGTGCGTATGAACGTACCCAGCTGGTCCATCCAGCCGTCGGGAATGTCCGCCGCCATCCCGCCGACGCGCGTCGCGGTCACCGTAAGGCGCGCGCCGACCCACCGCTCGAGGAGATTGTAGATGTTCTCGCGCTCCTGGAACGCCCACAGGAACGGCGTGAACGCGCCGATGTCGATGCAGGTAGTCCCGAGCCAGACGAGATGCGACATGATTCGCGACAGCTCGCAGGCGATGACGCGCAGCACCTTGCACCGCTCGGTGATCTCGATCCCGAACAGCCGCTCGGCGCCGAGCGAGAACGCGACGTTGTTGCCGATCGAGTTGAGGTAGTCCTCACGATCGGTCCACGGGATGATCTGGTTGTACTGCCGGTATTCGCCGATCTTCTCGAAGCCGCAGTGCAGATAGCCGATGTGGGGGATGCACCGCACGACCGTCTCACCATCCAGCTCGAGGACGAGCCGCAGCACGCCGTGAGTGGCCGGGTGCTGCGGGCCGATGTTGATCAGCATGTGCTCGCCGACGAGCTCGGGCTCGAGTGCCAGCGGGGCCTGGACGGCGACCGGAGCGCCGCCCTCGTCGACGGCTATCGGCACGCGCTGCGGTCGGCCCTGGGCGTCGACGCCGGTGGTCGCCAGCTCGACCTCGACGGTCCGCTTGTTCGTGGCCATCGGCTACTCCCCCGTCGCCTCGCCGCCGGCGAGCCGGTCCCGCATCTCCGCCGGCAGCTCCTCGAACGCGTCGGCGATCGAGAGCTCCTCCATCGAGTAGCGCGCCTCGGGATTCGCGGTGAGCGCCTGCCGGAGCTGCTCGGACCGGCTGAAACGGCCGCGCAACGGGAAGTCCTTCCGCAGCGGAAACCCTTCCTTGTATTGCTCCCACATCAGGAGGCGCCGCAGGTCGGGGTGGCCCCGGAACCGGATGCCGAACATGTCGAAGCACTCGCGCTCGAGCCAGTCGGCGCCGCGGTAGACCGGCCATACGCTCTCCACCTCCAGCGGCTCGGCCTTCACGAGGAGCGCCTTGAGTCGAAGGAAGCGCCGGTAGGGTATCGACCGGAGGTGCCAGACGACCTCGAGCGGCTTCTCGAGATCGCGGAATTCGACCGCCGTCACGTCGGAGAGATAGTCGTACCGCTGCCCCGGATCGTCGTGCAGCCAGCGGACGATCTCGAGCACGCGCGTCCGGTCGATGACGACCGTCGTCTCGCCCCAGACCACGTCGACCCGCTGCACTGCGTCACCGAAGCGCTGCCGCAGCGCGTCGGCGGTCGGGTTCGCGTCGCCGCCGCGATGAGGAACGTGTCTGGGAGAGGCGGGCGCCGGTGCCTCCGCGGGAAGCGCGGACCCGGCGAGCACCGGAGTGAAGGGTGTGCTCACAGCCCTGAGCGCGTCTGGTGCACCGAGTTGCCGAACGGCTCCGACAACTCGTCGATCAGCGGTGGCGGGATGTACAGCTGGCTCGAAGGGTCGGGAGTCATCTCGTCGCGGAGCCTGACGTCCGCGGCGCGCTCACGCTTCACCTTCTCCTGGAGCATCATGATGCCGTACATCAGCCCCTCGGGGCGCGGCGGGCACCCCGGTACGTAGACGTCCACCGGGATGATGGTGTCGATGCCCTGCACGACGGCGTAGTTGTCGAACATGCCACCGCTCGACGCGCACGCACCCATCGATATGCACCACTTGGGCTGCGGCATCTGTTGCCAGATCCGGCGGATCACCGGCGCGAGCTTGAATGGCACCCGACCGGCGCAGATCAGCACGTCGGCCTGGCGCGGCGAAAAGCTCATCCGCTCCATGCCGAAGCGGGCGAGGTCGAAGCGCGAAGCGGCCGTGGCCATGAACTCGATCGCGCAGCAGGCGGTGCCGAACGGCATCGGCCAGAGCGAATTGGCCCTCGCCCAGTTCACCAGGAAATCGATGCGGGTGGCGATCCACCCCTCCTGGGACTGCGGCGCGTACGAGACGGTGTTCCCCTCCGGGCGAGGCGTCAATCCCATTGGAGTGCCCCCTTCTTCCACTCGTAGATCAGTCCGATCGTGAGAATCGCCAGGAAGATGCCGATCGCGCCGAACGCGAAGAAAGTGGTGTTCCCGGCCGTACACGCTCCGTCGACGAGCGGGACGGCGCACGAATGCTCGCGGAACCGCGCCGCCCATGGGAGCATCAGCACCGTCTCGACATCGAAGATGATGAACGAGATGGCGACCATGTAGAACTTGACGGAGAAGCGCTCGCGGGCGTCGCCCAGCGGTGGCATCCCGGACTCGTAGGCGATCTGCTTCTCCGGGGTGGGCCGGCTCCGCATCGTCAAATGGGACAACCCCAACATCAACACCGCGTTGGCGACGACGAAGCCCATCAGCAAGAGCACCGGCAAGTAGGTACGGCTCATCACTCTCCGACTTCGTGAAATATTTCACTAACCCTGAGCGCGTAAGTTATCCCGGGGCCGGCGAGAGTGTCAACCGGAGCCGACGGCGTCGCGAGAGCGCGTCGCGAGAGAGCTCGCGAGAGCGCGCCGACCGTGCCGTAGCGTGCCGCGAAAGGCCCGGCTACATTCCCGCGCCGTCGTCCGAAGGGCCGCGCCGATCGGCGCTCGCGTAGCCGACCGCCGCCCAGATTTCCTCCCCGCCGAGCCCCCGCCGAAATGACAATTCAGGCCGATCGCTGGATCACCCGCATGGCGCGCGAACACGGAATGATCGAGCCGTTCGAGGAGCGCCAGGTGCGCAAGGACGTGATCTCCTTCGGCGTCAGCTCCTACGGCTACGACATGCGCGTGGCGCGCGAGTTCCGCATCTTCACCAACGTCCTCAACTCCATCGTCGATCCAAAGAACTTCGACCGCAATTCGTTCGTCGAGTTCGAGGGCGACACGTGCATCGTTCCGCCCAACTCCTTCGCTCTCGCGCGGTCGGTGGAGTACTTCCGGATCCCGCGCGACGTCATGACGCTCTGCGTCGGCAAGTCCACGTATGCCCGCTGCGGCATCATCACCAACGTCACGCCGTTCGAGCCCGAGTGGGAGGGATTCGTCACCCTGGAGATCTCGAACACCACGCCGCTGCCGGCGAAGATCTACGCCAACGAGGGGATCGCGCAGGTCCTGTTCTTCAAGGGAACCGAAGCGCCGGAGGTGTCCTATCGTGACCGGGCGGGCAAGTACCAGGGACAGAAGGGAGTGACGCTGCCGAAGCTGTAGCCGTGACCAGGGCCCCGGCGGGCATGATCATCCCAGTCGGAACAGCCCGAGGCCGTAGGCGGCGATCAGGAGCAGCGCGAGCACGATCGCGATCCAGCCGAGGACCGGAAGGCCGCGTCCGCCGGTACCGCCCGCGCGCTGCTCTCCGCGACGCTCGACGTCGCCGGGCGTCGTACCTCGCCCGGCGACGCCGGGCGTATCGTTCACTGCGTCCGCGCCGCCGAGGTCGGCGTCGCGGTTCCGGTCACGCTCGGGCGATCGTGCCACTCCAGCTCCTTGGTTCGGGACGGACCCAACGCCGTGCACCAAGCGGGCCAAGCAGATCCTGCCAACACGGCCGGGCTCGTCAGCCGGTCGCTTCGGCGCCCCGTACCCGAGCTCCATCGCGGCGAACGGAGGCACGGAGGTAGTCGCGATTCATCCGGGCGATCGTGTCGATGCTGATCAGCTTCGGGCAGGCCTCCTGGCATTCGCCGTGAAACGTGCAGTTGCCGAAGCCCTCCAGATCCATCTGATCGACCATCCTGATCACGCGCCGGACGTGCTCGGGCTGTCCCTGCGGGAGTAGCCCCAAATGGGTGATCTTGGAGGCGGTGAACAGCGACGCGCTGGCGTTGGGGCATGCCGCGACACAGGCCCCGCAGCCAATGCAGGCGGCCGCGTCCATGGCGTCATCGGCGTCCTGCTTGGGAATCGGCACGGTGTTGCCGTCCTGCGCCCCGCCCGTTGGCGCGGTGATGTAGCCGCCAGCGGCGATGATACGGTCGAGCGCGCTCCGATCGACGACCAGATCCCGGATCACCGGAAACGCCCGCGCCCGCCAAGGCTCGACGAACACGGTGTCGCCATCGCGGAAGCTTCGCATGTGAAGCTGGCAGGTCGCCGTACCGCGCATCGGGCCGTGCGCCACCCCGTTGATCATCAGGCTGCACGCGCCGCAGATCCCCTCGCGGCAATCGTGGTCGAACGCCACCGGCACCTGGCCCTCGGCGGTCAGCCGCTCGTTGAGCACGTCGAGCATCTCGAGGAAGGACATGTCGGGGCTGACGTCGTCCACGTCGTAGCGCACCAGGCGACCGGCAGCCGCCGGCGAGTCCTGACGCCAGATCCGGAGGGTGAGCTTCATCGGTGTCTTCGCATGCGCATCATCCCTCGAACGTCGGCGACCATGAGCTACTTGTAGCTCCGCTGCGTCAGCGGAACGTACTCGAACGCCAACGGTTCCTTGTGAAGCACCGGAGGCCGTCCCTCACCCGCGTACTCCCACGCCGCCACGTGGGCGAAACGCTCATCGTCGCGCAGCGCCTCGCCATCGGGCGTCTGGTGTTCGACCCGGAAGTGGCCGCCGCAGGACTCCTCGCGATGCAGGGCGTCGATGCACATCAGCTCGGCGAGCTCCAGGTAGTCGGCCACCCGGCCGGCCTTCTCCAGCGCCTGGTTGAGCTCCGCGTCGCTCCCCGGCACGTTCACGTCGCGCCAGAACTCCTCGCGGATACGCGGGATACGCTCCAGTGCCTGGCGCAATCCCTCGGCGCTGCGCGCCATCCCGCATTTGTCCCACATCAGCAGTCCCAGCTCGCGGTGAAACGAGTCCACGGTTCGCGAGCCCGCGATCCCGAGGAACCGTTTCGTGCTCTCGGTGACCACGGTCTCGGCCGCCCGGAACTCCGGCTGGCCGGGATCGACCGGTGCCAGGCGGTTCGTGGCGAGATAATGCCCGATCGTGTTTGCGACCACGAAGTAACCGTCGGCCAGACCCTGCATTAGCGCGCTGGCGCCGAGCCGGTTGGCGCCGTGATCGGAGAAGTTCGCCTCGCCGGCCACGTGGAGTCCGGGAATCGTGCTCATCAGATTGTAATCGACCCACAGTCCGCCCATCGTGTAATGCGCGGCGGGGAAGATGCGCATCGGCACCTGGTACGGATTCTCGTCGGTGATCCGCTCGTACATCTCGAACAGGTTGCCGTAGCGCTCGCGGATCCGGTCGCTGCCGAGGCGGGTGATCGCCTCGGCGAAGTCCAGGTACACTCCGCGGCTGCTTTCGCCGACCCCGCGCCCCTCGTCGGTGACCTCCTTGGCGGCACGCGAGGCGATGTCGCGCGGCGCGAGGTTGCCGAAGCTCGGATACTTGCGCTCGAGGAAGTAGTCGCGCTCGTCCTCGGGGATCTCTTTCGCACGCCGGCGGTCGCCCTTGCGCCTGGGCACCCAGACGCGCCCATCGTTGCGCAGCGACTCGCTCATCAGCGTCAGCTTCGACTGGTATTCGCCGGCGACCGGGATGCACGTCGGGTGAATCTGGGTGAAGCACGGGTTGGCGAACGCGGCGCCCTTCTTGTACGCACGCCAGATCGCCGTCGTATTGCTGCCCTTGGCGTTGGTGGAGAGATAGAACACGTTCGCGTAGCCGCCCGTTGCCAGCACGACCGCGTCGCCGACGTGTGACGTCACGGCGCCGGTGACGAGGTCGCGAACGACGATGCCGCGCGCATGGCCGTCGACGAGCACCAGCTCCAGCATCTCGCTGCGTGGAAGCATCTCCACGCCCCCGAGGGCGATCATCCGCTCGAGCGCCTGGTAGGCACCAAGGAGCAGCTGCTGCCCGGTCTGCCCGCGCGCATAGAAGGTCCGGGCCACCTGGGCTCCGCCAAACGAGCGGTTGGCCAGGAGGCCGCCGTACTCGCGCGCGAACGGCACGCCCTGGGCGACGCACTGGTCGATGATACCGAGACTGAGCTGTGACAGACGATAGACGTTCGCCTCGCGGGCGCGGAAGTCTCCGCCCTTGACCGTGTCGTAGAACAGCCGGTGGACGCTGTCACCGTCGTTCTGGTAGTTCTTGGCGGCGTTGATCCCGCCCTGGGCCGCGATGCTGTGTGCGCGGCGCGGCGAATCCTGAAAGCAGAAGCACTTCACCCGGTACCCCTGCTCGGCGAGGGTCGCCGCCGCCGATGCGCCGGCCAGTCCGGAGCCGACCACCAGCACGGTGTACCGCCGGCGGTTCGCCGGGCTGACGAGCTTCATCTCGAAGCGATGCCGGTCCCACTTCTGCTCGATCGGACCGGCCGGGATCCCGGCGCGGAGCTCGGTGCTCATCGCACCATCCCCGCCAGGACGGCCACCGGAATCGCGCTGAACCCGAGCCAGAGCACGATCGCCAGCACCGTCGCCAGGCGCCGCTTCAGCGGCCGATCCGCGCGCGGCGCGACGCCGAGCGTTCGCCCGACGCTCCACACGCCGTGATACAAGTGAAGCCCGAGGGCGAGCATGGCCACCAGATAGAACAGCGCCACCCACCAGACGCTGAACCCGGCGATCATGTTCCCGTACACATCGGTGTGGTCGAAGGCCGGATGGAGCGTACCCGTGGTCAGGTGCAGCAGGTGGAAGACGACGAACAGGGCGAGCACGAGCCCACCCCAGCGGATGGTTCGCGAGGCGAACGTCGATGCCTGCGGGCGGACCCGGGCGTAGCCAACCGGCCGCGCGGCGCGGTCGAGCCACGTCAGCTGGACAGCGGCGACGACGTGCAGCACCGCGGCCGCGAGGAGCCCGATCCGGACCGCCCACAGGATGCCCATGTTGGCCCTGAGCAGCGCAGCGTACTGGTTGACGGCGTCCGGGCCGCGGAAGATCAGAAGGTTCCCCAGGAGATGGCCGACGACGAAGCCGACGAGGATGATCCCCGTGACGGCCATCACGACTTTCTTGCCGATGGAGCTGCGCCAGAAGGCGAACATCGCGGCGGCTCCTAGAGCGCGGCCAGCGCCGCCATCGGCTCCCGGACCGCGTCGGCGCTCTTGCCGAGGTCCACGCGCTCCTTGCTGGTCAGCTCGACCTCGATGATCTGCTCGAGTCCGCGGCGTCCGAGCTTGCACGGGACTCCGAGAAAGATGCCCGAGATGCCGTACTCGCCCTCCAGCCAGGCGGCGCAGGGGAGGATCCGCTTCTTGTCGAGGACGATCGCCTCGCACATCTGGACCGTCGCCGCCGACGGCGCGTAGTAGGCGGAGCCTGTTTTCAGGTGCTTGACGATCTCGGCGCCACCGTTACGCGTCCGGTCCACGATCGCATCGAGCGTCTTGCGGTCGAGCAGCTGGGTTACCGGGATCCCGCTCACGCTGGTGTACGAGATCAGCGGCACCATCGTGTCGCCGTGTCCGCCGAGGACCATCGCCTGGATGTCCTCGACCGAGACGTCCATCGCCTCGGCGAGGAAGGCCCGGTAGCGCGCCGTGTCGAGCACGCCGGCCATGCCGATCACGCGCTCGCGCGGGAACCTGGTGGTCTCCTTGGCGACGTGGCACATCACGTCGAGCGGGTTGGAGACCATGATGACGATCGAGCTCGGCGAGGTGCGCCGGACGTCCTCGCACACGCCGCGAACGATCCCGGCGTTGGTCTTCAGCAGGTCGTCGCGCGACATGCCCGGCTTCCGCGCGATTCCGGCCGTGATCACCACAATGTCGGATCCGGCCGATTCATCGTAGCCGTTGGAGCCGATGACGCGCGTATCGAATCCCTCGATCGGCGCCGACTGCCACTGGTCGAGCGCCTTTCCCTGTGGAATGCCTTCGACCACGTCGACCATCACCACCGTGCGCGCGAGCTGCTTCTCGGCCAGGCGTTGGGCGGTGGTCGCGCCGACGTTCCCTGCCCCGACGACCGTGATTTTGTCGACCATGAGTATGAATGCGGAGGAAGTGAACGGCCCCCGCACAAGTTACCCGACGCCGGTACGCGCGGCAACGGAGCCGGATCACGCGTGCACGAGGTTCACCCCCCGACCTGCGAGAGAGCGCGCAAGCCGCCGACGCGCATCTGGAGCAGCTCGTGTTCGCGCGGCTTCTCGGCCAGCGCCTGCCGGAACAGCGGCTCGAGCGATCGACCGCCGCGCAGCGCGTCGCGCAGCGGGATCTCGTGGTCGCCGAACAGGCATGTCCGCAGCC
This sequence comes from Gemmatimonadaceae bacterium, assembly GCA_035513015.1. Classification (GTDB taxonomy): domain Bacteria; phylum Gemmatimonadota; class Gemmatimonadetes; order Gemmatimonadales; family Gemmatimonadaceae; genus DATKCV01. The sequence goes on from DATKCV010000038.1 coordinate 26,049, forward strand.
GGCCGTCGGCCGTCAGCCGCACGCGGTTGCACGACTCGCAGTAGGTGTGCGTCATCGGCGTGATCACGCCGATCGCACCGGCCGCGCCCGGCAGCCGCCAGTAGCGCGCCGGGCCGTTGCCCCGCGGCCCGTCATCCTCGGCCAGCGCGCCGAGCGTCGCGATCCGGGCCAGCACCTCCTCGCTCGGAACCACGTGATCCCAGGTCAGCGAGCGCATGTCTCCCACCGGCATCAACTCGATGAACCGGATGTGCCAGGGGTTGTCGATGGTGAGGCGCGCGAAGTCGGCGAGCTCGTCGTCGTTGATGCCACGCATCACGACTACGTTGAGCTTCACCGGGGCCAGGCCGGCGTGCTGTGCCGCGCGGGCCGCCCCGACCGGATCGAACCCGAGCGAGCGTCGCGCGATCGATGCTATCCGTTCGGGTCGCAGGCTGTCGACGCTCATGTTGACGCGGTCGAGCCCTGCCTCGCGCATCCGCGGCGCGAGCTCGGGGAGCTTCACGCCGTTGGTCGACAGCGCGATGTCCTCGATCTCCGGGACAGCGCGCAGCATCGCGATGAGTCGAACGAGATCCGGACGGATCGTCGGCTCGCCTCCGGTGATGCGGAGCCGCCGAAGCCCGAGCGGCGCCAGCTGCCGCACGACCTCGGCGATCTCCTCGTAACTGAGGATGTCCGCCTTCGGCAGCCAGGTCAGGCCTTCGACGGGCATGCAGTACAGGCAGCGGAAATTGCACCGGTCGGTGACCGAGATTCGCAGGTACTCGATCCGGCGTCCGAACTGATCGGTCAGCGTCGTCATGATCGGCCGGCCTCCATGCCGGCGCGCGTCGGATCGACCCATTCCCGCGTCCCGTCCACGTAGTGCTCGCGCTTCCAGATCGGAACGCGCCGCTTGATCTCCTCGATCACCCATCGCGCCGCCTCGAACGCCTGCGCACGGTGCGGATGAGCGCAGGCGATCACGACGCTCGCCTCACCCAGTCCCAGCGTTCCCAGGCGATGCTCGACGACCAGGTCCTCGGTCCCGAACCGGGCCCCCGCCTCCGCGGCGATCGACTCGAGCTCGCGCACGGCCATCGCCTCGTACGCGGTGTAATCGATGCCGGTTACCGCCCGCCCTTCGCTGATGTCGCGCACCGTGCCGACGAACAGCACCGCGGCGCCGTTGGTGCTGCTCGAGACTTCGGCGAGCATCGCCCCCGCATCGAGCGGTTGGTCACGCAGCGCCGCGCGCGTCATCCCCCGGCTACCGGAGGAATGATGGCCACCTGGTCGCCCGCGCGCAGTACCTGGTCGCGCGCCGCCCACCGTTCGTTGACGGCCACGAGCGGAGACGGAGGCAGGCGATCCGAGCCCGGCATGCCGGCGAGCCCGGCCATGGCGTCCGCCACCGTGGCTCCTTGCGGCAACGACAGCTCGAGCGCCGAACGCCCCAGTGCGTCGGCGTACGACGCGAACAGCAGAACCGTGATCGTCATCTCTCCCTCAACCAACACGTTGGACGGCACTCCAGCAAGTGCGGAGCGGCCGATCCGCGGCCAGACGACGGCGCCCCGGTGAGCAATGGCTCGCCGGGGCGCTCGCAAGCTCCCTTCGGACTTATGCTTCCGCCTTCTCCGTCGCTTCGCGCTGGGGGAGGCTCGGAGCATCGTCCTCGGCGACCATCGCCCGCAGCTCCTTCGAGGGCTTGAACACCGGCACCGGACGGGCCGAAACCTCTACCGGCTCACCAGTACGAGGGTTGCGCGCCATGCGGGTCTTCCGTTGGCGGATCTTGAAGGTGCCGAAGCCGCGTACCTCGATGTTCTTCTGCTTTTGAAGGGCATCCTTGATCGCATCGAGAAACGCATCGACGACGCGGGCGCAATCCTTCTTCGAGATCATCGGCCCGGACGTGCTGGAGATCTGCGCCGTGACTCGCTCGACCAGGTCGGCTTTGGTCATGAATGGGCCTCGGAGTGTAACGCTCGGCAGCGCGACAAACGTAAAGCTAGAGCGAACTTAGGCGCCCGCCCCAAGTGTGTCAAGCTACGGCGTCCGGGGTGCTGGCCACTCCACGCACGCGTTCCAGGAAGCGCTGGAACAGAGGCCGCGCGTCGTGGGGGCCCGGGGCGGCCTCGGGATGGTACTGCACGGCGAACACGGGCAGGCTGCGGTGCATCAGCCCCTCGACCGTTCCGTCGTTCAGATTGATGTGGGTCACCCGAAGGTCGGGTGCACCAGGAATCCCGCTCTCGGTGCCGGCCACGGCAAACCCATGATTCTGAGAGGTGATGAGGATTCGCCCGGTCTCGAGCTCGCGCACCGGATGATTTCCGCCGCGGTGGCCATACGGGAGCTTCACCGTGTGTCCCCCGAACGTGAGCCCCAAGAGCTGGTGCCCGAGGCAGATGCCGAAAATGGGCACCTCGCGCTCGGCAAGAGTCCGGATCGTGCCCGGTGCATATTCGATCGCCGCCGGATCGCCCGGTCCGTTCGAAAGGAAGATGCCGTCCGGGTGCATGGCCAGCACCGTCTCGGCGGGTGTGTCCGATGGAACGACGGTGATCCGGCATCCGCTCTGCTCGAACAGCCGCAGAATGTTGAGCTTGATTCCGAAATCATAGGCGACGATGTGACAGGGCGCCGACGCGCTCCCCCACGTGTACGGCGCCGGCGTGGAGACCACCGAGGCCAGGTCGAGTCCCTCCATCGAAGGGCAGGCGTCGAGTGCCGCGCGAGCCTCGACCGTGACGTCCTCGCCGGCACCGATCACGCCGCGCATCGCCCCACGCGTCCTCAAGTGCCTAGTGAGGCGTCGTGTGTCAACATCAACCAGGATAGGCACTTGCTGCTCGGACAGCCAACTCAGGAGGTCGCCGCTCGCCCGCCAGTTCGAGTAATTGGCCGACAGATCCCGCAGCACTACGCCGGCCACCTGCGGCTGGGCGGACTCTGGATCCTCGGCATTGATGCCGTAGTTGCCGATCATCGGCGCGGTCATTACCACGATCTGTCCGCGATACGAGGGGTCGGTGAAGACCTCCTGATATCCCGTCATGTTGGTGGTGAAGACTACTTCGGCCACCGTGACGGCCGTCGGACCGGGAAGGCGGCCGTGAAAAAGGGTTCCGTCCTCGAGGAGGAGGAACCCCGGGATCGAGCGGGGCTCTGGCACTCGTCGCGTCAGGGCTGGGGTGGTGGAGTCTGCTCGGGGGTCGTGGGGATAGGCTCGAGCGGCAGTAGCGGCGCGCCCGAGGGTGCGGGCGCCGCGGCCGGCGGCGGCGCGAACTGCTGGTCGAGGATCGATCTCGGAACGCGGCTGCGCGTGGACATCAGAGCCAGCACGAGGGACAGCCCGATGAAGATGCCGCCACCCCACCAGCTCATGCGCGTGAGGAGGTTGCCCGCCTGACGCACGCCAAGGAAATCCATCGAGGTTCCGGCGCCGCCGAAGCTCGCCGCGAGGCCGCCGCCCTTCCCCGCCTGCATGAGAATGGCGGTCGCCAGCACTATGGCGTCGATTATCAGCAGGACGATCAGAAACGTATACATCGGGGCAGGCGAGTCAGGAAGTTGTCGGCGTGTCTAAGCCTCAAATCTCGCTGGACTTACGCCTTTACGTCAAGCCCTGCGTCAGGTTCGAGCGATGGCCGCCCACCCGTCCGGATCGAGGCTCGCGCCGCCGACCAGCACTCCATCAACTCCAGGCGCTTCGAGCAGCGCTCTGACGTTGTCCCGGTTGACCGAACCGCCATACAGGATCGGCGCCTTCTTGCCGTGTTCACCGCCGATCCTGTCGAGCTCGGCTCGTATCCTGGCGTGCACGACGCTGGCGTCGTCGGGTGTGGCGTTGCGACCAGTGCCGATAGCCCAGACCGGCTCATAGGCGATGAGCATCCCGCCAATGTGTGTCCGGTCGACGCGCGCGAGTCCGGCGGCCAGCTGACGCGCGACGACCGCTTCTGTCTCGCCACGCTCGCGCTGCTCGAGTGTCTCGCCGACGCACAGAACCGCCGTCAGGTCATGGCGCACGGCGAGCTCGCATTTGCGGCCGGTCGCCTCATCGCTCTCGCCGAACAGGTGCCGCCGCTCGGAGTGGCCGACCAGGACGAGCCGCGCACCGGCATTCCGGGCGATCGGCGCCGAGTTCTCGCCCGTGAACGCGCCCTTCTCCTCGTCGTGGATGTTCTGAACGCCGGCCAGCATGTCGCCGCGGTCGCGCAGCGCCTCGAGTACGGCGTGGAGCGTCAGCGCCGGCGGGAAGAAGAGCACGGTGCGGTCCTCGCGCCGCGCGTAGCGGGCTAGAAAGGTGCGCATGTACGACTTCGCCTCGGTCGGGCCGAGGTTCATCTTCCAGTTGGCGGCGAAGATGGGGCTCCGCATCAGTCCTCCGCCTCGTCGAGGGCGGCGACTCCGGGCAGCTCCTTGCCCTCGAGGAACTCGAGCGATGCGCCGCCGCCGGTGGAGACGTGGCTCATCCTCGACTCCAGTCCGGCGCGGGCCACGGCGGCTGCCGAGTCGCCGCCGCCGACGATGCTCGTGGCGCCCAGCGCCGTTCCGTCGGCGATCGCGTGGGCGATCGCGATCGTGCCGACATCGAAGGGCGGCGTCTCGAACACTCCCATCGGACCGTTCCAGAGGATCGTCTTCGCGCCGGAGAGCTCGCGGGCGAAACGCTCCATCGTGCGCGGGCCGATGTCGAAGACTGCCTCGTCCGATGGAATGGCGTCGATCGCGACGCCTCGGGCGCGCGACGCCTCGTCGAGCGACGGCGCGACCAGCGCGTCCTCCGGGAGCACCAGCTTCTCGCCGGCCTCGGCGAGCAGCTCTCCGGCGAGGGCTACCCGTTCTTCCTCTACCAGCGAGCGGCCGGTCTCCAGCCCTCGCGCCCGGAAGAACGTGTTGGCCATCGCGCCGCCGATCAGCATGCGATCGACCTTCGGCAGGAGGTTGCGAATCACGTCGAGCTTCCCCGATATCTTGGCGCCGCCGAGCACGGCGACGAACGGGTGCCGCGGGTCGGTGAGCGCCGACCCAAGGTAGCGAAGCTCCCGCTCCATGAGGAGCCCGGCCACGGCCGGTCGGAGGTGTGTGGCGACGCCGACGGTCGATGCGTGGGCGCGGTGGGCGGCACCGAACGCATCGTTCACGAAGACGTCGCCGAGCCGCGCGAACGCACGGGCGAGTGCGTCGTCGTTCTTCTCTTCCCCGGGCTCGAAGCGGGTGTTCTCGAGCAGCAGCACGCCGCCCGGCTCGAGCTGCTCCGTGGCGCGGACGGCGTGTTCGTCCGCCACCGCTGGCGCGAAAGCAACCGGCACGCCGGGGAGGAGCGTCTGGAGCAGCGGCGTCACCGGGGCCAGCGAGTACTTCGGGTCGGGGCGGCCCTTCGGGCGGCCGAGGTGCGAGCAGAGCACGACGCGGGCGCCGCGGTCGAGGAGCATCTCGATCGTCGGGATGGCCGCGCGTATTCGCGTGTCATCGGTGACGCGACGTTCGTCGTCCAGCGGAACGTTGAAGTCGACGCGTACCAGCGCGCGCTTCCCGCGCAATCCGGCCGCGGGAAGGTCGCGCACGGTCTTCTTGGCCATCAGAGCCGCTGGCCCACGTGCACCAGCAGGTCGACGCAGCGGGAGGCATACCCCCACTCGTTGTCGTACCACCCCGAGACCTTGAGCAGCTTGCCGTCGATGACGTTGGTGCTCGGCGCGTCGAGGATGCACGAAGCCGGGTGGCCGATGTAGTCCGAGGACACCAGCGGCTCCTCGGTGTACTCGAGGATTCCCTTCATCGGTCCCGCCGCCGCCGCCCTGAACGCCTCGTTGACCTGCGCCACCGTGACCGTCTTCTCGACCACGACCGCCAGATCGGTGAACGAGACGTCGGGCGTCGGAACGCGGATCGCGATGCCGTCGATCTTGCCCTTCAGCTCCGGCATGACCAGCGCGGTGGCCTTGGCGGCACCGGTCGTCGTCGGAATGATGGACATCGCGGCCGCGCGTGCGCGCCGAAGGTCCTTGTGCGGGATGTCGAGCAGGGCCTGGTCGTTGGTGTAGCTGTGGATCGTCACCATTGAGCCGCGGACGAAGCCGAACGCATCGGAGACGACCTTGACCATCGGTACGAGACAGTTGGTGGTGCACGAAGCGTTGGAGATGATGGAGTGCTTCGCCGGATCGTACTTGTCGCCGTTGACGCCGAGGACGATCGTGATGTCCTCGCCCTTGGCCGGCGCCGAGATGATGACCTTCTTCGCGCCGCCGGCTATGTGCTTGCGGGCGTCGTCGGCGCTGGTGAACCGGCCGGTGGACTCGAGCACGATGTCCACGCCGAGGTCCTTCCATGGAAGCCGCGCCGGATCCTTCTCCGCCAGAACGCGGACTTCGTCGCCATCGACGACGATGGCTTCGTCCTTCGCCTTGACCTTGCCCTGGTAGGTGCGGTGTACCGAGTCGTACTTGAACAGGTGGGCCAGCGTCCGGGTGTCGGTCAGGTCGTTGACGGCGACGAAGTCGAGCTCCGTCAGCTTGCGCTGCTTCGCCGCCCGCAACACCTGCCTGCCGATCCGGCCGAAGCCGTTGATGCCCACGCGGATTGCCATGCCGTTCGTCTCCTCGATCAGTAGGTCGGCCGGTCGCCCTCGCTCGGGGCCCGGCCGAAGGTCACGTAGCTCACGATGCGTGCGCCTGCCTGGTGAAGGGCCACGGCGCACGCGTTGAGCGTCGCTGCGGTCGTCACCACGTCGTCCACCAGGACGACGTGCGCGCCGGCGAGCCGCGGCGGCGCGGATTCGACTGCACGGAACGCGCCCGAAACGTTGCGCATCCTGTCCGAGGGTGTCAACCGCGTCTGCGAGCGCGTCCGTCGCGCGCGCAAGAGCAAATCCGTCTCCACCGGCAGGCGCCACCGCTCGGCGAGCGCACGCGCGATCAGCTCGCTCTGGTTGTAGCCGCGTTCACGCTGGCGTGTGGCGGCGAGCGGTACCGGGACCAGCATGGAACGCTCGGCGAGCACGTCGGGTGGCCACGACAATCGCGCCATCCGTTCGGCCAGCCCGGCGGCCACCCGCTGCCAGCCGTCGTACTTCAGCGCATGCACGATCGCCGATGCGCTGCCGCCGGGAAGCCAGCAGACGGACCGCACCGCCCTGACGAACGGCGGAAGGAAGGCGCACCAGCGGCACCGCGCCTCGCGCAGCGGGTGCCCACACCTTCCGCATCGCGGAGCGGGGAGCGGCAGCAGCCGACTCCAGCATCGGCCGCAGACGAGGCCGGCCTCACCGGGATCGAGCTGGCTCGCGCAGGCGGCGCAAACTCGGGGAAGGAGCAGATCGGCGAGCGCGGCGAAGAGGTGTTGGGCGCCGGGCCACCCAGCTCGGATGCCGTCAGTCAACCCTCGAACCATCCCGCACCGAGCTCCACATGACCTCGCGATCGGGTGCCACTCCGAGCCACCGCTCGAACGACAGCGCGCCCTGTTCGATCAGCATTGCCAGCCCGTCGTCCGCGGCATGTCCGAGCGCGCGGGCGGCAAGCACCAGCTCCGTGCCGCCGGGCCGGTAGACGAGGTCGAGTACGGCGGCGCTCGGCGCGAGGTGCTCGGGCTCGACGGGCAGAGCGTCGCCGTGGAGCCCTATCGACGTCGCGTTCACGACCAGTGCCGCCTCTCGCACCGCGTCCGCTGCGCTCGCCGCCACTTGCACCTCGACCTCCGAGACCGCACGGGCGCGTGCGGCGAGCTCCTCGGCGCGCGCCCGCGTCCGATTGTAGATCGCGATGCTGGCGCCCGGCCACTCCGCCGCCGCGCACACCACCGCCGCCGCGGCTCCACCAGCACCGAGAAGTCCGACGGGCAGATGCTCCGGCGGTCGCCCGAGCAGCCGCCGCACGGCGGCACGGACGCCGGCGATGTCGGTGTTGTCCCCCACGAGCCGGCCGTCCTCCACCCAGAAGGTGTTCACCGCGCCCGCGCGCCGGGCATCGGCGGTCAGCGTATCACAGATGGCGGCGACGCGCTCCTTGTGCGGGATCGTCACGTTGCCGGCCACACCATCGGCACGCAGCCCTCGCAGGACGGGCTCGAGATCGCGGGGCGCGACGTCCAGTCCCTCGTAGACGAGCGGGATCCCCGCCGCCCGAAGGGCGGCGTTCTGGAATCGCGGCGAGAGGCTGTGGAGGACCGGGTGGCCGAGCAGGACGAGGCGCGACGGGCGCCGGATCACGGCCGGTCTGGCGTGCGCTCGGCCACGATGCGGTCGAAGGCGCGTCGGATCTCGCGATCCAGTTCCTCGAACGTCGCGCGGTAGACCTCGAGCCCCGATCCCATCGGGTCGCTGATCGTACGCTGTGAACGGCCGCGCGAGGCGAAGTCGGTCAGCAGGTGTGCCTTGTCCGGCCCACCAAGGGCGACGATGCGCTCGAGGTGGTGCGGGCCCATCGCCAGGATCACATCGTGCGCGGTGATCAACTCGCGCGACAGCTGCCGGGAGCGATGGTCGCTGATGTCGAGCTGCTGTTCGATTCCGACGAGCAAGGCTCCGTCGGAAGCCGGTGCGCCCTCCCATGCGCTCGTCCCGGCGCTGGTGACGTCGATGTCGCCGAGCCCCCGCTCCTGCGCGACACGCCGCGCGATCGCCACGGCCATCGGGCTCCGGCAGGTATTCCCGGTGCAGACAAAAAGGATCTTCATGCCGGTCAGACGTCTCCCACGAGATCGGCCACCGTTTCGCGCAGCACCGTTGCGGAGATCGCCCCGGGACGGATCACGCGCGGGCGAGCGCCGGTGCAGTCCACCACGGTCGAAGGCTGCGATGCCTCGAGCCGGCCGCCATCGAGGAGCCGCACTACTCCGCGAGCCAGCGCATCACCCCACTGGTCCACAATTTCGGCCGCCGCCATCGCCGGCGGTACCCCCGGGCGGTTGGCGCTGGTGGAGGTGATCGGCTCGCCGTAGGCGCGGAGCAGCCGGTCGAGTCCGGGATGGGGTGTCCATCGCACGGCGATTCCGCCTTCCGGTCCCCGCAGGCGCTCGGGGACACGCCGCTTGCCGCCAGGCAGCACGAGCGTGAGTGGCCCGGGCCAGTGCCGGGCGGCCAGCGCCGCGGCGTAGCTCGGCAAGTGGAGGTCGAGCCGGGCGATCATGTCGCTGTCCGCGACCAGGAGCAGGAACGGCTTGCCCGGCGGACGCCCCTTCAGCGCCACCAGCGTGTCCACCGCCCGCTCGTCGGCCGCACCGCCGAAGCCGTAGACGGTCTCGGTCGGATAGCACAGCACGCGGCCGGCGCCGAGGTGCGCGATCGCCGGACCGATCGCCGCCTCGATCTCGGCCGGCGACCAGAAAGGGTGAACGTTGGGAACGAGCGTCACCCTCACTCCTCGACCGAATAGAGTGCATCGGCACGGGCGAAGTCTGTCTCCTCCGTGATCTTCAGTGCGCGCTCGCTGCCCCGGACCACGACCACCGGGAACCCGTAGCGCTCGCACAGCGCCGCGTCGTCCGTGGCGGTCACGCCGTCGCCCCGCGCCTGCACGTAGGCCCGCTCGAGCATCTCGCGCGGAAATCCCTGCGGGGTTTGCGCGCGCCAGAGCCCTTTGCGTGGAACGGTGCGCACGATGCGGCCATCGTCGGCCACTTCCTTCAGCGTGTCGACGACCGGGAGCGCGGCGACCGCGCCCCGACCGGCGCGGGCCTCGGCGACCACGCGTTCGATCGTCGCCGCGCCGACCATCGGCCGCGCCGCGTCATGGACCAGGACGATCTTCACCTCGTCGGGAAGGTCCTCGAGGCCGCTGAACACGGAGTCGCCACGCTCGCGGCCACCCACCGAGACGAGCAGCCGATCGAGGTCGCACTGGAACAACCACGGCGGCGGGTCGCCGACGTGCGACCGCGGCAGAACGCATACCACCATCGCCACATCCGGGCGCTCCTGGAACGCATACACGCTGTGCAGGAGCATGGGCTTGCCGGCGACCCAGCGGAATTGCTTCAGCTCCCCGGCGCCGGCCCTATCGCCGCCGAGGGCGCGCGCGCCGGCGCCGGCGGCAACGATCACCACCCCGACGTCCGGCCGCCCCGTCACCGGAACAGCCGATCGAAGAGATCCCCGATGGTTCGCACGCCGTCGGCGCGGATCTCCTTCGGCGCGCGGCGCGGCACACTGCGATCGGACAGGTAGGCCGTGGTCAGTCCCATCCGCGCGGCCTCCGCCAGACGGCGCTCCGCCTGCGATACCGGGCGCACCTCGCCGCCCAGGCCCACCTCGCCAATGAACACCGCGTCTGCGGGCAGCGCTCGATCGTAGACGCTCGACGCGAGTGCGGCGGCCACGGCGAGGTCGCCGGCAGGCTCCTGCATGCGGATACCGCCGGCGATGTTGAGGAACACATCGAGCTGGCCGAACGAGAGGCCGGCGCGCTTGTCGAGTACGGCGAGCAGCAGCGCCAGGCGGCGCGCGTCGTAGCCCGTGGCTACGCGCTGCGGCGTGCCGAACCCCGCCTTCGCCGCGAGACCCTGCACCTCCACGAGCAGCGGACGCGTCCCTTCGAGCAGCGCGGTCACCGCGCTTCCGGATGCGGTGCCGAGCCGGTCGCCGACGAACAGCTCCGAGGGGTTGGCGACCGGTATCAAGCCACTCTGCGTCATCCGGAAGACACCGATTTCGTCGACGCTGCCGAACCGATTCTTGGTCGCGCGCAGCAGCCGGTGATCGAGCGAGCTCTCACCCTCGAAGTAGAGCACCGTATCGACTATGTGCTCGAGCGCCTTGGGTCCGGCAATCCCACCGCCCTTGGTGACATGGCCGACGACCAGGACGGCGGTCCCGCTCTCCTTCGCGTAGCGCATCAGGCGAGCTGCGCATTCGCGTACCTGGCCGACGTTTCCCGGTGCGCCCTCCAGGTCCGATGTGAAGATCGTCTGGATCGAGTCGATGATCATGACCGAGGGCGCGGCGGCTGTCGCGGTGGCGAGGATCGTCTCCAGCATCGTCTCGCTCAACAGGCGCACCTCGAGAGCCTGCTCGCCCAGGCGCTCGCCGCGCAGGCGCACCTGGAGCGGCGACTCCTCACCGGACACGTAGAGCGTCTCCTGACCGGCCGCGTGCAGCCGCGCGGCGACCTGGAGGAGCAGCGTGGACTTGCCGATGCCCGGTTCGCCGCCGATCAGCACCATGGAGCCCGGGACGAGTCCGCCGCCGAGCACGAAATCGAACTCGTCGATCCCGGTGCGCCAGCGGCGGTCCTCACCGCCGTGGACGTCGACGAGTCGCGCGGTCGCCGCCACGGTGCCGCCGGATGCGAGGGCCGCGGAGCCGGCGATGCGTCGCGCCGCCCCGCCCCGCGCCGACTCGGCGCGCGGCGCGGCGATCTCCTCGATCAGCGTGCTCCAGGCGCCGCAACTCTCGCAGCGTCCCGCCCACTTGGGGTGCTCACCGCCGCACTCGGTGCAGCGGTACACGGTCCGTACCCGGGCGCTCACGTCGCCTGCGGCCGACCCGAGTAGCTCTCGAAGCGCGTGTACTGCTTGTGGAAGAACAGGTTGACGATACCCGTCGGCCCGTTGCGCTGTTTTCCGACTATCACCTCGGCGCGTCCCTCCAGCGAATTGCCGTCCTTGTCCACCGGGCCGTCGTACATCTCCTGTCGGTAGAGGAACATTACGACATCAGCGTCCTGCTCGATCGCGCCCGACTCGCGGAGATCGGAGAGCTGCGGCCGCTTGTGGTCGCCGGTGCGCTGCTCCGGTGCGCGCGAGAGCTGCGACAGCGCGACGACCGGGACGCTGAGCTCCTTGGCCAGGCTCTTCAGGGAGCGCGAGATCTGACTGATCTCCTGCTGGCGGTTCTCCGAGCTCGGCGGCCCCTGGGCAAGCTGCAGATAGTCCACGACGATCAATCCGACGCCGTTGTCGGCCTTCAGTCTGCGGGACTTCGAGCGCAGCTCCAGCATCGTGATCCCGGGCGTATCATCGATCCAGATCGGCGCCGAACTGAGGATGCCCGCTGCGCGCGCGAGGCGCGGGAAGTCGTCGTCGCGCAGCATGCCCTTGCGGAGGCGCTGGGCGTCGATCCGTGCCTCGGCCGTCAGCATCCGCTGAACGAGCGCTTCCTTGCTCATCTCCAGGGAGAAGAAGGCGACCGGGATGCTGGCCTCGATCGCCGCGTGCTGGGCGATGTTGAGCGTGAAGGCGGTTTTTCCCATCGACGGGCGGGCGGCGACGATGATGAGGTCGGACGGCTGGAAGCCGGACGTCATCTCGTCCAGATCGGCGAATCCCGTCGGGACTCCGGTGATCGTCTTGCCACCGCGCTGGAGCGCCTCGATGCGCTCCATCGTCGGCCAGAGGAGCTCCTTGATCCGGGTGAACCCCTCCTGGCCGCGTTGCTGGCTGACCTGGAAGATCCGGTGCTCGGCGTCGTCGAGCAGCTGTTCGGACGTCAGCGTGCCCTCGAACGCCTCGCCGACGAGACTCGTGGCGACCTCGATCAGGCGGCGCCGGAGCGATTTCTCGCGGACGATCTTTGCATGGTACTCGACGTTGGCCGAGGTCGGCACGGCGTCCACGAGGTCGCCGATGTACTCCTTGCCGCCGCTCGATGCGAGCTCGCCGCGCCGATCGAGCTCGTTGGCCAGCGTGAGCGTGTCGGCCACCTCGCCGCGCTCGGCGAGAGCCACCATCGCCCGGAAGATCCGGCGGTGCCCCTCGCGGTAGAACGAGCTCTCGTCCACGTACTCGGCCGCGCGCGCGATTGCATCGCCGTCCATGAGCATGGCGGCGAGAACGGCCTGCTCGGCGTCCTCGGACCATGGCGCGCGACGGTCGCGGAATGGATCACGGAGCGCGGCTGGCGCTATCGAGAATTCGGCGGACGAGCTGGACATCTTCCCAGGTGGGACGCTTCCAGGCGGGATTCCGGAGGAGCGCGGCGGGGTGGTAGGTGACCACGAGCGGCACCCCGTGGTAGCGGTGAACCGCGCCGCGAAGCTTGCCGATCGGGAGCTTGGACTGCAACAGCGTCTGCGCGGCGAACGTCCCGAGCGCGAGGATGGCCTTGGGGCGAATCAGCTCGAGCTGGCGGACCAGGTACGGGCTGCACGCCTCGACTTCCTTCGGAAACGGGTTCCGGTTCAACGGCGGGCGGTGCTTCAGGACGTTGCAGATGTAGACGTCCTCCCGCTTCAGGGCAATGGCGCCGAGAATCTTGGTGAGCAGTTGCCCCGCCGGGCCGACGAACGGCTTGCCGGTCTCGTCCTCGACCGCGCCCGGTGCCTCGCCGACGCAGACGAGCTCGGCTGTCGCGCTGCCTTCGCCCGGCACGGCGTTCCGCGCTGTTTCGAATAGCGGGCAGCGATTGCAGCTCGCGATCGCGTCCCGCAGCTCATCGAGCGTGGGTATCTGGCCGATTGGACCGCCAAACAGCTCACGGGCACCGGTGCCGACGACGATCGATGCTGGCACTGGCGGGACCGGTGTCGCGCTACCGTCGACCGGGTGTCCGGCGGGCGCCGACGGCACGTCGTCCACGCCGGGTGGCGGAAACGCGCGACCGCCCCTCGGCCGGGTTGGGGCCGGGGCCGGGGCGGGCGTGCTTCCCGCCGCCAGCAGCGTGGCGCGCCAATCGCCATCGGCGTCGCCTGGCGCCGCTCCGCGTGGAGCTGGCGCGGCGGTCTCGCGGACCGGCGTGCTCCGCGGCAGCTCGCGGTCGGTGGGTCGGGAGCGCAGCGCTCCTACGAGCCGCATGACCTCCTCGACGCTCAGGTCGTCGAGAACCAGCTCGCGCTCACCCATCTCGCGGCGCTGCTCGAGATAACGGCGCAGTCGATCCCTAGCGTTCACGAATCAGCGCCTCGATACGGTCGAGAATCGCATCCGCGACCTCGGTCTTGGGAAGAAGCGGGAGGTGCACCGTCTCGCCGGCGCGAGAAAGGATCGACACTCGGTTGGTGTCCACGGCGAACCCGGCACCCGCCTCGGTGGCGTCGTTGACGACGATCATGTCGAGTCCCTTCGCGGTGAGCTTGCCCCGTGCGTGCTCGAGTGCGTTCTCGGTCTCGAGCGCGAACCCGACGATCACCGCGCCGTCGCGACGCGAGGCTCGGGTCGAAGCGAGAATATCGGCCGTCGGCGCCAGCTTCAGTTCCGACGGCACCGACTTTTTCTTGATCTTCGCCGCCGCGGGCGCGGCGGCGCGGAAGTCGGCCGGCGCGGCCGCCATCACGAGTACGTCGGCCTCGCTGAGAGCCCGCTCGACCTGGTCGGCCATCTCCTCCGTCGTCTCCACGCGCCGGACTTCCACGCCGGTCGGGGCGGCGACTCCGAGCGGACCGGCGATCAGTGTCACATCGGCCCCGCGGCGCCAGGCCGCGGCGGCCACCGCCACGCCCATCTTCCCGCTGCTGCGATTCGAGAGATAGCGCACGGGATCCACTGCCTCGCGTGTCGGGCCGGCGGTGACCACCACGCGCCGGCCGCGCAATGCTCCCGCGGGCTCGAGCAGCCGGGCGGTGTGGGCGAGGATCGCTTCGGGCTCGGGCATCCGTCCCGGGCCGCTCCCCTCCCCCGCGGCCAGCAGCCCCGTATCAGGATCGAGTACGCGGTAGCCGAGCGCACGTGCCTGCTCGACGTTGCGAACGGTCTGCGGGTGAGCCCACATGCGATCGTTCATCGCGGGAACGAGCAGCACCGGCGCGTTCGTCGCCAGGAGGCACGCGGTGAGCAGGTCGTCGGCATGCCCGTGCACCGCGCGCGCGAGAAAGTCGGCCGTCGCCGGGGCGACGACCAGGGCATTCGCCTCGCGCGCCAGCCGTATGTGGTCGAGCGCGCGCCCCTCGGCTACGAGCTCCGTGTAGACCTGCCGCGCGGTCAGCGCCTCGAACGTGATCGCGCCGACGAATTCGCGGGCGGACCGGGTCATCACCACATCCACTTCCGCGCCAGCGAGCGTCATCAGCCTTGCCAGCCAGGCGCTCTTGTAACTGGCGATTCCTCCGGTGACGCCGAGCAGAACGCGGCGTCCGGCGAACGGACGCACAGGCGCACCGGCTCCCGCTGGAGGAGGGGGCGGTCCGTTCGCTCCGGCGGAGTGCACGCGATCCGAGGTGGCGGGCGGCGCCTGAGGGCGCCTAGTCGGGGCGGCTGCGCGGTACCACGCGGTACTCGATCGCGCCGCTCGACAGCTCCTCGAGTGCCCGTGTCGTCAGCTTCTTCTCGCGCGTAGCCCGCTGTATGGGGAACTCGTTGAGCACCCGGGCGAACTTCGCGGCCACCAGCACGGCGAGGTACTTGTTGGCAGCCGTCTCCGTCACTTCCTTCGGCGTGAATACACGCATGTCGATCACTCAGGGTTGAAGTCTGTCGATCTCGCCGACCAGGTGCCCGATCAGCGCATTTACCCGCGGCTCGAGCTCCGGCAGCCGGGTCCGGCGCACCATCTCGGCGTCGATCACCGCCGCCACGCGCGCGACCGCGCCGTCGAGGTCATCGTTCACCACCACGTACTGATACCGCACCACCGCCCGTAACTCGTCTACGGCCGATTGCACGCGTAGCCGAAGCGACGCGTTGTCCTCCGTCTTCCGGGCGGTGAGCCTCCCCAGCAGCACCTCCGCCGACGGCGGCAACAGGAAAATCGTCACCGACTCCGGAAACGCCCGGACGAACTGATCCGCGCCCTGGACGTCGATGTCCATGACCACGTGCCGCCCGCTGCCAAGCACCCGTTGCACCTCGCGGCGCAGCGTGCCGTAGAGCCTGCCATGCACCTCCGCCGATTCGGCGAAGTCGCCCCGGTCGCGTCCGGCGAGGAACTCACCGGTCGACACGAAATGATAATCACGTCCGTCAACCTCACCAGCACGCGGGAGCCGCGTAGTGCAGGATACCGAGTAGCCGACGTCCCTGCGCCGCTCGAGCAGTCGCCGCGTGATCGTCGTCTTCCCGCCGCCCGACGGCGCCGAGAGGATGATCGGAAACGGCTTCACTCGAGATTCTCCACCTGCTCCCGCGAGCGCTCCAGCTCCTCCTTTATGACGACTACGTCCTGGAGCATGGCTGCGTCCGCCGCCTTGCTCCCGGTCGTGTTCGCCTCACGCACCATCTCCTGAAGCAGGAAACCCAGCCGCCGTCCGACGCCGTCGGCCGGCGGCTCGGCGAGCGCTTCGCGAAACGCGGCCAGGTGCGACTGAAACCGCGACATCTCCTCGCTCACGTCCAGCCTGTCGGCGAGCAGCGCGATCTCCTGCGCGATCCGCTGCTCATCGGTTGCCAGGCCCTCCGTCAACTCCCGGACCGCCTGACGCAGCCGATCCCGCTGCTCGACGAGCCGCTTCGGTGCCCGGGCAGCGATGCTGTCCAGCGCCCGCTCGATCACTTCCAGCCTCTCGAGCAGATACGCCGCCAGCCGACTACCCTCCTCACCCCGCATCACGGTCAGCGCCGTCGCGGCCCTGTCCACTATTTCCAGTAGCGCGGCAGCCGAGTCCGGCACGACATCCGCTTCGGCCACCCCAAGCACGTCGGGCATGCGCATCACGGTGGCGACGTCGATTTCGCCGTCCAGCCCATGACGCTCCTGGAGCTCACGCAGCACCTCGACGTAGCGCCCGAAGCGATCCTCGTCGATCAGCTGGACGGCGGACGCTTCCCGCTCCATGCGCGCGACGAGCGTCACGTGGCCACGCGACACGCGCTTCCGCAGCAACTCGCGAACCTCACCTTCCCAGCGGGTGAGCGGCGACGGCAGCTTGATGCTCGGATTGAAGAAACGGTGGTTCACCGATCGGAGCTCGACGCTCACGCGAGCGCTCCCCACCCGCCCCTCGGCGGTGCCGAACCCCGTCATGCTCCGTATCATTTGCGAGGGCGTAAGTTATGGAAATACAACAACCTTGTCAATCGATCAATTCCAGAAGGCCCAGCGCACCCCGTAGTATTGAACGGGTCCTGGCATGAGGAACCCGGGCACCTGGGCATAGCGCGATGGCCGCGGATTCCTGAGCTGGAAGGTGAGCACTGCATCGACGATCCGCACCTCCAGAAGCGCCGAGAGCACGAGGCTCTCGGGAGCAAGGTCCGCCGCACCGTCCGACCGTGGGAACGGAACGGCCGACCGGTACTCCCCCTGCCACACCACGAGGATTCCGAGATTTCCGCTCGGAAAACGGCTGAGCCATCGCGTATCGAGGAAGATCTTGCCGATGCCGTGGAACTGCGGGCGGTACCATCCGTTGGTTCGCCAACCGACGAAATGCCCGTCGATTCCGAGATCGCGCCACACGCGTCCATTGGCCGCCAACAGGGCGCCGACCGCCGCCGGCTCCTCGACGTCGATCAGA
>DATKCV010000039.1:0-3080 GCA_035513015.1 Gemmatimonadaceae bacterium
CCGGGGGCGAGGACGTGCCGGAGAGCGCGCTGGCGCGGCGGGTGATCGACGCCGAGAAGCCGCTCATCGCCGGCGGATCGGCCGGCGAGCCGGTGGAGCGGTTCGCGTTCGAGGCCGCGCAGGGGATGCGCGCAGGGCTCGGCGTCCCGCTCGCGCTCTACGGGGACACGTTCGGCGCCCTCGTCGTCGGCTACTGCCGGGACTACGAGGTCACGCCCGGAGACGTCCGGCTCGCCATCACGCTGGCCGGTCACGCGGCCGTCGCGATCAGCAACGCGCACCTGCACCGCAAGCTGGAGGCGCACGCCACGGAGCTCGATGACGCCTACCGCCAGCTCAACGAGGCGACGCAGGACAAGGAGCGCTTCTTCAACGCGATCTCCCACGACCTGCGCACCCCGGTCGGGGCCATCAAGGGGTACACCGAGCTCATCCTCGGCGGCATGGCCGGCGAGCTGCCGGAGCGCGTCGAGGGGTTCGTCCGCAGCGCGCATCGCGCGTCCGAGACGCTCCTCGCGCTGGTCAACGACATCCTGGACTTCGCCAAGCTCGAGTCCGGGAAGCTCGACCTGTCGGTCGACGCCTGGCCGCTCAGCGACCTCCTCGAGGACGCGCTCTCGGCGGTCCGGCCGCAGGCGGAAGCGAAGGGGCTCGCGCTGCACGCCCCCGACCCCGGTACGCTGCCGATCGTGCGCACCGACGCCAAGCGCCTGCGCCAGATCCTGGTGAACCTGCTGTCCAACGCGGTGAAGTTCACCGAGGCCGGGAGCGTGACCGTCGAAGTGGATGCGTCCGACGACCCGGCGGCCGAGATCGTCATCCGCGTCATCGACACCGGCCCCGGCATCCCGGCCAGCGAGCAGGCCCGCATCTTCGAGGAGTTCGCGCAGGTGCCCGGCTCCGAGGGCACGGGTCTCGGGCTCCCCATCTCTCGCAAGCTCGCCCAGTTCCTCGGCGGCGACCTCACGGCCGAGAGCGAGCCCGGCGAGGGCTCGACCTTCACCCTGACCCTGCCGGCCAACGCGCCGGCCGGCGGCAACGACGAGTTCTCGGCCAACGGCGGCAAGCGCATCCGCGACGCGGAGCCAGCCCGTTGAGACGCACTCGGCACGGTATCGAAGGACCCGCAGGTTCGTTCATTCGCCACCATCACTCTGGGGGACCCATGCGTACTCGCTTCCACTGGATCGCGTGCCTGTCCGTCGCCGCCTTCGCCATCGTGGGTCTGAGCTGCGCCGCACTTGACCTCGACGGGCCGAGCAGAACGAACACGTTCGGGTTGGAGGGCGTCAATGTCGTCGCCGATCCCTGGTCACCGACGGGAAGCGCTCCGAATGGCCTTCAGTGGGTGATCTGTGACGGCGAGTCTCCGTACGAGGTACACATCGCCCGGGTACCGAACGGCCAGGCCTCGCTGGTAGGCCTGCCGTCGGGGCATACCCTCGAAGTCCCCGACAACGCGTTCGGTCCCGGCCCGCGCGTTCACACCGTCGTGCTCGTGCAGCCGAGGACGCGCTACGTGGCCGTGAACGCTCACGCGGAAAGGGCCGCGCTGCAGAACCCCTTACGGCTCACGATCAACCTCAGCGGCAGGGCGAACTGCCGCCCGGAGAACGGAGGCGCGCTGGTCGACCCGGTCGTCGTCCGAATCAACCCGCACAATGGCAACCATACGATCGCTCCGGGGACCGTCACCCGCGAGCCCGAGGGGACGATCACGGTCTCCCTGGACAGTCTGAGCACCTTTACGATCGCCGACTGAGGGGACGTGGAACAGGTCGAGTCGCTGGACCGGATCGAGGCGGACGCGGCCGCCGCCGAACGCGCCGGAGACTGGCACGCCGCGGCCACGCTGTATGACCAGCTCTTCCGTCAGGCCGTCGCCGAGCAAGCCCCGGAGCACATCCCGGCCGCGCTCCGCTCCGCGGTGCGTTCCTGCCGACGAGGGGGCCGGCTCGAGGAGGCCGAAGAGCTGGCGGACCTCGGGCTCGAGATCGCACGCCGCCTCGGCCTGACGCAGGATGAGGCCGAAGCGCTGAACCTGCTCGCGACCGTGCTCCACGCGCGCGACGACCTCGCCGGCGCGCGGCGGCTGTACGCCCGGGCCCTCGAACGGGCCCGGGACCTGGGCGACGACCCGCTGGTCGCGAAGGCGTGCCTCAATCTGGGCGTCGTCGACCATACGCTCGGTAACCTGCGCGAGGCGCGCGCCCGCTATCTCGAGAGCGTCAGCGCCGGGATCCGCTCCGGCGAGCCGGAGCATGCGATGCGCGCGTACGCCAACCTCGGCATGGTCTGCACGGCACTGGAGGAGTGGCTCGAGGCGCAACTCCACCTGGAGCGCGGCATCGAGATCGCCGAGCGGCTCGGCGACCTCGAGCAGCTCGCGATCCTGCACACCAACAGGACCGAACCGCTGATCAGGCTCCACGAGCTGGACAAGGCACGCGCGGAAGCGGACACCGCCGAGGCACTCGCACGGCAGGTCGGCCCGCCGAGCGCCCTCGCGGATGTAGGCCGGTTCCGCGCCATGATCGCCATCCTGGAAGCTCGGCTGGACGACGCCGACGACGAGCTCCGGCGCGCCCTCGACCTGGCGGAGGAGCACGGTCTCGACCTCTGTCGCGCCGAGCTGCTCGAACAGCTCGCCCTGCTCCGCCGCCGCCAGGGCCGCGGCGACGACGCCCTGGACGCGCTCGAGCGCGCCTTCGACACCTTCTTCACCCTCGGCGCCCGCCGCGATGTCAGCCGCGTCGGCGCGCGGCTCGAGGAGTGGCGCGAGGAGACCCGCCACCGCGTCCGGATCTGATCGCAGCATGGACGACATCCGGATCCCGAACCAGGCCACCTACAGCCCCGTCTCGCTCCTCGAGCTGGGGCTCGTGGCGCCGCTCGTCTCGCGCCTCCTCCTGCGCGCGTCCATGCCCGGCATCGCCCTGCAGACCGCCGCGCTCACCGTCTACGCCGCCAGCGCGGTCGATGACTGGCTGGCGCGGACCGGCGTCCGTCGCATCGATTTCCTGGACGCGTTCGGCGCGGATGTCCGCCGTCTCCCGGCGATGCCGGACGCGGCCCGCGAA
>DATKCV010000040.1:0-27207 GCA_035513015.1 Gemmatimonadaceae bacterium
AACCTCTACAACAACACGACGCGCTCCGACCGGTTCACGCTCGGAAGCACGGTCACGTACCGGCCGGTCACCTGGTTCACCAACCGGCTGACGGCCGGCCTGGACTTCACCTCGAGCCTTGCGCAGCTGGTATCGGGGCCGGGTCAGGATGATGCCCTCGGCTACACGGCGCAGCGCGCGCCGCGGGCGTACGTCTACACCATCGATTATTCGGGCACGGTCACCCGCGCTCTGCCCTGGTGGCAGCTCGAGTCCTCGTCGTCGTTCGGTACGCAGGTGATCGCCAAGCGCAACGAGCGCCTCGATGCGTCGGGTACAGGGCTCGCCTCTCCCGACGTGGTGTTGATCGGAAGCGCCACGACGACGTCCG
This sequence comes from Gemmatimonadaceae bacterium, assembly GCA_035513015.1. GTDB lineage: Bacteria > Gemmatimonadota > Gemmatimonadetes > Gemmatimonadales > Gemmatimonadaceae > DATKCV01. Next base: position 371 of record DATKCV010000040.1, read on the forward strand.
GGTTCAACACCTACAGCGAGAACAATTCGGTCGGGTACTACGGCCAGCAGCAGTTCGCATGGAGGGACCGGCTGTATCTGACCGGCGGCCTGCGGGCGGACGACAACTCGGCGTTCGGAGAGGAGTTCAACCTGAGCCTGTATCCGAAGCTGTCGGTCTCGTACGTGCTGTCGGAGGAGCCGGCGCTCCAGCGTTACACGGCGCCTCTCATGATCGACGAGCTGCGTTTCCGCACGGCCTGGGGCCGCGCCGGCCGCGCGCCGGACCCGTTCTCGGCGACGCAGACCTACACGGTGCAGCGGGTCACGCTGGGTACCGGCACGGTGCTCGGGCTCCAGACTTCCGCCACCGGGAATCCCAACCTGAAGCCCGAGCGGGGCGAGGAGATCGAGATCGGTTTCGACGCCGGAATGTTCAACGGCCGGCTTGCGATGGATGTCACCTATTACAGCAAGGTGACGACGGACATGCTGGTCGGAGTCGCGCCGCCGCCGTCGAGCGGGTTCACGGCCTCCTACCTCGACAACCTGGGCAAGGTCACGAATTCGGGCTTCGAGATCACCGTCAGCGGTATGCCGGTCGACAGGAACGACGTCCGGTGGGACTCGCGCGTGTCGCTCGCCACCAATCGCAACCGGCTGGTCAGCTTCGGCATCCCGGGTCTCAGGAGCCAGACGCCGGCGGGCCAGGCGTACACGCCGGGCAATCAGCAGCACCGCGAAGGCTACAGCCTCGGTGCGTACTGGCTGCCGGTGCCGTTGCTCGATGCCAACGGCCAGATGCAGCTCAACGCCGCCCGCAATGCGATTTTGCTGGACACGGCGGTGTTCATGGGTACGCCGGTGCCGACGCGCGAGATCGGGTTCTCGAACACGATTCATCTCTTCCGCAACTTCCGGCTGTACGCCCTTTTCGACTACAAGGGCGGGCACCACATGATGAACTTCAAGGAGTTCAATCGCTGCTCGGCGCAGGACAACTGCGCGCGGCTCAACGATCCCGCGCTGCGGCTGGGCACCACGCTCGCCGACACGGTCGAAAGGGCGTACTGGCGCACCGTGCGCGCGGCCTATCTCGAGAAGGCCGATTTCGTGAAGCTTCGCGACCTTTCGCTCACCTACGATGTGCCGCTCGACCTCGTCCGGCGGTTGCGGGTGAGCACGGCGAGCCTGACGCTCGCCGGCCACAATCTCGCGATGTGGACCGACTACTCCGGGCTCGACCCCGAGGTGAACAGCTACGGCGGCCGCTTGTTCGTGCGCGCCGATGTCTACGCCGCGCCGATGATGCGACGTCTGTCGCTGACGGCCAACATTGGCTACTGACCGGAGACGACCGACATGACTACCGACAATCTCCGACGCCGCGCCGCGCGGGTGCTCGCGCTGGGCGCGCTGGGCGCGGTCGGACCGCTGGCCGCGTGCACCGACTTTCTGACTGCCGAGAATCCGGGCGCGATCGAGGCGGCCGACCTCAACAGCCCTGCCTACCTCAACCTCCTGACCAACGGCGTGATCGGCGACTACCAGCTGGTCGCCTCGTGGGTCAACTATTATGGCGCCCTGTTCACGGACGAGCTGTACAACACGCACGTGTTCTTCGAGGAGCGGCTCTTCGACACGCGCAACGTGACGCCCGAGAACGGCACGCACTCGTTCTTCCTCTACGGCCGGATGCATCGCGCCCGGTTCATGGCCGACAGCGTCGCGACGCGCCTCGGGATCATTCTCGCCGACAGCGCGCAGCGGGACAACCGGCTGGCCCGCGTGCGGGCGTACGGCGGGTACTCCTACGTCCTGCTCGGTGAGAACTGGTGCGAGTCGCCGATCAACGTCAGCGCAGCGCTGCCGCCCTCGGAGCTGTTCACGCGCGCGATCGAGCGGTTCGAGACGGCGATCACCGTGGCGACGGCGGCGAGGAACCACACGGGAGCGTCGGCGGCCAGCATCGCCGCCGCCGACTCGATCATCGCAATGGCGCGCTTGGGCGCCGCGCGCGCGTCGCTCAATCTGGGCAACACCGCCGAGGCCATCGGCTACGCGACGCTCGTGCCGGCTGACTTCCAGGTCAACATGCACTTCTCCATCAACAGCGCTGGCGAGAACAACATGTGGTTCGGACGGCTGTCCACGGGATCGTCCGGGAGCAACTCGGCGACTCTCTCGTTCACGCCGTTCGAAACGATGGTTGGCGACCCGCGCGTGCCGCGGCCGGCCACGGTCGAGCCGGCGATGAACGGACTCCAGATCTACATCCCGAACTCACCGCTCGGTTTCAGCACGTACAGCGGCACCGAGACGGGTGCCGACCTCACGCGGGAGGCGTCGATCCGGTTGGCCTCGGGGCTCGAGGCCCGGTACATCATCGCCGAGGCCGAAGGCCCGACGACCGAAACGGAGACGTTCGTGAACGAGCGGCGGGCCGTCGGCAATCAGCTCCCCGTGGCGCTGGCTGGCGACGCGCTGATGGCCGAGCTCCGCGACCAGAAGCGCCGGGACTTCTATCTCACCGGGCAGCGGCTCGGCGACCTGCGGCGATACATGGAGCTCTACGGCATCAACGAGTTTCCGACGGGACCCTACCCGAACACGACGACCGGGGAGACCTACGTGGACCGGTACTGCTGGCCACTCAATCTCGCCGAGATCAACGGAAATCCGAACATTCCCTGACGGGAAATGGACGAGGGTTCCACACGAACGGCCCGGCGCCTTGCGCCGGGCCGTTCGAGCGTCCGTATGGTGAGGAGCCGCGGCTTCACGCTGAACGCCGTCGTGTCCTTCGTCGTCGAGATCGGCGGCACGTCCGTGGCGCGTACCGCCGCCAGCGCTCACGCAAACATCGGCTCGGCCTGCGCGTCCCCGAACGCGAGCATCGGATAGAACACGATCGGTAGCAACGCGAGGCCGATGCCGAAGGCCGTGCTCTTCCCGAACCGTTCGGCCACGCCGAAACTGATCACGAAGTAGGCGATGAGGTTGATGACCGGGATGATCAGGGCGATCCCCCACCAGACGGACTTGTTCGCCACACGTGCATGGACGATCTGCTGATAGATCGGGATGAGCACCGCCCATCCGGGCTGGCCGGCCTTGTCGAACACGATCCACATCGACGCGACCATGAAGACGACCAAGCCCATGATCACCAGCCACAACGCGAGCCCGCCTGCGGCGGGAGCATCGGTGCCCTGCAGTGCCAGTAGCGCGGCGTAGGTCGACATCCGACCTCCGGGAGTGGAGTGTCTGCGGCGGTGACCTGTACCCGCGGTCCCGCGATCGGACGCGCCAAGAGTCCGGCTGGGGCCGCCGCGCCAAATCTTCGTGCGCCAGGCGCGCGGGCGCAAGGATCCCGCGTTCGGCGCCCATCGAAGCCTCGGGGCGGTGATCCGTCGCCCATCGACCATCTGGCTCCTCCCCGGCACCTTCCACCCATAGCGCGGGTAGGGGAGCAGCGACGTACCGGCAGCGGTCTGGCGAGCCACACGAGCCGTTCGTATGTTGGTCGCATCTCCACTGCACAGAGCGGCACATGAGCGGTCCGCCGGGCGTTACGTCCGAGCAGTTCGCGGGACGCTACACGATCGAGCGCGAGCTCGGCCGCGGGGCGACGGCCACGGTGTACATGGCTCGCGACCCGGAGCGTGGGCGCACCGTGGCGATCAAGCTGCTGCGGCAGGAGCTGGCCGCCTCCACGGCGGCGAAGCAGTTCGTCCGTGAGATCAGACGCACGTCCGGCCTCCAGCATCCGAGGATCGTCCCGGTGCTCGACGCCGGCGAGCACGGCGGACAGCTCTACTGCGTTTTGCCGTACATGGACGGCGGCACGCTCCGTCACCGGCTCGTGCGAGAAAAGCAGCTCCCGGTCACCGACGCCGTGGCGATTGCGCGCGCGGTCGCCGAGGCACTCGACTACGCGCACCAGCACGGGTTGATCCACCGCGACGTGAAGCCGGAGAACATCCTGTTCACGGCCGGCGAGGCCTGCCTGGCGGACTTCGGGATCGCGCGAGCTCTGGAGAAGTCGGCTGGCGACACGTCCACGTCCCGCGGGATCGTGCGCGGTACGATGGCGTACATGAGCCCTGAGCAGGCGAGCGGCGAGCACGAGTACGACGGACGGAGCGATGTGTTCGCGCTCGGGTGCGTGCTCTACGAGATGCTGGCGGGCGTGCCGGCGTTCATTGGACCGACGCCGGAGGCCGCGCTCGCGCAGCGGTTCGCGCATCCCCCGCGGGACGTGCGGATCTACCGGCCGACCATCCCCGATGAGCTCGAGGCGGTGATCCGGAAGTCGCTCCAGTTCGCGCCCGCGGACCGGTACCGCAGCGCCGGGGCGATGGCTGCCGCGCTCCGGCAGGTCGAGATCGCGATCGAGACCACTAGCTCCGCGCAACGGCTCGCGTCGGCGCGTCAGTGGCGCCGTCGCGATCGACGTCTGCTCGTTCTTGCCGGAGTCGGCGGCCTGGTGGTGATCGGCGGGATCGTACTCGGCACGAGGGACCGCCAGGGCGTGGGAGCCTTCCCGGATGCACCGCCCGATACGACGCGTCTGGTGGTGCTGCCGCTCGAGCACGTCGGCGAGAGCGAGGACCGGCGGCTCGATGACGACCTCTTGCACGATGCGCTGTCGAGTTGGCGGGGAATCGGAGTGGTGGATCGTTTTCAGGTCGCCGACGCACTGGCGCGACGGGCGCCGAACCGGTCGCATGGCACGCTCTCGGCGGTTGCCACTTCCCTCGGCGCGGGGCGCTACGTCCGCGGGCAGGTCAGATCGAGCGGCGATTCGTTGCTCGCCTATGCGGCCGTGTACGATGTCACGAGCCCGAACGCCCTCCACCAGGCCAGCGTCGGCGTGCCCCGCGATGCCGTCCGGGCCGCGGCCAGGTACGCGCGCCTTGCCGCCGCGCTCCTGCTGCGTGTGTCGCCGGCCGATGTCGCCGCGGATGACCTGGGTACGCCGCGTTCGGTTCCGGCAATGCAGTCGTTCGGCCGCGGTCAGCTGGCGCTGGATGGATGGGATCTGGCCGCTGCGGATTCGGCGTTCGAGGCGGCGATCGCGTTCGACCCGGACTACACCCGCGCGTACCTGTGGTTGGCGCAGGTCCGCGCCTGGCGTGGGATGCGCGTGGCCGCCTGGCGATCGGTGGCGGAGCGCGCGCTGGCCGGTGCCTCGGAGCTGCCGGAGCGTGAAGGGAGACTGGCCGAGGCTGCTGCGCTTCTGGCGAATCAGCGGTTCGTGGAAGCGTGCGAGGTATATGACGAACTGCGACAGCAAAACGACCGCGACTTCGCCGCCTGGTTCGGACTGGGGGAGTGCCGGCGAATGGACCCGGTCGTCGTTGCCGATGCGTCGAGCCCGTCCGGATGGCGGTTCCGGAGCAGCTATCATCGCGCTATCGAGGCGTACACGCGTGCATTCGAGGTGCTCCCGACGGTGCACCGCGGCTACGAGCGCGGCGTCTTCGACAGAGTGCGCACACTGCTCCTGTTGACCGAACTGAAGCCGGGTTGGACGCTGCCCGACAGTGCACCGTTTCTGGCGCGCGCGGCCTGGATGTCGGATACACTGGCCCTGATTCCGTATCCGGCGCATCTCGTGTATGCGGGAGGACCCGACGTTCTGCCGCCAGGCTTCGCCGAGGCTCGGGCCCGTCAGCGCGCGGTGTTTCGCCGCATCGCCTCGGGCTGGTCGGCAGCGTATCCGACGAGCGCCGGTGCCAAGCGGGCGGTGGCGCTGTCGCTCGAGCTCATCGGCGACCGGTCGGCGATCGATTCGCTGCGGTTGGCGCGGCGGCTGACGACCGACCGGCTGCGTCGCGCCGAATTGGCCGCGGCCGAAGTCATGCTGCTGGTGAAGTTCAGCGTACCCGACGATCCCGCCGGTTTGCAGGCGGCGCGGGCGCTTGCCGACTCGTTACTCTCCTCCCCCGGGCCAGTCTCACGCGCGGAAGCCGTGGCGCTCGCGCCGCTCGCCTCGCTGTTGGGCCGCTGCGCGATGGCGGAGCAGCTTGCCCGTGCGGCCGCGTCGGCGGAAGGTTGGCTGAACATTCCCGGGCACCACGTGGCCGACGCGCAGGCGCTCCTCGCCCGTACTTCTCTCGGCTGTGAACGGGGGCCCACGACGCCCGGTCTCTCCGCGCTCGCGGCCACGCTGGCTCGGGACCTCACCGGCGCGCGGGAGCGCCGCCAGGCCGAGATCGTCCTTCTCTTCCGCCCGGCTCTGGCGACCGCTGAGCTCGACTCGGCGCTGCTGGATCGGCTGGCGGAGGCCAGCGGGCATCAGCTCCTCCGGGCGGCAAGCGCTGCGTCGAGAGGCGACCGCGGCGGCGTGCGCAGCGCGTTGACGGCGTTTGCAGCCGGGTGGAGCGAAGCCGCGGGACCGGTGACGCCGGACATGGCGTATCCGGGTGCGCGCCTGTGGGTCAGCATCGGCGACACCGCGGCGGCGATCGCGTGGCTCGACAGGACCCTCGGAGCGCTGCGGGACTTCGATCCTGGCGTCCTCACCGATCCCGCGACGGTTGCGGCGCTCGTCAGGGCGATCGTCCTTCGCGCCGAGCTCTCCGGCGGCGTCGGCGACACCGTTTCCGCCAGACGCTGGGGGTCGGCGGCAGTAGCGCTGTGGACGGAAGCCGATGCGGAGCTGAAGGCATCATCGGGCGGCGGGTCGCCGTTCTCGCGGTTCTGATCGCCTTGCCGGACAGCATTGAGGGCAGTCCCCCAACCTTCTCGAGGGAGGCCGACGTGCGCAGACAATTCTCACTGGCGGGGTCGACTCGTCGACTCGTGAACATCGATCGGCTCACGCTGCTCGCCGTGGCGGCGCTGATGGCGTTCGGTTGCAACACCGGCGCGGTACGCGAGCGGCCCGAGCGCGAGCTGGGCCCGGCGCCGTTCGTCCATCAGGACAGCATCCATTGCGCATACCAGGGTGCGGCCATAGAGCGCGAAGCGATCCGGAACCAGTTCCTGGCCGACTGCAACCGGCGGATGCAGGTGGTCCAGACCCTCGCGCCGGCGGCCAACCATCTCGTGACGATGGCGCTCTCGATCCCCGAGTTTCACGACGAGCAGCGGCTGCTGAACGATGCGGCGGACGGCTTCGGCCCCATGGTGAACCTCTTCGCCTCGCCCTTCATCGGCCAGTTCAATTACGTCTGGCAGGTGCGCGAGCAGGGCCGTCGGGGAATGCTCGCGGCCCTCGCGTTCGTGGACACCACGAGCGGTTCCGCGCTGCCGAACCAGTACACCGAGCTCGGTCTTCTGCCGGGAACCAACTGCATCTGGCTCGCCTACAGGTCGATCACCGCTCAACGCGAGTGGTACGCGTACGTGTCGCAGCCGCGGACCCCGACGGCGCCTTGCCATCAGAACGATCCGCGCAGACTGCTTGCCGTGGTGAGCGCGCGGGCGAGCGGTTACTCAAGCCACGGTGACTATCCGCCGGTGGCGCGGTTCTCGGAGGCCGTGAGCGGTCAGACGCTGCTGGGCGTGCGCTGCCTGAACGCGTGGTGCGAGATCGGACCTGCGGGGGCCGACAGCAACGCGACGTTCTCGATCCGGCCATCGTCCGCCACGGGCTCCGACCGGGCCTCCCGCATCAAGGGCTGGCACGACGAGCAGCTTCTGGCGCGGGTCGACGGGGGCGCCCTGAAGCCGACCACCGTTCGGGCCGCCGTGGTACCACAGCCGGGGATGGGCGAACTGAGCGCGCAGGACTTCGAGGCCGAATGGGTGCATGCGGCCGACATCATCATCGCCGGCAGCCTCGCCGGCACGAAGTACGACACCTGGGGACTTCGTTCCGGGCGAAACCTGTTCTGGCTCTGGAAGGACGGCTCACGCTGGCGGGCTCGCGTGACGAATCCGTCCGGAGGCAACGCCAAGGAGTGGAGAAACGTCGGACGGGAGCTTCATTTCGACGCCGCCGTTCCGCACACTGCGCGATGGCGCTTCACTTCCTATGACGATGCGATCTGGGTTCCCTGCGGCCAGGCTTGCTGCCGCGCCGACGACGTCCAGACGAGTGACGACTGACGGCGGCTCCGCGGTGGGTTGACGGCGTCGCGCCAAATGAGTAACATTCAGACGTCAGTTGGCAGGGAGAGACATGCGCGCCACGGCCGTCGCCGGCAAGCTCGGAGGAAAGCGAACCCTCCGCCGCGAGATAACATCGGAGATCGACCTCGCCGAGGCCGTCCGCGCCGGCTTTCCCTCGGCCGTGCTCGATCACCTGCTCGACGACCTCGCCGGGTGGGTCGAGTCCCAGGCCGACGTGTACCGCGTCGTCGGCAGTGCGCGCACGCTCCAGCGCAAGCGCACCCACCGCCTGGCGCTCTCCGCCGACGAGTCCGACCGGCTGGCCCGGCTCGCCCGGCTCCTCGTGCGAGCGGAGGAGGCGCTCGGCGATGATGACGTCGCCCATCGCTGGTTGACCCGTCCCAACCGCGCGCTCGGCGGGCGGGCTCCGCTGTCGCTCCTCGACAGCGACGCCGGCGCGCTGGCCGTGGAGCGCGTGCTCGGCCGGATCGAGCACGGCGTGCACAGCTGAGCACCGCCGCTCCGCGTGCACGTCTACCGGATCTGTCGCAGGCCGTTTCGCGCGCTCGATGGCGAGGGAGCGCGGCGCTGGGGTGGAAGGTGGAACTCGCCCGGCCGGCCAGTCGTGTACACGTCCGCCACCCTCTCGCTCGCGGCACTCGAGTATCTGGTCCACCTCGATCCTGGCGACGCTCCGCGCGATCTGGTAGCGATGACGATCGAGATCCCCGACGACGTCGAAATCGCGACGGTGGATCGTGCCTCGCTCCCCGCGAAGTGGGCGCGGGTACCCGAGCACCCGGCGTGCGTCGAGCGCGGCGACGCATGGCTGCGCGAGGGGCGGACGGCGGCGTTGCGCGTGCCGGCCGCGCCGGTCCCCGAGGAGAACAACGTGCTCATCGATCCGCGACACGCCTCGGCGGCCCTCGTCACGGTGGTGAGCGAGCGTGCGTTCGTCTTCGATCCGCGGCTGGTCGGATGAGCTGAGCCTGGCAAGCGAGCGCGGCGTAAACAAATGTTGCGCGCGTCCGGAAGCGCTATTAGCGCGTTCACCGCCGCAGCTCCATTGGCAGCGCCCACTGTGGGCGACATCGTGTTCTGGCTCACCCGGATATCGACGCCCTCAGGCAACAACATCCTCCATGTCACGATCCCGGCGTCGGCGGCGACGGTGCAGGCGATCGGCCAGCAGTCGGGTCGCGTGTGGACCCTCGAGAGCGGCGCGAGCACGCAGACGATCGTCGCCGTCGACGGCCAGACACGGGTGGTGAACGTGTCACGCAACGAGACGTACGTCGCCGAGTCGGGCGAGACGCTGCGCCTGAGCGCGAGCCTGCGCATTCACGTGCAGGGAGACGGCACGGTCATCGCGCAGAGCGAGGAGCGGAGCTGCCGCTGAGCGCGAGCGGCATCGCTGGTGACCGGGCGGCTGGACAGGGTCTTTGACCCGGCGACATATTCCACGTCCTTCACACCTCCGCCGGGAGCCGCACCAGCGGCGGCGCGGCGGTCGGCGGGCGAAGCCGCCACGGTTCACCAGGAGTACCGCGATGTGCCGCAACATCAAGACGTTGGCCAACTTCGAGCCACCGGCGACGGATGATGAGATCCGTGCGTCGGCGCTCCAGTTCGTCAGGAAGCTGAGCGGTGCCACGCGTCCATCGCGGGCCAACGAGGAGGCGTTCGACCGCGCCGTGGACGAGGTGACCGAGGCCGCGCATCGGCTCATTCACTCCTTGCGAACGAGTGCGCCGCCGCGAAACCGCGACGAGGAGACGCGCAAGGCACGCGAGAGAGCGCAGAAGCGGTTCGCCTGAGCGTGGACTCGATCCAAACGCGGGTCGGACGCGCCACACCGCGTGCCCGCACGGTGGTCACATGACAATCGGTCGCGGCCTCACGGAGCCTCCGCCGGGCGACCTCGATCCCATGCTGCCGCGCGTGCCATCAGACTCGCAGCGCGCGGCCATCGAGGGCCCGGTCGGACCGATCCTGGTCCTCGCCGGCCCCGGCGCCGGCAAGACCTTCTGCCTGATCGAGCGCATCCGCTTCCTGCTCGAGCGGCTGGAGCTCGTGCCCGAGCGCATCTGTGCGTTCACGTTCACCAACAAGGCCGCGGGCGAGATCGCCGAACGCCTCGAGCGCACTCTCGGCGAACGGGCGGCGCAGGTGAGGACGGGGACGATACATGCGTTCTGCGCCGAGCTGCTTCGGGAGCTCGGATCGGGGATCGGCATTGAGCCGGGTTTCGGCATCGCCGACGAGAATTATCAGCGCGCGGTACTTCGCCGCCTCGGCGTGCCTCCGCAGTGGCACACCGGACTCCTCTCCCGCTTCGGATCCCACCGCTTCCGACGCGAGCCCTTCCAGTACCGCAACGACGCCGAGCTGTTCGAGCGGTACGAACGCTTCCTCGCCCAGCGCCGGGTGCTGGACTTCGACATGCTCGTGATCCGGACGGTGGAGTTGCTCGCCGACACCGACATCGCTCGAAAGATCCGGGCGTCATGGGACTGCGTGCTGGTCGACGAATTCCAGGATCTCAATCCCCTGCAGTACCGGATCATCCGCGAGCTGGCGCGCGACCATCACCACGTGTTCGCCGTCGGCGACGAGGAGCAGTCGATCTATTCGTGGGCCGGAGCCGATCCGCGGGTATTCCTCGAGTTCATGAACGACTTCGGGATCAGGACTACGGTCACCCTTCGCGAGAACCGGCGCTGCCCTCGCGAGATCCTGTCCCTGGCGCGCCGCCTGATCGAGATCAATCCATCGATGTTCGCCGAGCGAAAGATGCTCGATGCCGATCGCGATTCGCCGTTCTGTGTCGAGGCGCTCGACTTTCCGACCGACGACGCGGAGATCGCCTGGGTGCTCGACGACCTTCGCCGCGACCGCGATGCGCACGACGTCGCCTGGGGCGATTTCGCGTTGCTGTACCGCAAGCACCAGATCGGCGACGCCGCCGAAGCCGCGTTCTTGGCCGCCGGTCTCCCCTGCCGCCTCGCCCTCGGGCGCGCGCTGGGCGAGGACCCCATCGTCGGGTACGTCGTCGCCGCTCTGCGCGTGATCGCGGGCCCGGATGAGCTGCACGAGGAGGCGTTCCTCGAGCTGGTCCTCCCGACGCCCCTGATCGACGGAGCCCGCGCCGCCGCCGACGAGGCGCGCCGCACGCTCCGCGAGCAGCTCGAGCGCACCGCCCGCGATCTGCCCAGGGATCACGGCGACGGCCGGAAGATCCGGCGCGCTTTCTCCACGCTGAACAACCTCGGCGCGCTCGGACACCGGCACACCACGCTGGGGGAGCTCGTGGAGGAGCTGCTGTCGCAGCGCGTCGGTCCCTATCGAACGGTGCTCGAGGAACACCACGACGAGCTCACCGATCCGAGGGCGCATACGACGGTGGTGCGTCTCGCCGCGCGTCTGACCGCTGCCCTGAGCGCCGGACGCCATGTCAGCATCCCGCGGCTCGGTGGCGTGGAGATCGCGCTCAAGGGGCTGCTGGCCGGAGTCGGCGTGCGCGTGGTTCCGCCGGATGAGGCGCCGTCGAATGCCGAACGGATCGACGCGGCCGATGGCGGATCGCTCGGTTTGCCTCTGGCGGTGTTCAAGGCCGCGCAGCTGCTCCGCAGCGGGAGTTTCACCAACGTTTTTCGCGACTTCACGGCGATCGACGTGGAGACGACGGATCGCGATGTGGAGCGGGCCGAGCTGGTGGAGATTGCCGCGGTGCGCGTTCGCGACGGGCTCGTGGTGGCCGACTTTCACTCGCTCGTACGGCCGCGGGGGCGGATCACGCCGGGAGCTCTGCGTACGCACGGGATCTCGGCGGCGGACGTCGCCAGTGCGCCGTCGTTCGACGAGGTTTGGCCGAAGGTCCGCGAGTTCTGTGGCGCCGACGTCCTCGTCGCCCACAACGGCTATCATTTCGATTTCCCGATTCTGCGCCGGCTGTCGGGTACTGCCCTGTGCACCTACGACACTCTGCCGCTCGCCCGGGACCTTCAGCCGGGGAGCGCGAAGCTCGTCGATCTCGCCCGCTACTTCGGTATCGATCCCGGGTCATCCCACCGGGCGCTCGATGACACGCGCACACTCGCGCGCGTCTGTCTGGCGCTCCACGAGGCGAAGGTGGCCTACGCCCGCAAGACGTCGCTCGTGAACCTCCTCGACCATCTCGGCGTCGCTCTCGCGCTCTCTGGGGAAGAGCTGGACCGGGAGGCCGAGCTGCTCCGCCGGCTGTGCCGCCCGTACGCGCTCGGTCGCTACAGCGACTGCCTGGAGTTCTACCGGTTGGAGCGGGAGCAGTCGGGCGACGCCTCGCTCCCATCCGTTCGCGATCTGATCGAGCGACTGGGTGGCGAGAAGGTCATGGAGCGGATCCGCGCCGGCAAGACGGCCGACGAGCGCTATCCGGCATCGATGGCCCGGCTGCGCCGGTTGATCGAGCAGTGCACCGCGGGCACGCTGAACGACCAGATCTCCAGGCTTCTCGAGCAGGTCGCGCTGTCGCGCGCCGACGGCGTGAATCCGGAGATCGAGCGGGTAAACCTGCTCACTCTCCACTCCACAAAGGGGCTGGAGTTCTCGCGGGTATACATCCTCGGCGTCGAGGATGCGCAGCTGCCCGGCGGCTCGCCGGCGCGGGGCGCGAGCACGGCGGAAACGGAGGAAGCGCGACGGCTGCTCTACGTCGGGATGACGCGGGCCAAGGACCGCCTCGTGCTCACCCGCGTCGCGGCCCGGACGGGGCAGGTGACGGGCGGCCATCGCTTCCTCGACGAGATGGGGCTCGTCCCGCGGGCGCCGGAATGAGCGCGACGTGGGAGGTTCGGGTCGGCGACGAGACGACGACGGCCGTGCTCGAGCCAGCGACGCAGTCGAGCGCATCGGCCGTCTTCGTCTGTGCGCACGGCGCCGGTGGGAACATGGGCGACCGCGGAATGCTCGCGGTCGCGGCGACGCTGCGCGAGCGCGGGCTCGACGTCGTCCGGTTCAACTTCCTGTACAAGGAGAAGCACGGCGGCCGTCCCGATCCGATGCCTCTCCTGAAGCGGTGCGTCGCCGCGGTCGTCGGCCGTGTGCGGGAGGAGGTGCATCCGCGGCGCGTGATCATCGGCGGGCGTTCGATGGGCGGCCGCGCCGCGTCGATGCTCGCCGCCGACGGCTTCGACTGCGACGGCCTCCTGCTGCTCGCCTATCCGCTGCATCCGGCGGGGAAGCCGGAGAAGCTTCGCGATGCACACCTGCCGGCGATCGCGGTCCCGGTGCTCTGCGTCAACGGAACGCGGGACGCGCTCTGCCGCCGGGATCTGATGGAGGCCGTGCTCGGGCGCGTCGGGCCGGCTTTCCGGATGCACTGGCTGGAGGGCGCGGACCACGGCTTCCACGTGCTCAAGTCGTCAGGACGGACCGACGCCCAGGTACTCGCGGAGCTCGGTCAGGTCGCCGAGTCGTGGCTGTCGGCTGCGGTGTCCGGCTCGTGATCCGCGTTCCCCGGCCTCGATGCGGCAGACCACCCCGTCAGGCGGTTGCCGAGCCGACCCCGAACGCCTGCACGAACGCGTCGACTGCCGGCGGTCCCGATCCCACGCCTTCGTCGTGCTTGAAGTACACGTAGGCCTCGCTCCATCCCTGATCGCCGACGCACTTCGCCCATTCACCGAGGGCTCCGGCATCGTAGTCGAACCGGTGCAGGCGCAGGTATCCCCATGAGGCGGTCGCCTGCACGGGGCACTTGAAGTCCTCCGACTCGGCCACGCACAGCGCGACATCCTGCTCGCGGAGCGCCGCCAGTACGTCCTCGTCGAACCAGCTCTCATGGCGGAACTCGATCGTGAACCGCCGATCGGCCGGGAGCAGCGCGAGGAACGCGCGGAGACGCGCCATGTCCTTTTTCAGGTTCGGTGGCAGCTGGAACAGGATCGGTCCCATTCGGTCACCGAGAACCGCGGTGTTGCGCAGCAGGAAGGCCAGCGCATCGGCACACTCCGGCTTGATCCGGGCGTGGTGGGTAATGCGCTGGCTCGCCTTGATCGCGAAGGTGAATGATTCCGGCACCTGACCTGCCCAGTCGCTCAGTACGCTCTCCTTCGGCAGCCGGTAGAACGTGTTGTTGATCTCGACGGTCGGAAATCTGCCGCCATAGAATCCCAGCCATCCGTCGGCGGCCATCTGCGGCGGGTAGAAGCTTCCCTTCCACTCCTTGAAGGCGTAGCCGCTCGTGCCGGCAAGGAGCTTCATGACACCTTGCGTCCGGCGTCAGCGTCAGCGTCGGCGGAGGTGTCCCGGGCCAGACTCGCCTTCAGCGCCTCCATGAGGTCGATGATCTTGCCTCCGGACTCGGGCGTCATGTCGGACGTGATGTCCTGGCCGTCAACCTTGCGCTGGATCGTCTCCAGCACCCGCTCGCGCACCGTGTCCCTGTACTTCTCCGGCTCGAACGAGTCGGTGGCCGTCTGTTCGATCAGCTGCTTGGCGAGCGCCAGCTCCGCCGGCTTGACCTCGCCCTGCGGGACGGGCACTTCGCTGGTGCCCCTGACTTCGTCGGCGTAATGGAGCTGCTCCATTACCAGGACTCCATTGAGAGGCCGGAGCAGCACGAGGTATTGCCGCCCGCGCGCCGCGTACTGGCCGAGCGCCGCCCGTCCTGTTTCCTTCAACGCCTCGCAAAGAAGCCGGTAGGCGCGGTCCCCTCCCTTGTCGGGTCCGAGATAGTAGACTTTCTCGAGGTACTCGCGATCGACGCGGGCGAGCGGAACGAATTCGATGACCTCGATCATTCCGGTCGATTTCTCCTCCAGCGCCTTCAGCTCCTCGGGCGTGAGCACCACGTACTGGTCCTTCGCGAACTCGTAGCCCTTGACCGTGTCGTCGCGCGGGACGACCTCGTTGTCCTTCGGACAGATGTACTGCTGCTTGAGGCGCGAGCTGCATTTCTTGTGCAGCATGTTGAACGACACGCTGGTCCCCGACTCGGACGAGGAGTAGAGATTCACCGGGACCGAGACGAGCCCGAAGGAGATCGTGGCGGAGGCGATGGAGCGCGCAGGCATTTCGGCTGGGGTGGAGTGGAGTGAAGGCAGGAAGTCCGCTACCGTACTAGTTACCCGGGGAGCAGATGGCCGCAAGAGGTGACGCGTCGGACGCCGCGCCGAGCGGGCCCGCGGACGGTCTGGAGCCGTATCGGCGAAAGCGATCGGCCGACCGGTCGCCGGAGCCCGTCGGGACGGTCTCGCCCCTTCCCGGACGGCTGTTCGTCGTGCACAAGCATTCGGCGCGGCAGCTCCACTTCGATCTGCGGCTGGAGATGGATGGCGTGCTCCGTTCGTGGGCCGTGCCGAAGGGACCATCGTACGACACCAACGACAAGCGGCTCGCGGTGAAGGTCGAGGATCATCCACTCGAGTACGGTGACTTCGAGGGGATGATCCCCAAGGGAAACTATGGTGCGGGCGGAATCATCGTCTGGGATCGCGGCGAGTGGCTCCCGCTCGAAGACTGGCGCGAGGGTCTGGAGAAGGGCAAGCTGCTGTTCGAGCTCAAGGGCTACAAGCTCCACGGAAAGTGGACGCTGGTGAAGATCAAGAAGAGCGAGCGCGACTGGCTGCTGATCAAGGAGCGCGACGCATGGGTGAAGAGCCCGGGCGACCAGTTCCCCGAGGAGTCGGTGCTCTCCGGGCTGACCGTCGAGGAGCTGAAGGCCGGGGCGACGCCAGGTGCCAGGCTGCGCGCGGCGGTCGAGGCGTCAGGGGTGGCGCGGTCGCGCGTCGAGCCGGCGGCGGTCACGCCGATGCTGGCCGAGTCGGCGGACCGGGCGTTCACGCGGGATGGCTGGCTGTTCGAGCTCAAGCTCGACGGCTACCGGCTCATCGCCGGCAAGGTGCACGGCGAGGCGCTGCTGCTCACCCGCAACGGGAACGACTACACGGACGTGTTCCCGGAGGTGGCGCGGGCGATCAAGGCGCTTCCCGTCGAGTCGTGCATCCTGGACGGGGAAGTCGTGGTGCAGGACGGGGAAGGGAAGCCGAGCTTCTCGCGGCTCCAGCAGCGCGGCCGGCTGCGCTCGGAGGTCGACATCCGCCGCGCGGCCGTCGAGCTGCCGGCGACGTTCTACGCGTTCGATCTCCTGGCGTTCGAGGACTTCGATCTCCGCGCGCTGCCACTCACCGCGCGAAAGCAACTTCTCGCCGAGGCCATCCCGAAGCTCGGTCCGGTACGCATGCTCGACCACATCGAGCGCGAGGGTGAGCTGTTCCTGGAGAAGGTGGAGGCGCTCGGGCTGGAGGGGATAATCGCAAAGAAGGCGGACGCGCCGTACCGCGGCGGACGATCCGCCCAGTGGCTCAAGATGAAAGCGGAGCGCACCAGCGATTTCGTCGTCGTCGGCTTCACGGCGCCGTCCGGCTCGCGAAGTCACCTCGGCGCCTTGCAGCTCGCCGATTTCGTCGGCGATACGCTGGTCTACGCCGGCCGGGTGGGCACGGGATTCAACCAGAACATGCTGGCCGAGCTGAGCGCGTTGCTGCAGCCGATCGTGCGCGGTGACCCGCCGTGCCGCGGGCCGCTGATCGGTGGCGTCGCGACGGATGTCATCCCGGAGATCAGGACCACGACCTGGGTCGAGCCGGTTCACGTGTGCGAAGTGCACTTTCGCGAGTGGACTCCCGACGGGCTGCTGCGCCACGCCACGTTCGTGGCCCTCCGGCCCGACAAGCCGCCACAGGACTGCCTACGGCAGGGAACGGCGCCGGAGCCGGTCGTCGAGCCCGAGCCCGAACGCGCGCCGGCGTCAGCGGTGTCGCCCGAGCGCCGGACGATCACTTTCTCGAACCTGCGCAAGGTCTTCTGGCCCGCCGAGCGGTACACGAAGGGCGACCTGATCGAGTACTATCGCGCCGTGTCGCCGTGGATGCTGCCGTACCTCCGCAATCGCCCCGTGGTGTTGACTCGATTCCCCGATGGCATCGAGGGCAAGTCGTTCTATCAGAAGGACGCCCCCGAGTTCGCGCCGGAGTGGATCCGCACCGCGAAGATCTGGAGCGAGGACACCCAGCGCGAGATCCGCTACTTCGTGTGCGACGACGAGGAATCGCTGCTCTACGTCGCCAACCTGGGATCGATCCCTCTGCACATCTGGGCGAGTCGCGTCGGTTCGCTCGAGCTACCCGACTGGTGCGTGCTCGATCTCGATCCGAAGGAAGCGCCGTTTTCCGACGTGATCCGGACGGCGCAGGTGCTGCACCGCCTTTGCGACTCGGCTGGCCTGCCGAACCACGTGAAGACGACCGGTAAGAGCGGCCTCCACATCCTCATCCCTCTGGCCCGCCAGTGCACTTACGCGCAGTCACGGACGCTCGGCGAGCTGCTGGCGCGGCTCGTCCTGCGCGAGCTTTCCGACATCGCGACGATCACCAGACACGTCACCAAGCGGGGTGACAAGGTGTACCTGGACTACCTCCAGAACCGCACCGGTCAGACGATCGTGGCGCCGTTCAGCGTGCGCCCGCTCCCCGCGGCCACCGTGTCGATGCCACTGGAGTGGGATGAGGTGAACGAGTCGCTCGATCCGAGGACGTTCACGATCCGGAATGCCGTCGACCGCATGGAGCGTCTGGCCAGGGATCCCGTGCTGTCAGTGCTGGAGGAGAAGCCCGATCTGGGACTGGTGCTGCAGCGTCTGGCGGGCGATGACGCCGCCGGCTCCGGGTAACCGGCGCGTCGAGAGTTCAATGGGGTGAGTTCAAGGGGGTCAGAGTCGTTGAACGGAGTTTCGACAGCTCGGGCCCCTGAGCTCTCCGTTCAACGACTCTGACCCCCTTGAACCCCCTTGAACCCGTGCGCCTCGGGCGCGGTTACCGCCGGTCGCGCGACTCCGGATTCGGCTTCGACTCCACGTCGATGCGCTCGCGCTTGAGGTCCGCCTCCACCACCTTCTCGTCCCGCCTCGCCTCCTTGCGGATGACGACCTCCTCCTTCGGGACGGCGCGCTTGCGCACTTCCACCTCTTCCTCCATCACCGGCACCCTGATCTCGTCCTTGCCGATTCCCGGCTTGGCGGTCGCGCCGGTGGCCGGGCGCCGCTCGACGATGACTTCCTCCTTCATCACCGGGACCCGCTCGGAAACGTGGCGGGTTTCGACGTCCTTCCGCACCTCCACTTCACCCGCCTTCCGCTGTCGCGTGTCGATCGAGAGCTCTTCCTCGGAGCGGGTGAAGTACGCGTCACTTTCGCGGCCGGTCCGGCGCGCGCCCCAGAAGTGCCGGTCGCCGAGCAGCTGATCGCGGTTTGCCGATCCACCGTAGGCGCCGAGTATCGCCGTCTCGTCCTCCGGCTGGATGCGCCCATGGTCGTACACGGGGGCGCTGGAGAATCCGTGCGACGGGATCTGGCTGATGATCACGTCGTCATCGTGATCGTTGAGTCGAGCCGTACCGATCGGGATCAGCGTGTGGCGGTCCTTGTCCGTCCCGATCGCCTTGTGATCGAGCTCGGCGTCGATGTAGCGGACCTTCATCTCCCGCGTGTCCACGATCAGGTCGTGCACCTTCCCGAGCTTCGTTCCATCGGGCGCGCGTACGTCCCACTTGCGAATGTCTGGATCGCCCTCGGCGACCTTGTAATCATCGAGATCACTGAGTCTCGCGAGCTCCGCGCTCGTGCGTGTGGTTCCGCGCGTCTCCTCCCTGTTCATGTCACGATTGGCCATCATGCACCTCCAATGCTGCCGAACACTCCAATTGGGTGCGATCGCGGCCGGCGTGCGCCGGACCTCTGGCGTCCGCCGGCCGCGATCGCCCGTCTCGTCAAACGTGGTGGAACTGCTGAAGTGCAGTCGACGCGCGGTCGAAGAACTGCTGAACGCGCTGGCGCTGCTGCGTGAGAGGCACGTTCGGCTGGACCGCGGTCGCGGCCTGCCGGACCTGCTGTACCTGCTGCGTCCCACGCTGGTGATGCTGCTCCAAGTACTCGAGACCCTGCGCCGCGTGCGTGAACGCCATGCGGGCATGGTTGGCGTGGCGTGCCGAATCCTCATCCTGCTGAAGCGAGTCGGCGAACTCGCGGATGCGGTCGGCATGCATCCGCAACTGCTCGCGCCCCGGCTCGGGAAGCGCCTGCCGCTGCGCCGTGTCCTGCTGCTGCGCCACGCCGTTCCGGCGGTCGGCAATCTCCTCGAGCGCGTCGGCGATCCCCTCCAGTCCCTCCGCGGTATAGCGGTGGTCGACGTCCATCTCCTCGCGCGCGCGATTCTCATCGACCCAGACGACGAACTCCTCCGTCGCGCTGCGATCGGTGACGCCCGGCATGATCGGGGAGAGGATCCCCGGCGAGTCCTGCGCGATGAAGTCACGTGCACCGTCGCGGGCGAACAGCCACCACGCCAGCAGCGCAAGCAACAGCACTCCGATCACGACCCACACCCAGGTCGCGGTGGTTCTCTCTTTCCGTTCAATGTTGATTTCGGCCATGGCTCCCTCCTTCAGGGGGTTGGGCTTTCCACGTACTTTGCGAAACGGCCGGGCCTGCATCCGCTTGAAGTCCGCCGCAAACCGGGTCCGACGGGCCCCCGGGGGCGCAAGCGACGTTCCAGACCGGGCATTCCGGCGTCGATCCGTGGCTGGGGCCGCTACCGGTCAGGTGCCGGTTCCGCTAGCGCTCCGGGCGACCATCGGCCCAGGGTAAGGCGCCGCGAACTCCGTGCCCGCGCCGGCGCAGGCGCGGCAGTAGCGACGGCTCGGCGCGATGGTACGACCGGTGCGTGGCAGGTGGGGACCATGGTAGGACGCCGCGCCGGCAGCTTCTGCACGGCCTCGGCGATTCTCGCATGCATGCTTCCGCCAGGGAGCGTCCCGATCGCGCCGCTCGCCGCGGCGTCATCTACCTCGAGGGACTGGAAATGCAAAGCCGCCGCCTCATCGCCCTTGTCGCGCTGGCCGCCGGACTCGTCGGATGTGCCGAGCCGACCGCGCCGCCGGAGCCCGAGCTCCTCCCGCGATTCGCCGCGACCGTGGTGCGACAGGAGCTGGTCGTGCAGGTGGACGTGACCGCGTTCATCGATTGCGCGGGAGAGGATGTGCGGTTCACCGGTTCGCTCGTCTTCCGGCTTCACCAGACGTCGACTCCGTCGGGGCGCGGCGTGCTCCACGTCACCGTCATGCCGCACTCCCCCGATCCCGTTCAGGCGACGGGACAATCCTCTGGTACGGTCTGGACGTTCGCGGGCGGCGCATCCTCGCAGACGGTGATCACGAGTGACGGCGCGATACTGATCGTGAGCGTGGCGCGCAACGAGAGATACGTGGCGGCCGACGGCAGCGTACTCGAGCTGCATTCCGGCCTCCAGCTGCGGATGCACGACGGCGAGGCGGTGATGGTCGAGCATGGCGGGTGGACTTGCCGGTGAGCGCGACGAATCCGTGATCGCCGTCGCCGGGCCCCGCCTATGACAGCGGGGCCGATGGCGGCCAGGCAGCATCGTAATGGCGAGCGGGCCGCGCCCCGGGGGGCTATGTTGGTGCCACCATCGCGCGCGCGCCCAGATCCTCCATGCTCGATCACGCCCCCTTCTTCGACCACGCCCTCGCGCGGCGCTTCGCCCTGGATCTGTACGGGGTCGAGGCCCAATCCTCGCCGCTGCCGAGCGAGCGCGATCAGAACGTGCTGCTCGAGGCGACCGATGGCACGCGCGTCGTGCTCAAGATCGCCAACGCGCTCGAGGAGCCCGGGCTGCTGGAGGCTCAACAGCATGCGATGAGCCTGCTCGCCGACGCCGGCCTCCCGGTGCCGCGGGTGGTCGCCTTGCGCGACGGCGAGATGATCGGCCGCGTCCAGGCCCGGAACGGGCGCTCGCACGCGGTCTGGGTGGTCACGCACCTTCCGGGGATACCACTCGCCCGCTTGCGCTACCGTTCTCCGGCTCTGCTCGAGGACTTCGGCCGCCGTATCGGCGAGATGGCGCTGGCATTGCGCGACTTCGACCACCCGGCGCTGCATCGCGAATTCCACTGGGATCTGGCCGGCGGCCGCGCGCTCGTCGCCCGGCACCGCGCTTTGATCACCGAACGCGTTCCCGGCGCCGCGATCGATCGGCTGCTCTCCGAGTTCGACGCCCGGGTCGTTCCGCAGCTGCCGCGACTGCGGCGGAGCGCGATTCACGGCGACCTGAACGATCACAACGTGCTCGTCGGCTGCCGGTCGGACGCGGAAGAAGGCGATCCCGACGCGCGACACGGCAGCGTCACCGGCATCCTCGACTTCGGTGACATGGTACACGGGTGGACAGTCGCCGATCTGGCGATCGCCGCCGCGTACGCCTCGCTCGACTCCGTGGACCCTCTGGCCACGATCGCCGCGCTCGTGCGCGGCCGGCACGGTGTGTCCCCGCTCGAGGAACCGGAGCTCTCGTCGCTGTTCGGACTCGTCGTGCTGCGGCTGGCCATGAGCGCCTGTCTGGCGTCCCTTCAACGACCGCAGCGGCCGGACAACGCATACCTCGACGCGAGCCAGAGCGCGATCGCCCGCACGCTGCCGCGCCTCGCGCGGATTCCCTTCGGACTGGCGGAGGCGGTCGTGCGCGAGGCCTGTGGACTGGAGCCCGTGGCGGCGAGCGTCCGCGTGCGCCAGTGGCTCAGCGACAGCGAGGGAACGTTCGCGCCGGTCATGGATGGCATGGCTCCCGGTACCTCACCCTTCGTCGTCGATCTGAGCATCGGAAGCCCTCTGGTCGCCGGCGATCCGAGCGACAACTCGGAGCCGCGTCTCACATCCCGCATCATCGATGCAATGGCGACCGCCGGCGTGGCCGTCGGCGTCGGCCGATACGACGAGCCGCGGCTCCTGTACGCGACTCCGGCGTTCGCCCGCCCCGACGCCCCGGATGCCGAGCGGCGTACGATCCACATCGGGCTCGACCTGTTCGCTCCGGCGGGGACACCGGTGCATGCGCCGCTCGCCGGAACGGTTCACGCGTTCGCCGACAACGCGGTCCTGCTGGACTACGGGCCGGTGATCGTGCTGCGTCACGAGACCGGGGATGGAACGCCATTCCATACTCTTTACGGCCACCTGAGCAGCGAGTCACTGGCCGGTCTCGAGGTCGGCCGCCGCGTCGAAGCGGGAGAGCTGCTGGCGAAACTGGGCGCGCCGCACGAGAACGTCGGCTGGACGCCGCACCTTCATCTTCAAGTCATCACCGATCTGCTCGGGTTGGGAACCGGCTTTCCAGGCGTGGCGTGCCCGAGCCAGCGTGCGGTCTGGCGAAGTCTCTCTCCCGACCCGACCCGGCTCGCCGGAATCCCGCCCGAGGCACTTCCGGCGCCGACGCGCGCGACCGCGGATCTGTTGAGCGCGAGGCGCGCTCGAATCGGAGCGAACGTGGCACTCGCCTACCGCGAGCCGGTTCGCGTCGCCAGGGGCTGGATGCAGTGGCTGTACGACGAAGCGGCGCGGCGCTATCTGGATGCCTACAACAACGTGCCCCACGTCGGGCACTCGCATCCGCGCATCGTCCGGGCCGCCAGCGCACAGATGGCGGTGCTCAACACCAACACCCGCTACCTCGGCGATCTCGTCGTCGAGTATGCCGAGCGACTGACGGCGACGCTCCCCGAGCCGCTCCGGGTCGCGTACTTCCTGAGCTCGGCGAGCGAAGCCAACGAGCTGGCGCTGCGCCTGGCGCGCGCTTTCACCACGCGCCGCGACATGATCGTCCTCGACGCCGCGTACCACGGCAACACGGCGGCGTTGATCGACCTCAGTCCGTACAAGCACGCCGGGGCGGGCGGGGCCGGCGCCCCCGACTGGGTGCACGTCGCCCCACTCCCCGACGACTACCGGGGCGAGTACCGACGCGACAACCCCGATACCGGTATGCGCTACGCGCTCCAGGTGTCCGAAATACTCCGCTCGCTCGAGCACGTGCACGACCAGCGCATAGCCGGCTTCATTGCCGAGACCTGCCCGAGCGTCGGCGGACAGATCATGCTGCCGGCCGGATACCTCGAGCGCGTCTACCAGGACGTTCGCCGCGCCGGCGGCGTCTGCATCGCCGACGAGGTGCAGACCGGACTTGGCCGCATCGGGACGCACTACTGGGCATTCGAGGCGCATGGCGTAGTACCCGACATCGTGGTCATGGGAAAGCCGCTGGGGAACGGGCATCCGCTGGCGGCGGTGGTCACCGCGCCCCGGATCGCCGACTCGTTCGCCGGGGGAATGGAGTTCTTCAGCACATTCGGCGGCAACACGGTATCGTGCGCGGTCGGGCTCGCGGTGCTCGACGTGGTCGCCGAAGAGGGGCTCCAGGCCCACGCACTGCGCGTCGGCACGCATCTGCTCGACGGCCTGCGGTCGCTCGCCGGGCGCCATCCGGTCATCGGCGATGTGCGCGGATCGGGATTCTTTCTGGGCGTCGAGCTCGTGCGCGACCGCGACACACTCGTGCCGGCACCGCGCGAGGCCGCGTATGTCGTGAATCGCATGCGGCAGGAAGGCATCCTCCTCGGCACCGACGGGCCGGATCGAAACGTGCTCAAGATCCGGCCGCCGATGCCGTTCGACGACGCGGACGCCGAGCATCTCCTCGAAATCATGGGAAGGATTCTGGAGGAGCTGGGCGATGGGTGAGAACGAGACCGGCACCGCCGAGCGCGCCGAAGCGCGCGAGTCCGCCGAAGCGCTCCCCGGCTTCGATGCGCTCGGGCTCGACGAGCGACTGCTCGGTGCCCTGACGGCGCTCGGCTACGAGGAGCCGACGCCGATTCAGCGCGAGGCGATTCCTCCGCTGCTGCAGGGACGCGACCTGCTCGGAATGGCGGCGACGGGAACGGGAAAGACGGCGGCGTTCGCGCTCCCGCTTCTCCACCGCCTGAGCCCCGACGCGCCTCCGGCCGCGCGAACCGCGGCGCTGATCCTCGTTCCTACGCGGGAGCTGGCGATGCAGGTCGCCGAGGCCGTTCACCGCTACGGCAAGCCGCTCGGCGTCGTGTCGCTTCCCATCTACGGCGGGGCGTCGATGGAGACGCAGCTGCGCGCGCTTCGTCGGGGAGTCGATGTGGTCGTCGCCACGCCGGGCCGGGCCCTCGATCACATCCGTCGTGGATCGCTGAAGCTCGATTCGGTTCGCGTACTAGTGCTCGACGAGGCCGACGAGATGCTGGACATGGGATTCGCCGAGGACCTCGAGGCGATCCTCGCCGAAACGCCGGCGGCGCGTCAGACCATGCTCTTCTCCGCGACCATCCCGCGGCGCATCGCCGAGCTCGCCGATGCACACCTGAAGGACCCGGTCCGGATCCGGATCGATCGCGAGATGGTGACGCCGGGTGAGGCCCCCCGCGTCAGGCAGGTGGCGTACGTCGTCGCCCGCCCACACAAGATGGCAGCGCTCGGCCGGATCCTCGACATGGAGGACCCGACCTCGGTGATCGTCTTCTGCCGCACGCGGACGGAGGTGGACGAACTGGCAGAGACGCTGAACGCCCGCGGCTATCGGGCCGAAGCGCTGCACGGCGGACTCTCGCAGGAGCAGCGGGACCGGGTGATGCGTCGCTTCCGAAGCAACGCCTCGGAGCTGCTGATCGCAACCGACGTCGCCGCGCGCGGGCTCGACGTCGAGCACGTGTCACACGTCGTGAACTACGACGTGCCGGCGGCGGCCGAAGCATACGTGCACCGGATCGGGCGCACCGGGCGCGCGGGGCGCGAAGGCGTGGCGATCACGCTCGCCGAGCCGCGCGAGCACCGGCTGCTGCGCAACATCGAGCGGTTGACGCGCCAGACGATCGACGTGGCGCCGCTCCCGACCGTGGCCGATCTGCGCGCGCGGCGGCTCGAGCTCGCTCAGGCGTCGCTGCGCGAGACGCTGCTCGCCGGCGAGCTCGATCACTGGCGGGTGGTCGTCGAGTCGCTGGCCGAGGAGTTCGACCTAATGGACATCGCCGCAGCGGCGGTGAAGCAGGCCGACGTGCTGGAGGGCGGGGAAGCCGAGGAGATCCCCGCGCCATCCACCCGTGCCCGCCGGGAGAGGAGTGATGGCGAAGGCGGCTCGCGCTCGCGGCCAGCGGGCAGGGAGTTCGGCGACCGGGGCGAGCGCTCCGCACGTTCACGAGACGTCGGCCGAGCCGCTCGCGATGGTCAGCGCGGGGACGGAGACCGCCGCGAGCGTGCCAAACCACGATGGGAGGTAGCCCGGCTGTACATCGGCGCCGGCCGCAAGGCCAGGGTGCGTCCAGGCGACATCGTCGGCGCGATCGCCAACGAGGCCGGCATCGACTCGAGCGCGATCGGCGCGATCCGGATCGAGGATCGCTACTCTCTCGTCGAAGTCCCCGAGGAGATCGCCGAGGACATCATCGCCGCGCTAGGAACGGGCACGATCAGGGGAAAGCGGGTGACCGTTCGCCGGGATCGGGACTGACAGCGGCAGTCACTCGACGCGCAGCGCCGTCGCCGGATCCACGAGCAGGGCGCGTCGAACGGGGATGAGACAGGCGAGGAGTGCGATCACCCACACCAGCGCGGTCACGGCGGTCAGAACGGCCGGGTCGATCGATGCGACGCCGAACAGCAGGCTGTCCAGCAGGCGCCCCACCGCGACCGCGCCCGCCAGACCGAGCGCGAGCCCGATCGCCACCAGCACCGCGCCGTGCGCGAGCACCAGACGCACGATGCTCCTAGGACTCGCGCCGAGCGCGCTGCGCACGCCGATCTCGCGCGTCCGCTCGGCCACGCTGCCGGCGAGCACGCCGTAGATGCCCGCCGCCGCCATCACCAGCGCGGTCAGCGAGAAAGCGGCGAACAGCACCAGGGCGAGCCGGCGCTGAGCCGTCGAAGCGGCGACGACCTGATCCATCGTCGTCAGCCTCGTGATCGGCTGACCCGGATCCACCGACCGCACGGCCTCGCGCACCGAGGGTGCGAGCGCCGCGGCGTCGCCGTGGGCGCGCACGACCAGAGTCGCGATCGCGTCGGCCCACGGCCACTGCCGCTCGGGAACGTACAGCTGGTTCGTGAACTCCGAGTCGAGGCCGGAGTGACGCACGTCGGCGGCGACGCCGACGACTTCGCGCCACGGCGAGTCCGGCGCGCCGACCTGGACGTATTTGCCCACCGCCGGCTCGCCCGGCCAGATCCGCGCGGCCAGCGCCGCGCTGACGATCGCCACGCGAGGGGCCGAGGAATCGGCATCGGCGGGAGTGAAGCCGCGCCCGGCGAGCAGCGCGATGCGCATCGTGCGCATGAAGTCCGGCGTGACGACGTACCGGTCGGCCGATGGCACCAAAGCGGGATTGTCGAGGGGCTTGTCGCGCGCGCGCACACCGTAGCGATCGAAGCCTCCGGCGAGCGGAAGCTGGTTCGCCAGAGCGACGGAAGCGACGCCGGGGATCGCCGCCACGAGCTCACGCAGACGGTCGTGATTGGCGTAGACGGCGGCGGCGTCCTCGTACGCCAGACCCGTCGCCTGCACCTCGAGAACGAGAAGCGCGCGGGGATCGAACCCCGGGTCGGTGCCGAGCAGCTCGGCGAGAGTGCGCGCCAGCAGCCCGGCGCCGGCGAGGAGCACGATCGCGAGCGCGACTTCCACGGAGACCAGCCCGGCGCGGGCGAGCCGATGGCCCCCGCCGACGCGATCACCTCCGCGCAGACTGCCGAACACCGCGCCGCGCTCGCTCCGCAGAACCGGCACGAGTCCGATCGCGAGGCCAAGCACCAGCGTCAGCGCAGCGGCAACACCCAGTGCCACCGCATCGAGCCGTACCTCGGCAAGACGAGGGAGGTCGGCGGGAAGCTGCCCG
>DATKCV010000041.1:0-78203 GCA_035513015.1 Gemmatimonadaceae bacterium
CGCCGAGAGCACCACGAAGCCGCGGTACTCGGTGCAGAGAGGGCGCTTCCACTGCGGCCGGTACGCCGCGAAGTCGGCGAGCGACGCGGGGTGCCCGCCCCGATTGAGGACCTGGACAACCTCCCGCGCCATCTCGCTCCGATAGAATCCCGATGGCCCGTCCGCGGCAATGCGACGCAGCGCCGCGGCGAGCTCGGGGTTCCGCAGGATGTCGCCCGGCTTGAGCGGCTCGTTGTTTGGCCAGTAGAGCCGCATCGACGCAGGAAAGCGACTGAGTTTCTCGCGAGCCCCGGCGATCATGTCTGCGAGGATCTGGTTGACAGGAAAGCCTTCCTCCGCCAGGCGGATGGCTGGTGCGAGGAGCTCGGCCCGCGAAAGCTTGCCGTAGCGCTCGTGCGCCTCGAGGAGGCCCGCCACCTCGCCGGGGATCCCAACGACTCTGAGACTGGCCACACCTGAGTCGAGCCCGCCGATGCCCCGCCACGTTTCGACACGCTGGGCGCTGTAGAAATCGATGTACTCGACCCGGCCCTCCCGCTGCAGCCAGATCAGCATCCCACCGCCCCCGCCAAGTCCTGACATCTGGGGCTCACCCACGCCCAGGGTGAATGCCGTCGCGACCGCCGCGTCCACGGCGTTCCCGCCGCGGCGGAGCATCTCGACACCCGCCTCGCTCGCCTGTGGATGTGCCGCGGTCACCATACCGTTCGCCGCCACGAATCGCTTGCCGAGGTCGGGTGCCGACGCGGCCGACGGGACCGTCGATCGTGCGCCGCACGCGGCCAGCAGCGGAAGCCCGATCACGAGTGTACGGATCGATCTCCTCATTGCCTTCTCCAGGTGGTTCTGCGTGGATACGAGCAGTGGGAGGGCGCGATTTGGCACCTCTGGGCCATGCCGTTCCCCGTTCCTCAAGCCTCCGTCTTCCGACGCTTCCGCCGGCGTTCGGCCGCGACTCGATCAGCCAGATAGACCTTCACCAGGCTTTGATACGGGACATCTCGCTCGTTCGCAAGGAGCCGGAGTTCAGTCAGCAAGGTCTCCGGCAACCGGATAAAGATCGCCGTCGAGGACGGTCGAAGACCTGGGAATCGTGCCGGGCGGGCTTTTGACCACTTGACGTAATCGGTGGAATCCGCCTTGTCCCAAAAGGCGCGCTCCTCCTCCTCGGTTTCAAACTTCGGGATCTGTTTCAGCACACGCTTCCGCTTCCGCATAGAAGTATCGGAGCGCGATTCGGCGCTGCGTGAGTAGCCGTGGCCCATCGGCGTGCGATCAGTCACCCTGTGACGACGAAGCGGATCCACAGGACCGCCACGATGCCGGCGTACAGCCACAGCGCCCACAGTGCGCGCTTCGGCGCAAGGAGCCGATCGACGTCGGCCATGCCCGCGCGCGGGTAGGGTCGCACGATCACCAGGTACGCCGCATACGCGACGGCGGCACCGGCGACGACGTCGAGCACGTAGTGCTGCTTGGTGTACAGCGTCGAGACGCCGATGATGGCCGCCCACAGGAGGGCGACCAGGCCCACGCCGCGATGCACGCGATGACAGGTCAGCGCGGCCACGAAGGCCCACGCGACGTGCAACGACGGAAAGCAGTTGTACGGCGGGTCGAGCGAGTAGTTGACTTCCAGGCTCTTCGCGAAGAACCCGCCTCCCACCGCCTCGGCCCGCGGCAGGACGGTCGGATAGACGAGGAAGCCGGCGTACGACGCCGCAATGACCGCCATCGCCGCCAGCATCGCACGGCGTCTCAGGCCGGGCTGACGGACGACGAACACGGGCAGGAACGCGAACACCCAGATCGAGCCGTACGCCAGCATCCAGGCGGGCCCTACCGGGATCGCGCGGTCGAGCGCCAGCTCGGGCATGGACACGGGACGGCCGCGGTTGATCGCGACGATCACGTGATAGCCCGGCATCATCAGCGCCAGCACGATTGCCGGAACGGCGTTGGGAGCAGGCTGGCGCAGCCAGTCCGCGATGGCGAGCAGTCGCGATTTCATCGAGCACGTCCGGCGGATTACCTGCCTTCAGACGCGCTCGCTGGGGTGAGGCAACGTGCTAACGTCGCGTTTTGGAGATCCCTCGCTTGCGCTCGGGATGACGGCAGGCGCCCCTCGCCCCTCGTCACAACACGAGCTTGACCCACCGTCCCAGCCGCCACCGCCAGATCGACGGGTCGGGAATCCGCCCCGCGAGATCCTCCGGCCCTCGAGCCACTGGCTCTGGCCCATGATCGAGATGAGATCGAGGTACGCAATGATGCTCGGCCACTGCGAGATGACGAAGCCCACCTCGCCGTTGACGATCATGCTGCGGTAGTTCTGGCTCTGCGAGCCGATGACCGAGTAGAACACGACGCGCTCGCGCGCCGCCGGAGCGTCGAGCCGCGGCGTCTCCCTGCGCTGTCTGCCGGCGGCCCTAGTGCTCCTTCTCCTGCAGAACTAGCGACTCGCAGCGTACTACTCGTCGGCACTACTCCGGCCGCACGTCCGCCGCCACCTTGTCCGCAACCACCGCCCCACCGTTCTTCACGTACTTGTCCAACCAGGCCGTCCACCGAGCCCACAGATCGAGAATAGTCTCCTCGGTAGCCGGCCCATGATCCTCGTACGGATACATGTACAGCGAAGCCGTCTTCCCCAGCCCGTTCAAGGCATGAAACAACCGCTCCGAATTGATCGGATGCGTCCCCACGTTCTGATCATCCATCCCGTGATACATGAGCAGCGCTCCGTTCAACTGCTCGGCATAAAGGAACGGTGACATGGCCAGATAAGTCTCCCGCCCCTCCCACAACAACCGCCGCTCCGTCTGGAACCCATTCGGCGTCAAGGTCCGATTGTACGCGCCGTCCCCCGCGATGCCAGCCTTGAAGAACGGCGTATGGACCATCGCATTGACGGTGCTGAACGCCCCGTAGCTGTGCCCCCCGATCCCCAGCCGCTGCCGGTCGATGTACCCCTGCCGATCCAGTTCGTCGATCACCGCCGCCAGGTTGTTCCGCAGATCCGACACGTAACGGTCGTTCATGCGACCATCCTGCCCGATGATCGGCGCGTCCGGCGCCACCACCGCGTATCCCTGCTTCACCAGGATGTCCATCGTCCGCACCCCGATGTTCGGGAACCGGTTCTTGTTGAACGTCCGCAACGTCCGGTCGTACGCCTCCTGCCCGTTGTACTCCCGCGGATAGAACCAGAACAGGGCGGGGAGCCGCTGACCCGGCGTCCACGTCTCCGGCAGCGTCACGTTCACGTTGAACTTGATCCCGTCCACCCGCGTCACCGTCACCGTGCGCCGCTGCGCCCGCGTCAGCTCCGGCGTGTAGTCGCGGTTGTCCGTCAGCTTCCTCAGGTCGCCCGTCGCCACCGTCCGCAGATACGAGTCCGGCACCTGCGTCGGCGACTCGCGCTGCACGATCAGCCGCTCCAGGTCGTCGTCCACCGTTGCCTGCACGGTCTCGTACACGTCCTCCGGCCCCTCGTAGACACGCGTCTTCGTTCCCGTCCGGATCTCCACCTTGTCGATGAAGTGCCGCGGCGCCTGCTCCAGACGGTTCTCGTAGTACTGAGTCCCCTGGACGTAGACGTGCCCGCCGTCGCTCGACGTCTGCACCACCGGCGCGCCCTGGACGCCGCGCTTCGTCATGATCGTGCCGGGCAGCTTGTAGAAGTCGTTCGACCGGTAGCGCGCGATCGTGTGCCGGCGCGTCGGCTCGTCGAGGAACACCGCGTACTCGTGCACCTGACCGCCCTGCGCGCCGCCGCCACCGCCACCACCGCCGCCGCCGAACCCGCCGCCACCGCCCGCGCCCTCCGTGATGAACAGGGTCGTCGCGTCATCCGAGTAGCGCAGCGTGCCGATCCGCGCGTCGGCCTCGTAGATCACCTTCGCGCTCGCGCTGTCGAACGGCGGCAGCCACTGCACCACGCGGTCGCGCCGCCGCTGCTGCTGCGCCTGTCCCTGACTCTGTCCCTGCTGCGCCGGCGCGCGCTGCGCCCCACGCGCCGCGGGCGCACCCGCCGCGCTGTCCGCGCCAGTCGTGTCGCGACGCGCCTCCATCTGGAGGTACGACAGCCCCTGACCATCCGGCCGCCACGCCACGTTCCGCCGCTGCACTTCCTGCTCGGCGCGCTCCGTCGAGTCGGGCTGCACGCCTTCGCGCAGCGGACGCTTCGACACCTCGGCCAGCACCTTTCCGTTCGCGTCCCAGATCTCCTCCACCGTCCCGAACTGGCTCGTCGGCACGATGTACGAGAACGGCTTCTGCATCGTCGTCACGCGGAAATACTGACCGTCGGGCGACGGATCCACGCTCTGGATCATCGCCACCGGCCCGATCCGACGCTCGGCGCGGTTCTGCACGGTCACCACCGCGAGCTGACCGGTCGCGTAGTACTCGAGCAGCGCCATGTCGTGCGGCGTCTCCAGCAGGCTCGCGTACGTGCGCGTCCGGTTCTCGCCCTCGCCGGTCAGCCGGACCATCGGCGACGTCGGCACCGCCGGCGCCCGCGGCGCCGCGCCGCGGTTCGGCGGCAGGAGCACCGTCACGATCGACCGCCCATCGGCCGTCCAGTCGAACGACGTCACCAGCGTCGCCAGCACCGGCGTCCGCGTCACCTGCCGCGACCGGCCGGTCGCCGCGTCGGCCACGAAGATGTGGCTCCCCTCAGCGAAGTGGGCGAAGAACCCGACCTGCGACCCATCGGGCGACCACGTCGGGTTGCTCACCGTCGCGCCGCGCGGGACCTGCACCTGGATCGTCCGCCCCGTCTCCCACTCGATGATGTCGAACCCGGCCGACCCGCGGGTCGTGAACGTCCGCGCGCGGTTCGCCCGCGAGTCCACCTGGAGCCCGCCGAGGAAGTGATGCGGCTTGGCGAACTCCGCGATCGACGGGAGACCCTCGCTCTGGGTCTTGAGGAAGTACTTCTTGTTCGGGCTCTGATTGGTCAGCGACACGTTGAGGTGTCGCGGCGCCAGGACCGCCTGGGCGATCTCCGCCGGCGGCCGGACAAAACCTTCCGCGGCCAGGATGCTGTCGGCGTTCTGGGCCAGCGCCGGTGCGCTGAGCAGTACGAGCAGCGTGGCGGCGAGCGGCGCCTGCATCCGCGCGCGCGTGGCGGAGAGGAGAGAGCGGATCATCGAGACCGGACCTCGGATGGGGGAGTGCGGTGGGGAGACAATCACTATTATACGGTGCGAGGGGGCGGGATGTTGGGTCCGGAGCACGGGGCACGCCTCTCCCGCGACCCGAAACCGGCGTCCGCACCCTCCCGTAGGTCCGCCTGACCCCTCCCGGACGCATCCATTGCCGCTCGTCGAAACCCAGGGACTCGTCAAGCGCTATCCGGGCGTCACCGCCCTCGATGGGCTCACGCTCGCCCTCGAGCCGGGGCTGATCGGCCTCGTCGGCGCCAACGGCGCGGGCAAGAGCACCCTCATCAAGATCCTGCTCGGCCTCCTCGAGCCGACCGCCGGATCGGTCCGCGTGCTCGGCCTCGACGCGGCCCGCGAAGGGACCGCCGTCCGCTCGCTCGTCGGCTACCTCCCCGAGCACGATTGCCTCCCCGCCGAGTCGTCGGGCACCGAGTTCGTGTCGCACATGGCCCGCATGTCCGGCCTCCCCCGCGCCGCCGCCCGCGAGCGGACCTCCGAGACGCTGCGTCACGTGGGACTCTACGACGAGCGGTACCGCCAGATCGGCGCCTATTCCAC
The DNA here is from genome assembly GCA_035513015.1 of Gemmatimonadaceae bacterium. Taxonomy (GTDB): domain Bacteria; phylum Gemmatimonadota; class Gemmatimonadetes; order Gemmatimonadales; family Gemmatimonadaceae; genus DATKCV01. The sequence goes on from DATKCV010000041.1 coordinate 5,730, forward strand.
CGGCATGAAGCAGCGGATCAAGCTCGCCCAGGCCCTCGTGCACGATCCGAAGCTGCTGCTCCTCGACGAGCCGACCAACGGGCTCGATCCTTCCGGCCGAGAGGAGATGCTCGAGCTCGTGCGGCTCACCGGTCGCGTGTTCGGGATCAGCGTCATCGTCGCCTCGCACCTGCTCGGCGAGATCGAGCGCGTCTGCGACCACCTCGTCGCGATCGAAGGCGGGAAGCTCCTGCATTCCGCGACCATTGGCGAGTTCACCGCGCAGACGGCGATACTCGCCGTGGAAGTCGAGGAGGGGAGCGAGGCTCTGGCCGCCCACCTCGCCGGCCGCGGGCTCCACGCCCGCGCCCATGAACGGCGCCTGCTGATCCCGCTCGGCGACGACGGCGTTTACGACGTCGTTCGCGACGCGGTGGCCGAGCTCGGACTCGCCCTCGTGCGCCTCGAGCAGAGCCGCAATACGCTCGAGATGCTGTTCGACCCGGCCAGCCGGGCGGCGCCGGCGCACCGGCTCACCATTGGAGAGGACGCACGTGTCATCGCCGGCGACTGACGCGTCCCGCGCGGGCGGGGTGATCTACGACATCGGCTATCGCCACTACGAGGGCGAGCGCCGCGGGAGGCTGGCCGTCGTCGCCGCGCTCTACTGGCAGGGCGTGAGGACGATCTTCGGCATCGGGCGCGGCGAGCGGGCGAAGCTCGTCCCCCTGGGCTTGTTCGCGATCTCGCTCCTTCCGGCGATCATGCAGGCGGGCGTCACTGGCATCGCCGGCAACGCCGCCAACCTCGTGCCGCACGATCGCTACTTCGTCATGACGAGCGTGCTCATAGCGCTGTTCTGCGCCGCCCAGGCGCCGGAGCTGATGGGTGGCGACCGGCAGCAGCGCGTGCTGACGCTCTACTTCTCGCGCGCCGTGCGGCGCATCGACTACGTCCTCGCCCGGTGGCTGTCGCTCGTCTCGTCGCTGTTCGTGATCATGATCATCCCCCAGCTCGTGATCTTCATCGCCCGCAACATGGTGGACCCCGATCCGTGGGCGGCGTTCGCCGGCGATGCGCACGTGCTGCTGCCGATCGCCGGCAGCGCGTTCCTGATCGCGCTCCTCCTTGGCGGCCTCGCCGTGCTGCTCGCGTCGCTCGTCCCGCGACGGATCTACGCCACGGCGGCTATCATCGGCGTCCTCCTCGCCAGCACCGCCGTGAGCGCCGCGGTCGTGAGCCTCGACCGGGAGCGGTTCGGTCACGCCGTGCTTGCCAGCCCGCTGCTCACCAGCGAAGGCGTGGCGATCTGGATGTTCGACGCCGTGCCGAGGCCCCGGTCGATTCACGGACGGGCGAGCCTCGAGCCGCGGACGTACGGGCTCGGAGCGGGGGCGATCGCGCTCGGGGCGCTGATGCTGGTCGTCGGAGTGTATCGGAGGGTGGAGACGTGACGGCCAACGGAACGAAGGCGACAAGCGGGACGAACGAAACGAATTGGACGAACGAGGCGCATGGGAAGAGAGTGGCGCTGACGGAATCCAGTGCGCCCGTGGAGGTGCGGCATGCTTCGCGGTGGTACGGGAACGTCGTCGCCGTCAATGACGTGTCGTTCGTTCTCGAGCCGGGGATCACCGGGCTGCTCGGGCCGAACGGGGCGGGGAAGTCCACCGTCATTCACATGATCGCCGGCCTGCTGCGGCCGTCGGCGGGTGAGGTGCTCGTCGAGGGCGGGGCGGCGTTCGGGCGGCCGGCGACGTGGGCGCGTATGGGGATCGTGCCCGAGCGCGAGGCGGTGTATCCCTTTCTTACCGGGTTGGAGTTCGTGACGCTCAGTGCGCGGCTGCACGGCGTCGCCGATGCGCGCGCGGCGGGGCGGGCGGCGATCGAGGCGGTGGAGCTGGAGGATGCGCAGCACCGGAAGCTGGAGACGTACTCCAAGGGGATGAGGCAGCGCGCCAAGATCGCCGCCGCGCTGGCGCACGATCCGCGCATCCTCATCCTCGACGAGCCGTTCAATGGGATGGACCCCAAGCAACGGCTGCGGATGGCGGCGCTCCTTCGCTCGCTCGCCACCGGCGGACGTGTCATCCTCTTCAGCTCCCACATCCTCGAGGAGGTGGACCGGCTGGCGAGCACCGTGCTCGTCATGGTCGCCGGGCGGCTTGCCGCCTCGGGTGCGCCGCGCGAGATCAGGCGGCTGATGACGGACCGGCCGCACACCTTCACGCTCCGCACGAGCGACGACCGCGCGCTGGCGGCGGCGCTGGTCGGGCTGCCGGCGATCGAGAGCGTCCAGATCGGACCGCACGGCATGGTCGTGAAGACGACCGACCAGGGAGCGTTCACCCGCGCGCTGCCGCTCGTGGCGCGCGATCGCGGCGTGAGTCTGCGCGAGCTGCGGCCGATGGACGAGTCGCTGGAGAGCGTGTTCGACTACCTCGTGAGGCGCTGACGATGCTCGTGCACCCTGCCGTCGCCTGGCTCACCACGCGCCAGCTCCTCACCCGCCGGCGCGCGATTCCCGTGGTCGCGCTGGCCGCGCTGCCGGCGGCGATCGCCCTCATGTTCGCGATCTGGGGCGGCGAGCGCGCGGCGGCCGGCCTCTACGCGGAGCTCGTGACGACGCTCATCATCCCCGTGGTCGTTCCGCTGATCGGCCTCCTCCTCGGCGGCACAGCGTTCGGCACCGAGCTGGAGGAGGGAACGGCGATTCACCTGCTCGCCCGTCCGATCCCGCGCCACGCGATCCTGTTCGGCAAGGCGATCGTCGCCGTCCCCGCCGCCGCCCTGCTCGGTGCGATCGCCGCACTCGCCTGTGGTGTCATCATCGCGCGCGGCTTCGGCGACGATGGACTCATCCTCGCTTCGACCGCCGCATCGGCCGCCGCCGGCGCGCTCTACGCGCTGCTGTTTCTCGCCGTCGGCCTGGTGACGCGCCGCGGGATGCTGATCGGCCTCCTCTACCTCGCTCTGTGGGAAGGAACGCTGGCGACGGCTTTCGCGGGGACGCGCGTGCTGAGCATCCGGCAGTACGCGCTGAGCATCATGGACCACCTGACCGCGGTCGGCCCGGAGGTCTTCGCCGCGCCGCTTCCGCTCTCCACCGCCCTCTGGATGACGGCGGCGGTGACCACTGCGTGCGCGGCACTGGCGCTGTACAGGCTGCGGACGTTCGAGGTGAATGAGAGCACATGATGTGGAAACTCCCCCCTACATGGCTTGCTTCGCCGGCTCAGCCTCAGCCAGCGACGGACGCAACGCCAAAGTCCCGATCCGCCACGCCAGACTGGCCTCCGCACCGAAGCCCTGCCCCGGGATCGCGATCGCCCGCACCTGCGGCGCCGGCGCGTCGGGCTCCATGCCGAGCGTCGTCGCGATGTGACGCGCGAGGTCGCGCACCCGCCGCCACTCGGTGGCGCGCGCCGAGGAGCGCTGCGCCCTGGTCAGCGAGCGCAGTACGCGAAGCCCGTTCTCGAGGTGCTGCATCGCCCGGGCGATCGCGAACCACCGAGCGCCGAGCGTGGCCTGGACGTCGATCCAGCCGATCGCGTAGCCGTCGAGCTCCGCCGGATCGGAGACCGACGTAGCCAGGAGGAGCACCCCGGCCGGTGGACGCGCGCGCGGCGCGTCGAGGCGCCAGCCCCGGACTTCGACGCGGTGCTCCACCGCCGGCTTGTCGTAGCGGATCATGGTCCCGATCTCGCCCGGCGCGCGACGCGCCCTGGCGGCCTCGGCGTCCAGCAGCCCGAGCCAGAGACCCTCGCTCGCCGAGCCGTCGGCCTCCGAGCGCTCCGTCTCGGGGACGAGCCGCGGCCGCCCCAGTGGCACGTGGATGACGCCCGGCGCGTCCGAATCGCGGAACAACCAGATCGTGTCCGTCTCGTCGGCCGTCCGGCAGCCGACGTACCGGCGGAGGTACCAGTTCACCTCGGCGATGTCGGCCGTTCCGAAGTTGAAGCGCATCAACCCCGCCGCGCTCAGGCCGCACTGCCGGCCGATGCTCTCCCAGGTTTCGCCGTCGGCGACGCGGTAGGCGACGGAGTTCGGCGGCTGGTGGCCGATGGGCAGGGGGTGAATCGGAGCTCGCTCCCTGGGCATGCCCTCCTCCTGAGGAGAAACGCGGTCTTGGTGGACCCCGCGGCGGCCGACCTCGGATCCGCGATCGCCACGGTGCGTATCGGGTCTGACGGTCCGGTCCAAGTTGATTGCTCTGCCTCACTGGATTCTCCTCGAGGTATCACCGGGGTGTCACCCGGGTTGTGGGATGGTGGAAGCCGGGTGAGCGACCAGGGTCCGGCAAGCTGCCTACTCGGCGCCCATCCGCTGCCGCAGACGCTGGATGTGCTCGAGCGCCTCGACGTCGGCCTGGTCCAGCGGCCGCCCGCTCCGCTTGGACGCGATGAGGTCTTCCAGCGCGAGCACCGGAACGGCCACGCCTTCCAGATCGACGACCACCCTCGACGGGGCCGCGGAGGCATAGCTGACGCCCCAAAGACCGTGGAAGACGTCGACCGCTGGATCGTCGCCGAGCACCGTGATCGGCTTCGTGAGTATGTCCCGCGCCGCGAGCTCGCGCGCAAAGCCGTATCCGATCGTGCTCAGCGCGGCCAGAATGCGCGCCGCGTTCTCTTCGGTCGGCTCGATCAGGATGTCCACGTCGGTGGTCGCACGGACGTAGCCGTGCAGCACGCAGGCGGCGCCGCCGGCGACGAGATAACGCGCGCCGGCGGCGTTGAGCGCCGCGCAGACGGCGGCGATGCGGCTCCTCACACGCCGATCAGTCGGCCGGTCTTCCACCGGTAGTAGTCCTCGTAGGAATCGAACCCGATGACCTGCTCCCGGCGTCCCCGGTTCTGGCGTGCTCGACCGAGCGCACCCAGCTCCTCGGCGCGCTCGAGGCGCGCCGAGGGCGACAGGGCGAGGGCCGACTCGATCTGTTGCAGGCGGGCCCGGTCGGCATGCTCGGCGAGACCGGTCGGCGGAGGAGCCGGCGACTCTGTTCCGGAGACGGGGCCGGAGTCGGCCGCGGCGGCGGGGCCAGACTCGGACGCGACGTAGCGACGCAAGGCGTCGGCGACGATCCAGCTTCGCGACCGTGATTCCCGCCGGGCGCGGCGATCGGCCTCGCGCACCAGCGAGGCCGGGACGGTGATGGTGATGCGGGTGAGCGGCATGGCTCATACTAAGTATGAGCCGCGCATACCGCAAGCGATCACGATTGTCAATCCTCGGGATCCAGCGCGCCTTGTACCCCCGGATGCCTCGCCGTAGGTTTGGGCCGGGCCCCGGGACGACTTTCCCCGAAGTATCACCGAGCCTCACCGTTTCACCGAGCCCTCACCGCCCGACGCACCATGGTCGAGATCCACACGCTGGGCCCGCTCGAGATCGCCGGTGACGACGGGCACACCGTCTCGGTGAACCTCCAGCCCAAGCGGCTGGCGATGCTTGCCTACCTGGCGGTTGCCCGCCCGCCGGGGCTGCACCGTCGCGACACGTTGCTGGGGCTCTTCTGGCCCGAGCTCGATCAGCCGCGGGCCCGTCATGCCCTCAGCCAGTCGCTCCACTCGATTCGCAAGGCGCTCGGGACCGAGGCGGTGGTGACCCGCGGCAACGAATCGGTCGGCCTCGACTGGGCTCGCGTCCGCTCCGACGCCCACGAGTTCGAGCGGGCTCTCGACCGCGGCGCGCCGGAAGACGCGCTCGCCCTCTATCGCGGCGATCTGCTCGATGGTGTCTTCGTCACCGAGGCGCCGGGATTCGAGCATTGGGTGGAAGACGAGCGGGCCCGCATCCGGACCCGCGCCGCCGCCGCGGCACGCGAGCTGGCCGAGCGGTGCGGGCGCGAGGGGCGGGTGACCCACGCTACCCGCTGGGCGGCGCGGGCCGCCGAGCTGGACCCGCTCGACGAGCGTGCGCTCCGCCGCCTGATGCGCGCGCGCGACCGGGCCGGCGACCGCGCCGGCGCGCTCCGCGCCTATCAGACGTTCGCCGCCCGCCTGGTCGAGGAGCTGGAGACGGAGCCGTCGCCGGAAACGCGGGCCCTGGTGGACGAGATCCGCGACCGCGATTCACTGGGAAACACCAGCACGAGCGAGGAGGCGGTCGTGGCCAGGGCAGGGAGCCTGCCGCCGATCCGTGATCCGGCGATCGTGAACCCGCCGACGCTGGCCGCCGTGGCTGTCTACCGCCCCGCCGCGCCGTCCGCCGAACCGGCGAACGCCATGACCCGCCGGCCGGCAATGCCGCGGTTCGCGCCGCTGATCGGTCTCATCCTTCTCGTTGCGGCCGCGCTCGCCGCGGCGACCTGGCTAGGACTGACCTTCACCCGATGATCGTCGTCGAAGCCGTCGATCCATTGCCAACTGTTCATGTAGTAGCTACATTTAGCGACGCATGACACAGGGGAATGTATGAGCCCCAAAAAGCGCGTCCGTGAGCCGGTTCAGGTCTACCTCGACCAGCACGACCGGTCCCTGCTCGATCGGATGGCCACGGAATCCTCACTTTCGCGCGCGGAGATCCTGCGCCTCGGGCTGAGGCGCCTGTCGGTCGAGATGCTGGCCGAGGCTCGGCCGGGGTCCTCGCTCTCGGCGCTGGTGGGCGCGTTGGACGACGCGGCCGACGTGCCGCCCGATCTTGGCGCGCGCCATGACGACTACCTGTACGGGAAGCCGGAAGGGGAGTGACGCGCGCGGCCATTGACACGGGCGCCCTGCTCGCCCTCGCCAGCTCGCGCGATCAGCACCATGAGCGGGCCGTGGCCACCGAAGCCCGGTTTCGTACGGCGGGCGGGCGGTGGGCAGGCACCATGCTCGTCCTCGCCGAGCTGCATGGTCACCTGGTGCGGCGCGCCGATCCCGCCACGGCCCGGCGTGTGATCTCGGCGCTGCTCAAGGATCCCGCGTACGAGTGGCGTGACGCGACCATGGAGCTCGTCGACGCCGCCATCCGTGGATGGCTCGAGCGGTTTGCGGATCAGCGGTTCACGCTCACCGATGCGGTGACCTTCGAGCTCATGCGGCGCGAGCGAGTGAGGTACGCGTTCGCGTTCGACGCGGATTTCGTCGTCGCCGGGTTCGAGCTGCTGGAGTAGCGGGCCGGAAGGTTCCCCCGTACCTTCGCCGGAGAGCCCCGCCGCGACACCCGAAGGACACACCGATGGACAACCAGCTCTCTCGAGTCTTCGTCATCGCCGCCGTGCTCCTGCTCGCGCCGGTGGTGCACGCGCGCGCGCAGGCGCCCACGCCCTCGCCCGGACAGCGCCACGAGCGCCTGCTCATCCGCAACGCGATGGTGATCGACGGCACCGGCAACCCCGCCCGCGGTCCGATGGACATCGTCGTCGAGGGTGCGCGGATCACCGCCGTGCGTCCCGCGTCGCCGATCGACGAGTTCGGCGTCGGCCGCGCCGCCGCGGCACCCGCGCGGCCCGGAGCGGATCGCGTCATCGACGCGACCGGCCAGTACGTGATGCCCGGCATCATCGACATGCACGGGCACATCATGTTCAGCCGGAACGGCGAGCCGATGCCGAAGGACTACATCTACAAGCTGTGGCTCGCCCACGGGATCACGACCGTTCGCGAGCCCGGCTCGGGCGAGGGGATCGACACCGTCGTCGCTCACGCGCGGCTCGCGGCGGAGAACCGCATCGCCGCGCCGACGATCATCCCCTACGCCACCGCCGGCGCCGACTCGCCGGATGAGGCGCGGGCGCTGGTCCGGCGGCTCAAGCAGCAGGGCGCGCAGGGACTCAAGGTCTTCATCAACCGGCCCGATGTCTGGGAGGCGCTGGCCGCAGAGGCGCGCACGCAGGGACTCCCGATCGCCACCGACATGAAGATCCAGGAGTACGACGCGCTCGACGCGGCGCGGCTCGGAGTGCGGACGATCGAGCACTGGTACGGGATCCCCGACGCGGCGATCCCCGGGCCGCAGCAGTTTCCCGCCGGGTACAGCTACGACGACGAGCTCTATCGGTTCCGCTGGGCGGGCGACCTGTGGCGCCAGACCGACTCGACGCGCCTCTCGGCGGTGCTCGACTCGATGCGGGCGAAGAGCATCACGTGGAACCCGACGTTCGCCGTGTACGAGGCCAACCGCGATCTGTCACGTGCGCGGACGCTGCCCTGGTTCCGCGACTACGCGCTCCCCAACCTGCTCGCCTTCTTCGAGCCCGATCCGCATCGCCACGGCTCGTACCACATGGACTGGACGACGGCCGACGAGATCATGTGGCGCGACAACATGCGGCTGTGGATGAACTGGGTGCGCGAGTACGCCGCCCGCGGCGGGAACGTCACGGTGGGCTCCGACGCCGGATTCATCTACCACCTCTACGGCTTCGCCACGATCCGCGAGATGGAGCTCCACCAGGAGGCCGGCTTCCACCCGCTCGAGGTCATCCGCCACGCCACATCGAACGGCGCGCGCGCGCTGGGGCTCGAGCGCACCGGCGTGATCCGCCCCGGCTTCGAGGCCGATCTGATCGTGGTCGACGGCAACCCGCTGCACAACATGAAGGTGCTCTACGGCACCGGCGTGCAGGTGGTCGAGGACGGGCAGCTGCGGACGCGCGGCGGCGTGCGCTACACGATCAAGGACGGCATCGTCTTCGACGCGCCGGCCCTTCTCGCCGAGGTGCGCGAGATGGTACGCTCCGCCAACGCCCGCGCCACCGCCCCCTGACCCCGCGTCCCCGCCCCCTGAGCCCGCGCGCCCCCTTTCTCCTATCCCCTATCCCCTCTCCCCTATCCCCTTTCCCCTTTCCCCTATCCCCTCTCCCCTGCCCCCTATCCCCTCGCCCTTCGACTTCGTCAACCTCGCCGAGATCGAAGCAGCCGCGCAGGAGCGGCTCCCGGCACAGGTGCTCGACTACTTTCGTGGCGGGGCGAACGACGAGGTCACGATGCGCGAGAACCGCGACGCGTTCGAGCGGCTGTCGCTGCGCTATAGGGTCCTCCGCGACGTCTCGGTGCGCTCGCTGGAGACGACGGTGCTCGGGAAGCCCGTCGCCTGGCCAGTGCTGATCGCGCCCACCGCGCTCCAGCGGATGGCGCATCCCGATGGCGAGCTGGCCACCGCCCGCGCCGCCGAGCAGTGCGGGACGATCATGACGGTGAGCACGCTGGCGACGACGTCGGCCGAGGAGGTTCGCGCGGCGACGACGGCGCGCCTCTGGTTCCAGCTCTACGTCTACCAGAACCGCGACGCGACGCGCGAGCTGGTCGCGCGGGTGGAGCGCGCCGGCTACGAGGCGCTGGTCCTCACCGTGGACACGCCGATCCTCGGCCGCCGCGAGCGCGACGTGCGCAACCGGTTCAGGATGCCGCCCGGCGTCGTGATCGCCAACCTGATCCCCGAGGGGCAGGAGACGCTGCCGCAGGTGCACGCCGGATCCGGGCTCGCCGCCCACGCGTCGCACGTGCTCGATCCGGCGGTGAGCTGGACCGACCTGGCCTGGCTCCGGTCGGTGACGAAGCTGCCGATCCTGCTCAAGGGCGTCGTGCGCGGCGACGATGCGGCGAAGGCTGTCGGCGAGGGCGTCGCCGGAATCATCGTGTCGAATCACGGCGGCCGGCAGCTCGACACCTCCATTCCGACGATCACCGCACTGCCCGAGGTGGTCGAGGCGGTGGCCGGCCGGACCGAGGTCTACGTCGACGGCGGGATTCGGCGCGGTACCGACGTAGTGAAGGCCCTCGCCCTCGGGGCGCGGGCCGTCATGCTCGGTCGGCCGATCCTCTGGGGCCTCGCGGTGGACGGCCAGCGCGGCGTGGAGAAGGTGCTCGAGCTGCTCCGGGATGAGTTCGAGCTGGCGATGGCTCTCTGCGGGAGCAGAACGGTTTCGGAGCTGGACCGGGATCTGATCGCTACAACCTGATCCTCGCAGAGGCAGGGTTCGTCGATTGCTTGAATCAGCGAGACGCGGGGTGTGCGGACTTCGAGCCGGCGAGGAACATGCTCGATCCTCGCCGGCTCGTCCGGACTCACTTCTCGGGGGTGTGCGTGGCTGTGGCAGAGTGGTCTGCCAGAGTGAACGAGGGGCGCGGCGGGCGAGCCTCCGATGTCGGCGATACCGGCTGCGGCGAAAGAGGAGACGGGCGGTGTCACGCGCGTTGCGGGCTCGGTAGATTTCCGCGCTCGGCGAGCCGGCGGCTCGCGCGCGTTCCCCCGAATCGCGACCGATGCCTCGTTCGAAGGTTTTCCGCGTACTCAGCACCGCCATGCCGGCACTGACCCTGGCCGCGTCGTCCGCCATCGCCCAGGCACCGGCGGCGGGCGATCACTACCGCGTGGCGGCTCCGGTGCCGCCCGGGTTCGACCGCGCCGCCGCTCAGCGCGCCACGGAGACACATCTGCGCCGGCTGATCCGGCTCGACACGCAGAACCCGCCGGGGAACGAGCTGCTCACCGCCCGATACTTCGACTCCGTGTTCAAGACGATGCCCGGCGTGGAGACGCACGTCCTCCCCGCCGCCGAGGGGCGCGCCAACTTCATCGCCCGGCTCCGCGCCACGAGCCCGACCAAGCGCCCCGTGCTGGTGATGGGCCACATGGACGTGGTCGGCGCGGACACGTCGAAGTGGGAGACGCCGCCGTTCGAGCCGACCGTGCGCGACGGCTACCTCTATGGTCGCGGCGCGATCGACGACAAGGGGATGCTGGCCGCGACCGTGGCCGCGATGACCCAGCTCGCCTCCCGGCGCGACCGGCTCCAGCGCGACATCATCTTCCTGGCCACGGCGGCCGAGGAGGGCGGGGCGGCGATCGGCGTGGACCAGGTGATCGAACGGCACCGCGACCTGATCGGTGATGTCGAGTTCGCCCTCAACGAGGGAGGCCGGATCCGCGTCGGGGAGGAGCGCATCCGGACGGTCAATATCCAGACGACGGAGAAAGTGTACTACACCGTGGTCGGACGGGCGGTGGGGCCGAGCGGCCACGGCTCCGTCCCGTTGCCGGACAACGCGCTGGCCGCGCTGGCGCGGGCGATCGCGCGGGTGCACGAGTGGCGTCCGCCGGCCCGGCTCAACGAGACGACGCGGCTCTACTTCGCCCGGCTGGCAGGGATCGAGCCCGATGCGGCGATGCGCGCGGCGATGCAGGCGATCTCGCGTCCCGGCGCCGACGCGGCGGCGATCGCCCGGGCCGCCGACGTGCTGTCGCGCGAGCCGCTGCACAACGCCGTGCTGCGCACCGGCGCATCGCTGACGCTCGTCAGCGGCGGGATCCGCAGCAACGTCATCCCGTCGGAGGGAACCGCGACGTTCAACGTACGGGTGCTGCCCGGCGAGGACATTGGCGAGGTGGTGCGCGAGATCAACCGCGTCGGCGGCGAGCAGGCGGTGACGTTCACGCTCGATGGCCAGCCGCTCGAGGCGCCGCCGGTGTCACCGGTTGCGACCGATCTCTTCCGGGCGATGGAGGAGGCGGCCACGGCGATGGCGCCGGGCGTCGTGGTGGTTCCGTTCATGTCCACCGGCGCCACCGACGGGGCGGCGCTGAGGGCCCAGGGCATCCCGACGTACGGCATCCTCCCGTTTCCTCTAATCATGGAGGACGAATTGCGAATGCACGGCGACAACGAGCGGGTTCCGGTGCCGGCGCTGGGTTGGGCGGCGGAGTATCTGTACCGGGTGCTTCAGACGACTGCAAATGCGAATTGATCGGCCATGCGCCGCGAAGAGTCTTGTCTTCTTCACCGACCGCGACCACGATTTCCCCTTTGACATGCCCAGCGCCAATAACAACGAGCCCCTGCACACCCCCGAGTCTCCCCTGTTCGAGCTCCGCCGCTCGAGGATTCAGGGAACCGGCGCCTTCGCCCTCACCCGCATCCCGAAGGGGACCCGCATCATCGAGTACACGGGCGAGAAGATCAGCAACAGCGAGGCCGACCGCCGCTACGATGACGACACGATGTCGAGGCACCACACCTTTCTGTTCACGTTGAGCTCTCGCACGGTCGTGGATGCGGCGGTGGGCGGGAACGAGGCGCGGTTCATCAACCACTCGTGTGCGCCCAACTGCGAAGCAGTGATCGAGCGCGGCCGGATCTTCATCGAGTCGATCAGGGAGATCCCGCTAGGAGCCGAGCTGGCCTACGATTACGCGTACGAGCGGAGCGAGGATCACACCGAGGACGACGAGTCGCTCTACGCGTGCCGGTGCGGCGCGGCGGCGTGCCGCGGCACGATCCTGGCCCCGCCGGCGAGGAAAGGAAAGCGACCGGCCAGGTCGCGAAAGAAGTCGGCGCGGAAGACGGGCGCGAAGAAGCAGGCCGCAAAGCGGGCACCGGCCGTGAAGCGTCGCCGGCAACACACGACTCGAACACGGCTGCGGAAGCAGCGCTCGGCGCGCTGAGCCGCTCCCGGGAGGGGGAAACCAGCTGATGAAGCTCCGGCACGATCTGCGACGCGCGGCCGCGATGTTCGCTTTCGCCGCGTTGCCCTTCGCCCTGGCCGCGCTTCCGCTCGCCTGCGCAAGCGGTGGACGCGCGACGTTCGACGCCGACCGCGCCGTCGCCGTCGAACGGACGGTCGTCGGTCCGCCCAACGGCACGCTGATCGTGGCCGGCGGCGGCGCGCTCCCGCCGGAGATCATCGGCCGCTTTCTCGAGATCGCCGGCGGGATCGACGCCCCGATCGTGGTCATTCCCACGGCGTCGGGCGACTCGCTCTACCCCGAGGACTGGGGCGGACTCGAGGTGCTGCGCCGTGCCGGCGCGACGCGTCTGACCGTCCTGCACACCAGCGACCGGGACGAGGCCGACTCCGAGGCCTTCGTCGCCCCGATCCGCGCGGCGCGCGCAGTCTGGTTCCCTGGCGGGCGGCAGTGGCGGCTCGTCGACTCGTACCTCGGCACGCGCACCGAGCGCGAGCTGCACGCGCTGCTCGAGCGGGGCGGGATCATCGGCGGCACGTCGGCCGGCGCGTCGATCCAGGCGTCGTACCTCGTGCGCGGCGCGGTGCAGGGCAACCACGTCGTAATGGCTCCCGGCTACGAGCAGGGCTTCGCCTTTCTCCGCGACGCCGCGGTCGATCAGCACGTTGTTCCCCGCCGCCGGCTCGGCGACCTGCCACAGGTGCTCGCCCGCCATCCATCACTGCTCGGCCTCGGGATCGACGAGGGCACGGCGATCGTCGTGCGCGGCGACGAATTCGAGGTGATCGGCGCGAGCCGCGTGTTCGTCTACGGCGGCAACGACCCGCACGATGGCGACGGACCCTACGTCGCCCTCGGCGCGGGCGATCGCTACGACATGCGGAACCGCCGCGTGATCGGCCGCTAGCAGAGTTTCTCGCCCCCTATCCCCTATCCCCTTCTTTCATGCGCCTCGCCTCGATCCTCCTCGCCCTCACCCTCGCCTGCTCCACGTCGTCGCCCAACGGCGGCGCGGCCGCCGGCCGGGAGGCGGTGGCCGAGCGAACGGCGCCGTCGCGTATCGACGCCGGGCGGCTCATCACGCACGCGCGGGTGCTGTCCGCCGATTCGATGGAGGGGCGGCGCACGGCGACTCCGGGCAACGAGCGCGCGCGGCGGTATCTCGCTGCCGAGATGCAGCGGATCGGACTGGCGCCGGTCGGCGGATCGCACCGCCATCCCTTCACTTTCTCTGCACGAGGCGAGGAGATCGAGGGGGTGAACTTCGTCGGAATGGTGCGGGGTACGGCGACGCCGGAGCGCTACATCGTGGTCACGGCCCACTACGACCACCTCGGAATCGGGCGGGCGGTGGACGGCGATTCGCTTTACAACGGCGCCGACGACAACGCGTCGGGTACGGGCGGGCTGCTCGCGATCGCCGAGTGGGTGCGGCGCAACCCGCTGCGCCACACGGTCCTGTTCGTCGCGTTCGACGCCGAAGAGCAGGGGCTTCGCGGGGCCCGCGCGTTCGTCGCCGGTCCGCCGGTGCCGCGCGAATCGATCGTCCTCAACATCAACATGGACATGGTCGGCCGCAACGATCGCAACGAGCTCTACGCGGCCGGTACGCACCACTATCCGTTCCTGCGCCCGTACGTCGAGCGCGTCGCCGCGCGCGCGCCGATCACGCTGCGCATCGGTCACGACACTCCGGTTCCGGCGCCGATCGACGACTGGACGACGCAGTCGGACCACGGTGCCTTTCACGCGGCTCGGATACCGTTCCTCTATTTCGGTGTGGAGGACCACCCCGACTACCACCGGCCGAGCGACACGTTCGACCGGCTCCAGCCTTACTTCTACTGGAAGGCGATCGACACGGTGCTGGATTTTCTGATCGAGGTGGACGAGATAGGGGCAAGGGGATAGGGGATAGGGGATGGGGGATGACGAATCCGGATTGGTTACGCGCCCCGGGCTCCACGCTTCGTCGTCTCGATCCCCTATCCCCTATCCCCTATCCCCTCTCCCCTCTCCTGCGGCCTGTCCGACAAATGCTCCTGCACGATCGTCCACCGCCCGTCGATGCGGCGGAAGACCATCGTCCAGGCACCGCCCACCGTGTGCGGCTGGCCCGACGGGTTGAGGTGAGGGATGCGGTAGACTCCGGTGAGCACGGCCGCGTCGGGAGCGAGAACGGTCACGTGTGTTTCCGTCCACTCCCACCGCGGGTCCTGCATGTTCTGGCCGACGTATTCCCAGAAGGAGGCGATCTGCTCGCGGAGCGAGTCGCGCTCCGTCAGGGCCTGGCCGGACGCGGCGGAGATGACCGGGCCCGTATCCGGGTAGAGGCTCATCAGACGCGCGACCACATCCGGCCGGGAGAAGTCGTAGGTTCGCTCGATGAGCGCGCGCAGCGTGTCGCCGATCGCGGCGGTGTCGGCGGTGGAGAGCGGCGCGGGGACGTCGGGGCGGCAGCCGGAGCCGGCCAGGGTGAGAGCCAGGGCGAGGGCGAGGGCGAGGGGTCTTGCGGGCATCATGAAGTCCGGCGTCGAGTGGGGGTAAATGGGGGGACGAATTCGGATGGAGTCGGCGTTGAGGTTGGTCGTTGACCGCTGTTGCGCGTTGAGCGTTTGATTCCCGTTGACCGTTGACCGTTGACCGGTGACCGGTGACCGTTGGGCGTCAAGCTGAGGTTGCGCGAAGGTCAACGGTAGACGGTTCACGGGTCCACGGTCCACGGTCAGGTGAACGCTCAACGGTCAACGCGCTGTCCCCCGCAACCCGCCCGTCCCTGGTAGATGACACCACCCGTCCCCGAATTGGGACGCCGGCCCAGCCGCGATCGAGTTGAGTGCCTCTACGGCGGCCCGGCAGCTGGCTCGCCCAATGCTCTTCCGCGCGTCGTAGGCCTGCCTTCAATCGATGGGACGACGCCGGTCGGGTGCTGAGCCACTCGGCCAAGGAGGATCGGTGAGGAGGATCATCATGTTCGCACTGGCACCGGTCGCGATCTTCGCGATTGCGTGCGCGAGCGGAGAGAAGATGGCGTCGAACGACTTGACTGACGAGCTGGCGCGCGACCTGGAGCTTGCATCGGGCGCGGGTATCCAGCTGGCAGCCGGGCAGAACGCCGGGCTTCAGGTGGTTTCGGCGATCGAGGCGCCGGCCGGTACGAGCGTTCGCCGTGCTCCCGCGCCGCGCCCGGTTCCACGTACCGAGCCGGCGCCGGTCGTCGTGCCGTCGGTGGGCGATGAGCCGACAGCGGATCCGGTCCCGGCCGTCGTCGAGCAGCCCGCGGTGGCGGTCGACTCGGCACCAATGCCGGTGATTGCCGCCCGGCCGACGCCGGTGCAGGTCAGTTTCCCCGGCAGCAGCGATGGTTCGGGCATCGGCGGCACGCGTGGCGGCGGCGGTGTTTCGGTGGTCATCCGCGGTGGCGGCACGGGCGACGACGACTGTGAGCTCCACCGGACGCGTGGCCGCGGACGCGCCCCCATCTCGATCAACAACCGCTTCCCGGGGGCGCCCGGAGTGCCGCGCGGTCCAGCGACGCGCGTCCCGCGGAGTGCGCCGCTCCCGACGGGGACGTTCCCGCGGCCGTAGGCTGGCGATCGCGCGAAGGCTGGCGATCGCTCGAAGGCTAGCGAACCCGCACGAAGGCGAGCGCCCGCACGCGATCCTGCCGGATGGTCATGCCGGTGATGTTCGGACCGCTGCGGGCGAACTCGACCGTCATGCCGCCCGCGGCGAACCGGTCGCTTCCGGTGCGGTGCAGGACGCGGTCCCCGAGCGTCCGGTGCCGGAGGACCAGCGTGTCTCCGCGCGCCGCCACGGTCCACGTGGCTTTCACCTCGTCGCTCCGATAATCGCCCAGGTACGCCGCCAGCGCGTCAGCCGTGAGCGAGCGCCGGTCCGCCGCGTTGCCGGGGACCGCGCGAGCACCCGACGCCGAATCGGCGGCGCTGCCAGCGGCGGCGGGGCTCGCGCTCCGCGCGACCAGTGGCGCGAGCGCGTTGCCAAGCCACACATCGGCGATTCGTTCCGCGTATGCGCCGGCCGTCGCCGAGCTCGCGTTGCACAGCACGATCGCCGAAAAGCGATGATCGGGGAGACGCAGCAGCTCGTTGCGGTAGCCGGCCGTGCTGCCGCCGTGCCGCACCGTCCTCGCCCCGCGATACCCTCCGATCGTCAGTCCACCCGCGTAGGCGATCGTGTCGCCGCCGGCGAGCACGCCCTGACGGTGCAGCTCGGCGAGAAGCGTCTCGCCGCCGACGTGCGCGGCGTAGAAGTTGGCGTCCCACTTGGCCAGATCCTCGATGCTGCTCATCAGGCCACCAGAGCCGACCTTGTCGAAGTTCGCCCAGACGTTGAGTCGCCACGAGTCTCCCGAGGGCGAGTACGCTGGCGCGCGTTGCTTGACGACCATCAGCCGGTCGTCGTGAAAGTGGGTCTGCGTCATCCCCAGCGGGCGGAAGATCCGCTCGTCGGTGTACTCGCGCAGTGACTGGCCGCTGACGCGTCGCACGAGCTCGGCGAGCAGGTAGTACCCGGAATTGCTGTACAGGTACGCCGTGCCCGGGGGGAAATTCAGCTCGCGCTGGCGAACGATCAGCTCGAGTATGGCTTCGTCCGAGTGGACGTCCTCGCCGCGCATGCCGGCGAGCGTCATCAGCGTCAGGTAGTCCCGAAGCCCGCTCGTATGGTTGATCAGGTGTCGTACGGTGAGCGGTCGGCCGTAGTCGCGGAGCTCGGGGATGTGCTTTCGCACCTCGTCGTCGAGCGAGATCCGCCCCTCCCGCGCCAGCAGGATCGCCGCGGTCGCGGTGAACTGCTTGGAGACGGAGGCGAGATAGAACACCGTCCGCGGCGTCATCGGTGCGTCGAGGTCGAGGCTGGCCATGCCGTAGCCGCGCGCGTACGCGAGCTCGCCGTTCTGGATCACTCCGACCGCGCAGCCCGGCGAATCGGGGCTATCCCAGGCCGCGAAGATCCGGTCGATCGAGGCGTGGCGTGCATCCGACTGGGAAAACGCCGGCGAGCTGGCCGCGAGCAGGAAGGCGAGCGGGAGAGCGATTCGTGGCATCGGTGTCGTCCGGAGGTGGTGTGGCGGTGAGTGCTGCGCGCGGGACGAGACGGGGTGCTTCAGACTAACGATCGGGCGGCCGCGGGCAAGGTGCGGCGGAGGGCGGCCGGTCCGGTGTAGATTCTCCGGGAATGACGGAGATCGTACCGCCCCACATCGAGATCGCCGCGAGCGCCGAAGACGATCCGCGCGTCGGGCGCCTGCTCGCGCGCGACCTCGCGCCCGGAGAGACGCCGCGCGCGGTGATCGTCGGCTTTCCGACCGACGTCGGTGTCCGCCGCAACGGTGGACGTGCCGGCGCGGCCGAAGGACCGCGGGCGATTCGCCAGGCGCTCTACCGGATGACGCCGGATGCGCGCGCGCCCGAGTCGTTCGTGTCACTCCTCGGGAAGACGCGCGACATCGGCGACGTTCGGGTGAGCGACGATCTGGCGCGCGACCAGCTGCAGCTCGGCGCGATCGTGGCCGGGCATCTCGAGCGGGGGACGTTCGTGATCGTACTCGGCGGCGGGCACGAGACGGCGTACGGGCATTTCCTCGGCTACGTCGAGCGCGGGATGCGCGTGCGGATCCTCAACTGGGATGCCCACGCCGATGTGCGCCCGCTCGTGAATGGCGAAGCGCACTCGGGGTCGCCGTTCAGGCAGGCGCTCGAGCACCCGAGCCGGACGTGCGCCGGCTACGTGGTGGCCGGGCTCCAGCCGCACGCAGCGGCGCGCACGCACGTGGAGTACATCGAGTCGCGCGGCGGCCGGTGCGTCTGGCGTCCGGAGCTGGAGACGGAGCGGGTCGAGTCGCTGTGCGACTCCGACGACGCGATGATGGTGAGCTTCGATCTCGACGCCGTCGATCAGGCGTCGGCGCCGGGCGTGAGCGCGCCGGCCGCGGACGGACTGCGCGTCGAGCAGTGGCTCGCCGCGGCTGCGCTCGCCGGCCGTGCGGGCGCGGTCAGGTCGTGCGACGTCGTCGAGCTGAACCCGGCGCTCGACCGCGACGGCCGGACCGCCCGGCTCGCGGCGCTCACCGTCTGGCGGATCCTGCACGGACTGGCGGATCGCCGCTGACCAACCGCCAGATCGGTCGGATCGTGCCGCGTTCGACGCCCCGACGGCGAGCACCGCCGGGGCTATGACGTCGTCCGGCCGCGTTCCACGCCCCGTTCGCGAGCACCGCCGGGGCGCATGCTGGCCCGATCAGGCCGAGCGCACCGCGCCGCGCGCGAACAGCTCCCCCCACCGCACCCGGGCCGTCGTCTGCATCACGGCGAACAGCGTCGCGATCGAGACGATGGTGATCGCCAACCCTGTGAAGCCGTCGAGGAAGAACGCGTACGCGAACAGCACCAGATAGACGAGCTGGGCCAGCGCAGCCTCCCGGAACGCGAACGCCGGGCCGATGACGAGCCGCAGATAGCTGACCACGAGCCCGATCGAGACGATCGATGCGATGACCATGGCCAAGTGAATCGAGATGTGGTCCACCAGATACGCCAGCAGCAGGTGGAAGGCGAAGAACGACCCGGCGAGGAAGAAGTAGTTCATCGGATGCAGCTCGATGCCGCGCAGAGTCGTGATCATGAACAGCAGCAGGAAGAAGAACCCGAGCGACACCGGCGCGAACAGGCTGATGCGCGCCGCCAGCGGTCCGGGCTGTAGCTTCTCCGGCATCGTGATCCCGATCCGGAAGCCGGACAGCAGGTTGGAGTAGCGCCAGGTGAGCTCCCATCCGTCCGCCGTCTGGCGCTTCTCGGTCGGCGAGAGCGTCTCGTCGGGGAAGTCCACGGCGCGGAAGTTCGTGCGGGCGACGAGCTCGAAGTCGCGCACCTGCGCGACCTCGTCGGCGAACTCGTAGCGCCAGTCCTCGAGTCCCTGCGACCGGTATCGGACGCGCAGCGTCCGCGTCTCGCCGGGTGGAATCTGCGCGAGTCCGGTGGCGGCGCCGCGCTCGAGGTGGATCGCCAGCGGCTCGCCGTCGAGCTCCACCAGCAGGTCGTCGTAGATCGCGCTGGGCGTCGGGAGCGGAAAGGTGATCGTGATCTGCTCGTGCGGCGTGGTGTTCCGGAACAGGTAGGAGCCCTCGAACGCGACGCCATAGGTCGCGTACCAGAGGAGCCCCTTCCTGCGGTGCTCGAGGTCGAGGTCCACGGCGAGGCGGCTTTGCTCGAGGTCCATCGGGACGGTCTGGATCTCCTCGATCTCGCGCGTCGTGACCTGTCCGCGTTCAGTCTGGGTGACCTGCCGGGTGGTCCGCTGCTCGTGCCCCGCCGTCGGCGCTCGCTGCCGGTGGGGCGCGCCCCAGGTGGAGGCCACGCTCGACCCGAGCCGCTCGCGGCTGTCGTAGGTGCGGGCGAACAGGGTGGCGCCGAGGATCGCCCAGGCGACCGAGGTGCCGGCGAAGATGACGACGATGGCGATGAGGCGCTTGAGCATGATCGGTATCCGGGGTGAGGCGGAGCGGGGTCAGGCTGTGCCAAGTACTTTATTAAGCAAAGTACCCGTGCGCAACCCCCCGGTTTCAGCTCGAGGCTGGGCACACCTGCTCGTCAGTCGCCGGAGCTCCGGGATCGTCCTCGCAGTCCGAGGGATGCGCCCTTTCAAACATCAGTACCGGTAGGGCTCCGCCTTGTACGGCCCCTCCGGCTTCACTCCAATGTACTCCGCCTGCTCCGGCGTCAGCTCCGTCAGCTTCACCCCCAGCTTGTCCAGGTGCAGCCGCGCCACCTTCTCGTCGAGGTGCTTCGGCAACACGTACACCTTCCTCTCGTACTGATCGGTGTTGGCGAACAGCTCGATCTGCGCCATCACCTGGTTGGTGAAGCTCGCCGACATCACGAAGCTCGGGTGCCCCGTCGCGCAGCCGAGGTTCATCAGCCGTCCCTCGGCCAGGATCATCACGCTGTGCCCGTCGGGGAATGCGTACTCGTCGTACTGCGGCTTGATGTTGATCCGCTCGATCCCGGGGACCTTCTTCAGCCCGGCCATGTCGATCTCGTTGTCGAAGTGGCCGATGTTGGCGACGATCGCCTTGTCCTTCATCCGGGCCATGTGGCCGGCGGTGATGATGTTGAAGTTGCCGGTGGCGGTGACGAAGATGTCGGCCGTCCCGACCATGTTCTCCAGCGTGTTGACCTCGTAGCCCTCCATCGCCGCCTGGAGCGCGCAGATCGGGTCGATCTCGGTGACGATCACGCGCGCGCCCTGCCCGCGCAGCGCCTGCGCGCACCCCTTGCCGACCTCGCCGAAGCCGCAGACGACGGCCACCTTCCCGCCGATCATGACGTCGGTGGCCCGGTTCAGTCCGTCGATCACCGAGTGCCGGCAGCCGTAGATGTTGTCGAATTTCGACTTCGTCACCGAGTCGTTGACGTTGATCGCCGGGAAGAGCAGCGTCCCTGCCCGCATCATCTCGTAGAGCCGGTGCACGCCGGTGGTCGTCTCCTCGGAGACGCCCTTGGTCCCCGCGGCGACCTTGGTCCACCGGCCGGGATTCTTCTTCGCCTCGGCGCGCAGCAGGTCGAGGATCACGCCCCACTCCTCAGAGTCGCTCGTCGCATCGAACGCCGGGATCCGCCCCGCCTTCTCGAACTCGGCTCCCTTGTGTACCAGCAGGGTCGCGTCGCCGCCGTCGTCGAGCAGCAGGTTGGGTCCCGAGCCGTCGGGCCACATCAGCGCCTGCTCGGTGCACCACCAGTATTCCTCGAGCGTCTCCCCCTTCCACGCGAACACGGGGACGCCGCGCGGCTCGGCCACGGTGCCGTCCTTTCCGACGACCGCCGCGGCCGCCGCGTGATCCTGGGTCGAGAAGATGTTGCACGAGACCCAGCGCACGTCGGCTCCGAGCTCGACCAGCGTCTCGATCAGTACGGCCGTCTGCACCGTCATGTGCAGCGACCCCATGACCTTCGCGCCGGCGAGCGGTTGCGTACCGCGATACTCCTCACGCAGCGACATCAGCCCCGGCATCTCCTGCTCGGCGAGCCGGATCTCCTTGCGCCCGAACTCGGCGAGCGACAGGTCGGCGACCTTGAACGGTTCGCGCCCGGCGTCGCGGGCGGCGGAAAAGGCATTCCTGGTTTCGACTGCGGTGGCCACGGTCGGCTCCTCGGTTGGATCAGTGGTGGTGAACGAGAACGAGATCGAATGCAGTGCCCGTGTTGGGCGTCACTGGCGAATCGTCGAATGCAGTGCCCGGGCTGGGCGTCACTGGCGAACCATCGATGCGGCGAAAAGGCTCGGTCCCCTGGCCGCCGGATCGGGCGACAGCGGCCGGTAGCGCACCGCGCCGAAACCCACCGCGCGCGCCCACCCGGTGAGCCGGTCCTCGGCGAATCCCTGCCACACGTGTCCCATCGTCTGACGATACTCCTCCCGGTCGTGCGGCATCATGTCGAGCACGACCAGACGCCCGCCGGCCTCCAGGGCACGATGCGCTTCGGCAAGCGCGCGCTCCGGTTCGGGCACGTAGTGAAGCACGAGCGACATGATCGCCGCATCCAGCTCCCCGTCGGCGACCGGCAGCGCCTCGAGCGCACCGCGTCGCAGCTCGACGACGGTCGCCTTCCCAAGCCGCTTTCGAGCCGCGGAGAGCATCGCCGCGGACTCGTCGATCGCGACCACCCGGGCGACGAACGGTGCCAGAGCCTCGGCGAGCTGGCCGGTGCCGCACCCCAGATCGCCCACCGTCCAGCTGTCATCAAGCAGGGCGAGCATGGCCAGCAGATCGGCGCGCCCGCCGAACAGCTCGCCCCTCAGACGGTCCCACTGGCCGGCCGACGTCGAGAAGAACGCCTGCGACGCCGTACGGCGCCGATCGAGCACGCTCTCCAGCCGGCGGGCATCCTGCAAGGCCGCCGAGGTTCCCGCGACCTGCTCCCGCACGACGTTCCAGAGCCGCCGGGCGCCCGGCTCGAGCTCCTGCTCGGCCATCCGATAGTGGCGGCTGGTGCCCTCGGCGCGCGAGAGAACCCAGCCCTCTTCGCCGAGCACCTTGAGGTGGCGGCTGACGGTCGATTGCGGAAGCTGGAGTACGGCGCACAGCTCGGACACGGCCAGCTCGTGGCGCTCCAGAAGGAGGAGGAGCCGGGAGCGGGTCGCGTCGGCGAGCGCCGACATTCTGTCGAAGATGGAGGCTGTGGCCACTATTACTCTATCCGGATAGACAGATGTAAGGTCGCTCCCCTCGGGCCGGTTGTCAATCCTCGGGGTGGCGGCCCGCAGGTGGTCTCCGTCCCCGCCCAGGGACGATCCGTCACCCACGTGTTGAGACTTCGGCCGCGCCGCTGCATCGTCCCACATCCTCCAGCTGCATGGGCGGGCCGCCCAGAGCCGAATCAGCCAGAATCCGATACGAGGTCGATTCATGGGTACCAGCAGACGAAGCTTCATCCGCACGTCGGCGCTCGCTGGCGGTGCGATCGGGCTCGGCCTCGTCCCGGCGTCCGCGGATGCGCTCGGCCGTGGCGAGCAGCCCGTCGGGCGCGGACGGGCTCCCCGCGAATCGGCGCCGCGCTCTCTGCGCATGCTCATCCTCGGCGGCACCGGGTTCACCGGTCCGCACCAGGTCCGCTACGCGGCGGCCCGCGGGCATCGCGTGACGGTGTTCAACCGCGGCCGCACGAACCCGGGAATCCTGCGCGAGTTGGGTGTCGAGGAACTGACTGGTGACCGGAGCGGCGACCTGAAGTCGCTCGAGGGCAAGCAATGGGATGTCGTGATCGACAACCCGACGACACTTCCGCGATGGGTGCGCGATGTCGGCGCGGTGCTCCGGAACGGCACCGGCCAGTACATCTTCATCTCGACGATCTCCGTCTACGCCGACAGCAGTGTGCCGGGTCGCGACGAGACGACGGCGCTCCAGGTGCTGCGCAATCCCGAGTCCGAGGATGCGCGAGCCGACTACGGCGCGCTCAAGGCGGCGGCCGAAGCCGAAGCGGAGAAGCAGTTTCCCGGGCGGACGACGATCATCCGGCCCGGCCTGATCGTCGGCCCCGGCGATCCGACCGACCGGTTCACCTACTGGCCCGTACGCGTGGACGCCGGCGGAGAGGTGCTCGCGCCGGGCGACCCGGCCGACCCGGTGCAGGTGATCGACGGCCGCGACCTCGCCGAGTGGACGATCCGGATGGCGGAGCAGGGCGCCACCGGGATCTACAACGCGACCGGTCCGGGCGCCGAGCTGTCGATCGCCGAGATGCTGTACGGGATGCGGGCGGTGACGTCGACCGACGTGAAGTTCACGTGGGTGGACGCCGACTTTCTCGCCCAGCACCAGGTGCGTCCGTGGCAGGACATGCCGGTGTGGGTACCGCCCCGGGGCGGATCGGCCGGTTTCAGCCGGGTGAGCATCGCCCGTGCAAGGGAGAAGGGGCTGACGTTTCGCCCGCTGGCGGTGACGGTGCGCGATACGCTCGACTGGCACGCGACGCGTCCGGAGGCGGCGCGGGCGCGACTCGCCACATCGCCAACCGCTCCGGGGCTCCGGCCGGAGCGCGAAGCGGAGGTGCTCGCGGCGTGGAAGGCGCGACCCCGGAGTTGAGCACGCTTCGGTCCTACTGGGACGCGAGTCGTGCGCCGCGCTACAGCATCCTCTTCGCGCTACCGCTCCTCGTCCTGTACGAGGTGCTCGCCGCGGTGCTCGCGGCGCGGCACCCGACGGGAAGCTTTCGCAACGCCGCCGACGTCGTCCTCCAGTGGACTTTCATCTCGCTGCTCGGGCGCCACGGTCCGATCGTGCTCGCCGCGCTCCTGTTCGGCGTCGGTCTGTGGCTGGTGCTGCGCGACATGCGTGCGCACGGTGGCGGGCTACGCCCACGGGTGTTCGGCGCCATGTTCGTCGAGTCGACCGTCCTCGCGCTGGCATTCGGTACCGTCGTCGGCCTGGTGACGGCCACGCTCCTCGGGCGGGTACCGATCTTCCTTGCCGCTCAGGCTGGCGCCGGAATCGAGTCGCTGGACTGGTGGACGCGGGTGATGCTGTCCCTCGGCGCCGGTCTGTACGAGGAGCTGCTCTTCCGGGTGGTGCTCGTTTCCGCGCTGTTCGTCCTCGCCCGGCGCGCCTTCGGCTGGCGCCCGCGCACCGCCGGAATTGCCGCCGTGCTCGTGGGCGCGACGCTCTTCTCGGCGTTCCACTACATCGGACCGTACGGCGACCCGCTCCAGCTCGAGTCGTTCGTGTTCCGGCTCGTGGCCGGCGTGTTCTTCAGCGGCATCTACCTGCTGAGGGGGTTCGGGATCACGGCATGGACGCACGCACTCTACGATCTGTTCCTGCTGGCGATCTAGACCTGGTGCGTTGCCTTGTTTTTGGCTGCCGCGTCCCTTAGGCTGCAGCAGCTACTCTGCTACTCCTCCTCCTCCTGCTCCACCTCCCCGGCCGCCGTGCTCCGAATTCTCGTTGCCCTCGTCAGCCTCGTCCTGACTCTGGCGCCGGTTCCGGCGCCGGCGGACTGCATCGGTGAGCGTGCTCGCGAGGTCGGCGCCGTCGTCCGGGAAGGTTTCGGCGAGCATGCGCGCACCTCGGCGCCGGTGGGTATGGCGCCGGCAGAGGCCGGTGCCGCAGCGCGTGAGGGCAGCGGCGAGATCGATCCCGCGATGCAGCCGCGATGCGAGGCGGCGCCGATGCTGGCGCGCTCGGGCGGCCGTGTCTCCGCGTTCACCCGCGGATTCGGCGATGCCGCGCGGGGCGATCACCTCCCCTACTTCCCAGTCGCCCCACCCGTGTTGGGCTAGCGCCGGCGGGAATTCCCGCCCGCCTTCGGCTCCCGCCAGTCGCGCCGCACGGCGTGCCTCGCGGGACGTACGCCCACTGCGCGAAGACGTGTGCTGCCGCCATGGCCATGGCGGCCACGTTTCGCTGTCCACACGGAGTCACGAAATGTCCGAATCCCGGCGCCGCGGAAGCGGCTGGTGGCTGGTCGCCGAGCTGGCGGCGGCAGCCTTTCTCATCCTGGCGATGATTGCTCCACCGGAGTTCCGAATGCCCTTGTTCGCGGCGATGGGCATCGCCGCCGTCGGGGGCGTCGTCCTCGTGTTTCTCGATGGTCCGGAGCCGATCGATTGAAGCGTGAGTGCAGTGGACTGTGGATGGCCTCGGTTTCGGGGAGGGCATCCACGGTCCAGCTCCGCCCGCCGGCCAGCCGGATCTCCTGGCGGCGGCGGTCGAGTCAATGCCTCATGACAACGCCCGGCGGAACCGCTACGGCCCGTCCGGATTCGGCGGCCCATACCGTGCGCGAACGATCCGCGCGGGTCCCCGACCGTCCGCGGTGACGACGTAGAGGTTGTCGTAGTCGCCGTCCTCCAGCGATGCCGGCGCCTCGCCGCCGAGCGCGCGCGCGATCGCCCCGATCGTGTTGCTGTGTCCTACGACCAGGACCACTTCGCCGCGATGTCTCGCGAGGAGGGTCGCGGCGACCTCCGCCGCGTGCGCCGCCACGTCCCCCGCCGAACCGAGCACGATGGGCGTGAGGCCCAGTTGGCCGGCGATCGGCTCGGCCGTCTCCGCCGTTCGCCGGTACTGCGTCACGTAGACCGCTGTGACGCCGGCATCGCGGATCGCATCCCGAAGCGCCGCGGCGCGCAGCCAGCCGTTCTCGGCGAGAGGCGGATCGCGTGGGTCGGTAGTCGCCCGCTCGGCGTGCCGGGCAATGATCACCGTGACCGGTCGCTCGTCGGCGACGGTCTGGGCGTTCGCGCCGGGCGCGAGGAACACGGCGATGAGGACCGCCAGGGCCACGAGGGTCGAAGCACGGCGGGGAAGGGCGGGAAGCGCTGGACGCGGCATCGTCGTGGGCGTGGTGGGATTTCGGTCCCGAACGGACCGGCCGGTTCGTAACTTGATTGCCGGAGTGCAACGCCGCCACCCGGCCACGAAGGCCAGCCCATGAGGCCGGGTCTTAACGGCGACCATCGTCGGTCGTCCTACGCCGTGCCGGGCTCCGGCCGCCGCAATGCCGGCCCGCAACGCCACGCCCCAACGCTCTGACCGACTCGGATGCCTACGTCGAGACCCATCCCGCTGCTCGCCGCGCTGCTCGCCATCACGCTCGCACTTCCCCCGGTGCTCGACGCTCAGATGGGCGCGACCACCGACATCATCATCGGCCGGATCACCGGCCCGCAGGGACAGCCGCTCGCCGGCGCGCAGGTAGCCGTGACCTCGGTGGAGACGGAGATCACCCGCACCGCCACCACGAACGATCGGGGGCAGTACACGCTGCTCTTTCCCGACGGCGGTGGGCAGTACACGGTGCTCGTGCGCTACATCGGCATGTCACCGACCCAGTTTTCGCTCGCGCGGCTGGCCGACGAGGATCGGCTCGTCGGCGATCTGCAGATGCAGGCCGCGCCGCCGATGCTGGAGAACGTGATCGTGCGTGCGTCGGCCAACCGGCCCGGCGATCAGAACCGTCCCGAGCCCGGCTCTCTGGAACGCGCACTGGCGACCGAGTTCCTCCAGCGCCTGCCGATCGACGCCAGCGATCCGCTGGCGATCGCCCTCCTCGCCCCCGGCGTGGTCGCCGTGGACGCGACGGACTCCACCGCGGCGGCGGTCTCGGTGGCCGGACAGCGCCCGGACCTGAACAACGTCACGCTCGACGGCGCGACGTTCGCCGGCGCCGGCGTTCCCGAGGAAGCGGTCCGGATGACGCGCGTCATCACCAACACGTACGACGTCTCCCGCGGCCAGTTCTCCGGCGGCCAGATCGCATCGACGACCCGTGGCGGGACGAACCGCCAGCAGGGCTCCTTCCAGTATTCGCTCCGCGATCCAACGCTCCAGTGGACGGACGACAACCCCGACGAGAGCACGACGTTCGGGCGGGGCTACACGCAGCACCAGCTGAGCGGCGGGATCGGCTTTCCGGTGATCAGCAACCGGCTGTTCGGCTTCGGGTCGATCCAGCTCCGCCGCCGCGTGGACGCACTCGAATCGCTGATCGGCGCCGACCCGCTGACCCTCCAGCGGCTCGGCGTTTCGCCCGATTCGGTGGACCGCTTCCTGAACATCCTCGAGCAGCAATACGGGATTCCCGCCTCCGTGGCCGCCGTCCCCGATGAGCGGCTCAACGACGGCGTGACGCTTCTCTCGCGGTGGGACTACCGGCTGTCGCAGAACCACCAGCTGATGCTTCGCGGCGACTGGCGCTGGGCGAGCCAGGAGGGCCAGCGCATCTCGGCGCGCGGCGTCCCGCACTACGGCGGCGACATGGGGAGCGTCGGAGGCGGAGCGATGCTGACCATGAGCTCGATCCTCGGCTCATCGCTGCTCAACGAGTTCCGCGCCTACGTCTCCACGGATGATCGCGACACGGAACCGTACCTGCGGATGCCATCGGGGCGCGTGCGGGTGGGCTCGCCGCTCGCCGAGGGCGGCCTGAGCATCTCGACGCTGGAGTTCGGCGGCAACACGTCGATGCCGAGCAACAACGACAACGAGAACGTCGAGCTCACCAACGAGCTGTCGTGGCTCACGCCGGGTGGCGCCCACCGGTACAAGCTCGGCCTTCTGTTCACGGGGAACCGCTTCGCATCGGAGAGCGGGAACAACCAGTTCGGCACGTTCGTCTT
Source organism: Gemmatimonadaceae bacterium (assembly GCA_035513015.1). Taxonomy (GTDB): domain Bacteria; phylum Gemmatimonadota; class Gemmatimonadetes; order Gemmatimonadales; family Gemmatimonadaceae; genus DATKCV01. Next base: position 33,741 of record DATKCV010000041.1, read on the forward strand.
CAACTCGCTCGAGGACTTCGAGGCAGGGATGCCAGCCTCGTTCACGCGCACGCTGCGGCCGCAGGACCGGCGCGGCGGGAGCATGGGCGGCGCGATCTACGTCGGCGACACATGGCGACGAAGCCGCGCGCTCCAGTTCACGTACGGCGCCCGGCTCGAGGGATCGACGTTCGTCGGCGAACCCGACTTCAATCCGGAAGTGGAGTCGCTGTTCGGGCGGCGCACCGACCGGTTCCCGAGCGAGGTCCATTTCAGTCCGCGCGCCGGATTCACGTGGATGATCGGCGGCGCGACTCAGCCCGGCGGCGGCCCGGGCGGATTCGGCGGACGCGGCATGGGTGGCGGTCAGGGCGGTGGGCGGGGCGCGTTCGGCGGCGGCGCGGGCGGCGCCGGCGGAGTGATGGGGATGGCGCAGGGCATCTCCCTGCCGAATCCATTGATCATTCGCGGCGGCATCGGCGAGTTCCGCGGGCGGGCGCCGACCAACCTCTTCTCCGCGGCGCTCAATGCCACGGGACTCGACAACACGTCGTCCCTCCTCTACTGCGTCGGCGACGTGGTGCCGACACCGGACTGGGATGCGTATCTCCTCGGACCGCAGAACATCCCGGAGGAGTGCGACGGCACGCCGTCGATTCCCGTCTTCTCGAGTACTTCGCGAAGCGTGACCGTGTTCGACCCCGACTTCGGCGCCCCGCGATCGTGGCGGGCGTCGCTCGGCGCGCAGCGGCGGTTCTTCACGCGCTACAACGTGAGCGCCGACTTCACCTACTCGTACGGCGTCAACCTGTACGACGTGCAGGACCTCAACCTGGTCGGGGCGCCGGGCTTCACGCTGGCCGCGGAGGGCGGCCGCCCGGTGTACGCGCCAGTCGAGGCGATCGTCCCGACCACCGGCTCGATCGCGCTCGCCGGATCGCGCCGGCACGATGAGTTCGGGCACGTCTTCGAGGTCAGCTCGGGCCTTCGCTCGCACACCGGGCAGGCGACGATCAGCCTGGGCGGATTCACGCTCCGCGGCATCCAGTTCTCGACGTCGTACACTCTCATGCGCTCGCTCGACCAGTCGTCGTTCTCCGGCGGAAGCGCGCAGGGGGGCTTCTCGTCGCCCACCACCGCGGGCGACCCGAACGAGCGCCTGTGGTCGACCAGCGATCTGGAGCGCCGGCATTCGCTCGTGTCCACGGTGACGTATCCGTTCCGGCCGTGGCTCGAGGTCACCGCGATCGGCCGCGCATCGTCGGGCCGGCGGTTCACGCCGATGGTCGGTGGCGACGTCAACGGTGACGGCGTGCGGAACGACCGGGCGTTCGTCTTCGATCCGGCCGCGACCGGCGATCCGGCTGTCGCCGAGGCGATGACGCGGCTGATCGAGCGCTCATCGGACAGGGTGCGCGAGTGCCTCGAGTCGCAGATCGGGCGCGTCGCGAATCGCAACAGCTGCGACGGCACGTGGACGCCGTCGCTCGACCTGCGCGCGAACATCCGGCCGACTCTTCCGTCGATCGGGCGGCGGTTGACGCTGTCGGTGAGCGCGATCAACCCGTTGACCGGGATCGACCAGCTCATTCACGGCTCGAACAACCTCCGCGGCTGGGGGCAGCCGAGCCGCCCCGACGCGACACTGCTCTACGTGCGCGGCTTCGACGCCGGCACGCAGCAGTTCGTCTACGAGGTCAACGAGCGGTTCGGCGAGTCGCGCACCTCGCGTACGGCGATCCGCTCGCCGTTCCAGCTCGCGGTCACCGGACGGTTCAGCATCGGCCCCGATCCGCGCGAGCGGATGCAGGAGGCGATGCGGCAGATGGGCGCGCGCTTCGCCGGCGAGCGGAGCGGTGCCGGCGGTCCCGGCGGCGCGGGCGGTGGCCCGGGGGGCGCCGGGCGTGGCGCGATGGGCGGGACCCCGACCGAGATGCTCGAGCGGCTGATGATCAACCCGGTGGCCGGGGTGCTCGAGCTGAGGGACACGCTCGGCCTGAGCGAGGAGCAGGTCGCGACGCTGAGCGTGCTCTCCGATTCACTCCAGGCGAAGTACGCCGCGACGGCGAAGGCACTCACCGACGCGCTGGGCCGTGCGCAGGGGAACGCCGACATCGGCTCGACGTTCATGCAGCTCCGGCCGCGGCTCGAGCAGGTGCGCACGGACATGCAGGACGCGCTGCGGGAGACGGAGAACGCGTTGACGCCCGAGCAGTGGGCGAAGGTGCCGGCGAGTCTCAAGAACCCGATCGCCGGGATGGGCGGCCAGCAGCAGCGGCGGAGGCCGTAGGCACGCCAGGCTCCTCCGACGATCCAGGTTCCCGGTGTGCGTGCTCAGTTGGGCGAAGCGGGATGGTTTCTGGCCGTGACATGGCTATGATAAGAGGCCATGAAGAAGGCCAGGATCTCCAAGCTGGAGCGGCGCTCGGCGCTCGTGCCGCTGTTCATCCGGCGGTCGACTTCGCCTTGGGTGACCTACGTCGGCTCCACGCCATGCACGAGCATCACCTGACCGTCGCGCGTACGGCGCGCTATCACACCCTGGGTCCGGAGTCGTCGCCGAAGCAGGTCTGGTTCCTCCTGCACGGCTACGCGCAGCTCGCCGGTCGATTCCTGCGCTACTGCGCGGCGCTCGACGACGGCTCGCGGCTGCTCATCGCGCCCGAAGGGTTGTCGCGTTTCTACCTCGAGCCGGGGCTTCACGGCGCCGACTCGCGGGTGGGCGCGACGTGGATGACGCGCGAGGATCGACTCAGCGAGATCAACGACTACGTCGGCTGGCTCGACGCGCTCTACGAGCACGTCTTCCGCACGATCGACCGCGACGTGACGGACGTCCGCGTCCTTGCCTTCTCGCAGGCCACGGCCACCGCCTGCCGGTGGCTGGTCAACGGGAAGGCCCGCCCCGACCGGCTCTACCTGTGGGGTGGCTTCCTGCCGCCGGACCTTCCCTGGCCGGCCGGCGCCGAGACGATGCGGCGGCTGCGGCTGACCGTGGCGCTGGGGCGCGACGATGCGTACGCCACCACCGAGCGCCGGCGAGAGCTCACGACCACCGCGGCCGAGCACGGCTTTCCCGTGCGCATCGTGGAGTACGACGGGGGCCACCGGATCGAAGGGGACGCGCTCCGTTCGCTCGCCGCGGAATGACATCACCGATGCCTGGCGGCTAGGCCATCGCAACCTCCCGCCCGCGGCCGCTGTCCCATCAGTGGTCTACCGCGTCGTCCTTCGCCAACGGGAGGTAGTCATGCGTGCGCTCGCTTCGTTCGCCCTCGGCACCGCCGTCGTCGTCGCCGCCGTCGTCGCCGTCGCGTGCTCGCCGTCGGGTGCTAGTCAGCCGCGCGACTGGCGCACGTCGGTGGACACGATCGGCGACACAATCCAGGTGCGCACCACGGGGACGAGCAACCCCCGCCGTCACGCGCCGGTGCCGGAGATGAGGATCGGGGAGCTGGAGGGGGCGGACGAATACACGTTCGGAGCGGTGAGCGAGATGGGTGTCGGCGCCGCCGGAGATCTGTACGTCTTCGACCGGCAGGCGATGCAGCTCCGCCGTTATGGCGCCGACGGGCGTTTCGTCCGCAATATCGGCCGCAAGGGTGGCGGGCCGGGCGAGTACGACCGCGTCAACGGTCTCGCTGTGGCGACCGACGGACGAGTCTTCCTGTGGGACGCCGGGAACGCGCGGGTCACGATCTTCACGGCGGAGGGCGAGCCCGAAGCGACCTGGCGGATGCAGGGCGGATTTTTCACCAGCAACGCTCTGGCGCTCGATTCGGCGGGACGTGTGCACACGCGCGTCGGTACCTTCGGTCCCGACGTGACCGCGTGGCGGACGATCGTGGTGCGCTACGGCGCCGGGGGCGCGCCGGTGGACACGCTGGAGACGCCTCGCTTCGAGCTGCCGTTCAACCAGATCGTCGCCCGCCGCGAGAGGAGCACGAGCTCCAACAATGTGCCTTACACGGCGAGCACGCTCTGGGCGCTCGATCGCGAAGGACGGTTCGTCTACGGCCGAAGTGACCAGTACGCGCTCTATCGTGAGCGCCCCGACGGCATGGTGCTGCGCATCGAGCGTGAGGCCGCGCCGGTGGCGGTCAGCGGTGCCGAACGCTCCGAGCGCGAAGCGCGGGCGACCTGGCAGATGCGGACGACCGATCCCGCCTGGCGCTGGAACGGTCCGCCGATTCCGGACGTGAAGCCGTACTTCACGAATCTCCGCGTGGTCGAGGACGGACGGATCTGGGTGCAGATCTCCCAGCCAGGCGAGCGCAACCCGGATGCGGACACGACGGAAACGGCCCCCAACCGCCCGCCTCCGCTTCTCTACCGCGAAGCCCAGGTGTGGGGCGTGGTCGCGCCCGACGGCTACTACCTCGGTCAGGTCGAGCTGCCGATCGCGTTCACCCTGTTCGCGGCCCGCGGCGACCACGTGTGGGGAGTGCAGCGGGATGAAATGGACGTGCAGTACGTGGTCCGGCTTCGCATCGAGCCGTCATTGGCGGGTGTGGGAGAGAGGGGATAGGAGAGAGGGGACAGGGGATAGGGAGCAGGGAGCAGGGACCAGGTGCCCCTATCCCCTATCCCCTATCCCCTACCCCCTATCCCCTATCCCTCAATCGCCTCAGCTCCCGGCGGTCCTTCTTGGTCGGCCGCCCGGCCTCTTGCGCACCCTGCGTTCGGAGGTACGCGGCGACGCGCTCGCGTGCGGCGCGGCTCTCGGGCAGCTCCTCGTAGAGCGTCGCCGCCTCGCTGGCCGGGCCGCGCCGGCTCGAGAGCGCGCGCACGATCACGCGGTGCTCGAACGGTCCCGAGCGGATACGCACCTCATCCCCCTCGCGGACCGGCCGCGCGCGCTTGGCCCGTTCCTCGTTGACGTTCACTTTTCCGCCCTCGATCGCCGCGGCGGCGAGCGCGCGGGTCTTGAAGAACCGCGCGGCCCACAGCCACTTGTCCAGACGCGTGCGGTCGTCCGGAGGCGAGTCGGGGGTCGGAACGCTGCGAGCCATTCCGGAAAACTAGCGGGCCGGGTCGGTTCAGCCTCGAGGTCGGGTCGAGAAGTGCTCCGGGTCGGATCCCCGCCGCCCGGTCATCGATTTGCCTCGCTCGATCGTATGTAGATGAGCGGGCGTCCTGCCGGCCACGAATCCATGTCCGATGGCGGAAGCCACATCTCCGCCGGATACCGGCGCTCCGGCCCGCCGTGCATATTGCCGCATGCGCTCCCGTGGGCGCCGTCACGCTTCCAATCACGCATGACCACCAGCCGACCGATCATTACCCGCGGCGCCGCGCTTGCGTCGGAGATCGCGCCCCGACAGCGGGGGCGCGAGCAGAAGGTCTCGCGCGCCATGTTCTACGCGCACCTCTGGCTCGGCGTCATCTTCACCGCGCTCCTCCTCGTCGTGTCGGTGACCGGGATCCTGCTGAACCACAAGCGCGAGCTGGGACTGTTGCCCGACGTGCAGCACACCCCGACGGGGCCGTTCACCGCATCGCTTCCTCTCGCCGAGATCGCCAGCCGTGCGCTTCTGGCGGCGGGGATCACCGGGGGCCTGGAGCGGATCGACCGGATGGATGTGCGGCCCCGGAACGGCTTCGCCAAGGTTCGCCTGCGCGACGAGGCCTCGACCGAGGTGACGGTCGATCTGGTGAGCGGCGGGATCCTTCACATCGGGCCGCGTGGCGATGTGTTTCTGGAGAAGGTACACTCCGGTGAGGCGCTGGGAACGCGGTGGGTGCTCCTGACCACCGTAGCCGCCGTCGCGCTCATCGTGCTTTTCGTCAGCGGCTACTGGCTGTGGCTCGTCCCCAAGTCGAGGCAGTGAGAATGTCGATCCACCACCTTGCTCTGCTCGCCGGACTATTCGTCGTGCCGACACTGGCTCTTGCCGTCGGCTACAGATTCAGCAAGCGCTCGAGGCGCACTCGGGCGATCTTCTGGGGAGCCGTGATCGGTCATTCGGTGGCCACGGTCGTGGCGTCGATCGCGTCGATCTGGCCGCCGCGCGCCCTCGGGCCGGATGACGAGCTACGCGCGGCGCTCATTCTGTGGATGCTTCTGCTCGGTGGAATCGCCGGCGCGATGGTCGCGCTGCTCCGCCACTCCGCGCGCACCCACCTCGCCCCCGCGATGGTGGCCACGATCGCGACGATTGGCGTGCTCGCCGCGGCCGACGCGTGCTCCGGCAACGGCGAGCAAGTCGCAATGCTCGGTGCCCTCGAGCTCCTGGAGTCGCCGGCCCCTCCCGGGAGCCGCGAGCCCAATCTGACGTCGACCGGCGACGGCCGGGTACTCATGACCTGGACCGAGCGTGGTGCCGACTCGGTATATGCGCTCCGCATTGCCACGCTGGAAGGGGACCGCTGGGGCGAGCCGGCGACCATCGCGCGATCCAGGCCGTTCTTCGTGAACTGGGCGGACTTCCCCTCGGCGATCGTGCTTCCCGATGGCCGCGTGGCGGCGCACTGGCTCGAGCGCAGTGCCGGCGGCACCTACCAGTACGACGTGCGCATCGCGCAGTCGGCGGATGGCGGCCGGACGTGGAGCGACGGGCTCCTGCCGCATCGAGACGGCACGCTCAGCGAGCACGGCTTCACCACGATGTATGACGCCGGGCGGGGGCTGCTCGGCGCGGTCTGGCTCGACGGGCGACGGTTCGCCGCCGTGCCACCGACGAAGGAGATGACGCTCGCGCACACCACCGTGGCGGCCGACGGCGCCCTCGGGCCCGAGCTGATCATCGACGAGCGGATCTGTGAGTGTTGCCAGACGAGCGGCGCGATGACCGCCGTGGGTCCGGTGATCGTCTACCGCGACAGATCGAGCGACGAGGTTCGCGACATCTCGATCGTACGCCTGGTGGACGGCGTGTGGACCGTGCCGAAGCCGGTGCACGAGGACCGATGGGAGGTGCATCATTGCCCGGTGAACGGGCCCGCCGTGGCTGCCGCCGATCGCGCCGTGGTCGTCGCCTGGTACACCGAGGCTGGGGACACCGCGCGCGTTTTTGTGGCGTTCTCGGATGATGCAGGCGGCACGTTCGGCCCGCCTGTTCGGGTCGACGACGGTGCTCCGCTCGGCCGCGTCGATGTCGAGCTGCTCGGCGACGGCGCGGCGGCGGTGAGCTGGCTCGAGCGAACGGACGCCGGCGGGGAGGTGCGGCTCCGTACCGTGAGCCGTCGCGGTCGCGTGACCGACCACATCGTAGTGGGCCTCACGACGGCGAACCGTCCCAGCGGTTTCCCGCGGATGGCGCGGCAGGGAGACCGCCTCATCCTCACCTGGACCGTGCCGGGCTCGCCGTCGAGGGTCGAGCTGGCGGCGGTGCCGATCGAGTGAACGCCGTGGGCCGCGCCGCCGCGGCAATGAGCTCACTGCTCGTCGCGGCGGCCTGCCTTCCCGCCGACCATTCGCCGGCGGCGATCGGGCGTCCAGCGCCGGCATACGCCGCTCGCTCCCTCGCCGGAGATTCGGTCTCGCTGGCCGCCCACGCCGGCGAGGTCGTTCTGCTCAACGTGTGGGCCACCTGGTGTCTTCCGTGTCGCGACGAGATCCCGGCACTCCAGCGCCTGCACGAGCGGCACCAGGCCGATGGGCTGCGGATAGTCGGTGTAAGCGTCGACTCGCATGCAGATGGCGAACGGATCGGAGCGTTCGCTCGCGACTTCGGCGTCACCTACGCAATCTGGCTGGACCCGGACGACCGCGTCGCGCAGACTTTCCTGACCGTGGGCGTGCCGACGACCTTCCTGATCGGCCGGGATGGCACTCTGCTCTGGCGCCATACGGGTCCGGTGCGCGACGACGATCCGGCGCTCCTCGCCCTGCTCGGGCGCGCGCTCGCCGATCGGCCAGGGGCGGAATGAGGGCGTGCGGCCGTGCCCGGCCGCCGGAACCCGGGCCATGAGTGTTGCTCGCACCATGGACGACCACTACATTGGGGCCCAGCGACGGGGGTTTACGCCCCCGCAGGACCAGTGACTCGGGAAGGGGACCTGGCCGCTCGCGCCCGGTCCCCTTCGAACATCGGAGCGATCCACTGTCGGGTCGCGACCGGCACCGCGATCCTCGGGATCGCGACCGGCGTCCGCGCGGGGGCGACTCGAAGGCCGCGCAGATACGAGTCGGTCGGTACGGCATGCCGCACCCCGACGAACAACAATCAGAGGGAGCAGGTATGCGCACCACCGGTACAGTGAAGTGGTTCAACGACGCGAAGGGGTTCGGCTTCATCACTCCAGCGGACGGCGCGAAGGATTGCTTCGTCCACTACTCGGCGATTCAGGGGAACGGCTTCAAGAGCCTCGCCGAGGGCGATCAGGTCGAGTTCGACATCGTCCAGGGAACCAAGGGCCCCGCCGCCGAGAACGTCACGAAGATCAGCTGAGGGCAGTCAGAGGGGGGCTCCACCTGAAAGGGTGGGGCCCTTTTTCTTGTTTCTTCGTGGATTCGAGTACGAGCGACCGGACGACTTTTCAGCGATCTGTGCGCGCCATGGCGAGTATGGGGCCCGAGCGATAAGATTCGGCTCCTCCCGTCCATCGCCCGGATGGATCGAACCGACCAACGTGCCACGGAGCCATCGGATGCATTCCACCCGACTCCTTGCCGTCGCGCTATTCCTCGCGACACAGACCGCCGGCGCGCAGCAGCAGAGCACCCCGCGCGCCTTCACCCCCGCCGACTGGTACAAGGTCGTATCGGTCGGCTCGCCCGCCATGTCGCCGGATGGTCGCCAGGTGGCGTTCACGGTGACACGCGTGCAGGAGGCGGATAACCGGCGACACTCCGAGGTGTGGGTCGTCCCGACCGCCGGCGGTGAGCCGGTGCGGTACACCAGTCCGTCGTTCTCCAGCTCGAACCCGCGGTGGTCTCCCGACGGCAGGATTCTCTACTTCATGTCGCAGCGCCCTGGCGGCCGCGGCAACACCTGGTCGCTGCGAATGGATGAGCCGCGTGGCGAGGCGTACCAGCCGGCCGAGGCGGCACCGACCGGCTCGGTAACGCGGGACAACCGGCTCGTCGCCTGGTCGGAGCCGATACGTCCGGACACCGCCGACAGCGCCGGGACCCGCGGCGGACGTAGCGACGCCGATCCGTTCGGGCGCATGGACTCGACGGCGCGTCCGCCTCACGGCGCGGTAACCCAGCCGCTCGATCCGCGCCGCTTCGATGGCCGTCACATCGTCGAGATCGGCTACAAGGCGAACGGCCGCGGCTTCGTTGCCAATCCGCGCGAGCCGCGGGTCATCCGTCCATCGCAGATCTGGACGCAGGCACTGGATGGGGGCACCAAGCGGCAGGTGACCGACGCCGCCTACTCGCACGGCGGCGTCGAGGTGTCGCCCGACGGGCGGTGGATCGCGTTCACAGCCGACGCCAGCCTCCGCGCCGACTCGGTGACGCAGGCCGAGCGCGATTCGCTCTCCAAGCTGCCGTTCAGCATCGATCGCGACAGCGCCACCCGCAACGATGCGGACATCTACATCATGCCCGTGGGCGGAGGCACACCGCGCCGCCTCACTTCGGCGCCGGGGAGCGAGGGCAACGTGGCGTGGTCTCCGGACGGCCGGTTCATCACCTACATCTCGCGTCCGACGCGAGCGCAGAACGCCCGCCTCTGGATCGTCGACGTGCGCGGCGGCGAGCCGCGCAACCTGCTCGGCGACTGGCAGTACGAGGCGAGCGGCTACCAGTGGATCTCCAACGGCGAGATCGTGGCCAACGCCGCCATCGGCGGCCGGACGGCGCTGTTCAGCATCTCGCCCCGCACCGGCGAGCGGCGCGAGGTGCTCGGCGGCCGGCGGCGTCTCAGCGGATTCTCGTACGACGCTGCGGGGTCGAAGGTCGCCTACATATCGACCAGCGTCAACACGCCGACGGAGCTCTACATCGCCGACGTCACCGGCCGCAACGAGCGCCGGCTGACGACGCTCAACGATTCGTTGAACAAGGCGATCGCCTGGGCCGACGCCGAGCGCTTCACATACAACTCGGTCGACGGACTGGAGATCGAGGCGTGGATGATGCGGCCGCACGGCTACGAGCCCGGGCGCCGCTATCCGCTGGTGCTGTACATCCACGGCGGCCCGCACTCGGCCTACGGCGAGAACTGGTTCGACGAGTTCCAGAACATCGCCGGCGCGGGGATGTGGGTTCTCTACACCAATCCGCGCGGCTCGAGCGGCTATGGCGCCGACTTCACGTTCTCGACCCGCGGCCGTTGGGGCCTGGAGGATTACGAGGACCTGATGAAGGCGGTGGACATCGCCGCCGCGCGAGCCGACGTGGACTCGACGCGCATGGGTGTGACCGGCGGATCGTACGGCGGTTTCATGACCGCCTGGATCACGACGAAGACGCACCGCTTCAAGGCGGCCCAGGCCGACCGCATGATCAGCAACTGGATGTCGTGGTACGGCAGCTCGGACGCCCAGGGGCTCACCGAGTGGGAGTTCTACGGCAAGCCGTGGGAGAACTGGGCGGTCTACGACTCGCTGTCGCCGATCCGCTACGTCGACCGTGTCCGCACGCCGACGCTGATCGTCCAGTCGGAGGAGGACCACCGCACGCCGATGACCGACGCCGAGCAGTGGTTCATGGGGCTGCGCAAGAACGACGTGCCGGTGGAGTTCATCCGCTACCCGCGCTCCAACCACGACCTTTCCCGGACCGGAGAGCCGTGGCTCCTCGTGGACAGGCTCGGCCGTCTGCGGCAGTGGTTCGCGCACCACCTCCAGGACACGCCGCGTACTGCGGATCGGTAGCGGGCGAGCGGCTCGCCGGCGTGTACGAGAGGGGCGGCGCGATGCCGCCCCTCGTCGTATCCACGTGGTACGGAATCTGACTCCGTTTCGGGGCATGACTTCACACCTCCTGACGCTCGCTCTTCTACTCGCCTGCGCCGCCGGCTGCAGCGGCGGTGAATCTTCCGCGCTTCAGACGGAGTCCTCCGCCGATACCGCGCTGATCCTGCGGGCGGACGATCCGGCCGCGCGCGAGGCGCTGGACGCCCTGGCCGAGGGACGGCCGTGGCGGGCCACACAGGCGCTGGCACCGGCGCTTCGTGACCCGCAGCGGCGGACTCCGGAGATCGTCATTCTGGCGGCCACCGCCGCCGGCCGGTGGGGCGGGTGGCAAGAGGTCGAGCGGCTGCTCGCCTGGGAGCCGTGGGTGGATACGCTGTTCGACGGCCGCGCCAGGACGCTCCTCGCCCGGGCCGCGCTCGATCGCCGCGCCGACACGCTCGCCGTGGCGCACGCGGAGGGGGCGGTGCTCACCGCTCCCAACAGCGGCGAGCGCGGCGTCCGTCTGGTGTTGCTCGCTCGCGCGCTCGACCGCCTCGACGACCGGGACTCCAGCCGCGTGGTCTACGCTCGCGCGGCGGAAATAATGCCGCAGGCAGCGGAATGGCTTCGCCTCCGTGCCGCTGGCGTGACGAGCGACAGCGCCCAGCGCGCCGCGCTGTATGGCGGAATCGTCTCCGCCGTTCCGCGCGGCCGTCTGGCGCAGGCGGAGGCGCTCGCCCGTGAGCGAACCGGCGACATACCCGGCGCGATCCGCGCCTACGAGCGGGCGGGGAATCACGTAGGCGCGCTACGCCTTCGCGCCGTGACCGCGACGGCGGATGCTGAGCGCGCGGTAGTCCGCCGGGAGCTCGTTCGCATCGTCGCCGATCGCGCCGGATCGGCCGATGTGCGTACCGCCATCGAGGTGCTCGACACATCGTTCGCGCCGCTCGACGCCGCCGAGGAGCTCGCGGTGGCGCGAAGCACCTTCCGCACCGGACCCGTGCCGCGCGCCGTAACGGCCTATCAGCGCGCGCTGAGCGCGGGACAGGGGACGCCTCGCGACCGGTTCAATTACGGCACGCTGCTGGCGCGGCTGAACCGCGACGGCGAGGCGGTGGCGCAGTTCGCCAGCGTGACGACGCCGCGCTCGCTGGCGGCCGACGCCGCCTACCAGCGTGCCCGTTCGATGCTGCGCGCGGGGCAGGGCGACGTGCGAGGCGCGCTGCGCGATGTCGTCGCCCGGTTTCCCGATGATACCGGTGCTGCCTCGACCGCGCTCCTGCTGCTCGCCGATCTGGCAACCGACGAACGCCGCGATCCGGCCGCGCGCGATGCATACCTGTCGCTCGTGCGTCGCTACCCATCGAGCACACACGCGCCGCGGGCGGCGTTCTACGGCGCCCTCATTGCGTACGTGTCGGGCGACCGGCGGGCGGCCGCACGCGAGTGGGACGCGCTGCGCGCGCGGTACCCACGCAGTGCCGAAGCGATTCCGGCGACGTACTGGGCCGGCCGGGCATGGGCGCGTCTGGGAGATACGACGAGTGCGCATGAGCGCTGGCGCGACGTCATGAGCCGGTCGCCTCAGTCCTACTACGCACTGATGGGTGCCCGCCGTCTGAACGCCGAGCCGTGGACGCCGGCGCCGGCGCCGGATACGGCGATCACGAATGCGGGCGTCGACAGCGCGATGGCGCGAATCGATCTGCTCGAGTCGCTGGGGATGGACTACGAGGCGGGACTCGAGTATGCGGCGCTGGTCGCCGACACCGCCACCGACCGGTCTCGGCTCCTCGCCCTCGGCGAGGCCCTCCGCGTACGGAACCAGTCTTCACGGGCGATCCAGATCGGAACCAGACTGGTGAACGGCGGCATGCGCGACGCCCGCGCGTATCGCCTGATGTATCCCGTCCTCCACCGCGACGTCCTCGCCGCCGAGGCCCGGGACCGCGAGCTGGATCCGGCGCTCATCGCCGCACTGATCCGCCAGGAATCGAGCTTCGATCCTCGCGCCACTTCGCCTCCGGGCGCGCGGGGCCTCATGCAGGTGATGCCGTCCGTCGGGCGCCAGATCGCCAACGCGCTCGACTATCCGCTGTGGGATCCAGCGCTGCTCTACCAGCCCGATGTCAACGTACAGCTGGGAGTAACCCACATGGCGGATCTCTTCCGTACCTACGACCGCCTCGAGCACATCCTCGCCGCCTACAACGCCGGCGGCACGCGTGTCGACCGCTGGCGCACCAAGGTCGGCGTGGAGGACCCGGAGGTCTTCACCGAGCGGATACCGTTCGTCGAGACGCGGGACTACGTGAGGATCGTGATCAGGAATCGGGAGATCTACCGCGCATTGTACGGCTGGTAGGCCGCGCACGTCGGGGACCGGGCGGCTGCGGCGCCCGTCATGAGGCGAACCGCAGAGGACCCAACGACACGTCCTCCGCGGTTCAGCTCGAGGGAGCTACCAGCCCGGCGCCAGGTTGAACCCGAAATGCCCGCCGCGCGCCCGCTGGAACGGATGGGCGTAGTAGATCTCCAGGACCAGGTACCCGAGAATGTTCACCCGGGACGTGACGCCTGCGCTGACCACCGGCACCCGGTCGGTGGTGGCACGGTCGAAGCGCAGCTCGGGGCTGTCGCCGCGGCCCCAGGCCAGGCCCGCGTCCACGAACGGCGCTATTTCGGTCGGCAGGAACGAGAAGTCGATCAGCCCGAACTGCGCCGTACCGAAGAGCGGGATCCGCAGCTCGGCGCTCGCCACCGCGATCCGGCTGCCGATCAACCGGTCGAACTCCGGGCATGCGCCGGGGTCATCCGGCACCTCCGTGCACTCCGTGACGTCGAACGACTCGACCGCGTAGCCTCGCACGAGGGACTGCATACCGAGGTAGATCGGCGTCAGCCGCGGGTCCTCGCCATCGCGTCCGTGCCGCCCGTAGTGGAGGCCGCGGACGGCGAGCGTGAGCGGGCTCACGAAGAGGTAGCGACGCCAGTCTCCGAGGACGGTGAAGAACTGCAGAGTTCCGTAGGTGGGCGACGCCTCGAACCGATAGCGGCCGCCGGAGACGGGCGAGGTGAAGGCTGAGAACGAGTTGTCGCCGACCAGGGCGACCGAGCTTTGCGCGTAGTAGAGCGCGTCGGGTGAGGGAATCTCGTCGCGTTGCCGGTCCACGACCGTGTTGCCGACCACGATGACGCGATCGACGCGGAAGTCGTAGCCGAGGCGTGTCAGCCCGGCGCGGGCCTCGAAGCGGCGAGTCGGCGAGAACGGGAAATGGGTGATGCCGCTGACCTCGTCGACGTATACCCGTTGCAGCACGGTGAAGAACTCACGCGCCGGCTGCCCCTGGAACTCCGTTGCCTGCACCCCGGTGAAGCCGCTGAGGAACGGAACGTGGGCCGCGCCGACCCCCCAGTTCCACCGGCGTCGCAGGTTCACGTACATCAACTCGCCGCCGATGTCCTGGATCTCGCCGGAGGCCTGCACCGTCGCCATCAGGTTGCGGTCGCCGAGCATGTCGCTGAAGAAGAACGCGACGCCGCCGCCGACCATCGTGCCGAACGGGCCCGTCGCCGCGCCGATCGTCGGACCACCGATGAAGTCGAGGCTGAGCCCCGGGCGGTACGGTCTCACCGGGAAGTCGCCGGTCGGCGGAAGCCCGATCGTCGCCTCGGCAAGATAGCGCTCGACCGTGGAGGTACCGAGGACCTCGACCGGCGGGACGAGGCCGGCGACCGCGATCGCCGGCGCCGCGGGGGAGACCGGCGTGCCGCGGGTCTGGCCCGGCTCCAGCGCGTGAATCGACTGTCCCGCGTTCTCGAACACCGAGAACATCAGCTGACCGTTGCCGGCGATCGAGATCGCCGGCGACAGGTGGGTGATGCCGCTCACGCCGGTGGCGACTCGCGTCACCTGGAAGTACTCGCCGGTCGCGATGGAGAGCCGGTAGATGTCGGAGAATCCCTCGCGGTCCGAGACGAAAAAGACATCGGCGCCGTCGGCCGAGAATCGCGGATCGATGTGCTTGGCTCCGGGAAAGCCGGGAAGCACGCTGACAGCGCCCGTCTGGACGTCGATCAGCGACAGCTGCATCGGCGAATAGACGAGGCGCTGGAAATCGGTCCCCGGTCCGCGATCGCTGGCGAAGACGATTGTGCGGCCGTTGGGCGACCAGGAAGGCTGAATGTCGGCGTGCCGGTCGCTGGTCAGCCGCCGCGCTTCACCGCTCGCCAGATCGAGCACGTACAGGTCGGACAGGCCGTCCGAACGGCCGGAGAAGGCGATCCGCCCTCCCTCCGGACTCCACGCCGGGTCGGTGATCCCCGTGACGCCGGCCACCCGGATCCGCCGGACGACGTCGCGGCTGGCCACGTCGAGTATCGCGATCTGGTTCACGCCATCGGCGAAGACCACGAACGCGAACTGGCTTCCATCGGGCGACCAGGTGCCGGCGGAGTGCAGAAAGCTGATGGCGTCGAAGTGCTCGTCCGCCTGCGGTGAGGCCAGAGTCCTGATGATCTCGCCGGTCCGTGCGTCGGCCAGGTACAAATCGACCGTGAACAGCTGACGGCGCCCGTAGAACGCCACGTAGCGGCCGTCCGGGCTCACCACCGGAGAGATGTTCATATCGCCCGGCTCACTCGGATCGCCGATCACACGCCGGCCCGTCGCCGCCGGCGCCGAGCGCCCCGCCATCAACGGTGTGTACGTCGCCGAGATCGCGTCGATCCACTGCGCTGAGAGCGAGTCGCTGCCCATGCCCAAAACGCTGCGGAGCGCCGCCTCGAAGCCGACCCGTGTCGCCGCGCGATACAGCGTCGGAATCACATCATCACCCCACCGCCCGCCGATGTAGGCCCACAGCGCCTGCCCATAGCGGTATGGGAAGTAGCGTGGATCGCGCGTCAGCTGACGTATCGTCGGCAGGTCCTCGCGCAGGGCCGCGTCCCGCATCCACATCGCGGTATGCGGGTCGTTCCGGCCGATGGCGAGGTACTCCGCCATCCCCTCGATCAGCCACAGCGGAAGCTGCGACATTCCCTGCAGTCCTCCGCCCCCCCGCTGCTGGGCGATGTCGTACTGGAACGCGTGTACGAGCTCGTGCCCGATCACGTGGTCGGTGCTCTCGTAGATCCCGGTGAGCGGCAGCACGACCCGGTTCTTCATCCCCTCGGTGAGCCCGCCGACCGCCTGATCGATCATCCCGCCGACGACGTTCGTCTGCTGGAAATCGGCATGATCGGAGTAGTAGATCACCGGCTGCCGCGGTAGTTCGTGCCTCAGGATCGAACCCAGGCGTGAATACCAGCGCTCGGACATTCGCGCCGCGTCGCGGATCGCGGCGTCGGCGGGCGGATAGAAGTAGACGTCGAAGTGCTCCGTCTGCATGATCCGGAAGTCGAAGGTCCTGTACTGGACCTTCTGGCGGCCGAAGTACTGGGCGTCGGCGGCCGGAGCAAACGCGGCCAGCGCCAGCCCCGCGGCGAGCGCGAGCGTGCCGGCGCGACGGAACGGGCGTCGGATGTACGGAGCACGGAACATTGGTTGCCGGTCGCGAACGAGGTAGCGTGCTGAAGGCGCAAGTGACATACCAGACGAACGGACGTGTGCAGGTGTGAGGAGCCCGAGCGCTCGTGCGGCAGGGGGCTCGCGGCCGAGCTCTCGCGCCACCTCATTCGTCCAGTACGTCCCTTTCGTCCCGGACCCTCGGCACGCCCCCTTCCGGTGTCTCGCGAGCCACCGTCGGCGTGGCGAACACGGGACGCGGCTCCTCGGGAAGTCCCAG
The DNA here is from genome assembly GCA_035513015.1 of Gemmatimonadaceae bacterium. Taxonomy (GTDB): domain Bacteria; phylum Gemmatimonadota; class Gemmatimonadetes; order Gemmatimonadales; family Gemmatimonadaceae; genus DATKCV01. The sequence goes on from DATKCV010000041.1 coordinate 50,303, forward strand.
GTGCCGCCGGGCGACGTTCAGCGCGTCGTCGATGTTGCCCAGCAGGTTCTCCTCGCCGATCTCGTCCAGCAGCTCGGAGCGGGCCATCGCCATCATCGGTTGCGCGTGCACGTCGGAAAGGATCACGCGGGTGCCGTCGCGGCGGCTGCGGTGCACCAGCTCCGTGAACGCGCGCAATCCGGTGGAATCGATCGCCGGCACGTTGCGCATCCGGATGATGAGCACTTTCGGCTTCCGCGCAACGTTCCAGAGCGTCTCGCGGAACTTCTCCGCCGCGCCGAAGAAGAACGGGCCATCGATCTCGTAGACCTCGACGCCGGCCGGGACCGCCCGCCGGCGCACGGCGTTGGGGTCCGTCATGTCCTCCTCCACGTCGCCGAACTCGCGCGTCGCGAAGCGGACGTTGGTCACCTCCGCCATGCGACGCATGAACAGGAACGCCGCCAGCACCATGCCGACCTCGATCGCCACCACGAGATCGACCAGCACCGTCAGCACGAACGTCGTCAGCAGTACCACGACGTCGCTCCTCGGCGCCCGCAGCTCGCCGCGGAACACCCGCCACTCGCTCATCCGGTAGGCGACCAGCAGGAGGATACCGGCCAGCGTCGCCATCGGTATCAGAGCCGCCCACCGGCCGAACGCGACGGTGATCACCAGCAGCGTCAGGGCGTGCACGATACCGGCTACCGGCGTGCGTCCGCCGCTCTTGACGTTGGTCGCCGTCCGCGCGATCGCACCGGTAGCCGGGATCCCGCCGAACAGCGGCGAGGCGATGTTCGCCGCCCCCTGGGCGACCAGCTCCATGTTCGAGCGGTGCCGGCTGCCGATCATCCCGTCGGCCACCACGGCGGAGAGAAGCGACTCGATCGCCGCCAGGAGGGCGATCGCGAACGCCGGACCGATCAGCGCCGGAACCATCGCCGGGGCGAAGCTGGGGAGGGACGGCCTGGGCAGCGACGCGTCGATCTCGCCGAACCGGGCCCCGATCGTCTCCACCGGCAGCCCCAGCGCGGCGACGGCGACGGTGGTCACCACCAGCGCCACGAACGGCGCCGGCAGCCGCCGATCGAGAAGCGGATACCAGAGGAGGATCGCCAGCGTCAGCGCGCCGATTACCAGCGCCCACGGGTTCACCGACTCGATCGCGCCCGCGTAAGCCAGCCACTTGCTCACGAACTCCGCCGGGACGCTGTCCATCCGCAGGCCGAGGAAGTCGCGCACCTGGCTGGCGGCGATTATCAGCGCGATCCCGCTGGTGAATCCGGTGATGATGGGGAACGGTATGAACTTGATCGCGCCGCCGAGTCGCGCGACCCCGAGGACGATCAGGATCACGCCGGCCATCATCGTCGCCAGCATCAGTCCGTCGATCCCGTGCGTCTGCACGATGCCGTAGACGATCACGACGAACGCGCCCGTCGGCCCGCCGATCTGCACACGCGAGCCGCCGAGGGCCGAGATGACGAGTCCGGCGACGATCGCCGTGTAGAGTCCCCGCTCCGGCGTCACGCCGCTGGCGATGGCGAAGGCGATCGCCAGCGGCAGCGCGACGATGCCGACGACGACGCCGGCGCCCAGGTCGGCGAACAGCTGGTCGCGGGTGTAGGTCCGGAGGGTGGTGACGAGCTTCGGGACGAGCATTGGGGCAGGGGGATAGGGGATAGGGGAAAGGGGAAAGGGCACAGGGGAAGGGGATTCGGGTGGGAGAGAGGGGCCAACGGCCGATCCCCTATCCCCTATCCCCTATCCCCTATCCACTATCCACTATCCTCCACCGACCCCTACTCATCGCCAGAGCGCTTCCTCCGATCCGCCTTCTTCCTCGACTGCCGCTTCTTCGCCTCGAGCCGCGCCGCCTTTGCCGCCCGGGTTGGCCTGGTCTTCTTTCGCGTCCTGGGAACGACCAGCGCCCGGGCGACCAGCGCGGCCAGACGCCGCTCGGCGTCCTCGCGGTTCCGGAGCTGGCTGCGGCTGGCGCTGGCCACGATCCGCAGGGTTCCCTCGCCGTCGATCCGCGACGAGAGCGCCGCCAGCACCCGTTGGCGCTGGACCTCGTCGAGGGCGCGGGTGGTGATGACGTTCCACAGGAGCTCGATCCGCGTCGACGAGGTGTTGACGTGCTGTCCGCCCGGTCCGCCCGAGCGCGTGGCACGCGCGACGAGCTCACCGCGCGGGATCGCCACCCGGTCATCGACCTGCAACGCGTCGTCGCTCACCGTGCTCCGGATCCGGGCGCGGCGGTGCCCCGGGCCGGCGGCACCGTGAACGCCGCATCGGCCGCCGGAAGCACCCGCACCGCGGCCACACGCCGCGAATCCATCGCCACCACTTCCAGTCCGCCGCCGGGAAACGTCACCCGGTCGCCGATCCGCGGGAGCCGGCCGAGCATCGAGAACACGTAGCCGCCGAGCGTCGTCCAGTCGCCGTCGGGAATCATCAGCCGGTAGTCCGAGCGCACGTCGATCAGCGACATCGCACCGGCCAGCTCCAGCACTCCATCGGACTCCATCACGCTGCGCGTCGCCAGGTCATACTCATCGGAGATGTCGCCGACCACCTCCTCGATCAGGTCCTCGATGGTGAGGATTCCCGCCGTACCGCCGTACTCATCGAGCACGATCGCCATGTGTGCGCGACTCTTTCGAAGATCGTCGAACACCCGCTCGGCCCGCCGGCTGTCGGGCACGTACAGCGCCTGCCGCACGTGCTCGGCGAGCACGAACGGCGTCGCCGCCTCGGAGAGCCACAGGTCCTTGGCCAGGAACACACCCTCGATCTCGTCCAGCGACTCGGTGTAGACGGGATAGCGCGAAAAGCGCTCCGTGCGCACGATCTCCCGAACCTCGGCTTCGGTGGCGTCGCGGGAGATGGCGATCACCTCGGTGCGCGGACGCATCACGTCGCGCGCCCGTTTCTCGTGAAAGTCGAACACCGCCGCGATCAACTCGCTGGGCGCCCGCTCCATCTGCCCGTGGGCGCTGGACTGCATGACCAGCAGCCGGATCTCCTCCGGCCAGTGGACGCGGCTCGCCTCGGTCAACGGGCCGACGCCGAACATCCGGAGGAATCGGTTCGCCGCGCCGTTGAGCAGCCAGATCGCCGGCGACATGACGTGCGAGAAAACGATGAGGGGCCGGGCGATCAACCGGCTTACCCTCTCCGGAGCGACCAGCGCCGCCGACTTCGGCGCCAGCTCGCCGAACACGATGTGCAGAAAGGTGATGATCGTGAACGCGATCGCGATGGCCGCGACGGTGTGCGCCCCCTCGGTCGGCATCGGGAGGCCGGCGGCCCGGAAGCCCTCATCGAGCAGCGCCGCGAGGGCGGGCTCGCCGATCCACCCGAGCGCCAGCGAGGCCAGCGTGATCCCGAGTTGCGTCCCGGAGATGTAGCGATCGAGATGCGTCAGCGCCTTCTGCACCACGGCGGCACTGCGATCGCCCTCGGCCACCAGCTGATCGATCCTGCTGCGCCGCGCCGCGACCAGCGCGAACTCCGAGGCTACGAAAAAACCGTTGGCGAATACCAGCAGCAGGACAGCGCCGAGTCGCAGCGCGATCCCGCCCATCGTGACCGTGTCGCCGTGCTCCACTCCGAAACTCCGCTCGTGATGGCTCGTCCAAGATATAGCAGAATGCCTCCCACCACGAAACAGGAACGTCCCTCCCGGTGGACGTCGACGCCGGGCCGGCGATTTCAGGTGTCTCACCTGCGTACACTTTCACGCACGGCCGAAGGCGCCCTCCGCGCGATGCTCGACCCGCGCCGGATGGTGCGCTGGCTCTATGTCGGCCGCCTGGCCTTCGCCACCATCCTCCTGGTCGCCGCCCTTTTCATGTGGCGGTCGGTCACCGACCAGGTCAAGTTCATCGCCGCCCTCGCCTTCGCCGCCACCACCTTCTACACGGTGGCTTCGGCGGCGTACACCGAGGTGATGCACCGGCGGCCCGGCCGCACGTTCCTCTATCTCCAGTCGATCTTCGATCTGCTCCTCGTCACGGCCATCGTGCACGTGACCGGTGGCAGCGAGTCGCAGTTCGCCGCGCTCTACATACTGGTGATCGCCGCTGCGTCGCTCGTCCTGCCTGCTGGCGGTGGGCTGCTCGTCGCGGCGCTCGGCAACGTGCTCTACTTCGCCGATGCCATCTGGGGGCACCAGACGACGCTGAGCATCACGGTCTGGCTCCAGCTCACGGTGTTCGCGGTTGTGGCACTCGGAAGCGGCTACGTGAGCGCGCGCCTCCATGCGGCCGGTGCGGGGAAGGAGCTCCTCGCCGCCGAGCTGGCCAAGGTGCGGCTCGAAGCCGCCGACATCCTGCGCAACATCATGAGCGGCGTTCTCACGATCGCCGGGGACGGCCGGCTGCTGTTCGCCAATCCCGCGGCGTCGGCCCTTCTGGGCGCCGACCTGCCCGGGCACATCGGTCAGCCGATCCTCGGTCTGATCGACGGACGCGCGCCCGAGCTGGCGAGCGCTCTCCAGCGGTCGGTGCGCGATGGAACGCGCACCAACCGTGGAGAGGGAACGATCCGCGCCGGCGACCGCACGTTCGCGATCGGTGTGACGACGACGTGCGCGGACGCGGCGGTGACGGGCGCCGGTCCGCACTCGACGCCTTCGCGCACCGCGACCGCGATCTTTCAGGACATCTCCGACCAGAAGCGGCTCGAGGCGCTGCACCTGCGTGCCGAACGGCTCGAGGCCGTCACCGAGCTCAGTGCCTCGCTCGCCCACGAGATCAAGAACCCGCTGGCGTCGATCCGCAGCGCCGTCGAGCAGCTCGCCGGCCGTACCGCGGCCAACGACGACGAGCGGACGCTCGGCACGCTGATCGTTCGCGAGTCGGACCGTTTGTCGCGTCTCCTGTCGGAGTTTCTCGACTTCGCGCGGGTCCGCGTGACCCGCATCCACGCGGTGGACATCGGGGCCATCGCCGCCGACGCCGTGGGGCTGGTCTCGCAGCACCCCGACCGCCGCCCCGGCGTGACCGTGACCTGTGTTGCGCCAACCGAACCGCTGATGATCGACGGCGACGACGACCTGCTGCATCGCGCGGTCTTCAATCTCGCCCTCAACGCCGTCCAGGCCACGCCGGACCAGGGTGTTGTCGGTGTGGAGGTGGGCCCGATCGGCTCCGATGAGCTCCCCCATGGCGTGACGTTCGAGCAGGGGGCGATCGTCCTGCGGGTGACGGACGATGGGCCCGGAATCCCGCCGGAGATCCGCGGTCGTCTGTTCGATCCGTTCTTCACCACGAAACCCGGCGGCTCCGGACTCGGGCTCCCAGTGGTACACCGCGCCATCGAGGCGCATCGGGGGCTCGTCTTCGTGGACGGCAACGGTACAGGGAAGGGCACGCGCTTCACCGTGTTCCTTCCGCGCGCGCAATCCGGGAACGGAGGAGTGTCGTGACCGACCGCAACGGCAACGGCGCGGGTCCCAGCGTCCTCGTGGTGGATGACGAGGCGGGGATCCTCGACACGCTGCGCATTCTGCTCAAGTCGGAGGGGTACACGCCCCACGTCGCCCTGGGCGGCAAGCAGGGGCTCGAGCAGCTCGCCGCCCTCCGTCCGGACATCGTGCTCACCGATGTCCGGATGCCGAACGTCGGCGGCATGGACCTCCTCCAGGCCGTCCGTGCTCAGGACCCCGATGCCCCGGTCATTCTGATGACCGCCCAGGCCACGCTCCAGTCGGCGATGCAGGCCGTGAACGACGGCGCGTTCTACTACATCCAGAAGCCGTTCCGCAACGACGAGCTCCTGGCGATCCTGCGCCGCGCCGCCGAGCACCGCAACCTGCGCGTCGAGAACAAGTCGCTGAAGCAGGAGATCCGGCGTCGCACCAACGGCATCACGCGGCCGGCGGGCAAGAGCAAGCTGTGGTTGGACGCGATCCGGCTGGCGGAAACCGTCGCGCCAAGCGAAGCGACGATTCTCATCCAGGGGGAGTCGGGAACCGGAAAGGAGGTCATTGCCCGACTGATCCACGACTGCTCCGGTCGCGCCGACACCGAGTTCCGCTCGATCAACTGCGGCGCGCTCCCGGAAAGTCTGCTGGAGAGCGAGCTGTTCGGACACGTGAAGGGATCCTTCACGGGCGCGACCAAGGACAAGATGGGACTGTTCGCCGCGGCTGCCGGCGGCACGTTCTTCCTCGACGAGATCGGGGAGACGACACCGGCGACTCAGGTCAAGCTGCTGCGCGTGCTCCAGCACCGCGAGGTGATTCCCGTCGGAGCCACCGAGGCAATCCCGATCGATACGCGGCTGATCGCCGCGACCAACCGCGACCTGGAGGAGGAGATCAAGCGCGGCAACTTCCGCGGGGATCTCTACTACCGGCTCAACGTGATCGCCATCCGTCTGCCGACGCTGCGGCAGCGGCGCGAGGACATCCCGGTGCTCGCCGAGCACTTCCTGAAGCGCGCCGCCGAAGTGCGCACCGAGTCGCCGAAGGACGTGACCGAGGCCGCGCTCGAGGCGCTCCAGGAGTACGACTGGCCGGGAAACGTACGCGAGCTGGAGAACGCGATCGAGCGCGCCGTGATCCTCACCGCCGGCGACCGGATCGACGTCGGCGCCCTTCCCGAGCGAGTGACCACGCGGCGCAGCGAGCCGCTGGTCACCGAACGAATCCCCGCCAATCCCACTCTGGAGACGATCGAGCGCGCCTACATCTTGTGGGTGCTCCAGAGCGAGAGCGGAAACAAGACGCGCGCGGCGGACGTGCTGGGGATCGATCCGTCGACGTTGTACCGGAAACTCGCGCGCTACGGCGTCGACGTGTGACGCCGGTCACGCGCGCACGGTGCGGCACGGCGCCCGGACGCGCGTTGCGGAGTGCAAGGCACCGTGCAAAAAGCCGTAGCGTGACTGCCCGAACGCCGCGGTCGTGGCATGGCAAGTTGCATTCACGCATGCGGTTGCGTCGTATGGTTGGGTTTGGCCCGCAGGATGCCTTTACCGGGCCCGACGCCGCTGCAGAGGCCAGCCTTGCGCTGGTCGGGACCTTCACTACCGGAGTTGATTCACATGATGAAGAATCGGAAGGGCTTCACGCTGATCGAGCTTCTGATCGTGGTCGTGATCATCGGCATTCTGGCCGCGATCGCGATTCCGAAGTTCGCGAACACGAAGGAGAAGGCGTACATCGCCGCGATGAAGTCGGACCTCCGCAACCTGGTTACCGCGGAAGAGGCCTTCTTCGCCGACAACATGACCTACACCAACGTTGCCGCCAGCAACGTCGGTGGCACGGTGACGGCCGATCCGGCGACCGGCTTCACGCCGTCGGCTGGTGTGACGGTGGCCGCGACTGCCGACGCCGGGCTGGGTTGGAGCGGCACGGCGGGCCACACCGGCACGACGATCACGTGCAACATCGGGGTGGGTAGCCAGGTTCCTGCCGGTTCGGCGGAAGGTGAGCCGAAGTGCGCGGCCGCTGCGGTCACGCCGTAATCAAGTCGGTAACTGAAAGTACGAACCACGGGCCAGGCGAAAGCCTGGCCCGCGGTGCATCCAACCCCCTCGGCGAGACACCCGGCCGCCGCCGATCGTCTGACGAGGAGATGACCCGATTCGCGCTCCCCGTGCTGCGCCCTTCCAGTGGCGCGCTGCCGCCCTCCCTTCGTACCGAGCTCCTGGCCGCCATCGCCCTCCTCGTCGTGGCGGCGCTGGTCATCGGGATCGGCAGCGTCGTCTGGTTCGCCGACCTGGTGTCGGCGCCGCAGGGCGCGGTCTACCTCACGCTCCTGATCCTCGCCGATGTCGGCATCCTGGTGCTCTTCGGTGCCTACGAGCTCCGGCGGCTGGTGCTCCGCCCGCTGGCCGCCGCGGTCGCCGCGGCGGAGGCGAGCGCCGGCGGCGACCTCGCGCAACGCGTCCCGGCGGGAAGCACCCGCGAGCTGGCCGCGCTGGCGCAGGCGTTCAACCGGACGACCGATCACCTGCTCGAGGAGCGCGCCCGTGCGATCCGCAACGAGAAGCTCGCCAGCGTCGGGCGGCTCGCCGCCGGCGTCGCCCACGAAGTCGGCAACCCGCTGGGAGCGATCGGCGGCTACGCGCATCTCCTTCGCGGACGCATCGCCGGCGACGAGAAGGCGATCGAGGCGGTCGACGGCATCGAGCGCGAGAGCGGCCGGATCGACCGCATCGTCCGCGGCCTGCTCGACTACGCCCGCCCGCGCAAGCCGACACCGGCGCCAGCGGACCTCCACCAGGCGATCCGGGGCGCATCGGAGATACTCGAGCAGCAGGGGCTGCTGGAGCACATCGAGCTCGAGCTGGAGCTCGCCGAATGCTCGCCCAGGCTTCTTGGCGCGGGGCACGAGATCGAGCAGCTGTTCGTGAACCTGTTCCTCAACGCCGTGGATGCGATGGAAGGCGCGGGCACGCTCACCGTGCACACGCGCTGCGCGACCGCCGGCGAGATGCTGGCCGCCAGGCCGCGCCGGGAGACCGATCCCGGGACGTTCGTCGCTCCGCGCGACGCCTCGCCGCGAATGCGGGACTGGCTGGTGCGCCTCGCGGTCGACGACGAGGTCGTCAAGGTGATCGTCGCCGACACCGGGACCGGGGTCGCGCCGTCGGACGTCGAGCGGATCTTCGATCCGTTCTACACGACGAAGGAGCCGGGTCGGGGGACGGGGCTCGGGCTGGCCATCGTGTCACGCGTGGTCGAGAACCTCGGTGGCGTGATCTGGGTGCAGCCGGCGCGCGGGCACGGCGCCGCGTTCGCAATGCTGCTCCCCATCCGCAGGTCGCTGGCGGCCGCTCCGGCGATGGCCGTCCCCACCGTGACCCGGTTGGCATGATGCGGATCCTCGTGGTGGACGACGAGCTGGGCCTGCGCCACACGCTGACCCAGATCCTGGCCGGCGACGGGCACGGCGTGTCGGCCGCCCCCGATGGCGCCGCCGCGCTGGACGCGCTCGGGCGGGAGGAGGCCGATCTCGTCCTTTGCGACGTGCGCATGCCGGTCATGGACGGTCTGCGCTTCCTCGAGCTCTACCGCGAGCGTGCCGGGCGCGCGCTCGTGATAATGATGAGTGCCTACGGCGACGACGACGACGCCCTCGAGGCCATGCGGCGCGGCGCGTACGACTACATCCCGAAGCCGTTCCGCGCCGACCAGGTGCTGCTGGTGATCCGCAAGGCGATCGAGCGCGAGGGTCTGCGGCGCGAGGTCGAGCACCTGCGGGCCGAGCTGACGCTTCTTCGTCCGCCGGAGGAGATGGTCGGTCGGAGCAATGCCCTGAAGGAGGTGACGGCGACCGCACGCCGCGCTGCACGCCACCCGACGACGATTCTCGTCACCGGCGAGAGCGGCACCGGGAAGGAGCTCGTGGCGCGGCTGATTCATCGGAGCAGCCCGCGGGCCGCCCAGCCGTTCGTTCCGGTGAACTGCGCGGCCATCCCCGAGCTGCTGCTGGAGAGCGAGCTGTTCGGCCACGCCAGGGGCGCGTTCACCGGCGCGGCCACGGACCGCGCGGGCTTGTTCGAGGAGGCCGACGGCGGCACGCTATTCCTCGACGAGATCGGTGAGCTGCCGCCGCAGCTGCAGGTCAAGCTCCTCCGCGTCCTTCAGGAGGGGCAGATCCGTCCGGTGGGTCACAGCGTCGAGCGGGCGGTCGACGTGCGCGTCGTCGCGGCGACCGCACGCGACCTCGAGGCCGAGGTGGCGGCGGGGCGCTTCCGCGCCGATCTGTTCTACCGGATCAACGTCGTGCGGCTCCATCTGCCGCCGCTGCGCGACAGGCGCGAGGACATCGCCGAGCTCGCCCGGCATTTTCTGGCCCTGCACGCTGCCCGGCTCGGCGTCGGAGTGCAGGGCATCCTGCCGGCGGCGATGCAGGTACTGCTCGCGCATCCGTGGCCGGGCAACGTGCGCGAGCTCGAGAACGCGATGGAACGCGCGGTCGTGCTGTGCGACCGCGACCAGCTCGGACCGGAGCACTTGCCGGAAAGCATCGGGGCGTCGCCGGCGCCTCCGGTCGGCAACGGAGCCGCCGCAGCCGACGCCGATCTGTCGGTCAAACGTCGCACCGAGGCGCTCGAGCGCGATCTCATCCAGCGGGCTCTCGAGCGCACCGCCGGCAACCGGACACGCGCCGCCCAGATCCTCGAACTGTCGCCGCGCGCGCTGCTCTACAAGATCCGGGACTATCGCCTCGAGTGAGCGGCGCCGGGTGCGCTGACGATCCGCCGCTTCCGCGCAATCCGCGTCCCCCCGCAAGCCCGACCCGTAAGTGATGCGCGCCACGCAAACAGGTGCATCAGTCGCCACTTTTTGCGCGGTCGGTGCGGCTCCTCGATGTCCTTCAGCGTTGCGGCTCAACGACTTGCGATGCGGCACGACTCGCGCGTTGGGAGGGTGCCAACAGGAGACGTCAATGTCACGTCCACGTTCCGGATTCTCCCTGATCGAGCTGCTGATCGTGATCGCGATCATGGGGATCATCGTCACCTTCGGCCTGCCGCGGTTCGGCGACGCCCGGCGCACGTACAACGTGCGATCGGCGCGCGACAACGCGGCTGCCTATCTGGCCACGGCGCGGGCCGCGGCGATCCGGCGCGGACAGCCGGCGCGCTTCGTCGTCGAAGGCGATGCGATCGATGTCCACGTACGCAACGCCGCGGGCAACTTCGAGCCGCTGACCATGCGCGATGGAAGGTCCGTGTCGCGGCGCGATCTCGACGTGCAGTTCGGCGTATCGATCGAGCCCTCCGGGGCGACCATCATCGAGTACGATCCCCGAGGCTTCGCCATGCTCGGCGGCACGCAGCGGTTCACGTTCATACACAACGACCGCAGCGATGTGGTCTGCGTGAGCGGGCTCGGAATCATCATGCGCAACGGATGTGTTCTATGACGATGAGCCGCCGGCCCTCGTCCCTCGTCCCTCGTCTCTCGTCCCTCAGACCGGGCTTCAGCCTCGTCGAGCTGATAGTCGCGATCGTGATTCTGGCGATCGGCGTGCTCGGCCTCGCCTCGACCGCCGCGGTCGTGATGCGGCAGATCGCCGGGGGTGCGCAGCAGACCCAGGCGGCGGCGGTGGCCCAGGCGCGATTCGAGACATTGCGCGGAATGTCGTGCACCCAGTACGGCGTCCTGCCGTACACGGGCGTGGCCACCCAGAGTCAGGGTGTCAGCGAGTCGTGGGCGGTGATGACGCTCGCCGGCACCGTGAACGGCAGTGCCCCCGGACTGGACATGGTCGACACCATCTTCTACGACGCCAACGGGAAGCGGCAGACGCGCGTCTTCCGGAGCGTGCGCACATGCTGACGCACATGCCGACTCGTTCCGACCGGCCGGCACGCGCCGGATTCTCGCTGATCGAGCTCATGATCACGATCGTCCTGCTCGGCATCGTGATGGGCTCGCTCCTCAACGTGATCCTGCGCCAGCAGCGCTTCTACCGCGGCGCCAACGAAATCATCGACACCCGCAGCCAGGTGCGCCAGGCGGCCGAGCTGCTCCCGGCGGACCTGCGCGGGATCTCGACGGCCCCTGGAGCGGTCCTCGGCGTCGACGTGGCCGATCTTTACGTGGACGGCATGGGCCTCCACGGGATCGCCTATCGGTCCACCTTCGGGAGCTCCGTGTCGTGCGTCATCGATGCGACGCGGCGGATCATCACGCTGCCGCCGCTCACGCTGGCCAGCGGCAACACGCTGACGGCGTGGCTGCGCGAGCCGGCTCCCGGCGATTCGCTGTTCATCTTCGATGACCAGGGTACGCCGGGCGGCGTCGGGCAATGGGTGCCGGCACAGATCCAGGCGGTCGCCCAGGCGGTGGGCGCATGTCCTTCGGCCACCGGCCTGACATCGGCCGCCGACGACACGCGTCCGAGCTGGGTGGTGACCGTCGTCGATGCGCTTCCGGCGACGATCCCCATCGGCAACCGCCCCGGCAACCCGATCCGGTTCTTCCAGCCGGTGCTGTACGAGCTCTATCAGGCGGGAGACGGCCAGTGGTATCTCGGCTTCGCCGACTGCCGCACCGGCCGCGTACCTGCCTGCACCGAGCTCCAGCCGGTGGCCGGCCCGTACCTCGCTCCGTCGGCCGATCCGGCGGTGAGCGGACTGACGTTCGAGTATCTGAATGAGAACAGCGCCGCCGCGGCGACGCCCCAGGACGTGGCGAGCATTCGCATCACGTTCCGCGGCGAGACGGTGAGCGACGTGAAGATCGATGGGTTGACCACGACCAACGGTCGTCATCGCAGCGAGATGACGGTGGTCGTCGGAATCCGGAACCGTACCTGATATGACTTGCTCACGGAGTCGGCACATGCGGATGGCCACTGATCGTCGGGATGGGTTCGCGCTCGCGATCGCGATGTTCGCGATCGTAGTCATCGGTGCGATCATCGCCGGGGCGTTCTTCGCCTCGGGGCAGGAGTATCGCGTCGGGCGCAACACCATCACCCAGGCGCGCGCCATGGGGGCGGCCGAGGCCGGACAGGCGTCGGTGCTCGCGCGCTGGAACAGCGCCTGGAACTCGTCGCTCCCGATCGGGCAGGCCACCGGATGGGTGGATGTACCGGTCAACGACGGGAGCGGCTCGGCGGCGCGGGCCAACGTGACCCGGCTCGACCAGGTGACGTTCTGGCTCGTTTCCGAGGGGGCCGCCGGCGGTACCAGCGTGCAGACGGGTTCGCGCCGCCGTACCGGAAGCGTGCTCCGGCTGGCGATCCCGCAGATGAATTTCCTCGGTGCCCTGACCACGCGCGGCACGACGCAGATCGGCGGTTCGTCCTACATCAATGGCAACGATGCGGCGCCGACCGGATGGACGTGTCCGGCCGCCGGCCCCGCGATGCCTGGCATCGCGATCGATGATGCGACCAAGATCGTGACGTCGGGGTGCAACAACCTGGACTGCGTCAGCGGCGACCCGAAGGTGCTCCAGACGGCGGAGGCGGCCGACGACGCCACCTACTTCGACTACGAGACCATGGGCTGGTCGGAGCTCGTCGCGATGGCGACGCTGCGCTTCGACGGTAGCACCAACCTTCAGAACCTCGGCCCGACCACGTCCGGTGGCGCCTGCAACGTGGCCGACACGAAGAACTGGGGAGAGCCAAAGCGTAACAGCCCGGTACACCCGTGTGAAAGCTACTACCCGATCATATACGTGAACGGTGACATGACACTCAACACCGGTCGCGGCCAGGGGATCCTGCTCGTCGAGGGCGATCTGCTGGTCCAGGGCGGCTTCGAGTTCTTCGGGCCGGTGATCGTCAAGGGGAAGCTTCAGACGGCCGGTACCGGCGGCCACTTCAACGGCGGCGTGATGGCCGCCAACGTGGACCTGGAGACCAACACGGTGCTCGGTAACGCGGTGGTGAACTACTCCAGCTGCGCGCTGCTCACGGTGCTCTCCAACACGAGCATGCCGAAGCTGGCCACCGCCCGCGGCTGGGCTGATCTGTTCTGATACATCCGGCCCCTGCCTGCAGCGGCATGCGGGGTCGTCCATGGCGGCGCACGGGAGCGATCCCGTGCGCCGTCGTGCGATGACGGTGAGCCGGGTCACGCGACGTTACCTTCGCCCCCGACGGATCGTGTCAAGGGTACGCGCGACCGGCTGAGCCGGCCAGGTGACCGTCCGTTTATCCGGCCGCGCCCGCACAGAATCCGTACGCGCAGCACAGATCACCGATTCGGCGTGACGCATCAAGCGCGTTGAACGACGGCGGCACCCCCTCCAGCCCGACCGTCGAGCTGTCGCGGCTCGCCGCTCGCTCAGCGCTCGCACGCCTCTGGTTCGTTCATCCACCCGATTCCCGGCACGCACATGGGGCTCTTCGGCCGCAAAAAGACGACGGTTGGACTCGACATCGGATCCGGCCTCATCAAGGTCGTCGTGATCGATCACGGCCGGGGCGAGCCCGAGCTGGCCCGCGTCGCGATCGCGCCGCTGCTCGCCGACGCGATCGTCGAGGGCGAGATCATGGATCCCGGGATCGTCGCCGACGCCATCCGCACCGCGCTCTCCAGCGCCGGAATCAAGAGCAAGCAGGTCGTGACCGCCGTCGGTGGCCGCGACGTGATCATCAAGAAGATCCAGATCGAGCGCGTGAAGGAAGCCCAGGCCCGCGAGCTGATGCGCTGGGAGGCCGAGCAGCACGTGCCGTTCGACATCGAGTCGGTCGAGCTCGACTTCCAGATCCTCGACCCCGACGACGAGGGGCTCGAGATGCAGGTCCTGCTCGTCGCTGCCAAGCGCGAGCTCGTCGACTCCAAGGTCCGGCTGCTCGTCGACGCCGGGCTCAAGCCGGCCTGCGTGGACGTCGATGCCTTCGCCCTCCACAACGCGTTCGAGGTCAACTACCCGCACGCGATGGAGGGGATCGTCGCCCTCGTCAACATGGGGAACGAGGTCACCACGATCAACATTCTCGACGATGGCGTGCCGATCCTGACCCGCGATCTCACGCTCGGCACGCGGCGCTTCCGCGAGGATCTCCAGCGCGAGCGGGGGCTCGATGCCGACACGGCCGAGGAGCTGATTCAGGGCTACGACCGGTCGCCGCACATCGACGCCGTGATCGAGTTGCGCTGTGAGGAGATCGCCACCGGGATCGAGCGCGCGGCTGCGTTTCTCGCCTCCTCGTCCCGCTCCGGAACCAACCTCCGAGCCGTGTACACCTGCGGCGGCGGCGCCCGGATTCCGGGGCTCAACGACGCCCTCGGCGATCGGCTCCGGCTGCCCGTCGAAGTAGCCAACCCGCTGGCAAACTTGAAGGTGCGTGACGGCGCTTTCGCGTCGCTCGTCACTGACGAGGTTGCTCCGCTTCTGATGCTGCCAATCGGGCTCGCGCTCCGAAAGGTCGCCTGACCATTCGACGATCGCTCGCATGATCGAAATCAATCTCCTTCCCGGTTCGGGAAAGAAGAAGTCGCGCGGGGCGCGCGCCGCTGGAAGCGGCGTGAACCTCGGCGCGCTGATCGGGGGGATCGTCGGCAAGGTGAGCGACCCCTGGCTGGTGGGCGCGATGGCGGCGTCGATCGCCGTGGTCGCCGGCGTGGGGATGCTGCACGTGGGCCAGACGGCGCGGGCCCGCACCCTCACCGAGCGCCAGCAACAGGCGGTGCAGGACTCGACGCGCTACGCCACGGTTCTCAACGAGAAGCGGCGGGCCGAGGCCCAGCGCGACTCCGTGCTCCGTCAGCTCAACGTAATCAGGTCGATCGACAACAACCGCTTCGTCTGGCCGCATCTCCTCGACGAGATCAGCCGGGCGCTGCCGCCGTACACCTGGCTGACGTCGGTTCGACAGACGAACACACCGATCTCGGCCGCCGCACGGGCGGTCGAGCCGGCCGCCCCCGCTCGCGGCCGCCCCGCGGCGCGACCGGCCGCCGGTGCTGCTGCCCCGCCGCCCGCCCGCGCGGCCGCGGCGCAGGAGCCGGTCCGTGACACGATCAAGTTCCAGAGAGTGGGCAACACCGTGGACATCCAGGCGATGACCCGCTTCATGAGCCTCCTCGAGGCGTCTCCCTTCATCGAGGGCGTCGAGCTCACCCGTTCGCTCCTCGTGATCGAGAACGGCAAGGAGGTCACGCAGTTCGTTCTCGAGGCGCGCTACGAGGAACCGGAAGCATCGCTCATCCGGCGCGTGCCGCTCACGCTCACGATGGCGAGGTAGCGATGGCCCTGTTCCGGAAGGAGCGTGACAAGGGCATGGCGGCGGTCATCGTGATCGCGGCCGCTCTCGGCTTCGCTTACCACACCTACCTGTTCGAGCCCAAGAACGAGGAGCTCGCCCAGGTTCAGGCGCGGATCACGAAGCTCGACCAGGCCAACGCCAGCGCGAAGCAGGAGCTCGCGTCGGGGAGCGTCGAGGAGCTGCGCGCCCAGGCGAAGCTGTACACCGAAAATCTGGAGATGATGCGCCAGCTCGTCCCGGTCGGGAACGAGGTCCCGGCGCTCCTCGAGCAGATCTCGACTGCCGCGCGCCGGGTCGGACTCGACGTCGGGATCGTCGAGCCGCAGCCCGTGATCCCGGGCGACGAGTTCGACACCTATCGCTACAAGATGGGCGTCGCCGGCAACTACCACCAGATCGGCGAGTTCCTCACCAACGTCGGTGCGCTGACGCGTATCGTCGAGCCGATCAAGCTGGAGCTGAAGGTCGCGAACGCCAACGCGCGCCGCGGCCGAGAGCTCCCCGGCCTCGCAGTGCTCGATGCCGGATTCGAGATTCAGACGTACGTGGCCAAGCCCACGCCGCAGACGGCGGGAGGCCGACGATGATACGAACCCTGATCCTGGTTTCGTTGCTCGCCGCCGCGGGAACGGCGCACGCCCAGAGCGTGCCGCCGATCACGCGTGCCAAGGAGGTAGCCGCCAACGCCGCGAAGGCCGTGAACGCGCGCGTCGGTACGCAATCCGCGGCCGCCGCTCAGCCCCCGGCCGTGGACACCACGCGGCCGGCGCCGGCCGGCGGCACCGGTCGTCCGGCATCCGCGGCGGCCCGTGCCCGTGCCGCTGCCGCCGCGACCGTTCCGGTGGCCGCTTCGGCCGCCGGCACCGCCGTCGACTCCGTGCGCGCAGAGGCGCCGCCGGGCACCGAGCTGGTACTGATGCGCGAGGTCTTCCGCTACGAGTCGGGGAGGCGGCGCGATCCGTTCGTCTCGCTGATGGGGACGGGCGATCTGCGCCCGACGCTCAGCGACCTGCGACTCGTCGGCGTCGTGTACGACGCCACCGGGCGCGGCTCCGTGGCGATCCTCAGGGACATGAGCACGAAGGACCAGTACCGCGTCAAGGTCGGCAGCATTCTCGGCCGGATGCGGGTGACACAGATCCAACCGAAGCAGATCACATTCGCGATCGAAGAGTTCGGGTTCAGCAGGCAGCAGGTGCTGATCCTGGGCGACACCACTGACGAGACGAGGACCGACCGATGAACCGACTCTGGACGCTGGCCGCGATGGCCGCGGTCGCGCTGGGCGTCGACGCGGGTGAGCTCCGTGCCATGCAAGGAACGGAGGACCCCGCCGCGGTGACGGCGCTGAGCGTCGTACCCGCCAACGGGCGGGCCGAGGTAGTAGTGGCGATCGAGGGCGCCATCGAGGTGCGGGATTTCGCCCTCACCGGGCCGCACCGCGTCGTGATCGACATGCACGGCGCGCGGCTCCAGCTCCGCCCCAGCCCCTACGACAAGCGTGCACGCGGCGGAATCATCAACGTCCGCACCGCCCAGTTCCAGCCGGGCGTGGTGCGCGTGGTCCTCGATCTCGACGAGGTCCGTGACTACTCGGTAGTCGTCGGCCGCTCGGAGGTCCGTATCACGCTCGCCGGCGAGGGCGCGACGTTCGCCGCCTGGAACACCGGGACGGCCCGCCGGGCCGATGTTGCCGCCGGAACCACCCGGGCGCCGGCGGCCGACATCGTCGCCACACCGCCTACGACCACACCGGCGTACACGGCGAGCAGCACGCGCTCCCGGGCGCCGGCGCGTCCGGTTGCGCAGCCGCGTCCCGCCGGATTCGGCCAGCAGGGGGGCCAGCCCCGGATCACCGTGACCTACGGCGAAGCCGACATCCGCGAGGTCATCACCTCGCTGTCGGCGTACTCCGGCCGCACGATCGTGATCGGCAAGGATGTCTCGGGAACGATCACCGCCGAGATCCACGATCAGCCGTGGGACATCGCGCTCCAGTCGCTCCTCACGTCGCAGAACCTTGCCGCGTACGAGGATGCCCGCACGGGGATCATCACCGTCGACAGCTACCGTAACATTCTCGCCAAGCAGGCCGTGGAGCCGCTGGCGACGCGACACGTGAAGGTCAACTACGCCCGGGCCGGGTCGCTCGTGCCGACCGTCTCGTCGCTGCTCTCCCGCGACTGTGGCCTGGGTGCGGAGCCCGGCCAGCCGGGCGCTGGCGGCGCGGCGCGCGGCGGCCCCGGTGGCGGCTGTGTCCAGCGCGGATCGGTCGTCGCCGACAGCGCGACGAACTCGCTGCTGATCACCGACGTCCCGTCGCGGCTCGAGGAGGTCGTCGGGTACCTCCAGGGACTCGACGTCCGCACGCCGCAGATCGCGATCAGCGCCAAGATCATCTTCGTCAACCGCACGGACATCGAGGACATCGGGATCAGCTACGACCTCGGTACGCAGACCCAGTTCTTCAACCGGCTGGTCCAGCGCACCGACCCGAGCACCTTCACGCCGATCGACACCGATGGCGACGGCATCCCCGACGCGGTCGGCGGCGGCACGCCGTTCGACGAGAACGTCAACATCATCGATCTGGGCGGCAACGCCCTGTCGGCCATCGCCAACGCCAACCAGCGCGTCCCCAGCTCGGCGCTGTCGCTGATCTTCTCGACGGCGATCGGCCGGTTCGACCTCACCGCGTTCATCGATGCGCTCCAGGAAGTGCGGCTCGCCGACGTTCAGGCGTCGCCGCTCATTCGGACGCTCGACAACCACCAGGCCCGCATCCTCGTCGGCCAGGAGACGCCGGTCCGCGTGATCGACATGGCGTCCGGCGGGTCCGGCAGCACCGGAAGCGCGGCATTCCCGGTGGCCACGGTCCAGTTCCGCGAGAGCGGGATCATTCTCACCGTCACGCCGCAGGTCACCAACAACCGCCAGGTCCTGATGACGATTGACGCCGAACGGTCGGGCCTCGTGGCCGCGGCCGCCGACCTCGGGTTCGCCATCGAGAAGCAGCAGGCCAGCTCGCGCGTGCTCGTCGGCGACGGCGAGACGGCGGTCATCGGCGGGCTCACCGTCACGCAGGTGTCGGTCTCCAAGTCGGGTATTCCGATCCTCGTCGACCTGCCGCTGATCGGAAGGCTGTTCGGACGCACCATCACGCAGGAAGAAAAGCGGGACCTCCTCGTCCTCGTCACGCCGCACATCGTCGAGGAAGGGGACGTCGTCGGGTCGGGTTCGACCCGCCGCTAACTGGCACATGGAGCGACAGATGCGACAGACCTTCGGGCGCGCCGGGCTCGGCGCGCTGGTGATCCTCATGGCGGGCGCGCTTTCGAGCTGCGACAGCCGGGGGGGCCCCGCGGGATCGGGAGGGGGAGGCAACATGGTCCTGCCCACGGTGGTGATCAACGTTGCCAACGCCCAGAACGATGAGGTGAACGTCGAGAGCTCGATCGTCGCCGAGATCCGTTCCACGCACACGCTGTCGCTGCTCGCCGTCTTCGACACGGTCTCCGTCGATGGCGTGGTCATTCGCACCGATTCGACCCGCTTCACGAGCACTACGACCAACCACGTCCGCCAGGTGCCGATCCCGGCCGCCGGCCTACGCTCGGGCCAGCAGATCCGGATCGTCGCCTACGCCGTCGACGGCCAGCGCAACATGGCCGTCGCCCAGAGGGTGCTGACGGTCTACGACACCACGAGCCCCAGGGTCGTCGTCCAGCAGCCGACGGTGAACAAGGTGCTGCGCCCCGGCACCCTGGTGGATTCAGTCCAGGTCTTCGCCTCCGATTCGACGGGCCTGGCGACGATCGGATACCGCTTCTACGCGGACAGCATCCTGACCGCGAGCTCGGTCCCCGTCGGCGGCGACTCGATCGCCGTCGTGCCGCAGGCGACCGTGGCCACGCGCAAGCTCCCCGTGCAGGTCCCGCCGACGATGCCGCCGGGCCGCTACTTCATCCGCGGCTTCGCCGACGACATCTCCGGACTTCGCGGCTACTCGAGCCTGGTCGGCATCTTCGTCCAGGACACGATCAAGCCGACGGTCGCGATCACGGTGATGAACCTCCAGTTCCAGCCCCGTGACACGATCCTGATCGGCGACTCGGTGATCGTCGAGCACGTGCTCCACGACAACCTCGGCCTGAACGGACTGTCCGTGCGGGGCGTCGCCCTCGTCGGCGACCCGGCGCTCGGGCCGGTGGACACCATCGCGATCTACCAGACGGCGACCTTCAGCGTACCCGCCGGCGTCACGCTCACCGACACCGTCGTCCGCCGGCTGCTCGTGCCGGTGACCAACGCGCCGACCCAGTACTCGACCATCCACTTCATTGCCGTGGTCACCGACCGGGCCGGCAACAGCGCCGTCGCTTCGCGTCCCGTGTACCGCGTGTCCGGCCCGAAGGTGGACGTGATACGCCCGACCAACAATGAGGAGCGGGCCCGCGGCGAAGAGCTGACGATCGAGCTGTTCGCGACCGACCCACAGGGCGTGCGCGTGCTCGGCTTCACTCTCACCGGCTCCGGATTCCCGGACCTCTCGAGGGATACGACGCTCACCACCAAGCAGGACACGCTCCGCTACCTGTTCCGCTTCACCGTGCCCGAAGAGGCCGTGATCGGGAGCACCATCACGATCACTCCCAGCGCGCGCGACATGG
The DNA here is from genome assembly GCA_035513015.1 of Gemmatimonadaceae bacterium. Classification (GTDB taxonomy): domain Bacteria; phylum Gemmatimonadota; class Gemmatimonadetes; order Gemmatimonadales; family Gemmatimonadaceae; genus DATKCV01. The sequence continues at coordinate 70,659 of DATKCV010000041.1, forward strand.
ACAACCAGGTCGGCATCGGCCCGAGCCGGTTCGTCACGGTCGTGGCCGTGGGAACGGATACCGTCCCGCCGTTCGTCTACCAGACGGTGCCGCCGCGCAGCGAGCTCGGCGACAGCATCGCCGTCCGCGCCACGGACCGGAGCCGGATCACCCGCATTGGCTACGAGATGCGCTCGCGCAGGACCGGCGATCTGATCGTGACCGCCGAGCGGGCGCTGCCCTCACCGTGGCCGAGCGACACCACCGTCCGGTTCCGGTTCGACGACGAGGCAGCCTACGTCCAGAACCTGATCAGGTATCGCGGCGAACCCGTCATCCTGATGTCGTTCGCCGATGATTCCCTCGGGAATCGCGGCTACACCGTGGCCTCGACGAACCTGACCACGCCGGAAGGGAATCCGGCGCTGGCCCGTCGCGACACGGTACTGCTCGTGTTCGGCTACACGCACGTGCTCCCGGCCGGTGGAAGCGGGGCCGACATCGCCGTGGATCCGGCGACGCACGACGTCTTCGTGTCCAACCTGACGTTCAACCAGCTGGACATCTGGCGCAACACGCTCCGCGGGTTCGACGGCAGTCTGGTGCTCGTTGGTGCGGGACCGTGGGGAATGGCGATCGACACCAGCGGCGGCCAGCTCCTCGTCGCCAACTCGGGGGGCACCAACATCAGCGTCGTGAGCCTTTCCACGCGCGCCGAGGTTCGCCGAATCAACACGCCGAACATGATCACCTGGGACGTCGCCTACTCGCAGGACCAGTCGACCGGCTTCCTCCGCTACACCCTGTCGGCACCGATCCAGTACTCCGATCGGCCCCAGTTCATCGCTCAATCGGAGAACGGAAACATCTACTACTCGACGCGCCCGACGTCGTCCGCCCGGCCGGGAACCGTGCGCCGGCTCGATCCTGAGCCGATCGCCTGGGGCACGACGACCCGCGTCGATACGGTCGCCATCCGGCAGATCTGGCAGTACGGTGCGCACCGCAACGGGCACTACGTCGTCCTGAACGCCGACTGGGTCTCGGTCGTCAAGGCCCTGTCGACCAGCTTCCCCGACACGATCACGATCTGCGATCACCCGTTCGGCCGCTCCACGGCGGCGATGATCTGCGAGACCGACATCACCGTCGGGCCGATCGTGTCGCGGCTTCGTTCGCAGGGCGCGGACGTCGAGGTGGCGATCGATCTCGATGTCGAGTCGCTCAGCCTCACCGACACGACGTTTGTCGCCTCGGGCGGCGACCTGCGCTGGCTTGCTTTCGGCGAGGGCGCGACTCAGCGGCCGGGACGCGTGATCCTGGTCAAGGACACGCTCGGGACCGATCCGTTCCAGGCCACGTACTCGAGCGGCATCGAGGTGGCCGACCTCACGAACAACGCCTCCGATCGAATCTTCGGAGTGGCGCTGAACACGAACAGCAGCATGCTCGGCGTCCATGGCATGGGGGCATTCTTCGGTGACACCGCGCTGCGCCTCCAGGGAACCGTGCAGATGGGTGGCGGCGCGGGCATCGCCTTCCACCCGCAGAACGACGGCAACCCATCTCCCCCGGACCCGGTGAGCCGTACGGCCCTGGTCGCCGAGGGCGACACGACGATAGCGATCCTGGACACGTACTTCTTCCGCAGGCGCGGCACGCTTCCGCTGCGTCACAACATCACCGGGGCGATCCGCGCCGTCGTTCCGACGGCCGCCGAGCTCACGGTCGATCCCCAGCTCGCCCTCAAGCTCTTCGCCTTGACGCCGACCGGTATGATCGTCATCAATGTGCGGCGCTGCGACATAGACAACGATTCCGCGTTCTGCCCGTAGAACGCGGGGCGAGGGGAGTGGGACGAGGGGCGAGTGACTGCGCGGCCGCGGTTGCTCGCCCCGAGCCCTTTTTCCCGGGGATACTGATGGGGGCGGGGGCAGATCACGTCCTGTCCGGCTTTCTCGAGTGAGAGCCGCGGAGGGCGCGGAGGCCGCTGAGGACGCGGACGGCGCGCTGACAGAACTCGCGAGCGCCGCGGCCTCTCCTCCCGGCTGCCTGTCTGTGGATGGGGCATGCGTCCGGTGCTGCCGTGCCATTCAGAGCCCTGTTCGCCGGCCGGCCCCGAAGGCCGGTGATATGGTGTATGTATTCCCGACGTGGCACCTGCGGTGTCTCGTCCTCGTCCTCGTCCTCGTCCTCGTCCTCGTCCCTCGTCCCTCGTCCCTCGTCCCTCGTCCCTCGTCCCTCGTCCCCCCGTCCCCTGATGCTCCGCTTCACCACCGCCGGCGAGTCGCACGGACCCGCCCTCGTCAGCATTCTCGAGGGAATTCCCGCGGGCCTTCGCTTGGCGGCCGCCGACGTGGACGCCGAGCTGAGGCGGCGGCAGCAGGGCTACGGACGGGGGCGCCGCATGCAGATCGAGCAGGACTCGATCGAACTGCTCTCCGGCGTGCGGGCCGGTGAGACGCTCGGCTCTCCGATCGCCATGCTGATCCGCAACCGCGACTGGAAGAACTGGAGCGAGATCATGGATCCGGGGCGCCGCGAGGGCGATCCGGAGCCGCGCAAGCGCGCCGTGACCCGTCCGCGGCCGGGACACGCGGATCTCTCGGGGATGCTCAAGTACGACCGCGCCGACGGCCGCGACATACTCGAACGGGCTTCGGCCCGGGAGACGACCGCCCGCGTGGCCGCCGCGGCGGTCTGCAGGAAGCTGCTCGGCGAGCTCGGTATCCGAATCGGCAGTCACCTGATCCATCTGGGCGGCGTCGATGCGCGTCCACGGGCGAAGCTTCCCGACGATCTCAACGCCGCCGCCGACTCGTCGCAGCTGCGGACGCTCGATCCGGACGCCGAACGGGAGATGATCACCCGCATCGACACCGCGAAGCGCGAGGGAAACACGCTCGGTGGCATCTGCGAGGTGGTGGTCACCGGCGTCCCCGTCGGGCTCGGCTCCCATGTCTCGTGGGACCGGAAGCTCGACGGCCGCCTTGCCGGCGCCCTCATGTCGATCCACGCGGTCAAGGGCGTGGAGATAGGGCTTGGCTTCGAGAGCGCCCGCCGTCCCGGCTCGGAGGTACACGACGAGATCGAGCTGGCGCGTGGCCGCCGCGAGTCCGGAAACGTCCGGCGCACCACCAACCGGGCCGGGGGACTCGAGGGCGGGATCACCACCGGCGAGCCGCTGGTGCTGCGCCTGGCCATGAAGCCGATTGCCACGCTCATGCGCCCGCTGGGTACCATAGATACCACCACCGCCGAACCCGCCGCCGCCGTAGCCGAGCGCAGCGACGTGACCGCGGTGCCGGCGATGGGGGTGATCGCCGAGGCGATGACGGCCTTCGTGGTCGCGCAGGCAGTGCTCGAGAAGTTCGGGGGCGACTCGCTGGCCGAGCTCAGGCGGAATCATGACGGGTACGTTTCGCACATCGCAGATCGGATCGGCGGCTGACCCTCGGGTCCCGCACCTGGTGCTCGTCGGCCTCCCCGGAGCGGGAAAGTCGACGGTCGGCCAGGCGGTTGCCGAACGGCTCGGCCGGAGCTTCCTCGATCTCGACAAGGAGATCGAGCGGCGAGAGAGTGCGACGATCTCGGCGTTGTTCGCCGAGCGCGGCGAACACTACTTTCGACAGCGCGAGCGCGAGCTGACCGAGGAGCTCCGGGAGATCGGCAACATGATCCTGTCACCCGGCGGCGGCTGGATCGCCAATGTGGACGTCGTGGCACTTTTGCGTCCGCCGGCGCGTATCATTTATCTCAAGGTCCGCCCCGAGACCGCCCTCCGTCGTCTGGGGCCCCAACAGGCGACGCGGCCGTTGCTCGTGCGTCCGGATCCTCTCGGCGAGCTGCGGCGTCTGCTCGAGCAGCGGGAACCTCTTTACGCCACCGCGGACTTCATCATCGAAACGGAACGTCTTGACGTACAACGAGTTGTCGATGAGGTCGTGCGGGTTGCCGCGTCCGTCGGGCGCGGGTAGGTTTGGAAATGGATGAACGGATGACCTCATTGCTGGCGCAGATTCGGGAGGCGTTTCCCTCGGGAGCCGCGCCGCACGAGGTCGAGGCGTATCTCTCCTCCCAGGGATGCGATCGGCGGCAGATCGGTGAGATCATGTCGCTCCTCTTCCCCGATACTTCCGCGGGCGGGTCCCACGGCGGGATGAACCTGCCGGCCAGTGTTCGGGTACTTGGTCCCCACGAGCAAGGCCGGTTCGCTCCGGAGGCGTGGGGACACCTGGTGACCCTCCGCGGCGCGGGGATTCTCAACGCGGCCGAGTTGGAGTACGTCATCGAGCGTGCGCTGCTGCACATCGACGGACGGATCGCTCTCGACGATCTGCGCGCGATGATGGACGGCGCCGGTTTCGAGGATGGCGGCGGTGCCGGCGAGCATACGACGGTGCATTGAGGGCAGGGGATAGGGGATAGGGGATGGGGAGCAGGGCCCGGGAGCAGGGGTGGTCACACACGCGAGAATGGCAGCGAAAAAGAAGAAGAAGAGCTCCCGCCCGCGCACATCGCGCGGATCCACGATCGACAAGAAGCCCGCTCGCCGAAGCCTGCGAGCGGGCGACGTCGTCGCGCCCGAACCGGTGAAGCGGAGGTCGACGAAGCGCTCGGCGCGCTCAGGTGCGTCCGCCAAGCGGGGTGTCGCCGCCGTCGCCCGCGGTGCACGTCGCTCGGCCGCGCCCCCGGAGAACGTCGGTGATGGCGGCGCGCCGACGGGGACCACCTCGCTGGTCATCGTCGAATCCCCCGCCAAGGCTCGCACCATCGGCAAGTACCTCGGCCGCGGCTACCGCGTTCGCGCCACGGTCGGTCACCTCCGCGACCTGCCCACGAAGAAGCTGGGAATCGACGTCGACAACGGCTTCCAGCCCGAGTACGTCACGATTCCCGGCAAGGAGAAGACGCTCGCCGACCTCAAGAGCGCGGCGAAGGATTCGCGCGAGATCTTCCTCGCCACCGACCCGGACCGCGAGGGGGAAGCGATCGCCTGGCACGTCGCCGAGCAGATCGGCCGCCGCGGCGGCGCTCCGATCCGGCGTGTGCTGTTCCACGAGATCACCAGGGACGCGATCCGGAGGGCGATCGCCGACGCGGGCACGATCGACGAGAAGAAGGTCGAGGCCCAACAGGCCCGGCGCGTCCTCGACCGGCTGGTCGGCTACAAGGCCAGCCCGCTGCTCTGGAAGACCGTCAAGAAGGGTTTGTCCGCCGGCCGCGTTCAGACGGTCGCCCTGCGGCTGATCGTCGAACGCGAGCGCGAGATCCGCGCATTCAATCCGGTCGAGTACTGGTCGATCGCCGCCGAGATGGAGAAGGGCCGCCAGCGCTTCACGGCGAAGCTGCACGCCGTGGACGGCAGGAAGCCCGAGATCCCGAACGAGGCCGTGGCGACGCGGATCCTCAATGACGTGCGCGAGATCGCCCGGCGGACGCCCACGAAGAAGTCCGCCCGGAGTCCCGCGGACGTGCTGGGGGCGTTTCCGGTCACCGAGGTCAAGCGCCGCGAGCGCCGCAAGAATCCCAGCGCGCCGTTCACCACTAGTACCATCCAGCAGGAGGCGGCGAAGCGCCTCGGCTTCGGCTCCAAGCGCACGATGCGTGTCGCGCAGTCGCTGTACGAGGGCGTGGACATCGGTGACGAGGGAGCGGTGGGTCTCATCACCTACATGCGCACCGACTCGACCCGCATCGCCGAGAGCGCCGCCGAGCAGGCGCGCGACTACCTGCGCGGGCTGTTCGGCGCCGAATATCTCGCCGAGCGGCCGCAGCTCTATGTGGATGGGAAGAAAGGGCAGAAGACTCAGGACGCCCACGAGGCGATCCGGCCCACCGATCCGGCGCGCCGGCCCGAGCACATAAAGCGCCACCTCAACGCCGATCAGTTCAAGCTCTATCAGCTGATCTGGCAGCGGTTCATGGCGTCGCAGATGGCGCCGGCGGTCTTCGACACGACGACGATCGACTTCGACGTCGCCACCGCCGACGGCGCACGGCGCTACCTGTTCCGGGCCACCGGAAGCGTGGTCAAGTTCCAGGGCTTCCTCGCGCTTTACCGCGACACCCGCGAGGAGGGCGAGGGCAAGGCGTTGGAGGACGAGCAGGCGCTCCCGGTGGCCGAGAAGGGCGAGGCTATCCCCGTCCGCTCGATCGAGCCGGCCCAGCATTTCACCGAGCCGCCGCCGCGCTTCTCCGAGGCGAGCCTGGTCAAGGAGCTGGAGCGGCTCGGCATCGGCCGCCCGTCCACCTACGCGCAGATCATCTCCGTGCTCGTCGACCGGCACTACACCCAGCTCGAGCAGCGCCGCTTCACACCGACCAAGCTCGGCGAGACCGTCGAGCGGGTGATGGTCAAGCAGTTCCCCGACATCTTCAACGTCGGCTTCACCTCGACGATGGAGACGGAGCTCGACAAGGTCGAGGAGGGGGAGCTCCACTGGCAGCAGGTGCTCGGCGATTTCTACACGCCGTTCGAGGCGTCGCTCGAGCGCGTGGACCTGGAGATGCTGGTCGGCGAGGCGTTCGACCTCTCCGAGCTGGACAAGGAGCGCTGCCCGGAGTGCGGGAGCAGGCTGGTCGCCAAGGCGGGCTTTTTCGGCCCCTACGTCGCCTGCGAGCGGCACCCCAAGGAGTGCAGGTTCACGCGCAAGCTCGGCGTCGACCGCAAGCCGGCGATCCCGACCGACGAGAAGTGCCACGAGTGCGGCGAAATGATGGTCATTCGCCACTCGCGCTCCGGGCAGTTCCTTGGCTGCAGCACGTTCCCGAAGTGCCGCGGCACGCGGCCGATGCCCACCGGCGTCAAGTGCCCGAAGGACGGCGGCGACATCGCCGAGCGCCGGTCGAAGAAGCGCGGGAAGAAGTTCTACGGCTGTTCGAACTACCCCAAATGCGACTTCGTGCTGTGGGACAAGCCGGTGCCGGAGACGTGTCCGGAGTGCGGGTACGTTGGCGCGGAGGCGAAGCGGAACAAGACGCGCGGGGAGTACCGGAAGTGCGTTTCCTGCGGGAACGAGTGGGAGGTCGAGTCGGGGGGATCGGAGGAGGCCGGGGCGGCTTGAGGGACGAGGGACGAGGGACGAGGGACGAGGGACGAGGGACGAGGGACCTACGGGGTCCCCTTGCGTGAGGCTCTTGTCGCTCGGCCAAGACCGGCGAGCATCCTGTTCACCTCATCGGCCAGCTTGAGTGCCGCGTCGCAGTCGGCCGGGGTCACGAAGCCGAGCTCGATCGCGATCAGCAGTTGTGTCTCGGTCTCCTGGACTGAGCCGCGGGCGATTCGCAGGAAACGAAGATAGTCGCGCCTTGGCCGGGCGTGACCCTCCGCGATGTTCGATGGGATGGATACTGAGGCTCGACGCAACTGTGCCATGAGACCGAAGATTTCATCCCGGGGGAAGCGCCGGGTGAGGCGGTAGACCTCGGTCACGAACGTCATTGAGCGACCCCATACGATCAGGTCACGATATGAGTGAGGGCCGGATCGCTGCATTACTCAGTCCTGTGACGGAACGACAGGATGTGGCATCGATCGAGGCGCCGGCGTCATCTTTTCACTGC
>DATKCV010000042.1:0-28202 GCA_035513015.1 Gemmatimonadaceae bacterium
GCCGGAGCAGGCGGCGCGGCGGTGATCGCCGGGCTGGTTCTCGTCTCCACATTCGGCGCCATCAACGGAGCGATGATGGGCGGACCGCGCATCTTCTACGCTCTCGCCGCCGATGGACTGTTCCTGCGCCAGGTGGCCACAGTTCACCCCCGCTGGCGCACCCCTCACGTGGCGATCATCCTCGCCGCGCTGCTCGGCATCGGCTACGTGTCGGTGCGTACGTTCGAGCAGCTCGCCGAGGCATTCGTGCTGGGAATCTGGCCCTTCTACGTACTCGCGGTCTCCGCGGTGTTCGTGCTCCGCCGGCGCCGGCCGGGCGAGGTTCGTCCCTACCGCGTCGTGGGCTATCCGTTCGTCCCGCTCATCTACCTGGCGGCGTCCGTCGCGGTGCTCGTCGGCGCGCTGGTGCGGCAGCCTGTCTCGACTCTCGTCGGGTTCGGCATCATCCTCTCCGGGATTCCCGCATATGCGCTGTGGCGCCGCTTCGGAGGAGTGGCTGCTCGAGGATGACGTCGCACCCCCGCGCTGCCGAGGCAGCCTCCGATGAACCACCTCTTTCGCCGGAGACCTACGTGTCGACCAACACCTCGCCCCGCCGCGCGCGCGCAGCAGCCGTTCATCTGGTCCTCCTGTCGCTGCTCCTGCCCATGGCGACGGCGGCCCAGTCCCCGACCGTGGTCCCGTCGTTCGAGGATCCGCGAATCCACGAGATCGTCGCCGCCACATCGGCCGAGCGGATCGAGCGCGACATCCGGACGCTCGTCGGGTTCGGAACGCGCCACACGATGTCCGATACCATCTCGGCGACGCGCGGGATCGGCGCCGCTCGGCGCTGGATATTCGACGAGTTCCAGCGGATCTCGCGGCAGTGCGGCGGCTGTCTGGAGGTGGTCTACGTCTCCGACGTCATCCGCGGCAATCCGCAGAGCCGGATCCGCCAGGACGTGAACATCGTGAACGTGGTCGCTATCCAGCGGGGCCGCGTGGATCCGAACCGGTACGTGCTGCTGAGCGGCGACATCGACTCCCGCGTCAGCGATGTGATGGACGCGACCAGCGAGTCACCCGGCGCGAACGACAATGCCACCGGGGTCGCCGCGACCCTCGAGGCGGCGAGGGTGCTCACCCGCTACCAGCCGGACGCGTCGATCGTATACGCGGCGCTCGCCGGCGAGGAGCAGGGTCTGTTCGGGGGCGGGATCGTCGCCCGCCACGCCCGCACGCAGGGATGGCGGCTCGAGGCGGTCATCAACAACGACATGATCGGCAACATCCGCGGGATCACCGGCGTGATCGAGAACACTTCGGCGCGCGTCTTCGCGCCCGGACTGCACCCCACCACGAGCCAAGCCGAGCTCAACCGCCTTCTTCGCAACGGCGGCGAGCTGGACACCCCCTCCCGACAGCTCGCCCGGTACATCGCTCGCGTGGCCGACGTTTACATGCCCAACCTCCATGTCGAGATCATCTACCGTCTCGATCGCTACGGACGCGGCGGACACCACACGCCGTTCTTTCTCGAGGGATTCCCGGCCGTCCGTCTGATGGAAACCCACGAAGATTACACGCGACAGCACCAGAACCTTCGTGTGGAGAGCGACATCAGCTACGGGGACGTGATCGAAGGGGTGGACTTCGACTACGCCGCCTCGATCACCGCGCTCGATGCGGCGACGCTGATCTCGCTGGCCTGGGCTCCGCCGGCGCCGGACTCGGTGACCATCAGCGGCGCGGTCCGGCCGTCACCGACGCTGCGATGGAAGGCGGTGAGCGCCCCCGACCTCGCCGGCTACCGCATCTACTGGCGCAGGCCGAGCGAGGTGAACTGGACCCACTCCCGGTTCGTCGGCAACGTCACCGAGTACACGCTGGGAAACGTGATCATTGACAACTATTTCTTCGGGGTCGCCGCGGTTGACCGCGAGGGGCACGAGAGCCTGGTCGCCTTTCCGCGGTAGGTGGACGGCGGCAGACGTCCGGCGTTATCGCCGCGCGGGCGCGCGCCAGTGGGGCGCCGCGCGGCGCTGAGGCGAGCGGGCGGGTGACTCGGGGGAATCTCCCCCCCCGGTTGAACGGGCTCGATCCCGGACCGTACCGGCGGTGCTCGACGCGGGTCTTCTGCCTCTGGCGTATCCCGCGCACCGACAGTACCATTGGCGCCACTGCGTCGCGACCTTCCCGGCGGCGCCGTCGGACCGATCGCCCCGTCCCAACAATCCAGGGCAGCACCGTGCGTTCACCTCGCGCGTCGCGGCAGGCTCCCCGATGGCGGGGAACAGCCGATCGCTGCGCGCGTAGCTGTACCCCACACCCGGAGGGACGCCCGCTCCATTTCCAGTTCGTCGCAGCGCCGCCTCACACCGCGCCCCGCGCTTTGCTGCGCCGGGGCCGCCCTGCAGATCGCGGTGAGACACGGAAAAGCCTACCGATCCGCCCCAGCCCCTACAGAGAGGTGTTCATGAGTTTCCGCAGCGTCCTGCACGCGCTCGCGCTCGTTGCATTCTTCGGAACGCTCGCAGCCGACAGCGCGGTCGCCCAGGCACCGCAGGTCGGCACCATCGCCGGCCGCGTCACCGACGCGTCGACCGGTCAACCGGTCGTCGCCGCCCAGATCGCCGTCATCGGCACTACGCTCGGCGCACAGACCAACACCGACGGGGAGTACACGATCCGTGGCGTGCGTGCCGGCTCGGTCGAGCTTCGCGCCCTGCGCGTCGGCTACGGCGAGCACAAGCAGACCGTCAACGCCCTCGCCGGACAGACGGTCACCGCCGATCTGCGCATGGCCGCGGTGAACATAGCGCTGACTCCGATCGTTTCCACGGCCACCGGTGATCAGCGGCGCATCGAGATCGGCAACGCGATCGCAGCCGTGGATGCGCCGAACGTCGTGGCCACGCGCGCGGTCTCCAACATGGCGGACCTCCTCACCTCGCGCGCCGCCGGCGTGATGGTCGTGCCCGGGACGCAGACCGGCGCCGGGACGCGGGTACGGATTCGCGGCACGAGCTCCCTCTCGCTGAGCAACAACCCGATCTACGTGATCGACGGGATCCGCGTGCAGGGAGCGACGGGCTCGATGTCGGTCGGCGTCGGCGGCACCACACCGAGCCGCATCGGCGATCTGAACCCCGAGGAGATCGAGTCGATCGAGATCGTCCGCGGTCCGTCGGCGGCGACACTGTACGGCACCGACGCCGCGAACGGCGTCATCGTCATCACCACCAAGCGCGGCGTCGCCGGCCGACCACGGTGGTCGTACTACACCGAGCAGACCGCGATCACCGACCGCAACGACTACCCGACCGCATTCCGCGGCTGGCGCAACACGAGCCTGCCGAGCAACGCGATCCAGTGCTTCCTGACCCAGGTCGCCTCGGGAGCCTGCGCGCAGGACAGCGTCACCAGCTACAACCTCCACAAGGACCCCGAGTCCACGCCGTTCGGCGTCGGATACCGCCAGCAGCACGGCATCCAGCTCAGTGGCGGGTCGGAGACGGTGCGTTATTTCCTGCACGGCGAGTGGGAGGACGAGGATGGCGTCACGAAGGTACCCGACTTCGAGAAGGCCTACATGGCCGCGCGGGGGCTGTCGCTTCTCCCCGAGCAGCGCAACCCGAACCACCTGAACCGCATCTCGACGCGCGCGAACGTCAACATCGCGCTTCCCAACAACCTCGACATCGGCGTCAGCACGGGATACATCACGCAGGACCTTCGCCTGCCGCGCAGTGACGACTCCGGCACCCCCGGGATCGCCGCCAACACCTATGGAGGCCCGGGCCACAAATACAACGTGAACTCGGCCGGCGACACGCTGTACGGCTGGCGCGAGTTCACCCCGCGGCGGATCTACCAGGCGCAGACGCTGCAGTCGATCGAGCGGCTGACCACCTCGGTGGCCTCCAACTGGCGTCCCCTCCAGTGGCTCGCTCTGCGCGGCAACTTCGGAGTGGATTACATCCACCGCCAGGACACCCAGCTCTGCCGGTTCGAGAACTGCTCCAGCACGACGGACCGGCTCGGCTTCAAGGTGGACAACCGGACCAACTTCTTCCTGTACACGGTGGACGCCGGCGCGACTGCCAGCCGTCGGCTCGCCGACGACGTCGAGTCCCAGACCACCGCCGGCATCCAGTTCACCCGCGACGCGTTCACCCGCAATGGCGCGCGGGGCAGCACGCTTCCACCGGGCGCGGTGACGGTGACGGCCGGAGCGGTGACGGTCGCCGACGAAACGAACAGCGAGAGCCGCACCCTTGGCGGCTTCCTCGAGCAGCGCGTGGCGTGGCGTGACCGGCTCTTCCTCACCGGTGCCGTCCGCTCCGACCGCAACAGCGCCTTCGGGGCCGACTTCAAGACGGCGTTCTACCCGAAGCTCTCGGCATCGTGGGTGCTGTCCGAGGAGCCGTTCTTCCCCGAGTTGCAGTTCGTGAACCAGCTTCGGCTGCGCAGCGCGTACGGCGCCTCGGGCGTGCAGCCGGGCACCACTGACGCTGTCCAGTTCTTCGGCCCCACGACCAACCTCGGCGAGAGCGGCGAACAGCCCGGCCTCGTCTTCAGCACGCTCGGCAACGCCAACCTCAAGCCGGAGCGCTCGACCGAGATCGAGATCGGATTCGATCTCACCGCCTGGGACAGCCGGGCCTCCGCCGAGCTTACCTACTACAACAAGTCGTCGCGCGATGCGCTGATCAGCCGCATTCTTCCGCCGTCCCTCGGTACCGGTGCCACCGCGCGGTTCGAGAACCTCGGCGAAGTGCGCAATTCGGGGTGGGAGGCGCTGATCGATGCGCAGCTCATTCAGTCCCCGTCCTTCGGATGGACCGTCACCCTAACCGGCTCGACGAACAGCAACGAGCTGGTGAGCCTCGGCGGCGTGCCGGAGTTCGGCAGTGCCACGATCCAGCAGCGTGAAGGGTATCCCCTCAACGGCTGGTGGTCGCGCCGCCTCCTCAGCTTCGATGACGCCGACGGCAACGGAATCATCACCCTGAGCGAGATCCAGGTCAGCGACACGGCCGAATATCACGGCTATTCGGTGCCGAGGCACGAGATCGCCCTCACCAACGGCGTCGACTTCTGGGGCCGCCGCGTTCGTGTATCGGCGATGATCGACTACAAGGGTGGCCACCTGGTCTACAACAACAGCGAGCGGATTCGCTGCGCCAGCCGCCTGAATTGCGAGGGACTCACCAACCCCGAAGCGTCGCTCTACGATCAGGCCCGGACGGTAATGGTGCGCGAGCATCCGAGCCGGTCGGTCGGCGGGTTCTTCGAGGATGGCGACTTCCTCCGGTTCCGCGAACTGTCGCTCTCGTACATGCCCGCGGATGACTGGGCAGCACGCCTCTTCCGCGGCCGGAACGTGGTCGCCACGCTGGCCGCCCGGAATCTCGGAATCCTCTGGACGAAGTACACGGGGGTGGACCCCGAGGCGTTCGGCACCACCGGCGATTCGCCTTCGTCGTTCCAGGCCTTTGCCCCGCCGACGTACTTCTCGTTCCGTCTCACCTTCGACTTCTAGGACGCGCTTCCATGATCCCATATACCATTGCCTCAGCGGAGGCACGGCTGCGCGCAACCTCGATCGCGCTCGCCATCGCGCTGGCCGTGCTGCCGATGGCCGGGTGCTGGCCGACCGAGATGCTCGAGCTGACCGACCCGGACATCATCAATCCGACGGACGTCCAGTCAGCAGCGGGCGCCAACGCCGTGCGCGTCGGTGCGCTCGCCCGCTTCAATTCGGCGACGAGCGGCGGCGAGAGCCTCCTTCTGCTCGGCGGCCTGTTCGCCGACGAGTGGATCAACGGCGACTCCTTCATCGCGCGCCAGGAGATCGACCAGCGCGTGATCACCGAGAACAACACCTTCCTGACCACAGCCAACCGCGTGCTCCACCGGGCGCGGCTGTCGGCCGAACAGGCGGTGGGCCTGCTGGCACAGTACAACCCCTCGGCTGCACCCTGGCAGGTCGCCGAAATGCACTTCGTGCAGGCCTACGTCGTGAACATCGTGGCCGAGCACTACTGCGATGGACTCGTGTTCAGCACGGTGGTCGAAGGCCGCGAGCAGTTCGGCTCGCAGATGACGACCACGGCCGCGTTCGAGCGCGCGCTGGGGCACACCCAGGACGGGCTGGCCCTGATCACCGGCACGACCGCCAACGACGTGCGCGTGCGGAACGCGCTCCAGGTGACGCGGGGGCGGATCCTGACCAACCTCGGGCAGTACGCGGCGGCGGCGACCGCCGTGGCCGGCGTACCCACCGGCTACCAGTACACGATGCTGCATTCGCTCACCACGAACAGCAACACCACCTGGGTGCTCAACAACCTCGCCCGCCGGTACAGCGTATCGGACAACGAGGGCGGCAACGGCATGGACTTCGCCAGCGCCGGCGACCCCCGGGTGCCCGTCTGCCTCGGCGGCACCGCCGAGTGCCAGGCGATCGGTGTCACCGAGCGCCGCCGGGACGATCTGTTCGAGCCGTATCACGTCCAGATGCTCTGGACGGCCCGCGAGAGCCCGGTGGGGATAGTGCGTGGCGTCGAGGCAAGGCTGATCGAGGCCGAGGCGCTGCTGGCCACCGACCCCGGGGCTGCGCTCGACATCCTCAACGCCGCGCGCGCCACCGTGCCCGGCCTCGATCCGCTGGCCGACGAGGGCGATACCCCCGGGCGCGTGGATCAGCTCTTTCGCGAGCGGGCGTTCTGGCTGTTCGGCCGCGGCCACCGGGTGGGCGACATGCGCCGCCTGATCCGGCAGTACGGTAGAGCGGAGAACACGGTGTTCCCCACTGGAGCGTGGCACAAGGCAGGCAGCTACGGCACCGACGTCACCATCCCGGTGCCGTTGGCCGAAAGCAACAACCCCAACGTTCCGGCGGGACAGACCTGCATGAACCGCAACCCGTAGCAGGCAACGCTGGCCTCGGCGTCCGGGCAACCACCGGGCGCCGCGCGATGCGTCACGAGCGCCCCGCGGCCTGAGCCGCCGAGGGGCGCTCGGCGTTGGTAGCCCATGATCCCGACGCACCCGATCGAGCGCGCGGATGCGGGCATGCGGCCCTCAACCCTGTCTCACACCATCGACGGGCTTGCCGGCCATCTCTACGCCATGCATCGTGGATTTTCCGGGCCAGTGCGCCCTCCCTCCGCTCCTCGCGTCCAAGGAGATATCATGCACCGACGTCTGCTCCTGCTCGGCATGGCCATGCTGTTCGCCGGGTGCACGATGTCCGAGCCCACCAGCACGGTCCTCCCACCGGACGCCGCACTCAGCTCCGGCGCGTCGCTGCCTCCGGCCGGCGCGCGCGGGTTCACGGCCATGACGCGCAATCTCTTCCTCGGCGGGGACGTCTTCGCGGTGGCCGTGCCAGGTCCCGACCCGCTGCCGCTGCGCGTGACGCAATTCTGGCAGGCCGTTCAGGCATCCCGGTTTCCCGAACGTGCCGGCGCCATCGCCCGCGAGATCGCGGCGACGTCGCCGCACCTCGTCGGTCTACAGGAGGTTCCGCTATATCGCATCGATCCACTGGGCGACGGGATCATCGGTGGAACGAATCCGGCGACGCTGGTCGCTCTCGATTTTCTCTCCGCTCTTCTGGACTCGCTTGACGCCCTCGGTCTCCAGTACGATGCCGTCTCCGTGCAGCAGGGAACGGACATCGAAGTGCCGATGATAGTCTCGCTCGCGCCGCTCCAGTTCATGGACCTTCGCTACACCGACCGGAGCGTGATCCTCTCCCGGCGTGACGTTCCGACAGGCGATCCTCGCGGCGGCGTCTACGACCATCGGCTGACGATTCCCGTCGAGGGCGTCATGGTCAGCGTGCTTCGCGCCTGGACGTCCGTCGTCGCCACCGTCGGCGGCAACAGCTACCGTTTCGTGAACACGCACCTCGAGACGCAGGGAGCGCCGCCGATCCAGGTCGGGCAGGCGGGCGAGCTGCTCGGTCTCGTCGCCGCCGAGCCATTGCCGGTGGTCATGGTGGGCGACTTCAACTCGGCGGCCGATCGGTCGCAGACGGCGAGCTACGGAATGATCGTCGATCAAGGCGGGTTCGTGGACGCGTGGAGCGAGGCAAATGGCGACGATCCGGGCTACACGTCGACGCTGCCGTTGTTCGGCGAGGCCGATCTGAAGGAGCGGATCGACATCATCTTCCTGCGACAGGGCTTCGGAGACGCGAAGTCGGCCGGCATCGTCGGCGGCGTCCATGCCGTCATCACCGGCGCGGAAGAGAGCGACCGGACGGTCTCCGGACTCTGGCCGTCGGATCATGCGGGCGTGGTGGCGACGTTCCGGCTGCCGCCGGCGAGCGGCAGGAAATGATTGCGGCGTCATGGCCCCGCCGCCGGGGCCGCCCGCCCTGGCGAAGGACGGTGATCGGATCGACGCGCGACGTCGCGCCGCACATGCCGTAGTCAACCAGGTGGCGCCAACGGTCCAGTCGGGGCGCCCCGATGCGAAACCGCCGCGATCCGAAGACCACGGCGGTGCTCACACTCTGCGACCTTCGACCAGTTGACTCAGAGCGGGCGACCGGACTCGAACCGGCGACGTCCAGCTTGGGAAGGAGGACGAGGAGTAAGGGCGGATTGTTGGTGGCGCCAATCTCCCTCTGGGAACGGCGTGCCCGCCGCGATTGGCGCCAAGGATTTGGCGGCTGAACGTCAACCCAACGGGTCCCAACGGGTCCCGGCCGCTAGCGCTGATTCGGTGCCCCATTCCCTGCCCTTATCCGGGCGAAACCGATGCGCCCCCAGGCCGATCGGCCGCCTGCTCGCCCTCAGGCATTCCCGATGTCCATCAGGCGATTCGCATTGGTGAGATTCGTCGGGCTCGTCGGAATGGAATCGGCCGCGTTGTGATTCAGACCCCGCATCTGCTGGGTGAACGCGGCGCCGAAGCTCAGCTTGAACCCGTCGAAGGGGACGACGGCTTCCTTCGGTGTCTCGAACACGTTCAACCCGCGCTGATCCAGCGGCGGGACGTGCTGAATCTCGATCCTGCGAAGGAGACCGGCGTGCTTCACGCCGTCAGACGCCAGGGTGTCCGGTCGGGGTGGAGTCACTGCCCGAGGCGGTGGATTGCGCCTCGGGTGAAGGAGCTTCGGACGCGACGCGCTGCTGGACGTCGACCGTCGAGACGGCACCGATCGCGAGCAGCGCGGACAGATACAGACGGTGGTGGACTCTCATGGCGGGATCCTCGTGGAGGGCTGGTCGGAGTGCGTCCTGCGTGCGAGAGAGTGTCGCGCGGGCACGGAAGCGCCACAGCCCGGCATTGTTCTCAAAGTCGTGTCGGGTGTTTCGGTCGATCCCGGGATGAGCTCGAAGGCGTATTCACTACGCGCCTCCTGGTTCGGGAAGCCATTTCCGCCGTAGGAGACGGAGGCCGGCGAGGATGACCGGAAGCGCGACGAGAAGCGTTGGATCGACGGCCGGCGCACGGGATGGTCCGGGGCGTGCCATCGAGCGCGCCGCCGCCAGACGGGTCGTGTCGGGGAAGGCCCTACGAACCATGGGGCCTCCTAACGCTTTACTCGCTGTAAATCGCGGTGCACTCTATGGCCCATGAACACGGACCTGAGGCCCGGTATGTCTCGATCCCGCAGCGGCTATCGTGCGGCTCTCCCCCGCGCCGGCCGGGTGCTCCGCGTGCTCGCCCGCCGGGGATTCCTGGGCGCGATGCGAGGCCGGCAGCACTGGCCGGCACCCACCCAGGTACGCGCGGCGCTCGAGGAGCTCGGCGTCGTCTACGTCAAGTTCGGCCAGGTGCTGGCGCTGCGCCGCGACCTCCTGCCGCCGGCCTACATCGAGGAGCTCGAGGGCCTTCACGACAGGCTGCCGACGATCGCGCTCGCGGACGTTCGCGCCGTAATCGAGGGAGACCTGGGGAATTCGCTCGAGGCGCTCTTTGCTTCCTTCGATGAGGCACCGCTCGCCGCAGCCAGCATCGCCCAGGTACATGGGGCGACACTGTCAGACGGCCGGCCCGTCGTCGTGAAGGTGCGGCGACCCGGACTCGAGGAGCGCATCGCCGACGACATCGCTGCGCTCACGCATCTCGCCGCGCTCGCCGAGCAGGTGGCACCGCGTCTTCGGTCGCTCGATCTCGTGGGGATGGTGCGCGAATTCAGCGACAGCCTGCGCCGCGAGATGGATCTCTCGCTCGAGGCGCGGACCATTCGCCGTTTCCGGCAATCGCTCGCCGGCGAGCCCGGCGTCTGGATTCCCGACGCCGTGCCGGAGCTGACCGGCGAACGCGTGCTCACCCTCGAGCATTCGCCGGGCGCCCGGATCGACGCCTACGCCGATGAGCACCCGGAGGAGCGGCAGCGACTCGCCGCCGGCGTCGCCGCGCTGGTGTTGCATCAGGTGTTCGAGACCGGGCTATTCAACGCGGATCCGCACCCCGGGAACCTGTTCGTCCTGCCCGACGGGCGACTCTGCCTCCACGACTTCGGCATGATCGGCGAGCTCGATGCGCGGCTGCGTGACGGGCTCACCCGCGTGCTGGAGGCGGTGGTCGATGGGAACGCGCGCGCGATGACCGAAGCCTACCTCGAGCTCGGCGTCGTGGGCGGCGACGTGGATCGTCAATCGCTGGAGGCGAGCCTCGCCGCGCTGCTCCGGCGGATCCGTGAGCGGCCCCTCGCGGAGATTTCGGTCGCCGATGCGCTGGAGTCCGTGCTGCGCGTGGGTAGTCAGCACCGGATCAGGAATCCAGGTCAGGTGCTGCTCCTCGCGCGGGCCTTCCTCATCGCCGAAGCGGTGATGCGTCGGCTCGACCCGGACGTGAACGTGGTGGAGCTGTTCGGTGCGGAGGTTCGTCGCATCGAGCTCCGGCGCTACGCGCCGGAACGACTGCTGCGCGACGGCCGCACGCTGGTACGCGATCTCGAGCCTGTTGCGAGAGGCACCCGCCGACGTGCGGCGCGCGCTCCGGCGGATAGGCGAGGGCGATCTCGGTCGGGTGCACGCGCCCGGACTGGAGGCCGCTGGCCAGCGCGCGAGCCGCAGTCTCGAACGGCTCACCGGCGCCGTCGTGTCGGCCGCGCTCGTCGTGGCCGGCGCGCTGCTCGTGGGCCTGCCGGGATGGCATCACTCGCTGGGCAACGTACTTCTCGCGACCGGCATCCTCGGCGCGATCGCGACGGCCGTAGGCGCGTTGCTGCGGCCGCGACGCTGAGGGACACGTTTCCGTCGAACACGGACTCAGGAGGATCCATCATGCAACGCATACTGGTGATCGACGACGACGCGGGCGTGACGAGCACGCTCAAGCGCGGGCTGGCGTACGAGGGATACGCCGTGGACACCGCGCCCGGCGGGATGCAGGGTCTCGCGCTCGCGCGCGATCACGCACCCGATCTGGTGATCCTCGACGTCATGATGCCGGGGCTCGACGGCCATCAGGTCCTCGCTCGCCTCAAGAGTGCGGACAAGCAGGTGCCCGTGCTCATGCTCACGGCACGCGACGAGCCTGGCGACCAGGTGCGCGGGCTCGACGGGGGCGCGGACGACTACGTGGTGAAACCGTTCACCTTTGCGGTCCTCGTCGCGCGCGTACGAGCGCTGCTGCGCCGCCGGGAAATCGAGCATCCCGATGTGCTACGCTTCGACGACCTGGCGCTGGACACGGGAACGCGCCGCGCCAGCCGCGGCTCACGCGATATCGATCTCACGGCCACGGAGTACGAGGTGCTGCGGCAGTTCCTGCTGCACCCGCGCCGCGTGCTGCCGAAGCACTTCATCATGGACCGTGTCTGGGGGTACGACATGGAAGGGAGCTCCAACGTCCTCGAGGTCTACGTGAAGCAGCTGCGGCAGAAGCTGGAGGCGAACGGCGAGCCACGCCTGATCCATACCTTTCGTGGCGCCGGGTACGTGCTCCGCGAAGCGTAGGAGCGCGTGTGTCGCTCCGCCTCCGGCTTGCGCTGTGGTATGGCGGCCTCACCGGCGTGATCGTTACCCTGGTCTGCGTCTACAGCTATCTCGTGCACAGCCGGACGCACTACGACGAGATGGACCGCGTGCTGGCGAGCGCCGCGGAGCACGTGGCCGAGGAGGTCGAAGCGGCGGCGCCCGGCGAGCAGGGGTCGGTGCTCGCCGCCTCTCTGCACCTGGGGACGGCCATCCGGCTCTTCGACGCGACTGGTCGCGTCACGCGGCAGTCGGCGCCCGCCGACTCGCTGCCCGATTTCGACCCGCTCGCGGTGCTATCGGACACTGCACCCGAGCGCCCGGGATCAGTCGTCGGCCTGCTGTCGCCCCTCGACGAGCCGATTCACGGCGATGGCGCCTTCGGCCTCGTGGTCGACTCCGCGGGCGATCGTTGGCGTGTGTACGTTCGACGATTGGCGAACGGCACGGGGGTGCTCGCGGCCGCTCAGCCGCTGGGGCATCTCGATTCCTCGGTGCGCGGGTTCGGTCGCCTCATGGTGCTCATGGCGGTGATGGGCGCCTTCATCGCGTTCGCGGTGGGCTGGCTCCTCTCGAGCCACGCCCTCCGACCCGTGGCCGTTCTCACCGAGTCGGCCGGAGCGATCGCGCGGTCGCGCGAGTTCTCGCGCCGGGTCCCGACGAGCACCACACGCGATGAGCTTGGTCGCCTCGCGAGGACCTTCAACGAGATGCTCGCGAGCCTCGCCGGCGCATATGCTGCCCAGCAGCGCTTCGTGTCCGACGCCTCGCACGAGCTGCGGGCGCCGCTGACAGTCATCCGTGCCAACCTTGAGCTGCTGCGGAATGCGCCGAGCCTGGCGCCGGACGAGCGCGGTCGGGCGGTCGAGGAAGCGCACGGCGAGGCGGAGCGCCTCTCACGATTGGTAGCCGATCTGCTCGTCCTCGCCCGCGCCGACGCGGGGATCCAGATCCGGCGCGAGCGCGTGGAACTCGACCGCGTCCTGATGGACGTCATCGGCGACGCGCGCCACCTCGCCCACGGACATCGCCTGGAAGTCGCCTCCATCGAGCCGATCCTGCTGGACGGCGATCCCGACCGCCTGAAACAGCTCCTGCTCATTCCGATCGACAACGCAATCCGGTACACGCCTCCGTGCGGACGCGTCACGATCACGCTGCACCGGCGTCGCGGCCACGCGGAGGTCAGGGTGAGCGACAGCGGCATCGGCATCGCCGCCGAGGCAATGTCGCACGTGTTCGAGCGATTCTATCGAGCCGACCCGGCACGCGCGCGTGATCCTGGTGGCACCGGCCTCGGCCTGGGCATCGCCCGGTGGATCGCCACGCAGCACGGCGGAACAATCGACGTTGCCAGCGAGCCGGGCCGCGGGACGACCGTCGTCATCCGCCTTCCGACCGTCGCGTGACTGCGAGGCGGTGCGAGCATCCTCGCGATCCATCTCGGCGCGGCCGCGTCCGACACCGTAGTCGTGTCTTCACGGCCTCCTCAGCGGACGTTCAGCGACCGTGCAGATCTTGCGGCTGCGCCTTGTAGCCCCGGAGCGTCCACCAGGCTCTCACCGCGATCCTTCATCAGGGAGAAGCAACATGGCAGCATCATCCAGAGTTCGGGTCGCCGTCAACGGCTACGGCGTGATCGGGAAGCGCGTGGCCGATGCGGTCGCGCTACAGGACGACATGTCGCTCGTCGGCGTGTGTGACGTGCTCTCCGACTATCGGATCCGCGTCGCGGTGGAGCGCGGGTATCCCGTGTACGCCGCGACGAGCGACGCTCGCACGGTCATGGAAGCCGCCGACGTTCCCGTCGCCGGCACGCTCGAGGATCTCCTCGGCCACGTGGACGTGGTCGTCGACTGCACGCCGAAGAAGATCGGGGCCCAGAATCGTCCCCGGTATCAGGCCGCCCGCGTCAAGTCGATCTGGCAGGGCGGCGAGAAGCACGACGTGGCCGGCTATTCGTTCGTCGCCCAGGTGAACTACGAGGGCGCCCTGGGGCGCGACTCCGCGCGGGTGGTCTCCTGCAACACGACGGCGCTCAGTCGCGTGCTGCACGCCCTGCACCGCCATGGCTGGGTGAAGAGGGCGCGCGCGGTCCTCCTCCGGCGTGGCACCGATCCATGGGAGTCGCACGTGAACGGGATGATCAACACCGTGATCCCCGAGACCAGGGTGCCGAGCCACCAGGGACCGGATGCGCAGACGGTGATCCCCGATCTGGACATCACGACGATGGCCGGCGCCGGCCCGTACAACCTGAGTCACATCCACTTCGCGATGGTCGAGACGACACGCCCCGTGAGCCTCGACGAGCTGCGCGACGCCTTGTGGGACGCGCCGCGCATCGCCTTCGTGCGGAGCAGCGATGGCCTGGTCGCGCTCAATAGCGTGGTCGAGCTGATGCGCGACCTTGGCCGACCGCGCGGCGACATGTGGGAAGTCGGCGTGTGGGAGGATGCACTCGCCGCCGACGACCGCGAGGTCTATCTCACCTTTCAGGTCCACAACGAGTCGATCGTGGTGCCGGAGACGATCGACTGCATCCGGGCGCTCACCGGCATCGAACGCGACGGGGCGGCGTCGATCGCGAAGACCGATGCGTCGCTCGGCATCACGAAGGCGTTCCTCCCGCAGACCACGCAGCCGGTCGCGCACGTCGCGGGTGACGAGATCGAGCATCCGTCCATCGACGTGCTGCGCGAGCGCCGGAAGGTGTACATGGAAATAGGATTCACGGGATCCGAGGAACCGACTGATGCGGGACCGACGCCGGAGCAGCGTCGCGTGGGATGCACAGATCGGTCTCAGGTTCGACGTGGCGTACGACAACGATGACACGCGGACGCGCGCACACCTCGCGCTCGGCTTGCAGGGACTCGCACCCGGATGGTTCGAGCTCGAGCCGACCCTGCTCGTTAGCCAGCACGGCGACGTGTCGGCGAACCTGACGGCGTCGTACGACCTCCTGTTCACGCAACGCCTGGTGCTCCAGCCGCGACTTGAAACGCACGCCGCCGCGCAGGGCGTCCCCGAGTTCGGCGTCGGCTCCGGGTTCAACGACGTGGAGCTCGCACTGCGCGCACGCTACGAGCTGCGCCGCGAGTTCGCGCCGTACGTTGGCGTGCTCTGGTCCCATCGTTTCGGTGACGCGGCGGATCTCGCGCGCGCCGGGGGTGAGCCCGTGCGAGAGCTCTCATGGGTCGCCGGTCTACGGCTCTGGCGATGACGACCGGCCTCGGCACCTCGATCACGCAGCGACCACGGGAGTGACTCCATGCAGCGGCCCGACATGACCGAGACGATCATCGCGCTGATGGCGCCTGGCAAAGGCCTGCTCGCGGCCGACGAGAGCCTTTCATCGATCGCGACGCGGTTTCAGCCGTTCGGCATCGAATCGACGGAGGAGAGTCGGCGCGAGTACCGGGACATGCTGTTCACTGCCCCCGGCATCGGCGAGTACATCAGCGGCGTGATCCTGTTCGATGAGACGCTGCGGCAGCGCCGGGAGGATGGGCGACCATTCGCGACGGTCCTCGTCGATGATGGAATCGTCCCCGGCATCAAGGTGGACGCAGGCACCGTACCGCTCGCCTGTGCGCCCGGCGAGCGGATCACCGAGGGGCTGGACGGGCTGCGCGAGCGTCTGGCCGAGTACTCGTCGCTCGGGGCCCGCTTCGCGAAGTGGCGCGCCGTCATCACGATCGCTGAGGGCCTCCCGAGCGAGTACTGTCTCGACACGAACGCTCATGCCCTGGCGCGGTACGCGGCCCTGTGCCAGGAAGCGAGCATCGTGCCGATCGTCGAGCCGGAGGTGCTCATGGAGGGTGTGCACCCGCTCGAGAGGACGTTCGAGGTCACCGAGGCGACGCTCATTCACGTGTTCGCGGCCCTGCGCGGGCAGCGCATCGACCTGGAGCACCTGCTGCTGAAGGCGAGCATGGTCGTGCCGGGCGCCGACCGGGAGATGCGCGAGAGTGTGGACACGGTGGCCGAGGCCACGGTGCGATGTCTCCGCCGCACGGTGCCGGCGGCCGTGCCGGGTGTGGTGTTCCTCTCCGGCGGTCAGGATCCGCAGACGGCGACCCGGCATCTCAATGCCATGAATGCGATGACGATCCCGCATCCCTGGCCGCTCAGCTTTTCCTACGCGCGAGCGCTTCAGGCCCCGGCCCTCGAGGCGTGGCGCGGGAAGCCGGAGAACGTGACGGCCGGTCAGCGCGCCTTCCTGCACCGCGCCCGCTGCAACGCGGCTGCCAGCCTCGGACGGTACGCGCCCGAGATGGAGCTGGCGGAAGAGGGCGAAACGGCGCACGCCGCGCGCGGCTCCTGAGTGCTTCCGCACCTCCCATGCGCTGGCGGGGCCAGACCTGGACATGATCCTCACGCTCACCCTGAATCCAGCGGTGGACCAGACGGTCACGGCCGACGGGCTGGTGCTCGGTGACGTCAACCGCGTGCGCGACGCGCACCTCGATCCCGCCGGCAAAGGCATCAACGCTTCGCGCATGGCGCACCGGCTCGGCTGGCCGACGGTAGCCTTCGGGCTGCTCGGCGGTGAGCTCGGTGCAATCGTCCGACAGGCGCTCGATGCGGAGGGAGTCCAACACCACTTCGTGCGCATCGAGGGGCAGACGCGCCTCAATGTCACCATCGTGGATGCCGGCGCGCGAACAGCCACGAGTCTGTACGCGCAGGGACCGGGCGCGACGCCGGAGCAGCTCGAGACGCTGGACGGCCTGCTGCGATTCTGGCTGCCGGCTTCGAAGGTCCTCGTCCTCGCCGGGAGCCTGCCACCCGGGGCCGCGGGGGACACCTACGCACGGCACATCCGCGCCGCGCGAGCGGCCGGCGTGAAGGTGATCCTCGACGCCGACGGCGAACCGTTGAGGCTCGGTACCGACGCACGCCCCGACCTGATCAAGCCGAACGTGGCCGAGGCTGAGCGCCTGCTCGGCCGGTCCCTTCCGGACCTCGATGCGGTGGTGAGCGGCGCGCGCGAACTCGTCGAGCGGGGCATCGGCACCGTCGTCATTTCCATGGGCGCCGAAGGCGCCGTGTGCGTGCAGTCGGGCCGCGCGTGGCGCGTGATCGCTCCGCGTGTGGAGCGCCGGAGCACCGTCGGCTCCGGGGATTCCATGGTGGCCGGTCTCGCGGTCGCGCTGGCGCGCGGCGACGATCTGTTGGAAGGGATGCGGCTCGGCACGGCGGCCGGCGCCGCCACCGCAATGACACCGGGAACGGGACTCGGGACGGCCGAAGGGATCGCGCAACTCCTGCCGCAGGTGTTCGTGGAAGCGCTCGCCTGACGGCAGGTCCGGCTACGCTCCCGCGCGATCGGTCGGCCCGGTCATGCGCGTCAAGGGGATGACCTGCCGCCCTCCCGGGCGCAGCACAATGGCCCTCCCGTCGACGACGATCCTGACCGGGTCGACGGCGCCGGGCGCCCTGCTCACCGCCATGGCGGCGGGAGTCACGTCGATCGCCAGCGAGTGACCTCGATAGCGGAGCTGGAACGAGAGGCGGGTCAGCTCGTCGGGGAGCACGGGATGGAATCGCAGCTCGTCGCGGCGCAGCTCGAGCCCCGTGTAGCGCCTCCGGAAGCGTGATGGCGCGCGCCTTCAGGAATTCGCGAATGCCCTCGTGGCGGGGCCGGCCATCGACGTGGATCCGGTAGTCCTCCTGCGTGAACCGCGCGAACGGACGGCGTTCGTTCCGGCTCCACGCGTCGAGGAACTCGTTGAACAGGCGGGCCCACGCCGCGAAGTGGATGGTGGCCGTGTCGGTCACGACGCCGTCGAGATCGAACAGCGCGGCGTCGAACCTCGCCCGCGTGACGAGGACGCGGTCAAAGGTCCGATCCGGATTTGGACCGATCGGTCATCGGCTCATCGCGCCCAACCGGTCAGTCCGAGGTCACTCGCGCGGCCCGGCCAGTGACCTGCTCCACGCGGATACCGAACACGACCACACGATGGGGCGCGGGATCCCGCCCCGTGAGCATGCCGGGAACGAGCCGCCCGAGCAGCGCGAGCGCCCGATCATGCACGTCGGGCGAGCCGGTCTGCGGGTCGAGCAGATGGAACGTGCCCTTCACGACGACGCTCGTCCAGTCGAAGAGCCCGCGGATCTCGTCTACCTCGAGCGCGCATCGCGGGTGGTGGACGAGGGTCGCCAGCTTCGTACCGATGCTCGTCCGTCCGTACAGCCACTCGCCATCGGCGACGAAGTGGATCGGTTCGATGTCGACGTGACCATCGGCCACGTACGCGATGCGTCCCACGTGGTGTCGTGCGAGCACGGCCCGTGCCTCGACATTGCTCAGCGTGAGGTACTGGGGCAGGTGGCCGTCCATGCATCCCTTGTACGCGGGCAAGTCGCAGCCGCGTCGCCCTAGTGGCGCATCGGCGGGTTCGTGCGCTCTGTCATCCCGCCCGGCCGCATGGTGTCCATCATCCCCTGCATCCGCTCGGACATCATCTGCTGCATCATCCGCATTCCGAACAGCAGATTCGACCGCTGCTCCGGCGTCAGCCCCTCGCGGGCCTCCAGCCACGCCCGCGCCATGGTCGCGTGCGCGAGTACGTGGTGATTCGCTGCCTCGCGCAGCTTCGCCTCGTAGCGAGACGCATCCGGCGTGGGTGCCTCGAGCATCCCGGCCGCCTCCTGCATCGCCCGCATCGCCGCCTGCACGTGTGGCTGGTGTGCCTGCTCGGCCCGATCCCGGATCGCCTCGATCCGCTGCACCTGCGCATCGGTGAGGTTCAGCGGCCCGCGCAACTGCAGGATCATGCCGGGTCCGGGCATCATGCCCTGCATCGGCATCATCCCCTGCATCGGCATCATCCCCTCGGCCCGCGCGGGCTGCTGCCCGTGCTGGTGCTGTTGGGCACCCGCTTCTCGCGACAGGATGCCGACGGCAAGGAGCAGCATCGCGATCGGTACTCTCATGTTCCACCTCCGTGTTTGACTTCCGCCTATTCCGTCCGCTGGGTGTACTTTCGGGCGCGCGCTTCGTGGATCGTCAACCGGAACGCCGCAGCTCTGCCAGTTGCCGCCGATACGAGTCCTCGTCGATCTCGCCGCGCGCGAAACGCTCTCGCAGAATGGCCTCCGCACGGTCCGCGCCGGACCGGGCCCCACCGGCCCCATCAGTCCGCCGGCGGAACCACCAGATGCCCAGAACCACGAGCGCCAGGATCAGCACCCACCACAGGATCATCATCCAGCCTCCCCACCAGCCCATGTGCCCCTCACACCACGGGCACCAGCGTGGTCCCTGCAGGGCCGCGACAAGCATCTCGAGCTCCGGGTCGTCCATGGCGAGCAGTCGTCTCCATCCATCGCACTGTATGGCCGGCGCATGAGGAGAACGTGAGAGGATGCTGAAGCCACCGGCGGGAGGTGATCACACCGGCGCGGCAGGGACGAGACGAGCAGATCGAAAACCGTTGCTCCCCGGCCTCCACGCATCAGGCTCCGGCGAGCGTCCACTCGACGGGCGCGTACCCCGCCCGCCGGATCGCGGCGAGGACATCCTCCCGCCCGGCGATGTCGCCGTCGACGGACACCGTGGCCGAGCCGACGCTGACGGCCTCGACGTGCACGCCGGGAATGCTCTCGAGCGCGCGCTGGACACCGCGGACGCAACCGCCGCAGCTCATACCGCGGATGGGAACGGTGATCCGGTGCATGATCTCTCCTGGCGCAGGGGTGTCGTGTGAATCACTCGGTCGAAATATGGCGAGGCCATCTGAAGCTCGGCTGAGGGACGCCTGAGTCACGCTGGGCACCTCGCACGCCGGCGCGTCATCGCTGCCACGCGATGAGTGGCACCTCGAGAGGCGTGCTGGCGTCCGGGTGGTACGGCACCACCCTTGGCGTGAAGTCACCGATGGGCCTGGACGCGGGCACGCTCGCGACGAACACCTCCCCGCCCGGCGTGGCCGCCGGTGCATCGCCGCGGCTCATCTCGCGACGCACCGGCTCTCCCGCGTCGCCAGGCTCGGCGAAGAGCTCCACGCGGACGGCATCCGCGCCGAGCTGCCCGAGGTGCACCTCGACGGCGACGTGATGCTCGCCATCACGCGTCTCCACGCGCAGCGGCCCGAAGCGGACCGCCGCCCAGTGCTCGACGAGGTGGCGCCGCCAGCCGAGGAGCCGCTCGGCGAGCTCCGCGCCCGTGGCCGTTCGACGCCGGTACGCCGCCGCGGCGGGGAGGTAGTAGTGCTCCGTATACTCGCGAACCACGCGGTTCGTGGAGAAGCGCGGTGTCAGCGTGGCCATGCTCGCGCGCATGCGATCGACCCAGGCAGCGGGGATGCCACGCTCGTCCCGGTCGTAAAACGCCGGCACGATCTCGCGCTCGAGCAGATCGTACAGTGCGTCCGCTTCCGCGGCATCCCAGAACGGATCGTCGCCGTGCTCCCGCCCGTCTCCCAGCGCCCATCCGACCCCGGGGGAATACGCTTCTGCCCACCAGCCATCGAGCTCGGACAGGTTCAGTCCGCCGTTGACGAGCACCTTCATGCCGCTCGTTCCGCTGGCCTCCCACGGACGCCGGGGCGTGTTGATCCAGAGGTCGACGCTCTGCACGAGATGTTCGGCGAGCAGGAGATCGTAATCGGGAACGAAGACGACGCGGCCCTCCAGGTCCGGCGTTCGACTGAATCGGACCCACTCCGCGATCATCGCCCGGCCGGCCGCGTCCGCCGGGTGCGCCTTGCCGGCGATGACGAGCTGCACCGGGCGCTCCGGATCCGTCAGGATCCGCACCAGGCGGTCAGGCGACTGCAGCATCAGCGTGGGCCGCTTGTAGGTCGCGAAGCGGCGCGCGAACCCGAGCGTCAGCGCCTCCGGCGCGAGCCAGCCTCGCGCCCGCGCGACGCGTTCCTCGTCGACGCCGGACGCGGTGAGCTCCCGCGGCGCTCGCTCCCGGACGTAGTCGACGAGCGCCCGGCGGTTGTCGGATCGCATGCGCCAGAGATCGACGTCGGAGACGCGCTGCACATCCTCACCCATGACGTCGAGCGTGCCCCGCCACCGGTCGTGGCTGCACGCGCGCTCCTGCAACGCTCGGCGAAGGTGCTGCGCGAGCGCATCGCGGAACTTCGCGGGATCACCTCCCGGCTTTCGTGATCGGTCCGTGGGCCGGGGCAGTCAGGCGCCGAGCAGGTTGCGCCCGGCGGCAAGGACCTCGGCAAGGCGTTCCGGGCTGTCCGCCTCCGCGTAGCACCGCACGAGCGGCTCCGTCCCCGAGGGCCTCAGCAGGAGCCAGGAGCCATCGGCGAGCACGAGCTTGCACCCGTCCAGTCGGACGACGCGGTCGACGACCGTCCCAGCCAGTCGCGCGGGTGGATCGGCGAGGATCGCCGCGACTCGTCGCTCCATGCTCATCGTCGTCGTGAGGTCCACACGCGTGGAGTGATATGCGCCGACGCGTCGGAAGAGCGCCTCCGTCCGCTGGCGTATCCCCTCACCCGTTCGCGCCATCATCTCTGCCGCCAGGAGACACGCGAGCACGCCGTCCTTGTCGGGGACGTGCCCCGTGATCGACAGGCCGGCGCTCTCCTCGCCCCCGAAGATGGCACTGCCGTCGGCGAGGCGGGCGCCGATGTACTTGAAGCCCACCGGCGTCTCGTGAACGGTCAGTCCGTGTTCCGCCGCGACGGCATCAATGAGGTGCGTGGTGGCCACGGAGCGTGCGACGCCTCCTCGCCACTCGCGCGTCGTCGCCAGATAGTCCAGCAGCACTCCGAGCACGGTGTTGGGCGCGACGAACGTGCCCTCCTCATCGACGACGCCGAACCGGTCGGCGTCGCCGTCGGTGGCAAGTCCGAGCGCCGCACCATTGTGCCCGACGGCGGCGGACAGATCGCGCAGTCCTTCCGCGTCGGGGTCGGGACGGCGTCCGCCGAAGTATGGATCGCGCACGTTGTGGATCGCCGTGACGGCGGCGCCCGCCCGCTCGAGTGCGAGATCGAGGTAGCCGCGCGCCGCACCGTAGAGCGGGTCCACGACAACGCGAAGCCGACGACGGCGGATCGCGTCGAGGTCGACGAGCCGCGAAAGCCCGGCGAGGTAATCGGGCCGGGCATCGAACAGCCGGGGTGCTAGCCGATCGGGGCGCGCGGCCGGGTCGTGAGGTCCAGCCTCCGTGCCGCGCCGCGCGACGGCGTCGATCCGGACCTCGATCGCCCGCGTGGTTTCCGGGAGCGCCGGGCCGCCCCAAGCAGGTGTGAACTTCACGCCGTTGTACTCGGGCGGGTTGTGGCTCGCGGTGATCGTGACCGCGCCGGCGAGACCGAGGCGGAGCACGTGGAAGGCCACTGCCGGCGTCGGCGTCGCCGCGTCGCAGAGCAGCGGACGGAGTCCTCCGTCCGCGAGCGTGTCGGCCGCGACCCGGGCGAAGCGTTCGCTCAGGAAGCGCGTGTCGTACCCGACCACCACCTCCGGCGAGCCAGCTTCCGCAGTCTCCAGAACATGCTCGGCGATCGCGCGACAGACGAGGCGCACGTTGGCGACCGTGAACTCCTCCCCGAGCACGGCGCGCCACCCCGACGTCCCGAAGCGGAGAGGCGTCATGCAGGACTCCCTCGACGGGATTCGCGTGTCCCGGAGCGGCCTCCGGTGCTAGCTTCCATTCGCCTCATTCGCAGACCCGTCCGCGCTTCGCGGGAGAGGTGGGCGCTGCTGTCCAGTTTTCTTCCATCGTGACCTCGCATGTCCACCGCAGCCTCCATTCCACCACTCCGATCTGCACCGGATCACGATCCATTGCGCACGATGCTCGAGCGCTGGCGCGACGATCCGCGTGGAACGTACCAGTCGTGGTTTCTCTGGGAAGAACGGCTCAAGAACTTCCGTTCCATCCGGCGCGGGATCGCGGCGGTGGTCTCGGAGATCGAGGCCGGCACCTTTGGCAACGGCTACAAGGGCTCCTCGCTGGAGACCGTCGTGGGCTCCATCGCCGAACAGCGGCAGATCTTCAAGGGCGCCGACCACGCGTTCCTCTGGAAGCCCAAGCTGCGCATCCCCGACATCTACGAGAGCAGGACCAATCAGCTCGCCTTCGCCCGGTTTCTCCACACCTGCGCCCGCTGCACCGGCGACGCAGGTAGTGTCGGACATACATGCGCTGGACCGACACCAGATCAAGGGCCTCGGTCCGGCCGCCGCCACCCTCCTCTACTTCCTGCACCCCACGTGGGTACCGCCGTTCAACACGGCGATCGTGAAGGGCTACAACGCTCTCACCGGTGCAAAGGTCAGGCTCGGCCGATGGGAGGAGTACCTGGCGATGCGGCAGGGGATCCTGCAGCTCAATGCGCGATACCGCGACCTGCTTTCGAACGACCTCGGCGCGGTGGCAGGGTTCGTGTTCGACGTCGGGAGCGGGCGGTACGCGATCCCTCCCCGCACCGGGGACGCAGATGCGCTGGCGACGTGGGAGGCGGACCTGCTCCGGGTGCGGCAGGACGCCGAGCGCGAGAGCAAGGCGGCGCGATCGGGCCATTCCCGCCCGACGCCACCGAATTGCGGTTTCGCTTTCGCTGCACCGATCCGCAGTGCAGCGGGACCGAGCCGTGCTGCCGGGAGGAGGAGTACGTGGTCGCCATCGGGATGCCGGAGTCGGTGGGGGAGCACGAGCCGCAAGACGCTTCACGGTCCGGCGCCGCGGGAGCGGTCGTGTAGGGCCGGCGTCGTCTCACCGACGGAAGTGACCGGAGGCGGCGCTCGCGCGCCGGGCAGCACTCCGCCGCGCCGCGAAGCGCCTTCAGCAGGAGGGCTCAGGAGGATCGCATGCAGCACGGGCAACGATATCGGGGGAAGGTCGCCATCGTCACCGGCAGTGCGAGCGGTATCGGTGCCGCCATCGTCCGACGCCTCGCGAGCGAGGAGGCGGCGGTAGTCGTCAGCGATGTGAACGTGGAGGGAGGGCAGGCCCTCGTCGACGAGCTGCAAGGCGCAGGACGTCGGGTCATCGCCGTCGCCGCCGATGTGAGCGACGAAAGCGCGGTGCGGGCGCTCGTCGATCGCGCGGTGGCGGATCTGGGAGGGCTCGACGTGATGATCAACAACGCCGGCGTGGGAGAAAAGCCGACGCCGATCGACGAGCGGTCCGCCGACGACTGGCAACGCGTCCTGCGCATCAACCTGGATGGCGTCTTCTTCGGCATCAAGCACGCAGCCCGGGCGATGAAGGCGCGAGGGCGTGGCGGCGTGATCGTCAACGTCGCGTCGATACTCGGGCACGTCGGCTTCCGTGGAGCACCCGCGTACACCGCGGCGAAGCATGGCGTCCTCGGACTGACGAAGGCGGCCGCGCTGGAGCTCGCGCCGTTCGGGATTCGCGTCGTCGCCGTCGATCCGGCCTTCATTCGCACCCCGCTCATCAGCGGCCTCGAGGATGCCGTCCTGCCGCTCCACCCCCTCGGTCGGCTCGGTGAGCCTGACGAGGTCGGCGGGCTGGTCGCGTACCTCGCTTCGGACGAAGCGGCCTTTCTCACGGGCGCGTCGTACCTGGTGGACGGCGGCTACACGGCGCAATGAGCCGCGTCGTTTTCGGACGCTGGCTGAGCCCTTCGCTTCGGCCGCCTCAGGGCGGCTTCAGGCGCGGCTCAGCCTCGCACGGCATTCTCCGGGTGGAGGCACGACGCGCCCGCGATCGTGGTGTCGCGTTGCGCTCGTTCCTCCACTTCTGACAGGAGCATGCATATACACGACGATCGTGGTCCCGCTCGACGGCTCGCCGTTCGCCGAACGGGCGCTACCGCTGGCGTTCGCCCTCGCCCGCCGCATGGGGGCATCGGTGGAGCTCGTTCACGTCTACGATGGCGGCGGGGAGGACCTCTCGCACCCACGCGGCGGCGTCACGGCTGAGCGCGATGCACTCGCCGACATCCGCGCCCGCTACACCCAGCTCGCTCGGCGGCTCGCCACGAGCACTCGCGTCCCGGTAGCCGCCACCGTGCTCACGGGCCGGCCGGTAGACGCGGTCCAGCGACACGTGGAGCGTCGCCGACGAGATCCTTCGTGACGCGCGCGTCCCGCTCCTTCTCTTGAGACCTCCAGAACTGCCGGTTCGCACCGAGGCATCCGCGCGGCGCAGCATTCAGTTGCATTCCCTTCTCTCTGACGAGGCCAGCGAATGCCGCCAGCGCCGTGCGCACGCTGCAGCAGGCGCTCCTCGTCGCCTTCTTTGTGCTCTCGTCGCTACAGCGTAGCGAAGAAGCCTGAGGCGGATCCGAGGGCATCGTGAACCTCCCGTCCCCAAACGCCACCGCGATACCGGATGTGTAGTCGCCGACCTCACCGGCCATATGGTTGCCCGCGTCGTCGTCTGGAAGCGCTCAGGAACATCTCAGCTTCCCCTCAGCAACGCGCCGCAGATTCGTAGCAAGGATCGCGTCGCGACAGTCGGCTCCTGCCGGCGCACGGCGTCGCGACGCAGCCGGACAGCGGGAGGGCACATGCCGAGAACGACGTCGCGTATCACCATCCCGCTGGGCGAGCTGGGATGCGGCAGCGGCGAGGTCCGCGCCGTCGAGCGCGAGCTCGCCCGGCTTACCGGTGTCACCCGCGTGTACGCGAACCCGCTCACGGAGATGGCCTATGTGGAGTACGACGCCGCCATCTGCACACCCGCGGACCTCACGGCGGCGGTGCGACGCTCCGGCCATGCAGAGCATGGCTCCTCCGGCGCGGCCCACGAGAGTCCGGTGTCGCACGCACGAATACCCTTCGCAGTCCCTCGCACTCACGCCTCGACCAGGAACATTCCCATGAGATCCGACCAGTTGCGACTCGATGCGACGGCCTTCGGCCTCGCTGCCGCCACCGTCACGGCAGCGGTTTTCGCGCTCTGCGCACTGGCGGTTGCCGTCGCCCCCGCGTGGGCCACCGCCGCCGCCAGCAACCTCTTCCACCTCGACGTGACGCAGCTCGCGCGCTCGATCACGTGGGGGGGATTCGTCGTCGGGCTGATCTGCTGGAGCATTGCGTCGTGGCTCGCCTTCGCTGCGGTGGCCGGGCTCTACAACCGCTATCTCGGCCGGCGGGGCGCCGTTGCTCGCACCGATGTCGCCGCGCACGGCGTCGCGTAGACCGGCGAACGATCAACGACACTGTCGCCCTCGTGCAGGCGTATCTGCGCGTCAACGGCTACTTCACAGTCGCCGAATACCCCGTCGTCGAGACCACCCTGAGCGGCGGGGTACGGACAACGACGAATCTCGATCTGCTCGCCTTCCGCTTCCCGCACGCCGGGCGCCTCGTCCCCGCCCGCGGGGGCGGTGCGACACGGCATCGCATGGAGACCGCGCCAGACCCGGCGCTCGGCGTCAGCCCCGAACGCTCGGACATGATCGTCGGTGAGGTCAAGGAAGGCCGTGCGGTGCTCAACGATGCCGCGACCGATCCCGCGACGCTGCGGGTGGCTCTCGTCCGCTTCGGCTGCTGCTCGGCCGACGCCGCGCCGCAGCTCGTGGAGAATCTCCTTCGCGACGGCCGCGCGCTCCTGCCCGTCGGTCATGAGATCCGGATGGTGGCCTTTGGATCCACCATCGGCGCACCGGGCCGATATCACACGGTCACACTGGGCCACGTGCTCGCCTTCCTGCAGGACTACATCCGCGAGCACTGGGAAGTGATCGGCCACACCGATCACAAGGATCCGGCATTCGGCTTCCTGGTGCTGCTCGAAAAGGCCCTTCGGGGCGCCACGCCCGCCGCGGAAGGAATCGCCGATGAGCGCACGCGCACAGGTTGAGCCACATCGGGCGACGGGGGCCGCGAACGTCCTGCGCCTTCGGCGCGTCGGGATCGACACGTATCAGGAACCGGTCATCTACACGTCGAGCGAGTGTGCGGTCTGCCGATCCGAAGGGTGGACGGCACAGGCGAGGGTGCGCGTCGCACGAACGCGACCGAGCGGTACAACCGGGAGACCGAGCATCGTGGCCACGCTCAATGTCATGACCGGCGCGCTGCTCGCGCCGGATCGTGGCGGCATGTGCCGGCGGCCGGCTGGACGAGGTCGAGTCGATCGCGCTCACGCGAGCGATGATCGAGGTGGGGGACCGACTCGAGTGGACGCGACCGATCGTCGTCGACAAGCACTCCGTTGGTGGCACTCCGGTCGTAGACGGGGGTGATCACAACCCCTTCCGGGAGCCCCGCCTCGACCTCGGCGAGCTTCTCCTTCACGCGCTCGATCGTCGTGAGCGCGTTTTCCCCGAAGCGCATCACGACGATCCCGCCGACGGCGTCGCCGCCATCACCTGCGTGATCGGAACCCGGTAGGCCAGCAGCTTCACAGGATCGACATCGACCTGGTACTGCTTCTCGAACCCGCCGACGGACGCCACTTCGCTCGTGGGCGCAGCGCACTGGCCACCGGCGCGAGCGTCCGAATCGACCGCGTCACACTCCTGAGGAGTACCGACACATCTTCGCCGCGCTCTCCGATCCATGCGTCGATCCTCGCATGCGGCTGGCGATCGAGCTCGCCGCCGAATTGCGCACGGGGCAGGTGCTCCGTTGCACGCGTCGCATGGTCGCGCTGACGGACTTACAGCCGTTGGATTACGAGACCGTCGCGGCCAGAATGCTCGGACAAATCCGGATTCCCGGCTCGGGCAAGAAGCACGGCGAGATCGTCGTCTTCACGCCAGAGCAGCGCCGCGCCGTCAGCGACGCCCTTCGTGGATATCTCGCCAATTACGAAGCAGCGTGGCAGGCCGGCGAGATCGAGGATTATTACCTGTTCTCCGGCTCACGGATCGGATGCTCGACGACGCGGGCCGGCGCTGGACTCGGCGCGTCCGCGAGCAGGTGAAGCCCCTTGGTCGGGATGGCGCCCGCGTGGCGTTCAAGGAGCTGGAAGAGATCGCCGGTGTCGACCACCGGCCCGGACGCGGCTGGTACGGGCTCCGTCGCATCGCCACTGACCTCGCCGAGACGGCGACGACGGACGATCGGGTGAAGGACCGGCTCGGCGGATGGCAGCACTCCGAGACGCGCAAGCACATCTACCAGGATCGCGAGACGGATCAGCTACGCGCTGCCGCGGCCGGAGTCCGCCGGCAGCCGATGCTTGGCGTCGGCCTGCCGAAGTCGCTCAACAGCGACACGCGCGAGGAATCCAAGCGGAGCGACGGCAGGGCTCGACTGGATCTCCAGGCAGTTCTCGCAGTGCTCACACTCGAGCAGCGGGCGGCTTTGGCGCCGCATCTCAATGGACCAACGGGTCCCACGAACGGGTCGCAAGAA
>DATKCV010000043.1:0-2141 GCA_035513015.1 Gemmatimonadaceae bacterium
GGAGCTCGCCTACCGCCTTCGCCCATGGCGCTTCGTACCGGGCGTCAGGAAGTTCCCGTCGATCGCGGTCGCTTCCGAGCACCGCGACGAATGGGAGCGCTTGCAGGTCCGTCGGTAAGAGCCGAGTTGGGCGTCGCTCACCAGGCTGGCCGCCGAGTCAACGCACCCGCCAGGTCTGCCGGACACGCCGCGTCAGCGAGCGTCCGACAGCGCCCGGAACGCCTCGATGATCTCTGGGATCCGGTCCAGGTTGAGCAGGATGACGGTCGCGACGATCACGATCTGAACGGCGCCGATCGCGACCCCGGCCTTGGCCCACGACCGCCGCGCGCCGAGCGAGGCGCGTGGTTCTCGGTCGAGCGCTTTCAGACCGAGGAGGATGGCGAGGATCGACTTCTCGATACCGAAGAAGTTGACGAGGCTCAGCAGCCCGACCACCAGCGCGATGGTGGCGTAGGTGTAGCGCTGGGCGAGCACGACCTCGGGCTGGGTTGGGTTCATGGCGCACCTTTCTGTTGCAGTTCGAGGGAGGAGAGCCGGATGGCGAACGGATCGCCCGTGAGCCACCGCAGCACGAAGACGACGAGCGCCAGCGGCACGACCGAGTTGACGACCGGCGCCGGCAGATCGAGCAGAAGCTGCGCGAGCCGCCACGCGACGAGCACCACCGTCAGTCCGAGGATCGCTCCGACCTCTCGTCGAGTGCTATCGCCCCGGCCAGCCCGGTGCGGCACATCCACGGCGACGCGCCGCTCGAGCACCGGCCACAGATCGACGTCCAGACGCTCGTAGTCGACGCGTCCCAGATCCGCGTGCAGAGTCGCGAGGCCGGCGAGGGCGGTTCGGCACGAGACGCAGTCCGCGAGGTGTGCCTCGACGTCGTGGGACGTCAGGCCCGCCCGCTCGCCGTCGAGTGCGGCCAGCGCCGCCATCCGGACCTCGTCGCAGGAGTGCGTCGGTCTCGTCGTCATCGTGCTCCTCCCCGCCGCTCGGCAATGAGCGCCAGCAGGCGCTGGCGCGCGTGAAATAGCCGGCTCATGACCGTTCCTCGCGGGATCTCGAGCCGTTGGGCGAGCTCGTCGTAGGTCCAGCCGTCCAGGTGCTTGAGCACGATGAGCTCGCGATCCGCCGGCGTCAGCCGATCCAACGCCGCTCGCAGGTCGTGCATCTCCTCGGGCGAGCCGCCTCCCGACGCCACTGTCTCGAGGCCATCGGTCGCCCCTGTCGCGCCGGCACGATCCCCGGCGCGCGCCCGCTGCTTGAAACACCGGTTGCGCAGCAGGACGTAGAACCACGGGTAGAACTCACGCGCCTCATCGAAACGGCCGAGATGCCGGAACGCGTCCAGAAAAGCGTCCTGCGCGGCGTCCGCGGCATCGGCGTCGTTGCCGGTGAGTGCCCGTGCATGCGCGAGCGCGCGGCGTTGGTACCTCTGGACGAGGTGCCGAAAAGCCTCGGTATTGCCCTGTCGACACTGCCGGATCGCGTCGGCGTCATGCATGACCTCTCACCCTAGCTATCCGGTGGAGAGAGAAAGTCTTCACCGAGCGCGGCGAGCCGGCGGCGCAGACTGAGAGGCCCTTCGATCGAATTCGGTGCGCCGGTGCGGGATCGCGGCATACGCCTCCTCCACCGTCATCGGGACGTGGAGGCTGGGCAGCTCCACCACTGGCGGCGGCTCGACTCGGGCGGAGAGAGGGCCGCGCGGATCGCCGGAGGCCGGAGTCCCCGCGGCGCCTCTGCACTCAGCCGATCGGTTCCGCCCTCGCGTTGAGCGCAGAGAACACGACCTCCTGATCGATCTGCGTGTCGAGGTCGGCGCCGCGAACATGGTTCTCCCAGACCACCTTGAACACGCCGCTCCACAGGGCCCGGAGGCCGATGTGGAAGTTCAGGCGCCGCGACAGATCTTCGCTCCGGCGGCTGATGCGGCGTTCCGAACCGAGCGTGATGTCGGTCCCCAGGCCGGCAATCGGACGGGCGAAGACGTTGATTTCTGGGAAGCGCTCGCTGGGGCGCTCCACAGTCTGGGTGACGAGGAGCACAGCCAGGCCATTGGGATTGACCGGGCATTCGAGGTCATACCACCGTTCGGGGTGCAGCAACGTCCGTCCACGTTCGTCGGTCCGCCGGAACAGCCG
>DATKCV010000044.1:0-2159 GCA_035513015.1 Gemmatimonadaceae bacterium
CACGCGCAAACTCGTCCACCTCGCGCAGGAAGTGTTCATGGTCTTCCTGCCCGATGGCCCGTACCACGAATACCGTGTCGAGCAACTCGGCCTCGATCCGGAGGCCGTGTGGGCGTGAGGCGGTCGCCTTCCGCGTCCGCGCCTCTCCCAAGGGTCGCTTCACCGGTTGGGTGGGCGACCGGGGCGCCGCAGGGTCTCCGGCGGGCCACGCTTGAAAAGAGAGGAACGGAGCTTGCCTTCTGAGAGCCGCGCATGGCGATCGCTCAGTCTGGCGACGGCGCTTGGACGGTGCGCGCTTTCTTCGGCAACGCGGCGTTCGTGTTGTTCAGCGCCGTCCAGGTTGCCGATGGGTGGCTGACCTATCTGGGGATCCACGCGTACGGGATCGCGATTGAGGCCAATCCGCTAATCGGTTGGTACGCCACGCTTTTCGGGGTACCGACCGCCCTCATCGGCGCCAAAACCGTGGCGGTGGTGTGTGGGGCGATTCTGCACCTGGCGGAGCGTCACACGACAGTCGTCTTGCTGACAGTTGGCTATC
This sequence comes from Gemmatimonadaceae bacterium, assembly GCA_035513015.1. Taxonomy (GTDB): domain Bacteria; phylum Gemmatimonadota; class Gemmatimonadetes; order Gemmatimonadales; family Gemmatimonadaceae; genus DATKCV01. The sequence goes on from DATKCV010000044.1 coordinate 542, forward strand.
TGGTGGCCGCAATCTGGCCCTGGACCCTGGTCCTCCGGTGATGAAGAGTCGGCGCTGACTCCGACTTCTGTCGCCTTCCGGTGACCCTCACGGGAACCCTCTCGCGCGCGTCCCGCCATCCCTCTCGCGCATACCCCGGTGGGAATGCCTCGAGTCGGGCGACGTTCCGGAACACTCAGGCCCCCGGGGACATCGGCCCGCCCAATCAGATCGCTGCTGTGGCATAGTACGCGGGCGTCCGGCGGAGGGCGTCGAGCGACGCGCCCCGGCCGTCGGTGTTTCCCATCGCTCCTGGAGGTTGTATGAAGCGCGTTGCAGCAGGACTCCTCACGATCGGCTGTGTGGCCTTGGCCGCCGACGCCGTCCGTTCCCAGGGCGCCGGTCCAACCGGTGCGACCGATCGCCCGCCGGTGACGAAGGCGGAATTCGAACGCTGGAAGACGGAGCTCTCGAACTGGGGTCGCTGGGGAAAAGACGACGAGATCGGCGCGCTGAACCTGATCACGCCGGCCAAGCGGCGGCAGGCGGCCGCGCTGGTGAAGGACGGCATCACGGTATCGCTCGCCGGCGACGTGAACACCGTCAAGGCCGAGGACAACTTCGCGCCCTACGAGCACGTCATCACGCAGGCCTCGGCGACCGGCGCGGGGGACCGGCTCGCCGTGTCGTATCACGGGTACGCGCACACGCACATCGACGGCTTCGCCCACCGGTTCTTCGACGGCAGGATGTGGAATGGCTTCTCATGGGAGGAGGTCCAGAAGGAGGGCGGCGCGAAGAAGAACGCGATCTACAACCTGCGCAACGGCATCTTCACGCGGGGGATCCTGATGGACATCGCGCGTTTGAAGGGGGTCGAGTATCTCGAGCCGGGCACCCGCATCTACGTGAGCGATCTCGAGGCGTGGGAAAAACGGGCGGGCGTGAAGGTCGCCGACGGCGACGCCGTCTTCATCCGGACGGGGCGATGGGCGCGGCGCGCGAAGCTGGGGCCGTGGAACGCCGGCGCTCAGGGAGCGGGGCTCGACGCGTCGGTGATTCCCTGGCTGAAAGAGCGCGGCGTCGCGCTCCTCGGCGGCGAGGCGGCGCAGGACGTCGCGCCGCAGCCGGCCGGATCCGAGATCGGGGCGCTGCCGCTGCACGACTTCGCGCTCATCATGCTCGGCATCCACCTGTTCGACAACACCAACCTCGAAGCGGTGGGCGAAACGGCCGCCCGGCTCAAGCGCTGGGAATTCCTGCTCACGGCGGCGCCGCTGCCGGTGCGCGGCGGAACAGGGTCGCCGCTCAATCCGATTGCCGTGTTCTAGTGAAGCGCGAGGCGAGTGCCTGGCGCTGGTGCCCGCGCGCGGATGACCGTCGAGCCGTCGCGGCTCACACGTCCTCCGCCGCCAGCGAGGCGCAGATGATCTCTTCGTCGTTGCGGGCATAGATGCGCCGGTTCGCGTACGCGGGGTACATCCAGTTCACGTGCACCAGCTCGCGGCGGTTCTGCGGCGGCGAGGTCGGCTTGATGAGCGGCGTCCGGCTGATCTCCTCGTAGGCCTGCGGATTCGGCTTCACGATGATGAGCTCGCCGCGATCGTTGTTGATGAACAGGCGGTCGCCGTGGCGCACG
>DATKCV010000045.1:0-79253 GCA_035513015.1 Gemmatimonadaceae bacterium
TGACGCGGGTGGCGCGCGAGGTGGGGACCGAGGGGCGGCTCGGCGGGCAGGCGCAGGTCGCCGGCGCCGGCGGGATCTGGCGGGATCTCACCGACAGCGTGAACGCGATGGCGGCGAACCTGACCGATCAGGTGCGCAACATCGCCGACGTGACGACGGCGGTGGCCAACGGGGACCTGAGCCAGAAGATCACCGTGGACGTGAAGGGGGAGATCTCGGAGCTCAAGAACACCATCAACAACATGGTGGATCGCCTCCGCGTGTTCGCCGACGAGGTCACGCGGGTGGCGCGCGAGGTGGGGACCGAGGGCAAGCTCGGCGGGCAGGCACACGTGCCCGACGTGGCCGGCACGTGGAAGGCGCTGACCGACAACGTCAACGCCATGGCGAACAACCTCACGGTACAGGTGCGCGCGATCGCCGACGTCGCCGCGGCGGTGACGCGCGGCGACCTGACGCGGCAGATCACCGTCGAGGCGCAGGGCGAGGTGGATGAGCTCAAGAAGAGCATCAACCAGATGATCGGGAACCTGCGCGAGACGACGGAGACGAACAAGCAGCAGGACTGGCTGAAGACGAACCTGGCGAAGTTCTCGCGGATGATGCAGGGCCAGAAGGACCTGCAGACCGTCTCCCGGCTGATCATGTCCGAGCTGACGCCGCTCGTCGGCGCGCACCACGGCGCCTTCTTCCTGATGGATCAGGACGAGTCGTCGCCGGCGCTGCACCTGATCGCCAGCTATGCCTACCGGAAGCGGAAGAACGTCTCCAGCCGGTTCACGCTGGGCGAGGGCCTGGTCGGGCAGGCGGCGCTGGAGAAGGAGCCGATCCTCCTGACCAGCGTGCCCGAGGACTACATCGCGATCGGCTCCGGGCTGGGCGAGGCTCCGCCGCGCAACATCATCGTGCTCCCGATCCTCTTCGAGGGCACCGTCAAGGCGGTGATCGAGCTCGGCTCGTTCAACACGTTCGGGCAGATCCATCAGACGTTCCTCAACCAGCTGGCCGAGAGCGTCGGCGTCGTGCTCAACATGATCGCGGCAAACATGCGCACCGAGGAGCTGCTCGAGCAGTCGCAGAAGCTGGCCCAGGAGCTCCAGAGCCAGTCACAGGAGCTGCAGGAGCAGCAGGACGAGCTGAAGCGGTCGAACGCCGAGCTGGAGGCTCAGGCGAAGGCGCTCAAGCAGTCGGAGGAGCAACTCAAGGAACAGCAGGAGGAGCTCCAGCAGATCAACGAGGAGCTGGAGGAGAAGGCCTCGCTTCTCGCCGAGCAGAACAAGAAGGTGGAGCAGAAGAACAAGGAGGTGGAGGCGGCGCGGCTGGCGCTCGAGGAGAAGGCGGCCCAGCTGGCGGTGAGCTCGAAGTACAAGTCCGAGTTCCTCGCCAACATGTCGCACGAGCTGCGGACACCGCTCAACTCGCTGCTCATCCTCGCCAAGCTGATGTCGGAGAACAAGGAGGGGAATCTGACCGAGAAGCAGATCGAGTTCGCACGCACGATCCTCTCCTCGGGCACCGACCTGCTGAACCTGATCAACGACGTGCTCGACCTGTCGAAGGTCGAGGCCGGGAAGATGGAGGTCACACCGGTGGACGTCCCGATCGGCGAGATCGTGCAGTTCGTCGACCGGGCGTTCCGGCCGGCGGCCGAGCAGAAGGGGCTGGGGCTGAACATCGAGACCGAGCCCGATCTGCCGCCGACGATCCGCACCGACGGGAAGCGCCTCCAGCAGGTTCTCAAGAACCTGATGGCGAACGCGGTGAAGTTCACCGAGCAGGGCTCGGTGACGCTGCGCGTACACCGGGCGAAGAAGGTGCGACTCCCGGCCACGACGGGAACGGAGCCGCCGGAGATGGTCGCGTTCGAGGTTCGCGATACCGGAATCGGGATCGCGAAGGACAAGCAGGCGCTGATATTCGAGGCTTTCCAGCAGGCCGACGGCACTACGAGCCGGAAGTTCGGCGGCACCGGACTCGGGTTGTCGATCAGTCGCGAGATCGCGCGTCTCCTCGGCGGCGAGATCCGGGTGCAGAGCGAGCCGGGGCAGGGAAGCACGTTCACGCTGCTCCTGCCTTTCACGTACGTCGAGCTGCCGCCCGAGCCCGAGCGCTGGACGCGCGCGCCGCACCCGCGCGCGGCACGTCGTGGCAGTATCGGAGTCCGTCCGGCTGCGGCGTCCTCGCCGGGCGGCGCGCGCGAACAACTGGGCGACCAGGCGCATGGCGCTGCGTCGACCGCGGCCGGCGGCGCGGTGGGCGGCGCCACGAGCAGCGGCGTGCGCGGTCCGACCTCCGGGGCGGCTTCCGCGCCCGGCGCGCGCGAGGGCGGATCCGGCGGCTCCGCAACCGCGGTGCTCGAGCGCCCCCGCGAGCAGGCCGAAGGTGATTCCGAGGAGATCGAGGACGATCGCACGACACTCGGAACCGACGACCGCGTGCTGATGATCGTCGAGAACGACCGCAGCTTCGCCCGCGTTCTCCTGGGGATGGCCAGGGAGCACGGCTTCAAGGTGATCGTGGCGCTCGACGGCGAAGCCGGAGTGCGAATGGCGCACGAGTTCCGTCCGGATGCGATCACGCTCGACATCGACATGCCGGGAACCGACGGATGGGCGGTGATGGACCGTCTCAAGCACCACCCGGACACGCGGCACATTCCCGTGCACATCATCTCGGGAATCACGGAACGGCAGCAGGGCCTCCGCGCCGGGGCGATCGCGTACCTGGAGAAGCCGGTGAGCAAGGAGGCGCTGGACAGCGCCTTCGCGCGGATCGAGAGCTTCATCGACCAGGGTGTGCGCAAGCTGCTGGTCGTCGAGGATGATCCCGGCCAGCGGACGGCGATCATCGAGCTGGTCGGACACGACGATGTCGAGATCACGGCGGTGGAAACGGCCGACGAGGCGCTGGGCCGGCTGCGCGATGGCGCCTTCGACTGCATGGTGCTCGATCTCGGCCTCGACGGGATGAGCGGCTTCGAGCTGCTGGAGACGGTCAAGGGAGACCCGTCGATGCGCGAGCTCCCCATCATCATCTACACGGGCAAGGAGCTCACCTCGGCCGAGGAAACGCGGCTTCGCAAGTACGCCGAGACGATCATCGTCAAGGACGTCAAGTCGCCCGAGCGGCTGCTCGACGAGACGGCGCTCTTCCTCCACCGCGTCGAGGCCAAGCTGCCGGAACAGAAGCGGCGGATGCTCGAGCAGTTGCACAGCACCGACGCCGTGTTCGCCGACAAGCACGTGCTGATCGTGGACGACGACGTACGCAACATCTTCTCGCTGACCAGCGTGCTCGAGGGGCACGGAATGCAGGTATCGTTCGCCGAGAACGGCTCCGACGCACTGCGCCTGCTCGCCGAGCGGCCGGGGATCGACCTCGTCCTGATGGACGTGATGATGCCGGGCATGGACGGCTACCAGACGACCCGGGCGATCCGCGCCGACGCGAAGTTCAAGGCGCTCCCGGTGATCGCGCTGACTGCCAAGGCGATGAAGGGCGACCGCGAGAAGTGCATCGCCGCCGGCGCGTCGGACTACATTACGAAGCCCGTGGACACGGATCAGCTCCTGTCCCTCATGCGTGTCTGGCTGTACCGGTGACGAGCCCGAGCCGGTGTCCCACGCGACCATGACGCTCGATACGCCCGTCGCCTACGATCCGGAGCTCGAGCGGCTGGAGATCGAGCTGCTCATGGAGGGCGTGTACCGGCACTACGGCTTCGATTTCCGGTCGTACGCCTACTCGTCACTGCGACGGCGGTTGTGGAAGCGCATCCGGGCCGAAGGGCTCGCCAGCGTGACCGCCCTTCAGGAGCGCGTCCTCCACGATCCCCCTGTGATGGAGCGCCTGCTCGACGATCTGTCGGTGAACGTGACGGCGATGTTCCGGGATCCCGCGTTCTATCTCGCCCTGCGGACCACCGTCATACCGATGTTGCGCACCTACCCGTTCCTGCGCATCTGGCACGCCGGCTGCGCGACGGGCGAGGAGGTGGTCTCGATGGCGGTTTTGCTCGAGGAGGAGGGACTGTACGAGCGCACGCGGATCTACGCCACCGACATCAACGAGACCGTCCTGTTGCGTGCCCGCTCGGGGATCTTTCCCCTCGACCGGATGCAGGAGTACACGGAGAACTACATTCGCGCCGGCGGGACGCGGTCGTTCTCCGAGTACTACACGGCGAAGTACGACGGCGCCCTGTTCAATCCGGCGCTGCTCCGCAACGTCGTGTACTCGCAGCACAACCTGGTCACCGACCGGTCGTTCAGCGAGTTCCACCTGATCCTCTGCCGCAACGTGCTGATCTACTTCGACAAGTCGCTGCAGAACCGCGTGCACAACCTGTTCTACGAGAGTCTCGTGAACTTCGGGATCCTCGGGCTGGGCAGCAAGGAAGCGCTGCGATTCTCGCGGTTCGAGGAGTGCTACGAGCAGGTGGCGCCGCCCGAGAAACTCTACCGGAAGGTCCGCTAGTGAGCGTCGAGATCGTCTGCGCCGGCACGTCGTGGGGCGGGTTGTTCGCGCTCCGGACGCTGCTCCACGGCTTCGGCGACGACTTCCCGCTGCCGGTGGTGCTGGTGCAGCACCGCCACCGCGACTCCAATGCGCTGCTCGTGGACCTGCTACAGGAGTGCACGGCGCTCCCCGTGTCGGAGGCCGAGGACAAGGAACCGGTGACGGGGGGGCGGGTGTTCGTCGCGCCCCCCAACTACCACCTCCTCGTGGACGACGGGCATTTCGCGCTCAACACCGACCCGCCGCTGCGGTTCAGCCGGCCATCGATCGACGTGACGCTGGATGCGGTGGCCGAATCGTACGGCCGGCGCGCCGCCGGCTTGATTCTGACCGGCGCCAACGACGATGGTGCCGAGGGGCTGCGGCGGCTCGCCGATCTCGGCGGCACCGCCGTCGTACAGGACCCGGCGGAGTCGGAGATGCCCACGATGCCCCTGGCGGCGCTCCGCCGGGTGCCGGACGCTGTGCGGCTCCCGCTGGAGCGAATACCCGGGTACTTCCGGACCATCCTGAAGCTGGCTCCCCTTCCCGGCGACCAGCGCCCGCCCGCCGCCAGCAGGCGCGTGCGCGAGCCGAATCCGGAGGCGCGATGAACGACCGGGTCGACATCCTGATGGTCGACGACCGCCAGGAGAACCTGCTCGCCCTGGAGGCGATCCTCGAGCCGCTCGGGGAGGGCCTGGTGCGCGCCAACTCGGGCGACGAGGCGCTCCGGTGCGTACTCACCCGCGACTTCGCCTGCATCCTCCTCGACGTCCAGATGCCCGGACTGAGCGGCTTCGACACGGCGCGCCTGATCAAGGCTCGCGAACGGTCGCGCCACATCCCGATCATCTTTCTCACGGCGATCAGCAAGGAGCAGGAGTACGTGTTCGAGGGCTATTCCGTCGGCGCGGTAGACTACATGTCCAAGCCGTTCCAGCCCGACATTCTCCGCTCGAAGGTCGCCGTGTTCGTCGAGCTCTACCGGCGCCAGCGGCAGGTCCGACAGCAGGAGGAGCTGCTGCGCGAGCATGAGCGTCGCTCGCTCGAGCTCCGGCACCGGGCCGAAATGCTCGAGTCGGAGGCGAGGTTCGGCGAGATCGTGAATTCGGCACTCGATGCCATCGTCTCGTTCGACGAATCGCGCCGGATCACGCTGTTCAACGGGGCGGCCGCGGCGCTGTTCGGCCTGCCCGTGGAGCGGGCGATCGGCCAGGACATCGGCGCGCTCTTCCCCGAGCGCTTCCGAGATGAATACCTCGGACGCATCTGTGCCGAGGCGGGCAGTCGCCGTGTCGCCGGGGGAGCGGCGGACGCCGCGCCCGAGGTCGAGTCGTTCGTCGGCCTGCGGGCCGGTGCCATCGAGTTTCCCATCGAAGCGTCGGTTTCCTGCTTCGAGCTGCCGGCGGGGCACCTGTACACGATCATCGCCCGCGATGTCTCCGAGCGTAGGCGCGCCGAAGAATCGCTGCGCGCTCAGGCCCTCTCGCTCGCCGCCTCGGCCGCCAAGCTCCGTACGCTCAACGACGAGCTCAATGCACGCCAGCGTGACCTCGAGCGTGCCATGACTGCGCGCAGCCGCTTCTACGCCTCGATGAGCCACGAGCTGCGCACTCCGATCAACGCCATCCTCGGCTACAACACGCTCCTCCTCGAGAACATTTACGGCGCCCTCAACGACAAGCAGGCTGACGGGCTGCGGCGAACACAGCGCGCCGCCAAGCACCTGCTGGAGCTCGTGAACGATGTGCTCGACCTCTCCAAGATCGAGGCGGGGAAGCTCGAGCTGAAGCTTCAGCCTGTCGCCTTCCCCGTCCTGATCGAGGACCTGTTCGTCACTGTCCGGCCAATGGCCGAGGAGCGCGGCTCCACGCTCTCGCTCGAGCACGGCGGTGACACGGTGAACGTGACGACCGATCCGCGCCGCGTCCGCCAGATCCTGCTCAACCTGCTTTCCAACGCGATCAAGTTCGGGCGCGGCAACCCGATCCACGTCATTTCCACGGTACGCGACGATGGCGGGGTCACGGTGGATGTGACGGATCGAGGCGTCGGGATCCCGCCCGAGGACCTGCCCCGCGTGTTCGACGAGTTCGTTCAGCTGGCGCGCACGCCGGAGCACGAGGGAACGGGCCTCGGCCTGCCGATCTCCCGCCGGCTCGCATTGCTCCTTCAGGGAGAGCTCAGCGCCGAGTCCGTCGTCGGCCAGGGGAGCACCTTCCGCCTCGTTCTGCCAGCGCAGCTCGACCCGGGCACGGCGGCGCGCGAACAGGCGGTGGCGCTCGCCGCGAGCGATGCCGAACGGCCGCTCCCGCGCGCGATCGGCGATCGTGGAGCCGCCGAGCGGCCAGCGGACCACGCCGGCGACGGTACCGACGACAGGGCGGAGCGCAAGTTGCCCGAACGCCCTTCCCTCGCCGGACCGCGGCAATAGATTGCGGAATAGCGATCGTCGCCACCGTGAGAGAAGGAGATGTTGCCGTTGCGTGCACTGTGCGTGGGTCGCCACCGCTATCTGAGCGAGCATCTCGGAGCGTTCTTCCGCGAGCTCGGGCTGGAAACCACCGGCGTGGTCGGTCTCGAGGAGGCGCTGCGGGATGCCCGTCGCCGCGCGCCCGATCTGGTACTCTGCGACTACGATCTGCTGGCCACGGCACCGCTCCGCCTGTGGGAGGAGGATCGGGCGCTGTCGCGCGTGCCGGTGATCGCCGTCAGCCTGACCCGCCGGCCGGACGAGATGCACTTGCTCGACGTCAACGGCATTGCCGGCTTCCTGTACCTGCCTACCCTCGATCGCGAAACGGCGCGGCGCGCGCTCGGGCTGGGTGGACGCGCGCTGCCGACGCTGCCGGCCCCTCGCGAGTGGAGCATGCCTCCAGCGCGCGCCTGACGCCGATGCCGCTTCCCGTGTGCACCGGCCGGGCGGCGGACGCCCGGCCGATCGTCGTTCCCGCCGCGCGACGTCCGGCGTCGTTGCGCATGGGACGCGGGGCTCGCTGAGCAATCGTGGAGCCGCGTGAGGACCCGGGACACCCCGGCGGAGGTATTCGGGGGCGCCGCGATGCTCGTGCCGCGCCGATCGGCGCGGACATCATCCTCGATGCGATCGGTGATGCGGTGCTCGCCATCGATGGCGACTGGCGGATCGTCCACTGGAATGCCGCTGCCGAACGGCTCACCGGCATCGCCCGCGACGGCGCACTCGGCCGCGACTTCACTTCGGTCGGTCCGGCGTTCGCCGAAAGCGATCTCGCCGGCATCCTTCGCGATGTCATGCGGCGGCGCGTTGCCGCCGAGCTGCGCGAGTGGAGCTTTCCCGGCAACAGGCATGGGGGCGGGAGGGGCGCCTACGATGTGCGCGTCGCTCCGAGCGACGGCGGCGGCATCGTCGCGATGCTGACCGAGGTCGGCGAACGGGTTCGGCGGGACCGCGAGCTCGCCGAGCGCAGCGCCGAGAACGAGGCGCTGCGGCGGCTCGCCCGACAGATGGCCGCCGTCCCCGACTCGGCGACCCTGCTGCACCTGCTGTGCGAGGCCGCCCGCGAGCAGTGCGGCGCCGACGGCGCGAGCGTGCTGAAAGTCATCGATGACCAGTGCGAGTTCGTCGCCGCCGACGGCCTGCTCGAGCTGCTCCGCGGTCGTCGCCTGCCGCTTCGCGGCTCCTTCACCGAGCGCCTGCTGGCCAGTCCCGCGCCCCAGGCGATCGCATCCGCCGCATATCACAGCGACTCCGCCGCATTCAACGCGATCGCCGACGAGCTCGGAATCGGCGCGATCATCGTCACGCCGCTGCTCGATCACGGCAAGGTGATGGGCGTGCTGTCGACGACCCGTCGCCGCGGCGCCGGTCCGTTCGACGATCGCGATCAGGAACGCATGCGCGTCATCGCCGACCATGCATCGATCGTTCTCCGGAAGTCCGAGCTTCTCGAGCGGGCGCAGGCAGCCAACGAAGCCAAGATGACGTTTCTCGCCACCATCTCCCACGAGCTCCGCACGCCGCTGACCGCGCTGACCGGCTACGGCGAGCTTCTCGCCGACGGCGTCCTCGGCGAGATGCCGGAGGTCCAACGCGACGCCGTGGAGCGAATGCGCGCGGTGACTCAGCAGCTCACTCTGATGATCGACGAGGTGCTCGCTTTCACCGCCCTCGACGAAGGCCGCGAGGTCATCGCCTCGCGCGCAACCGACGGTGCCGAGATCCTCGACCGCGCCGTCGCCGTGCTCGAGCCGCTTGCCGAGCGCAAGGGGCTCGACTTCGTTCGCCTGGCCGCCTTCGAATCGGCGCCGCTCGTCACCGACCCCGAGAAGGCGCGCCAGATCCTCGTCAACCTCGGCGGCAACGCGATCAAGTTCACCGATCGTGGCGAGGTCTCGTTCTCCGTCGCCTGCATCGCCGGCGAGGTGCGTTTCGACGTCCGCGACACCGGTCCAGGAATCCCCCCCGATGCCCTGCCGAAGCTGTTCCGACCGTTCAGCCAGCTCGACACGGGACTCACCCGCCGCCACGGCGGCACGGGCCTCGGACTCTACGTCTGCCGCCGCCTCGCCGAAATGCTCGGCGGACGGATCGAGGTCGAGTCGGCCGTGGGGGAAGGGTCGAGGTTCACGCTCGTCCTGCCGGGTGGGCTGAGCGAGCTCTGATGGAGAGATCGGGGTAGTGAGCTCCTGCGGCCGGCGTCGCCTGGACCGCGGTCGCCCGGTCCAGGACCATCCACTCCGCGAACTGCACCTGCATCCGCGAAGGCCCTAGATTTCGTCAGATGTCCGACCCCATCACCTCCGTCTTCAACGACGGTTACATCGCCGAGCAGTTCGAGGCTTATCGGCGCGACCCGGCATCGGTGGACGAGTCGTGGCGACAGTTCTTCCGGTTCGCCGAGGGGCTGGCCGGGGTCGTGGCTCGCCCGGCGGACGGGACGGCCGCCGCTCCCGAACTGCTGCGCAAGGTCGCCGGCGCGGCGGCGCTGGTGGACGCGATCCGCAACTACGGACATCTCGCCGTCCCCGTCGATCCCCTGGGCTCACCGCCGCCCGGCGCGGCCGAGCTTGCCCCCGAGTTTCATGGCATCACCGAGGCGGACCTGCAGCTGGTCCCCGCCGAAGCACTGGGCTTCGGCAATGGGACGGCGGCCGACGTCGTCGCACGGCTGCGACTTCTCTACTCCTCCAGGCTGGCGCTCGAATCCGAGTACCTCGAGGAAGAGGCCGAGCGCGAGTGGTTCCGCCAGATCGTCGAGCAGGGCGACCTGCTCGCGCCGCTGGGGCCCGACGAGAAGAAGTCGATCCTCCGCCGCCTGACCGAGGTAGATGGGCTGGAGCGGTTCCTCGGCCGCGCATACCTCGGCATGAAGCGCTTCTCGATCGAAGGGACCGACGCGCTGATCCCGATGCTCGACGCGGCGATGGAAGAGTCGGCGGCGCTGGGGACGCGCGAGGTCGTGATCGGCATGGCCCACCGCGGCCGCATCAACGTGCTCACCCACACGCTCGGGAAGCCGCACGCCACGATCTTCGGCGAGTTCGAGGGCAAACACGCCGACTCGAATGCCGAGAGCGGGACTGGCGACGTGAAGTACCACCTGGGCTATCGCGGCGAGCGCGAGACGCGGAGCGGTGGCCCGGTGAGCGTTCAGCTTCTGCCGAATCCGAGCCACCTCGAGTTCGTTGACCCGGTGGTCATGGGTGTCGCGCGCGCCAAGCAGCGCGCGCGCGACGAGACGCACGTGCTTCCCGTCGTCATCCACGGCGACGCGGCGTTCGCCGCGGAAGGCGTGGTCGCCGAGACGATCAACCTCTCCCGCCTGCGCGGATACCGCGTCGGCGGGACTCTGCACATCATCACGAACAATCAGATCGGCTTCACCACCGACCCGCTCGACGGCCGCTCGACGTTCTACGCCAGCGATATGGCGAAGGGCTTCGAGGTTCCGATAGTCCACGTGAACGCGGACGATGCCGAGGCGTGCATTCTCGCGGTGCGGCTGGCGATCGCCTACCGCCGGCGCTTCCAGAAGGACTTCCTGATCGACCTCGTGGGCTACCGCCGCCACGGACACAACGAGACAGACGAGCCGAGCTTCACGCAGCCGAAGCTGTACGCGCTCATCCGGCAGCATCCCTCGCCGCGCGAAGTCTGGGGGCAGCGGCTGGTCGATGACGGCGTCGTCACCCACGAGGAAGTCGAGGCGCTCGACGCCGAGATCCAGGCGCGGCTCGGCGAGATCCACGACGCGGTCAAGGCCGGCCTCCACACGCCCGAACACGAGTCCACCAAGCCGCAATCGGCACCGCCGCCCGAGCCGTGCGACAGCACGGTACCGGCGGACGACCTGATCGCGCTCAACGAGCGGCTGCTCGAGTGGCCGGAGGGATTCGCGGTCCATCCGCGGCTGGCCAAGACCCTCGAGCGCCGCCGGACCGCGATCACCGAGAAGCGCGAGGATGGCGGCGGATCGATCGACTGGGGACACGCCGAGGCGCTGGCGTTCGCGTCGCTCCTCGTCGATGGAACGTCGGTGCGCATGTCGGGTCAGGACATCGAGCGCGGCACGTTCTCGCACCGGCAAGCGGTGCTGCACGACATCGAAACCGGGGCGATCCATATCCCGCTCCAGCACATCCCCGGCGCGCGTGGCCAGTACGAGATCTACAATTCGCCGCTCTCCGAGACGGCCGTGATGGGATTCGAGTACGGCTACAGCACGGCGGCCGACGACACGCTGGTCCTCTGGGAGGCGCAGTTCGGCGATTTCGTCAATGTCGCCCAGCCGATAATCGACCAGTTCCTCGTCGCCGACCGGGCGAAATGGGGACAGGACTCCGGGCTCGTGCTGCTCCTCCCCCACGGGTACGAGGGGCAGGGGCCGGAGCATTCGAGCGCGCGCCTCGAGCGGTTCCTCCAGCTGGCGGCCGAGGGGAACGTGGTCGTGGCGTATCCGACGACGCCGGCGCAATACTTTCACGTCCTCCGCCGCCAGGCCAAGCAGCACGAGCAGCGGCCGCTGGTGTTGATGACGCCGAAGAGTCTCCTCCGACTTCCCGAGGCTGCCTCATCACTCGAGGACCTCTCGACGGGCTGCTTCGTCCCCGTGTTCGACGACGCGCGTGCGGCGCAGCGGAGGGAGGAGGTGCGGCGGATCGTCGTCTGCACCGGCAAGATCTACTACGACCTCATGGCGGCCGGACCGTCCTCCGAGATCGCGATCATCCGCGTGGAGGAGCTCTACCCCTGGCCGCGCGAGGCGCTCGGGCGCATCGTGGATCTCTACCCGGCGTGGGAGGAGGTCGTGTGGGCGCAGGAGGAGCCGAAGAACATGGGCGCATGGAGCCATGCAGCACCGCGTCTGCGCGCGACGATCGGCAACGCCCCGGTGATCCGGTACGTAGGGCGTCCGGAACGCGCCAGCCCCGCCGAGGGTTATTCGGCGGCACACACCGCCGAGCAGAAGCGAATCGTGGCGGAAGTACTCGCGCCGTCGCTCTCGCCGGCCGGGAAGCGCCGGGAGGCGAAGGCGCGAGCGTAGCACAGCGCCGGCGGTGCGCCGGACGACGACCCCGATCGTGGAGCCTCGCCCCGTGCCCCGTTTCCTGATCGCCCTCCTCACGCTCGCCACCACGCTGCTCGTCCCGCGCCCGCTCACCGCGCAGGAGAGGGGCGCGGTGGCGCTCGGGGATCTGGTGGGGGGGCTCGGTGTCACCGCGCGCGTCCTGATGATCGGCGCTCACCCGGACGACGAGGACACCTTCGCGCTGACCTGGTTCGCGCGGGCGCGCGACGTCGAGACGGCATATCTCTCGATCACCCGAGGCGACGGCGGGCAGAACCTGATCGGCAACGAGCTCGGAGAGGCGCTCGGCGCGATCCGCACCGAGGAGCTGCTGGCGGCGCGGCGCGTGGACGGCGCACGGCAGTACTTCACCCGCGCTTACGACTTCGGATTCTCGAAGAGCGCCGAGGAGACGTACCGCCACTGGCCGAGGGATTCGATCCTTCGCGACGTGGTCACCGTCGTGCGCAGCTTCCGCCCGCACATCATCATCGCCGTCTTCTCCGGTACGCCACGTGACGGGCACGGGCACCATCAGGTGTCCGGCATGCTGGCCCGCGAAGCGTACGATCTGGCCGCCGATACGGTTCGCTTCCCACGCGACGCGACGGCTGGGCAGGGCGGTTGGACGTCCCTCAAGTTCTACCGCGCCAGCCGCGGTAATCCCACGGGCGCGACGGTCGGATACGATGTCGGCGAGTACGACCCGCTGATGGGGCGGTCGTACGCCGAGCTCGCGGCGGAGAGCCGGTCGCAGCACAGGTCGCAGGGGTTCGGAACGCTGGCGCGTCGCGGGGTCGTGATGAACTACCTGCGGCTCGAGGCATCGCGTGCGACGGTGGTGGACGGCGCCGAGGAGTCGGTCTTCGACGGGATCGAGACCGGCTGGGCGCGCCTCCGGCCGCTCGTCGCCGGCGCAGCGGCGGAAGCGGCGCTCGATTCACTGCCCGGCGCGGTCGCCGAAGCGCGGCACCGGCTGGATCTGCTGGCGCCCGCGCGCATCATCACGCCCCTCGTCCGCGTGCAGCGGCTGCTGGCTCGTGCGTGCGGCGGCTCGGTCGCCGAACCGTGCCGGCCTGAAGCCGCCGGCCGCACACGGGTGCCGCCGCCGGATCTCGTCCGCTCGATCGAGGAGCAGGCGTTGCGCGTCAATCGCGCGCTGCTGCTGGCGAGCGGCGTGCTCGTCGAGGCGACCGCGGGTCGGGAGAGCTGGCCGGTGGGCGAGGCCATTCCCGTCGATGTGTCGATCCACAACCGGGGCCGCGCGTCAGTGCGGGTGCTCGATCTGAACGTCGAGGAGCAGCGAGGAAGCGTCACTCCGGGACGGCCCGCTCGCGGAACGAGCGCGTTGAACGCGACGATTCTCCCCGACAGCGCGCTGCGCGTCACCGCGCGGGTCGTAACGAGCGAGGTCACGCAGCCATGGTGGTTGGCGCAGCCGAGGCGCGGGGCGATCTTCGCCATCCCGCTCGGCGCGAGATCTGAGGACGAGCGCGCGTTGCTCGACGATCGCTCGGTGCGGGTGCGGCTGAGTATCGAAGGTGGCGAGATGCACGCGCTGGTGCCGGTCGTGGTGCGCATCGGAGATCCGGTGCGCGGCGAGGTGCAGCGGCCCGTGGTCGCCGCCCCGGCGATCGCGGTCACGCTCGATCGCGCGGTGGAGTATGCGCCGGCAAACACCGCGATCGACCGTGAGGTGCGCGTCACGCTCCGCTCCTCGGCGTCGGAGGCGCGGTCCGCGGTCGTGCGGCTGCGCCTTCCCGCCGGGCTCACCGCCGAACCGGCGACCCGCACGGTGGAGCTGGAGAGCGCCGGCGCCTCGCGGACGATCTCGTTCCGACTGCGTGGCCGGCTGGTGGCCGGGCGGCACGAGATCACCGCCTTGACCGAGAGCGGCGGCGAGACTTTCCGCACCGGTTCGACCGTCATCGACTACGAGCACATCCGGCCGATTCGGCTCCATCGCGACGCCACCATCACCGTTCAGGCGGTGGACCTCGCGCTGCCGCCGGGGCTCACCGTTGGCTACGTCGCCGGGGTGGGCGACAACGTCGCCCCGATGCTCCGCCAGCTCGGAATTCCGGTCACGATGGTCGATCCGACCACCGTCGATCGCGAGTCGCTCGCCGGCTTCCGCGTGGTCGTGGTCGGCCCGCGAGCCTACGAGGCCCACCCGGCGCTGGTCGAGCGAAACGCGCAGCTGCTGGACTACGCGCGCGATGGCGGCACGCTGGTGGTGCAGTACGGTCAGTACGAGATGCAGCGGCCGGGCATGACGCCCTATCCGATCACCCTCAGCCGGCCTCACGCGCGAGTGACCGAGGAGGATTCTCCGGTGCGTCTGCTGGCACCGGAACACGTGCTGCTCACCACCCCGAACCGGATCGTTCCAGCGGACTTCGATGACTGGGTGCAGGAGCGGTCGCTGTACATGCCGGTCGAGGCCGCACCGGACTACACCCGACTTCTTTCGCTGAACGATCCGGGCGAGCCCCCCAACGAAAACGCGGTCCTGGTTGCCCCGTACGGCGCCGGAGCCTACGTCTATACCACGCTGTCGTTCTTCAGGCAGCTTCCGGCGGGAAACGCCGGGGCGGCCAGATTGTTCGTCAATCTTCTCGGGGCAGGGCAGACGAGCCGGCCATGACGGCGAGCACGAACACCGATCACCGACCCTCAATGTCCACCATGCTCAATTCTCGCCGGATGCTGTTCCTACTCGCACTGCTCGCCGCCTGCGGCGGCGATGGCCGCACCGTGCTCACGGTGTACTCGCCACACGGTGCCAACATGCTCGGGTTCTTCGAGCGGGCCTTCGAGGCCGAGCATCCGGATGTGGACGTCCAGTCGGTGGACATGGGATCCCAGGAGGTACTCGATCGCCTGCGCGCCGAGCGCGCGAATCCGCAGGCCGACGTCTGGTTCGGCGCACCGGCGGAGATCTTCGACCGCGGCGCCGGCGAGGGGCTGCTCGAGGCCTACACGCCGACGTGGCGCGAGCACGTCGAGGAGTGGCATCCCGAAGGATACTGGTACGCGATGTATCTCACGCCCGAGGTGATCGCGTACAATACCGAGGCCGTGTCGCGCGACGAGGCGCCGAAGGACTGGGACGACGTCCTCGACCCCAGGTGGAGCGGGCGCGTCCTGATCCGCGATCCGATCCCATCGGGCACCATGCGCGCGATCTTCGGCGGGATAATCGCCCGCGAGGCGCAGCGCACCGGGTCGTTCGAGGCCGGCTACGAGTGGCTGCGGCGCCTCGACGCGAACACCAAGGAGTACGTTCTCAACCCGACGCTGCTCTACCAGAAGCTGGCGCGGCAGGAGGGGTTGATCACGCTCTGGGACATGCCGGACATCGCGATGTTGAAAGGCCAGCGGGGGATGCCGATCGACTACGTTATCCCCGCCGGCGGGACGCCGGTGGTCGTCGATGCGATCGGCATTGTGCGTGGCACGGGTCAGCCCGAGCTGGCGCAACGATACTACGAGTTCGTGACGTCGCCGGAGATGTTGCGCGTGGCAGCGGATTCGTTCGCACGGATTCCGGCGCGGACCGACATACCCGCCGAGTCGCTCCCCGACTGGATCCGCGAGGCGCGCGAGGAGATCCGGCCGATGCCGGGCGATCAGGCGCTGATCCGCGAGCGGATGGATGAATGGATGCGGTACTGGGACGCCAACATCCGGAACCGCTCTCGCCGGTGACGGCCGGCACGTTGTCGCTCGTCGGGCTGACGCGGCGCTTCGGCGCGACGGCGGCGGTCGACGACCTGTCCCTGGAGATCGCGCGGGGCGAGCTGCTCGCGCTGATCGGTGCCTCGGGGTCGGGGAAGACGACGACGCTGCGGATGGTCGCCGGCTACGAGGTACCCGACGCCGGTGCCGTCGTGCTCACCGATCCGGGCGGGACGCCCCGCGACATCACCGCGCTGCCGCCGCAGCGGCGCGACTTCGGGATGGTGTTCCAGCACTACGCGCTGTTTCCACACATGACGGTGGGCGAGAACGTCGCGTTCGGACTCGAGGCGCGGGGCGCCGGCCGGCGCGAGCGGTTGGCGCGAGCCGAGTCGGCGCTGGCGAACGTCGGCCTGGCGGGCGCCGCTTCGCGACAGGTTCAGTCCCTTTCCGGCGGCGAGCAGCAGCGGGTGGCTCTGGCCCGCGCGGTGGTGATCGAGCCGCGTGTGCTGCTGCTCGACGAGCCCCTGTCCAATCTCGACCCGACGCTCCGACGCACGATGCGGGATGAGCTCCGCGCGACTCTGCGCCGGCTCGGCGTGACCGCGCTGTTCGTGACCCACGATCAGGAGGACGCGTTCGCGATCGCCGACCGGGTGGCTCTGATCCGGCAGGGCCGGCTGCTCCAGGTGGGGACGCCCGAGGAGCTCTACGATCGTCCGGCGTCGCGCGAGGTGGCCGAGTTCATCGGTCGCGCGACGCTGCTGCGGGGCCGCCTCGAGAGCGGCACGATCACGCTCGCCGTCGGCGGCATCGAGCGCCGCGTGGCGGCGGTGCTGCCCGGCGGTCCGGTCGGCGCCGATCGGGCGACGGCGGTGCTCCGCCCGGATGCGCTGACGCTCGACGAGGCCGGTGCGCCCGGGGCGTGGCCCGGCACCGTGGTCGGCCGCCGCTTCGCCGGGGCGATGCTCGTCGTCCACGTCGCGCTGGCCGACGGAGTGGCGATGGAGGTGCACGCCACCAACCGATCGGTGCGGGAGGGCGAGCGGGTGGCCGTGCGAGTCGCGCGCGAGCCGGTGGCGGTGGTCGACGGGTGACGACGCCAGTCCTGCCCACGCCGGAGGGCGCGGCCCGGATGGCGCAGGCCGGCCCCGGCCCGGCGGCCGGCGCGCGGCGCGCGGCCTCGCGCGCGACCTGGCTGATCGCGTTCCCGGTCCTGGCGATCCTCTTCTGGACGGTCGTCTACCCCAACCTCCACGTCATCGCCGGAAGCTTCGAGGGCGGACTCGGTCACTGGCGCGAGTTCGCCGCCAGCCCGGCCGACCGCGAGGCACTGGCGAGCACGCTCATCATCTCGTTCGCTTCGGTGATCGCCGCGTCGCTGATCGGCATTCCGCTCGCGTTCCTGCTCACCCGCGTCGAGTTTCGCGGGCGACTCGCGCTCGCCGCCGTGGCCACGCTCCCCGCCGCGCTCCCGCCCCTCGTCGGCGTGGTCGCGTTCCTGTTCCTCTACGGCGAAAGCGGCGTCGTCACCCGCACCATCCAGCACGTGCTCCGGCTGGAGCGGCCGCCGTGGAGCTTCACCGGGATGTGGGCGATCATCGTCGTCCACGCGTACACGATGTACGTCTACGTTTTTCTTTTCGTGTCGGCGGGACTGGAGCGGCTCGACGCCTCGCTCGATGATGCGGCTGCCGGGCTCGGCGCGGGTCGTTCGCTGCGGCTCCGGCGGATCACTCTGCCGCTGCTGACGCCGGCGATCGCCGGGGCGATGCTGCTCGTCTTCATGAGCTCCCTGGGATCGTTCTCCGCTCCCTACGTCTTCGGCGGCGGGATGCGTGTGCTGTCGACGCAGATTCTCAACTCCAAGCTCAGCGGCGCGATGGGGCTGGCGTTCGTGGAGACGACGGTGCTCGCGTTGAGCGCGATCGCCGCGCTGTCGCTGTTGCGCTGGTTCGAGGGGCGCCGGCGGTACACTCTCTCGGGCAAGGGGGGCGCGGCACGGCTGGTGCTGCGCTCGCCGGTCGCGCGGTGGCTCGGCCCCGCCGCGGCGCTGGTGCTGGTCACCCTGCTCGTGCTGCCGCACGCGATGGTCGGACTCGTCGCGTTCGCCCGCGATGGCGCGTGGACCACGCAGATCCTCCCTCCCGAGTACACGCTCGACAACGTACGGAGCCTGGCCACCGAAACCCGGCTCTGGACGCCGATACGCAACAGCATCTCGATGGCGGCAATCGCCACGATGGCCAACCTCGTGATCTGCTTTCTGGCCGCCTACCTGATCGTGCTTCGCCGCTTCTCCGGCAGGCGCCTGCTCGAGGTGCTGGTCGCGCTGCCGTGGGCGATTCCGGCGACGGCGATCGCGATCGGCCTCGCCTCGACGTTCGACCGCAACGACCCCGCGGCAGCGCGGCTGCTGCTGGTTGGCACGTTCTGGATCCTCCCGCTCGCCTATTTCATCCGCGGGATTCCGCTGGTGGCCACGGCGGTCGAGGGCTCGCTCAAGCAGATGGATCCTTCGCTCGAGGACGCCGCGCGCGGGCTCGGCGCCAGCTGGTGGCTGACCATGCGGCACGTGGTCCTGCCGGCGGCGAGGCCCGGACTGATCGCCGGCGGCATGCTGGCGGCGATCACCGCCGTCGGAGAGTTCGTCGCCAGCATCGTGCTGTACACGCATGCGAACCGGCCGATCTCGATGGAGATCCTCGCGCAGCTCCGGGCGTTCGCGTTCGGCACCGCGGCTGCGTACAGTGTCATCCTGATCCTGATCGTGCTGGTGATCACGACGATCGGGCGGCTCGGCTCGTTCTCTCGCGCGGCGTCGCGGTTGCCGCAGTGAAGGAGTGTCGTTTGTTCGCGTGGGTGGTCGAGGTCCGGCCCCGGGTCGAGAGGCGGGCACCTCACTCCGGCGGCGCCTGCGCTTGCACGCTGCGAGCCCGTGGGCCTGCGGGGTCCGGCACTCTCGTGAATTCGAGTCCCACGGTCTCTTGCTACGCGCAAGCGCCTCCTCCGTGAGGTGCCCGCCTCTCGACACGCGATTGATGATCTTCCCTGCGATACTTCTCTACGTCCGTTGCAGTTGATGAAACCTCTCGACGCCCGACCTCGCGTCATCATCCTCGGTGGTGGATTCGGCGGGCTGAACGCGGCCCGCGCGCTGCGCCGGGCGCCGGTCGATGTCACCGTCGTGGACCGCGCGAACCACCATCTCTTTCAGCCGCTGCTGTACCAGGTTGCCCTGGGGCAGCTCGCGCCGAGCGACATCAGCGCGCCGATCCGGTGGCTGCTGCGCGCCCAGCGGAACGCCACGGTGCTGCTCGGCGAAGCGACGGCGATCGACGTCGAGGCGCGAACGGTATCGATCGACCACGGCGCGGCGGTGCTCGCCTACGACTACCTGATCGTCGCCACCGGGACGCGGCACGCGTACTTCGGCCACCCTGAATGGGAGCCCATGGCGCCGGGCCTCAAGAGCGTGGATGACGCCGAGGAGATACGGCGGCGCTTCCTGCTCGCGTTCGAGTGCGCCGAACGGACCGATGATCCGGCGGAACGCGAGGCGTACCTGACGTTCGTGATCGTCGGCGGCGGCCCGACGGGAGTGGAGCTGGCCGGGATGATTCCGGAGATCGCACGCCACGCCCTGCGGAAGGACTTCCGCCGGATCGACACGCGGCGGACGCGCGTGCTGCTCCTCGAGGCCGGGCCGCGGATTCTGCCATCATATCCGGAGTCTCTCTCGGCGCGTGCGCAGCGCAGTCTCGAGGAGCTGGGCGTGGAAGTACGCACAGGCGCTCCCGTGACGAACATCGAGCCGGGCCTGGTGCAGGTCGGCGACGACAGGATAGCCGCCCGTACCATCTACTGGGCGGCCGGCAACCAGGGTTCGCCGCTCGGCCAGGCGCTCGGTGCCCCGGTGGACCGCGCCGGGCGCGTGCAGGTGCTCCCCGACCTGTCCCTTCCCGAGCGGCCGGAGGTCTTCGTCGTGGGCGATCTGGCTCTCGTGTCCCAGGAGAGCGGTCGTCCGGTGCCCGGAGTAGCCCAGGGCGCGATACAGGGCGGCGCCACCGCGGCGCGGAACATCCTGCGAGATCTGCGGGGCGAACCGCGACGCCCTTTCCGCTACCGCGACAAGGGCAACCTGGCCACGATCGGCCGCCACCGTGCGATCGCCGAGCTGGGCCGGCTCCACCTCAGCGGCTATCTCGCGTGGTGGTTCTGGCTGTTCATCCATATCCTGTACCTCGCCGGGTTCAGGAACCGGCTCTCGGTCCTGCTCCAATGGGGCTACGCGTACTTCACCTACCAGCGCGGCGTCAGGCTGATCACGCGCGGCCTCGGCCCTCCCACGGCGACCACCGGCGACGTAGTTCATCCCAGGTGGTGACCTCGCCCCCCGCCCCCGCCCCGCCGCAACGGGCAACGGGCAACTGGCCACGGGCAGGAGACACGCAACGCGCAACGCGCGCCCGATCCGCCCGTTCCCCGACCCCCGCCGTCTCCGTTGACTGCCTGCACGCCGACTCGTAGCTTGCCGTGCGCCCGCCGACGAGGACGGGCGGCCGGGCGCGCGCGCCGCCCGTGGCGGCTCCTTTCTGCGCGGGCCCGAGTATGGCGGTCACGAAGTCGATCAGCAGCGTCGAGCTGGGCCACCTCACGAGCCAGCTCGCCCGGTTCGAGGCCTTGTTCGAGGCGGTGCCGCTGGCGATCGCCATGTTCGACGAGGCGCTGCGGCTCGCCAGAGCGAACACCCGCTATTACGAGCTGGTGAACCTCGACCCGGCCCACGCGGCCGCGCGGTCGATCTACGACGCGTTCCCGAACGCGCTCGCCGATCTCACCGAATCGATCGACGGCGCCATCGCCGGCACCCCGTCGCCGCCGCGGCGCTTCGCGCTCCAGCAGCGCCAGGGCGGTCAGCGCATCGTCGAGGCGACGTTCACGCCGGTGCCCAAGGAGTACGGAGTCCGCGGCGTTCTGTTCGTCGCCGGCGACGTCAGCGAGCGCGAGCAGCTTCGCGAGGAGCTGGCGCGCAGCGTCGCACAGCTCGAGTCGATCTTCGCCGTCATCCCCGATTCGGTGCGCGTCT
Source organism: Gemmatimonadaceae bacterium (assembly GCA_035513015.1). Classification (GTDB taxonomy): domain Bacteria; phylum Gemmatimonadota; class Gemmatimonadetes; order Gemmatimonadales; family Gemmatimonadaceae; genus DATKCV01. The sequence goes on from DATKCV010000045.1 coordinate 20,821, forward strand.
TCGACCACGAGGGGATGATCATCCACTCGAACACGCAGGCTCGCCAGGACCACGACGCCCAGCCGGAGACGCTGAGCGAGCTGTGGAAGCTGGACCGGCCGAAGACACTCGACGGCACCACGCTGTTCATGCACGAGCATCCGACCGCACGAGCCCTCAAGGGCGAGACGGTCCACGGCACCACGCTGGCCGTCCGGCGCGGTGGCGGGAACGCCGTGCAGGTGCTCGAGATCAGCGCCAACCCGCTGCGCGACCCGCAGGGGAAGATCCGCGGCGCGGTGACCGTGGAACGCGACGTGACCGAGCGCACCCGGCTGGCGCAGGAGCTCGCAGAACAGGTGCGCCGCTCGGCCGAGTTGTACGAGCGGGTATCGACGGAAGCCGAGCGTCTGGAGCGGATGGTCGAGGAACGGACGCGCGAGCTGCTGGCGCTCCAGGAGGCCCGGTCGCGTGAGCGGCGTCTGACGGCCGTCGGCCAGCTGGCGGCGGGCGTGATGCACGACGTCAACAACGCCCTCAACCCGATCATGGCGGCCGCCTACCTGCTCGACGTGAACGCGACCGATCCGGCTGCGGTGCGCGACTACGCAGGCCGGATCGCCAAGGCCGCCGAGACGGGAGCGGCGACCGCCGCGCGAGTGGGACGCTTCATCCGGCAGGAGCCGCTCAAGGACGAGCGCGAGGAGCTCGTGGACCTCTCGGCCGTGGCCGACGAGGTCGTGGCCATGACGCGTCCGCTGTGGGCGGAGCGCGCGCGGGGAGGCCGCGTCCGCCTCGAGCGAGTGCTGGGGGAGGGGGTACTGATCCGCGGTATCGCGGGCGAGTTGCGCGAGGCGATGCTGAACCTGGTGCAGAACGCCCTCGACGCCATGCAGGCGGGTGGAACACTGGGGATCGTGACCCGCGTCCACGACGGGCAGGCGAGCATCGAGGTGAGCGACTCGGGGCTCGGCATGACCGACGAGGTGCGCGAGCGCGCATTCGAGCCGTTCTTCTCGACCAAGGGTGCGCGCGGGACCGGGCTCGGGCTCTCCGAGGTCTACGGGATCGTGAAGCGGCACCGTGGCCAGGCGGAAATCGTTTCGTCTCCCGGGTCGGGGACACTCGTGCGGCTCACCTTCCCCCACGATGCATCGGCGCTTCCGCCGCCGGCGCCGAACGCGCAACGGCGCCTGGCCAAACGGGTGCTCCTGGTCGAGGACAACAACGACGGCCGCGAGTTCATGCAGGCCCTGCTCGAGTCCGACGGCCACACCGTCGTCGCCGTCTCGTCGCTGGAACAGGCACTGGCGCGGCTCGACGAGGGCGATGCCTACGATGTGGTGGTCACCGACATTGGACTTCCCGACGGGAGCGGGTGGGACCTCGTGGACATCATCCGGCAGCGAAGGCCGGGATTGCGGGTCGGGGTCGTCACCGGCTGGGAGGTTCGCACCGGCCCCGCCAACGGCGCCGATTTCACGCTTCGCAAACCGGTGAAGACACTCGAGCTGCTCGAGTGCATTGGAGGACGACTTGCGGATCCCCCCGACCGGTTATCTTGACGGCCGGATGCCGACGCCGGCGTTCGACGACATGCGACCCTCGACAGGTTCTCAAAACTGGCATGCCAGATCCGAACCCGATTCGAATTCTCGTGGCCGAAGACGATGCGAACGCCCGTTCCGTGGTCGTGGATCTGCTCGCGGCGCTGGGCCACGTCGTCGTCTCCGAGGTCGCGACGGGGCGCGAGGCGATCGAGCGAGCGCGCGAGCTCGGCCCCGACGTCGTGCTGCTCGATGTGCACATGCCGGATGGCTCGGGGATCGAGGCCGCGGAGGAGATCACCAACTCCGTCCGCGGCGCGGCGGTCGTGCTGTTCAGCGGGGATCAGAGCGTCACGCTGAGCGAGCGTGACATCGCCGCCACCGCGGCGATCGCGTTCCTTCCCAAGCCGACGCCGCCGCGCATGCTCGACTCGACGATCCGTCTCGCCGTCTCCCGCGCCCGCGAACTGGCCGCCGCGCGCCAGGACGCGCACGAGGCCCGTACGCAGCTCGAGAACCGGAAGATCATTGAGCGCGCCAAGGGGATCCTGATGCGCCGCACCGGCTCGTCCGAGCAGGAGGCCTACAAGATTCTGCAACGCACCAGCCAGGACCGCTCCGTGCCGATGGTCGACATCGCGAAAGCGGTGCTGGCCTCGGAACCAGGTGCCGAACAGAGCAAGTAGCGTTGGCGGTGGAGAGCCCTTGGTCGGGCAGCCGAGGGCCAAGCTACGGGTGCCAGTTGTCGGTTGGTCGGTTTTGCTTGGCCCCCGGCTGCCCGTCCCTGGGCTCTCCATCAATGCTCCGCGTGGTCAGGTTTCAGCTGTCACCACCTTCCCGTACTCCCTCATCCCCGCCCCGAGCAGAAGAGTCCCCAGCACGACCAGCGCCGCCGTCCAGAACGGGACGCCCTGGCCCAGGTGGTCGTAGGCCCACCCGCCCCACAGCGGACCGATCACCCGCGCCACTCCGCCGAAGGTCTGCTGCACACCCATGTACAGTCCGCGCTCGTGGCTGGCGATCACGCGTGAGAGGAGCGACGTCACGCACGGGAACAGAAACGCCGTACCCAGCGGGACCAGGCCGACCGCCACCGCCAGCGTAGCGTAGCCCGTCGTGAACGGAATCAGCGCCAGCCCGCTCGACAGAAGGAGCGTGCCGACGCGCGACAGCCGGGCCTCGCCGAGGCGCCGCACCGCCCATCCGAGAATTCCCGCCCGCGCGACCACGCCGATGGCGCCGATGTACATGAAGAAGTAGCCGATGTTCTCCTCGGTGACTCCGAACCGCCATCCGAGGAAGAGGGCGAGGACCGCGGTCATCCCGTGGAACGCGCCCATGGCGATCGCGTAGATCCAGATCAGCCGCGACGCCGGCTCTGCGGAGTGGCTGATCACGCGCCGCACCGCATCGCGCGAGCGCCCGACCCTGCGTCCGCCGGCCAGCGCGGTCGCGAAGTCGTGCGATTCGCGGAGGAAGTACCAGGCGAAGACCAGATTTATGACGCACAGCCCGGCGGCGAGCAGTCCGGGTGCCGCTACGCTCAGCCGGTAGGCCAGCGAGCCGAGCACCGGACCGATCATCACGCCGAGGTTGCTCGAGGCCGAGAGCCAGCCGAGGCTCTTGGCGCGGTCCTGCGGCTCGGTCGCGTCGGCGACGTAGGCCTGGATCACGCCGACCGTCCCGCCTCCCGCCCCCTGCACCAGCCGCGAGAGCAGGAGCAGCCAGAGCGAATCGGCAAACGCAAAGACGACGTACGCGATGGCCGACGCGCCGAGCCCGATCAGAAGCGCCGGCCGCCGTCCGTAGCGGTCCGAGACGCGTCCCCACAGCGGTGCGCTCAGGAGCTGCGCCACCGAGAACGAGGCCACCAGCAGCCCGACCATGAAACCGCCCCCGCCCAGTCGCTGCGCGTAGAACGGGAGCAGCGGGACCACCATGAGCAGTCCCAGCAGGTCCACGAACGCGGTGACCATCAGAATGGCGAGCTTTGCCACGGTCAGCGGACCAAGTCAGTTCTTGCCCAGAGCCGTGGGCGGGACGGACCTGCCGACCACCCCCGCCAGGGCCACGATCGTCAGCACATAAGGCAGCGTGGACACCAGCTGCGACGGGATCGCCTGCACCGTCTGGAGATGGATCTGCAGCGTCTCGGCGGCGGCGAAGAGAAGGCAGGCGATGCCGGCACGCACCGGATCCCAGCGGCCGAAGATCACGGCGGCCAGCGCGATGAAACCTCGGCCGGCGGTCATGGAGTCGGTGAACTGATGCTGGTCGAGGGCGAGGTAGACGCCCCCCAGCGCGGCCAGGACCCCTGACAGCGCCACCGCCGCGTAGCGAACCCGCGCTACAGGCACGCCAACGCTCGCTGCCGCCTCCGGGTGTTCGCCGACAGCCCGCACGCGCAGCCCGAAGGGCGTCCGGTACACCAGCCACCATACCGAGGGGATGGTGACCAGTCCCAACCAGACGAGCGGGTTGACGAGCGACGACAGCAGTCCGGTCGCGATCCCCAGATCGGCCGCGCTCAGCCCGGCGACGCGCGGCGAATTCGACGAGCTGTCGAACGCGAGCTGCAGGAAGAACCGCGTCGCACCGACGGCGAGCAGGTTGATCGCTATCCCGACCACGATCTGGTCGGCACGGAAGCGGATCGACGCCACGGCGTGCAGTAGCCCGAACAGAAGGCCGCCCAGCACCCCGCACAGCACGCCGATCATTGCGCTACCGGTGTAGTAGCTCCCGAGCACCGCGGTGAAGGCGCCGGTGAGCATGAACCCCTCGAGAGTGAGACTCACGATCCCCGCCCGTTCGGCGACCACGCCGCCGGCGGCCGCGAACAGATACGGTATCGCGATGCGTACCGTCTGCACGAGGAAGATCGGCAGGAGCTCCATCAGACGACCCCCGCGCGGCGGACGGCGAGGCGTAGCGCACGGCGAACCTCGGGGATGGCGGTCGCCACGGCAAGGATCACGATTCCCTGAAGTACTTCGACCAGCGTCTTCGGCACCAGAGCGTTGATCGCCAGGCCGCCCTGCGAGAGAGTGGCGAAGAAGAGCGCGGCGAGCACGATGCCGAGCGGGTGGTTGCGGCCGACCAGGGCCACGGCGATGCCGACGAATCCGGCACCGCCCGTGAAGCCGTCCTCGTAGTAGTGCTTGTACCCGAGCACGAAGTTGGCCCCGCCGAGCCCTGCCAGCGCGCCGGCGATCACGAACGCGCGAATCCACGTTCTCCCGACCGACACGCCGCCGTATTCGGCAGCCTCGGGCTGAAGCCCGACCGCGCGCAGCTCGTAGCCGCCGCGCGTCCGGAACAGAAACCACCAGACGAGCGCGCCCACGGCGAGCGCGAGCAGGATGGCGAGGTTGGCCGCCGAGCCGTGGAAGACGGTGGAGAACCCGGACAGGCGCGGAATCATCCCGGCGCGGATCTCCGGCGTGTGCAGCGTCTCCGGCGTGTGCAGGTGGCTGGCGACGACGTAATTGAGGACGGCGAGCACGATCAGGTTGAGCATGATCGTGACGATCACCTCGTGGGCCCCGAACCTCGCCTTGAGCACGCCCGGAATCGCGCCGACCACGCCGCCGCCGGCGGCCGCGGCGAGGATCACGATCGGAAGGGCCACCAGCGCCGGCATCGCGCCCGGCAACAGCAGGCCCGCGACGGCCGCCGCGAAGCCACCGGCGGCGAGCTGACCCTCGGCCCCGATGTTGAACAACCCGGCGCGCAGTCCGATCGCGACGGCGAGCCCCGTGAACACGAGCGTCGTTGCCTTGTACAGCACCTGCCCGAAGCCGTAGGCGTTCCCCCAGGTCCCCTCGAGCAGCAGCCGCCACACCGCGCCCGGCGACTGGCCGAAGCTGAGGATGAGCAGGTCGCCGATGACGAGCGCGATCAGCAGCGCGACCAGAGGCGGCAGAACCGCCTCCTCCAGCGTCGTGCGCACCGATACGGTGCGGGCGCCCGCGGCGCCGGCGGGCGGCGTCACCGATCCCGCGCCGGCGTCGCTCGAGGCGGCCGAGGTCATGCGGCGCCGGCGTCCAGCGCGCCCGTCATGTAGGGGCCAAGCGCCTGTTCGCTCGCGCGGTCGCGCGGAAGGATTGTCGCGATGCGGCCGCGGAACATCACGGCGATGCGATCGGCGAGGGCGAGGATCTCGGACAGCTCGGCCGAGACGAGAAGCACCGCCTTGCCCGCCTCGCGCGACGCGCGGAGCTGCGCGTGGATGAACTCGACCGCGCCTACGTCCACGCCGCGTGTGGGCTGCGCGGCGAGCAGCACGACGAAGTCGCGTCCGAGCTCGCGGGCGATCACGACCTTCTGCTGGTTGCCGCCCGAGAGAGAGCGCGCCGGCGACGCAGCGTCGGCGGGGCGCACGTCGAACGCCGCGATCCGCTCGGCAGCGTGGCTGGCGATCGCTCCGCGGTCGAGGACGCCTCGCCGCGCGAAGTGCTCGTGCCGGCCGAGGATCAGGTTGTCGGCGACGGAGTAGTCGAGCACGAGGCCGCGCCGGTGTCGGTCCTCGGGGATGTGCGACAACCCGGCCGCCGCGCGCTCCCGCACCGACAGTCGGGTGATGTCGCGTCCGCCGAGCAGCACCGAGCCGGCGCTCGTGGCGCGGAGCCCGGCGATGGCCTCGATCAGCTCCGTCTGGCCGTTCCCCTCCACGCCGGCGATACCCACGATCTCCCCCGGCGCCACGGTGAGTGACACGTCGTTCACCGCCCGCGGCCGCCGCGGGCCGGCGACCACCAGGTTGCGAACCTCGAGCGCCACTCCGCCGGTCGGCGGCGCCGGCGCACGCCCGGCGGCCTCCCGCGCCAGCGTGACGTCGCGGCCCACCATCGCCCGGGCGATCTCCGCGGGCGACGTCTCGCGCGTCGCGGTGCGGTGCACCGTGCGTCCCTGCCGCATGACGGTGACCGCGTCGGAGACCTCCATGACCTCGTCCAGCTTGTGCGTGATCAGCACGATCGTGTCGCCCGCCGCGCGCAGACCGCGGAGCACGTTCCACAGCTCGTCCACCTCGGCCGGCGAGAGCACCGCCGTCGGCTCATCGAGGATCAGTATCCGTGCGCCGCGGAACAGCGCCTTCACGATCTCGACCCGCTGTGCCTCGCCCACCGAGAGATCGGCGACCAGCCGGTCGGCGTGGACGTGGAGGCCCGTCCGCGCGCTCAGGGCCTCGACCTCGCGCACGGCGCGCTCGCGGTCGAACCGCACTCCCAGGCGCGGCTCGCTTCCGAGCACCATGTTCTCGGCTACCGTGAGCGTCGGCACCAGCATGAAGTGCTGGTGCACCATTCCGACGCCGGCGGCGATCGCCTCGGCCGTCGACCACCCGGTGACGTCGCGCCCCATCACCTCCACCACGCCCGTGTCGGGTGCGTACATCCCCGCCAAGATGCGCATCAGCGTGGACTTCCCCGCGCCATTCTCCCCGACGAGCGCGTGGATCTCGCCCGGCGCGACATCCAGCGTCGCGCCGCGATTCGCCTGCACCGGGCCGAAGGACTTGTGGATGTCGTGCAGGCGAAGAGCGGTCTCCGCCATCATCGAGTACTCGGCACCCGGATCCGCCCCGCGATGATGTCCTCGCGCAGCTGCTCGACCCGCGCGCGCACGTCATCGGGAATCAGCGAGCGATTGTTGTCGTCGTACACGTAGCCGACGCCGTCCTCGGCCAGGCCGAACCAGTAGATGCCGCCCTCGAACGTGCCGTCGCGCGCGCGGCGGATCATGTTGAAGACCGCGGCATCGACCCCCTTGACCATCGAGGTCAGGATGTGGCCCGGAGCCTCGGCGTACTGGTCGGCGTCCACCCCGATCGCCAGCCTCCCCATCTGACGGGCAGCCTCGAACACGCCGAGGCCGGTCGATCCCGAAGCGTGGAAGATCACCTCGACGCCCGACTGGTACTGGCTCAACGCCAGCTCCTTGCCGCGGCCGGGATTGCGGAACGCCTCCGGCGTCGCGCCGGCGTACTGAGCGATCACCGTGCAGTCGGGGCAGACGTGCCGGACGCCGGCGCGGTAGCCCGCCTCGAACTTGTGGATGAGAGGGATGTCCATCCCGCCGACGAACCCGATGCGCCGGGAATCGCCCACCAGCGCGGCCAGCGCGCCGACGAGGAACGAACCTTCCTCCTCGCGAAACTTGATCGCCGCCAGGTTCGGCGGTGGCGGCACGACCTCGCCATCCCCATCGGTGCGCAGCGCGTAATCGACCCCGGCGAAGTTCTGCCCGGGATACTCCACCGCCAGCGTCGTCAGGTCATCGGTGAAGATGAATCCGACACCGATGACCACGTCGAGCCCTTCGGCCGCGAGCAGGCGCAGCCCGGCCTCGCGGTCCGATCCCTCGCCGGGCTCGATGAATCGCACGTACGCGCCGAGCTCGCGCGTCGCGCGCTCCGCTCCGAGGTACGCGCCATCGTTGAACGACTTGTCGCCGCGGCCACCGACGTCGAACACCACGCCCGCGTTCACCAGCCCCGTGGCGCCGACGGATTCGGCGCCGCTGGGCCGGATGAAGAGGAGCGCGATGTGGACGAGAAGCAGGAGAGCGATCAGGAGGGTCAGCTTCCGCACGAGGGAAAGAATCGTCGGCCGCGCGTCGCTCGGCAAGTCTCGGCAAGCTTCGGCCGCGGATCGCCCCGACCCGCGCGGCGCGCGGGCTCAGTGAGATGCGGTGGTCGGCCCGTTGATACCTCGTGGCATGGGGAAATGCGGGCTCCTCACGCAGGAGGCGCTGGCGCGTAGCAAGAGACCGCGGGTCTCCGATCTGCGAGAGGTCCTGAACCCGCAAGCCCGCGGGCTCGCAGCCATAAGCGCCTGCGCCGACGGAGTGAGGTGCCCGCATTTCCCAGGGGGTGAAGGTGCCCGCATTTCCCTGCGAGGAGCGGGCACTCGCGCGAGGCGATCTCGCGCCCTTCCCGCCAGCCAGGGTTCACCATTGATTTCCGTGGCCATGCCTCGACGCATTCAGACGCGGTTCCTCGTAGTGGGCTCCGGCATTGCCGGACTCCACACCGCGTGGCGCGCGTCCGACAATGGCGAAGTGCTCGTGCTCACCAAGCGCTCGCTGTTCGACAGCGCCACGGCCTACGCGCAGGGCGGGATCGCCGCCGCCCTCGGTGCCGGTGATTCGCCGGAATTGCACCGCCGGGACACGCTCGCCGCCGGTGCCGCGTTGTGCGACGCCGCGGCGGTCCGCGTGCTGGTCGAGGAAGGGCCGGCGCGCCTCCGGGAGCTTCACACGGCCGGCGCCAGATTCGACCTCGCCCCCAATGGCGAGTTCGTGCTCGGGCGCGAGGCGGCTCACTCGGCCAACCGTATCGTCCATGCGCGCGGCGACCAGACCGGCGCCGAGGTCGCCCGCACGCTGGTCGCCCGCGTGCGGGAGAGCGCGCGGGTCGATGTCCTCGAGAAGACCCGCGTCCTCGACCTGATCGTCGATGCCGAGCGCTGCTGCGGCGTGCGTGCCAGCGTCGCCGGCGAGGCAGTCGAGATCGTCGCCGACGCGACCGTGCTGGCGACCGGCGGCTGCGGCCAGCTCTACACGCACACAACCAATCCGCAGGTGGCCACCGGTGACGGGTTCGCCATAGCTCACCGTGCCGGCGCGCGGCTGACCGACATGGAGTTCGTCCAGTTCCACCCGACCGCGCTCGACACTCCGGAGAACCCCAAGGCGCTGATCTCCGAGGCAGTCCGCGGCGAGGGGGCTACGCTGGTCGATGAGCGGGGCGAGCGGTTCATGGTGAAGCGGCACCGCGACGCCGAGCTGGCGCCGCGCGACGTGGTGGCTCGCGCCATCTTCCGCCAGCAGCGCGCGGGGCACCGCGTCTTTCTCGATGCGCGACGGCTTCGGGCCCCTTTCGCCGAGCGCTTTCCCGGCATCCTGGCGATCTGCCTGGCCCGCGGCATCGATCCTCGGACTGACCTGATACCCGTGACGCCCGCGGCTCACTACATCATGGGCGGGATCGCAACCGACCTCGTCGGCCGGTCCAGCCTCGCCCGGCTTTACGCCTGCGGCGAGGTGTCGCGCACCGGCGTGCACGGCGCCAACCGGCTCGCGTCCAACTCGCTTCTCGAGGGGCTGGTGTTCGCCGAACGGGTGGCCCGCGATCTCGCCGACACTCCGCCGCTCGCCGACTGCCCGCCGCCGGGCTCGTGGGAGGTCCCGCCGCTCTACGACCGCGGTGCAGCGCAGGTCGCGGCCGACGACATCAGATCGATCATGTGGAACACCGCCGGGATCGTGCGAACCGCACGGGGGCTGCGCGAGGGCCTCGCCGCGCTCGATGATCTGATCGCCCGGCTGCCGCCTGGGGCGACCGAGGAGGTGAACATGGCCCAGACCGGCCGGCTGATCGTCGAGGCGGCGCTGCTCCGCAAGGAGTCGCGCGGCGGACACTACCGTCGCGACTTTCCGACGGCGAAGCGGCGATGGAAGGGAAAGCACATTGAATGGTAGCCGCGCTAGTCGTTACCTTTCGTGGAACTCACCGTCGTCATCGGTTCGCAGGCCGCCGTCCCACTCGCCCCCCCCGCGGCCTCGCCAGTTCGTCCCTCGCAACTCGGCAGTCGCATGGCCCGACTTCCGCACCGGATCGGCACCACCCTGCTACTGGCGCTCATCTCGCCCGTGCTGCTCGCCGCGATCCTGGTCGCGCTGCCGGCGATCGGGGTCATGGAGGCGCGGCGGTGGCTTCGCACGCGCGCCGTCCGCCGGGCGTTCGAGGAAAGGTGGGGCCGGCACGGGATGCGGATCGTCCTCGCCTACTCCGACGACACCCGGTGGCGCGAGAGGATCGAGCGCGAGTGGCTCCCGCGCATCGGCAGGCAGGTGGTGGTGCTCGACTGGAACACCAGGCAGACGTTCCGTGACGGAGCGCCGATCGAGGCCCAGGTGTTCGAGCGCTGGGCCGGGCGACGCGACTTCGATCCGATGGCGATCGTGATCCCGCCGCGCGGCAGGGTGCGGACGCTCCGCTTCCGCGACGCTTTCATCGCGTACTTCGGCGGCGCCGAGAGCGCGCTCGCCGCCGCCGAGGATGTCCTGTTCTCGCTCGCCGAGCGGATGCGCGAGCAGGGCGGCGTCGCCGCGCCAGAGGGCGCGCTTCCGGCCGGGATGGTGACGCGCCGGAATGCCTGAGCGCGGGCGCGTATCCTTCGCCCGTGGACTGCTCAATGCCGCGATACCGCTGCTGTATTTCCGGGGCTGGGGCGCGGTGCTCGCCTACGGCATCGGACTTCACGGCTCGATGCGGGTGGATCGCTTCCGCCTGGCGCTTCCCGGCCGCGGCGGAACGCGGCCGCCGCTCCGACTCGTTTTCGCGTCGGACTTCCATGCCGGGCCGACGACTGATCCGCGCCTCATAGCGCGCGCCTGCACACTCATCGAGCAGGAGCGCCCCGATCTCCTGCTCCTCGGCGGCGATCTGGTCTCCTTTCGTGCCGCGTACGTCGAGCCGCTGGCGGAGCGGCTCGGCTCGTTGCGGCCGCCGCTCGGCACCTTCGCGGTGCTCGGGAACCACGATCTCGTGACCGACGTGTCGTCGTTCGTCGAACGGCTCGAGCGTCGCGGAATCGAGGTCCTGGTGAACGAGAACGTGCGACTCGCTCCGCCGTTCGACGACGTCTGGGTGTGCGGCTTCGACGACGCCACGCGCGGACGCCCCGACGCGGAACGCGCTTTCGCCGGCGCCACCGGTACGCGGATCGTGCTCGCTCACGCGCCGGCGACGCTGGCGGCGATCGGCGCCGCGAGGTTCGAGTTGATGCTCGCCGGCCACACCCACGGCGGGCAGGTGGCGCTCCCCGGCGGGCGCCCGCTCTATCTGCCTCGAGGTCCGTACAACCGGGCATATGCCCGCGGGCGATTCGCCGTCGGGGCCGGGGGACGCGCGACCCTGCTCGTAAGCCGCGGCATCGGGTGCAGCAACCTGCCAATCCGTCTGTTCGCCGATCCGGACATTCTCGTGTGCGAGCTCTGCACCGGTGCTGAGTAGCCGCAGAGCACGCGGCGGACGCATCGGAGGACGCGGACGCAGGTGTCCGAGCAGCCTCGGCCGAGGCCGGCCGGGCTCGCTGCCGACCAGCCGCCCCTCGGCAGACGTTGCACCGCGCTATCTTTATGCGTCCAGTCTGTTGCTGGTGCGCGGCGCCGTGCGACCGGCGCGACTGGATGACCCGCCGTGACCCGATCGAGCGCGAGATGCCGAAATCGAGATCCTCAAACAAGCCCGCGACGAAGCGGCCCGCGGCCTCAGCCGCGGATTCCCGCCGCGGAACGCTCCGCGAGAAGGCCGACGCGCTTTACCGGGCCGCGCTCGAGTGCTGCCGTCAGCGGGAGCGATACGCGCGCACCGTCAATGGCGACGTGGACGAGGGCGAGCAGGATGCCGTTTCACGCATCGTTTGCCTGTGCGATCAGCACCTGCGCGCCGCGATCGAGAACTACGAGCGCGCATCGAGCGAGGCGTCGAGCGCCGGCGTCGCGCGGAACAATGGCCGACCGGCGCGGCCCGCCGCGGCCACCGGGGCAGATGGCCGACCGGCGCCGCCCGCCGCCCCGGATGATGATGAGTGGTGGCACAAGGCGAACGCGCTGTGGCATGCGAGCCGCGAATGGGTGCGGCGCCAGCAGATGTGCGACGATTCCTCGCGTCGCCTCGCCCGGCACACGCCGGAGAAACTCGCCGAGCTCGCCCTCGAGTACGACCTGGAGGCGTCGGCGCTGCTCGCGCTTCGCCATGCAGTGGACGCGTACCGGAAGATCCGTCCCGACGCGGAGCTGAACGGCCAGCGGAGCCGCCAGCAGCACTGAATGTCGTACACGCTCCGCATGCACGGCGTGATCCTCGGCCGTTCGGAGCTGGAGGAGTCCGACGAGGATCGAGGGATCGCCAGCGGCGCGTTCCGGCCCGGACTCGGATACGAGCTGGTACAGCCGATCTTCGAGCTGCATCGCGAGGCGACCACGTCAGCGGGAGAAGTCGTCGATCCGGAGAAGCTTGCCCGCTACGAGAAGGCCGCTGCGACGCTCGGCCTCGAGGTGGTCGATGCGTCGGGCGAGGTCGTGGCGGCGGAGACCATCCTGCTGCGCACGACCGAGGGCCGAAAGACACCTCGGCTCGAGGTGCGGATCGGCGATCCGGCCTACTGGACAGCGCGCCGGAGCAGGACGAATCGCTAGGCTCCTGCCCCCTGCATCCGGGTCCGGAATGTGTATAATGAATGGACACGCGCCGCCCCAACGTCCGGACATGACAGCGACTGCCACACCCCTCCAGCTCCACGAACAGATCCGCCATCTGGCCGCGGAGCGGAACGCGGTGATCCTCGCCCACAACTACCAGCGGGCCGAGGTGCAGGACGTCGCCGATTACGTCGGTGATTCGCTGGGGCTCTCGCGCGAGGCGGCAAAGACCGACGCCGAGGTGATCGTCTTCTGCGGCGTGCACTTCATGGCCGAGACCGCGGCGATCCTCTCGCCCGACAAGATCGTCCTGCTCCCCGACATGGCGGCCGGCTGCTCGCTCGCCGCGACCGTCGACGCCGGGCAGCTGCGGGCATGGAAGGCCGAGCACCCCGGCGCGGTCGTCGTGTCGTACGTCAACACGACGGCCGAGGTCAAGGCGGAGAGCGACTACTGCTGCACGTCGGGGAACGCGGAGGAAATCGTCAATTCCATCCCCGCCGACAAGGAGATCCTCTTCCTACCCGACATGTTCCTCGGCGCGCACGTGCGGCGCGTCACGGGGCGGAAGAACATCCACGTCTGGATGGGCGAGTGCCACGTCCACGCCGGGATCGATCCCGGGCACATCGCGCGGCAGCGCGCGGCTCATCCGGGAGCCGAGTTCCTGATCCATCCCGAGTGCGGGTGCGCCACTCCTGTCGTCGAGGCGATCTCGGCCGGCGATGTGGATCCGACGGGGGTGCAGATCCTCTCCACGGAGGGTATGATCCGGCGGCCCGCGCAGTCGGAGCAGGACGAGTTCATCGTCGCGACCGAGGTCGGCATCCTGCACCGGCTGCGGCGGGAGAACCCGACCAAGCGCTTCTTCCCGGCGAACGAGATGGCGGTTTGCACCTACATGAAGGTGACGACGCTCCCCAAGGTGCTCCGCTCGCTCCGGCGGATGGAGCACCGGATCTCGGTGCCGGCCGACGTCGCCGCCCGGGCGCGGCGGGCGATCGAGCGGATGGTCTCGATCGGCGGCTCGAGGCCGCTCTCCCCCGTGCCTGGCACGGCAGTCGATCCCGGCGAGTGACGTTCCCCGAGCAGCGCGTTCCGCGCACGATCACGCCCCGCGACGCGCCGGCGATCGAGGGGAACGGCGAGCTGGTATTCCCGTGGGCGCATCGCGAGCTCAAGACGCGGGTGCGCGCGGCACTCGATGAGGACCGCGCGTTCCACGACGTCACGACGATCGCCACCGTCGTCACCGACCGGCACATCCGCGGCCGGCTGGTTGCGCGCGAGGCCGGTGTCGTGGCCGGCGTGCCGCTCGCCATCGAGGCGTTCAGGCAGCTCGATCCCAAGGTCTCGCTCCGCATCGACGTCGAGGACGGCGGGCGAGTGCAGCGCGGGACGCCGATACTCTTCATCTCCGGCCACGCACGGCCGGTGCTGGCGGCCGAGCGGGTCGCGCTCAACTACATGCTGCGCCTCTCCGGGATCGCCTCCCTGACGGCGCGCTACGTGGACGCGGTGCGCGGGACGCGGGCGAAAATTCTCGATACCCGCAAGACGACTCCGGGGTGGCGCGCGCTGGAGAAGTACGCGGTCCGCGCGGGCGGCGGCACCAATCACCGGATGGACCTGGCAACGAGCGTCCTGATCAAGGACAACCACCTGGCCGCGCTCGAGGGCAACATCGAGCTCGGCGTGCGCCGCGCCCGCGACATCGCCGTGCCCGGTACGAAGGTAGAGGTCGAGTGCGAGACGCTGGAGCAGGTCGCCGCCTCGATCGCCGCCGGCGCCGACATCATCATGCTCGACAACATGCCGCCGGACATGATGCAGGAGGCGGTGCAGCTGGCTGCCGGCCGCGTGACCCTCGAGGCCTCCGGCGGCGTCACGCTGGAGAACGTCCGCGCCATAGCCGAGACCGGAGTCGACTGGATCTCGATCGGCGCCCTCACGCACTCGGCGCGGGCGCTGAATCTGGCGGTGGATTTCGATCCGCTGTAAGGACGAGGGACGAGGGACGAGGGACGAGGGACGAGGGACGAGTAGCTGGCGCCACTCGTCCAGCGGCTCGACCCTGAGTTGAGCGCGTCCTGCTTTTCGGTTGCGTAGTTGCTCGGCCTCTTCGCCGTCCTCGTCCTCGTCCCTCGTCCCTCGTCCCTCGTCCCTGGAAATGCCCGATCTCCTCGCCGCCCGCTCCCAGATGGCGATGTCGCTGGGCTTCCACATCATCTTCGCCATCATCGGGATCGGGATGCCGGCGCTGATGGTGATGGCCGAGCGGCGGTGGATCAGGACGGGCGACGAAGTTTCGCGCGAGCTGGCCAAACGGTGGGCCAAGGGCACGGCGATCATGTTCGCGGTCGGCGCGGTGTCCGGAACGGTGCTGTCGTTCGAGCTCGGGCTGCTCTGGCCGAGCTTCATGGAGTGGGCCGGGCCGCTGATCGGGATGCCGTTTTCGCTCGAGGGATTCGCCTTCTTCACCGAGGCGATCTTCCTCGGCATCTATCTATATGGATGGGACCGGATCTCGCCCCGCGCTCATCTGGGCGCCGGGGTCATGGTTCTGGCCAGCGGCATGGCGTCGGGGATCTTCGTGGTAATTGCCAACGCCTGGATGAACTCTCCGACCGGGTTCGATCTGGTGGACGGCCGGCCGGTGAACATCGATCCGATCGCGGCGATGATGAACCCGGCGGCGTTCTCCCAGACGCTGCACATGACGCTGGCGGCGTTCGTCGCCACGGGCATGGCGGTCGCCGGGATTCACGCCTTGCTTCTTCTCAGACAGCCCGGAAATCTGTTTCACCGGCGCGCACTGTCGATCGCGCTCACCGTCGGCGTTCCGGCCGCGCTGCTCCAGCCGGTCTCGGGCGACATCTCGGCGAAGTACGTGGCTCGCTGGCAGCCGGCAAAGCTGGCGGCGATGGAGGGGCAGTTCCGAACCGAGCGGCGCGCTCCGCTGCGGATCGGCGGGATCCCCGATGTGGAGGCGCGCGAGACCCGCTGGTCGATCGATATCCCCGGCGGGCTTTCGTTTCTGGCCTTCGGCAGCCTCGACGCCGAGGTGCGGGGGCTCGAGGCTTTCCCGGAGGACGAGTGGCCTCCGGTGGCGATCGTCCACTATGCGTTTCAGCTGATGGTCGCGCTGGGGCTGTACATGGCTGCCGTCGGCGCATGGACGATCGGGAAGTGGGTTCGCCGCCGCGACCTCGCCGCCGACCGGTGGTTCCTTCGAGCGGTGGTCGTCGCGACTCCCATGGGCTTCATCGCCACCGAGGCCGGCTGGGTAGTCACCGAGGTCGGCCGCCAGCCGTGGATCATATATGGTATCGTCCGGACAGCCGACGCGGTGACGCCGATGCCGGGGCTGGTCTACCCGTTCGCGATCTTCACGCTGCTGTACGTGCTGCTGGCGATCGTGGTGGTGCTTCTTCTCTACCGGCAGATCGTGCGCAGCCCCCGGATTCATGCTGATGCCGGAACGGCGCCTGATTCGTGGCTGACGACCGATCAGGGCAGGGGTGGTTGACGGATGACCTTCCAGCTTCCCGACGTCCTCGCTCTTTCGATTCTGGTCTCCCTGACCTTCTACGTCCTGCTGGGCGGAGCCGACTTCGGGGGTGGAGTCTGGGATTTGCTGGCCTCCGGGCCGCGCAAGCGCGAACAGCGCTCGCTGGTCGCCGACGCCATCGGGCCGGTGTGGGAGGCGAACCACGTCTGGCTGATCCTCGTCGTCGTCCTCCTCTTCACCTGCTTCCCGCCGGCGTTCGCCGGACTGGGCATCGTGCTCCACATCCCGCTCACGCTGATGCTGATCGGGATCGTGCTGCGCGGGACGGCGTTCACCTTCCGCACGTACGACAGCAAGCGGGACGACGTTCAGCGCCGGTGGGGCGGGATCTTCGCGATCGCCAGCCTGGTCACGCCCGTGCTCCTCGGCGTGTGCATCGGGGCGATCGCGTCGGGTCGGGTGGGGGAGGCGATCGAATCAGCGGCGGCCGGCGGGTTCGCGCCGGGGACGTTCCGGGCAACCTACGTCACGCCGTGGCTGACGCCGTTCGCGTTCGCGGTCGGGGCGCTGGCGCTGGCGCTGTTCGCCTTTCTCGCGGCCGTTTATCTAACGCTGGAGACCGATGACGCGGCGTTGCGCGAGGACTTCCGCCGCCGGGCGCTCGGTGCGGCGGCGGCCGTGTTCGTGAGCGCCGTCGCCGCGCTCGCGCTGGCGTTCGTCGAGGCGCCCGGGATGGGCACGGCGCTGGTCCGGTCGTGGTGGTCGATCCCGCTCCACGTCGTCACCGGAGCGGCGGCGGTGTCGGCGATCGTGGCGCTGTGGACGCGCCGCTACGCCATCGCCCGGATCGCCGCGGCGGGTCAGGCCACGCTCATATTGTGGGGTTGGGGTGCGGCGCAGTATCCCCTGATCGTGCCGCCGGAGATGACGATCCACCGGGCGGCCGCGCCTGAGCGCACGCTCTCGCTGGTTCTCGGGGCGCTGGTGATCGGCGCGCTCGTGCTGTTCCCGTCGCTCTGGTATCTGTTCGCGGTGTTCAAGCGACGCGAGACTGCATTCGTTCCGATCGACGGAAAGTCCCGGCGGTGAGACGCCGGAGGGCGCGGCGTTGGCGCCCGGCCATGGTCCGCACCACGCAACGGTCGGAAGATCCGCACGGTGATCTGGCGCCGGATCGTGCGGGATCCGCACCGTGTTCTTCCCGAACGGGCTCGACCGTGAGAGGAGGAGCGGTAGAGCAGCGCAAGATGCTATCCGACAAATAGTTGGGGCGTGGTGCCGGCGGGGATGATTCCCGCTCGTGGGAGCGTTGCAGGGACGAAGCGCGTGAAAGCGGGGCGGAACCGCTTCATTAAGGTGATGTATTGCGCGATCGTGCCCCCGCACTTATGGTGAGGCCGTTCACCGACCCTCCCCCCGGGCCGCCGCCCGTCGCGGCGGCCGGTGAGCTGTTTCGCCTCCGGATGCCCCCCCTTTCAGTCCCGAGGTACCCATGTCAAGTGTACGTGGTTGGTCAGCATCGCTCCTCGCGTTCGCACTACTGTGCGTCACAGCGGCAACCGTTTCCGCGCAAGGCGCGGCGATCAGCGGCCAGGTGACAACGGAGCAGGGTGCGGCGCTCGACCTCGTGAACGTCCACATCACCGAGATGAACATCTCGGTGGTCACGGACGATCAGGGTCGATACTCCATCACCATTCCTGCAGAGCGCGTGCGGGGCCAGGGTGTGGTGCTTCGAGTGCGCCGCATCGGGTACACCGCTCAGACCCGGCCGATCGTCATCAGTGCGGGCACACAGAGCCACGACTTCTCGTTGCGCGCCGACGTCAACCGGCTGTCGGAGATCGTCGTCACGGGCGTGTCCGCGGGCACCGAGAAGGCGAAGGTGCCGTTCGCGGTCACGACGCTGAGCGCCGATGACCTGCCGGCTCCATCAGCCAACGCGCTCACCCAGCTCCAGGCGCGGGTGCCCGGTGCCCAGATCGTGATGCCCAGCGGGCGTCCCGGCGTGGCGCCGGCGATCGTCATCCGCGGCCCCAAGTCGCTCAACGCGAACGGCCGCTCGCAGGGGCCGCTGATCATCGTCGACGGCGTGATCCTCGACGGCGGCACGCAGGATCTCAACCCGCTCGACATCGAGAGCATCGAGATCGTCAAGGGGGCGGCGGGCTCCAGCATCTACGGTTCGCGCGCCGGCTCGGGTGTCATCCAGATCACCACGAGGTCGGGACGCAACGCGGCGCCCGGAGTCCGGTTCAACGTGCGGAACGAGATGGGATTCTCGAACCTTCAGGGGCGCTATCCGTACTCGCGCAACACCATGTTGATGTTCGACGAGACGGGGCGGAATGTCTGCGTCACCGTCAGCAATCAGCCGGCGTGCTCGCGCGTGGTCGATTTCGAGGCCGAGGCGCTGCGGATCAACGAGCAGGGCGGCGATTTCGCGCTCCAGCCGTTGCCGTTCACGCAGGACTACGGAATCAGCGCCACGCCTCCGCGCCCGCACCTGAAGGGACTGTTCCAGATCAACAAGTGGCCAACGTACTATGATCCCGTCGAGGCGGCGGCGACGGCCGGGCTGTACAACACGGCCAACGTGGACATGAGCGGCCGGTTCGGCAACACGGGTTTCTTCGCCAGCGTCTCGCACCTGAGCGAGGAGGGGTCGATCGCCTACCTCAAGGGCGCGCAGCGCATGTCGGGCCGCGTGAACCTCGACCATCAGATCGGCGAGCATTGGAACCTGGCGCTCAACACTTACTATGCTCGGCGTCTGACGTTCCAGGACGGCCAGTTCTTCCGCCTGACCCGGACGCCGCCGTCGGTGAATCTGCTGCGGCGCGACGCGCAGGGCCGCTTGTTCATTCGGTCCAACCCGCTCAACCAGGGTGGCCAGAACTTCAATCCTCTGTACTGGCACGAGGCTCAAGAACAGGAGTCGCACTCGGATCGGTACCTGGGCTCGGCGACGGCGCGGTACACGCCGCTGGACTGGCTCGAATTCCAGGGGCAGGCGAGCATCGACCGGTCGCGGGACAACTTCTGGACCCTGCGGGATCGCGGCTTCCGGCACACTTCGCAGTCGTCGGTCAACGAGGGTGCCATGTTCACGGGCGCTGGCTCGGACCTGTCGTTCAACCTGGGCGCGATGGGCACGGCTCGCCGCGAGATCGGCAACGACCTTCGCACTGCCCTCAATGTCCGCTACACGTACGAGCAGCAGGACTCGGAATCCATCTCGGCCTCCGGTGCCTCGATCGCTGTCCCGGGGCTCCGCGATCTCGACAACACCACTACGTCGTTCAACGTCGGCTCCGGCACGTCGTCGATCCGGGCGATCGGCGCCTCGGTCGGCGGGGATCTCGAGTACAAGGATCGCTACATCTTCCAGACGGTGTATCGCTACGACGGCAGCTCGCTGTTCGGCGAGAATGAGCGGTGGCACCCCTACTATCGGGCATCGTTCGCCTGGCGGGTCGCCGAGGAGCCGTTCTGGCCGTTCGTCGACGCGGTCAACGAGCTGAAGCTGCGCACGTCGATCGGGACGGCCGGCGGCCGCCCGAGCTTCGCCGCCCAGTACGAGACGGTCAGCGTCGGCGCCGGCGGCGTGATCACCGGTGCGAACCTCGGCAACAGGGACCTCAAGCCCGAGGTAACGACGGAGACGGAGATCGGCCTGGATGCCGAGATTCTCGGACGGTTCGGAGTCGACCTGACGTACGCGCACGCGATCACGCGCGACCAGATCTTCCTCGTGCCGCAGTCGGTGTCGACCGGGTTCGCCAATCGCTGGCTGAACGCCGGAACGCTCGACGGCAAGACGTGGGAGCTGGCGCTCAACCTGCCGCTCATCACCCGCCGCGATGTGTCGTGGAACTCGCGCATCTCGTGGGACCGCACCCGGACCTACATCACGGAGCTGGGCGTCCCGGAGTTCTTCCAGACGTCCTCGAGCTCGACATTCAAGTTCGCCGAGGGCGAGTTGCTCGGTACCATCTACGGCAAGACGTTCATGACGCAGTGCTCGCAGCTCCCTGCGGCCTTCCGGAATCAATGCGGTCCGGGCCAGGAGTTCCAGCAGAACGACGAGGGCTGGCTGGTCTGGGTCGGCGCCGGCAACACGCCAGGGCAGGGGATCACCGACAACCTGTGGCAGTCGGTCCGCCCGGGATGCATCGTCGGCGGTGTTCCGAACACCAGCATCATCGGCGAAGTGGCCTGCCTCGACGCGGGCGGTGTCGTCAACAACCCCTGGGGATCGCCCGAGGTCCACTGGGGCATGCTGATGCCGATCCGCGATTCGACCGGCGCCGCGCAGCTGCTGGCCGTCGGGAACACTCTGCCCGACTACCGGCTGGCGTTCTCGCACACGGTGCAGTACAAGCGGCTGAGCGCTTTCGCGCTGATCGACCGCTCGCACGGCAACAAGCTGATGAACCAGGAGCTGCACTGGTCGCTCGGCGACTTCATGGTCGAGGAGCAGGACCAGGGCGGCAAGACCGTCGCGACTGCGAAGCCGCTCGGCTATTATTGGCGTGCGGCCCGCCCCGAGAACAGCAACGGCGTCGGCGGCTTCTACGACGTTCTCGGATCGAACAACCACACCGTCGAGGACGGCTCGTACACGAAGATCCGCGAGCTGAGCCTGACGTACGACGTCGGCTCGGTCCCGGTCGTCGGATTCGGCGACTGGAGCCTGACGCTGACCGGACGGAACCTGTACACCTGGACGAAGTTCAAGGGCTGGGATCCCGAGGTCGGGACGAGCGGCGGCAACCTCAATTCCTCGGCGCTAAACGCGGTGGCCGGCTTCCAGTATCCGCCGCGGCGCACCTTCACGTTCACCGTCAACACTCGCTTCTGAGCCGGGGAGGATGCGACGAATGAAGATGGCCCAGAAGGCTGCTGTCCTGACGCTGCTGGCGGTCACGGCGACGGCGTGCGACAACATACTCGGGGTTGACAATCTGAACCAGCCCGACATCGAGCGCGTGTTCGCTACACCGGCCGCGATCCAGCAGACGATCGGCAGCGGTTATCAGAGCGTGCACAACACGCTCACGAGCAACGACAACCTGATGCCGCAGCTGCTCACCATCTCGGGTGAGAGCTACTCGAGCATCAACAACTTCCAGATGGGCCCGCGGGGCGGCATACCGCGGGTCCCGGTTCTGAACTCGACTGGCGCGGCGAGCGTCTTCGGCGCGTTCAGCGGGCTCTCCCGCGGCGGCAGGCTCGCCGTAAACGCGCTCAACGCGCTCGACAAGCTGATGGCGGAAGGCGGCACGCTGGGCTCGGTCGGCAACGACCTTCGCACGCGCGCGTTCGGGTTCTTCGTGATCGGCGTCAACCAGGGCTGGCTGGCGACGATCTACGACCAGGCCGGGCTGGTCCGGAGCGGGATGGCGAGCGACGAAGTTCCGGAGCTCGGCCCCTACACCGAAGTTATGGCCATAGCGATCGCGATGCTCGACAGCGCGGAAGCGATCGCCAGCCAGACAGCCGCGGCGGCGGGGTTCCCGATGCCCGGCTCCTGGGTAGGCGCCTCGACAGAGCATGCGTCCCAGGCCGGATTTCTGCGGCTCGTGCGGTCATTCCGCGCGCGCTTCATGGCCGGCGTGGCGCGAACTCCGGCCGAGCGCGAGTTCACTCCCGCGGTCTGGACCAGGATTCGCAACGATGCCGAGGCCGGGCTCACGACGGATTTCCTGACACACGTCGGTGGGTCCACCGGCTGGAATCAGAACTTCGTCGGAACGCTGATGTTCCAGGACGGCCGTGCGTGGAGCCAGATGACCCTGATGTACTTCGGGATGGCGGACACCACCGGCGCGTATACAGCGTGGCTGGCGACGCCGCTCGACAACCGGGTGCCCTTCCTCGTGCGGACCCCCGATCCGCGCTGGCCGCGCGGGGAAACGCGCGCGATCCAGGTGGACAACTCGCCGCTCCCGGAGGACCAGAACTCCAAGCCGTACATCCGCGCTTCGCTCGAGAACGAGATCGGCGACGCGTGGGGATGGTCCTTCTACCAGTTCAGCCGGACGCGTGCCATTCGCGAGTCCTACTTCATGGGTCCCAGCGAAGGACTGTTCATGGAGATCAACAAGGCCGAGATCGACCTTCTGCTGGCCGAAGCGAAGATACGGCTGAACGACGTTCCGGGCGCGATCGCGATCATCGATCAGTACCGGCTGGCAAACGATCTTCCCTCGCTGGCGGGTCTGACATCGAGAGACGCGACCATCCCGGGTGCGGACTATGTCGTGGATGGGGATGGCGAGATCACCGGCATGACGGCGGTTGCCGGCAAGGCGAACTGCGTGCCGCGCGTCCCGACGTCGGCAGGCAACGCCACGATGTGCGGTACCGTCTGGGAGGCGATGAAGTACGAGAAGCGCATGGAGACCGCCTACTCGAGCTACGGGCGGTGGTGGATCGACAATCGTGGATGGGGTGACCTGGTGGAGAACACTCACACCGAGTACCCCGTCCCGTTCCAGGAGATGGACGCCCGGCAGTTGCCTCCGTATTCGCTCGGTGGCGGGCTGGCCAGCAGTGCCGCCCGGGGCACGTACGGGTTCTGAGTATGCGACGCGGAAAGCGCTGCGTTGTGCTGTTCGCTTTGCTGGCGCTGCCCTCGTGCTACCAGTACGTGCCGGTCGAGACGGCGACACCGGGGTCGGGAGAACGGTTCGCGTTCGAGATCAGCGATCAGGGGCGCGTAGGGCTGGGCGAGCGGCTGGGCCCGGGGGTGTCCCTGATCGAAGGGCGCCTCGTGGGCACGGAGGGCGAGCAGTATCTGATCAGCGTTTTCCGCGTCGCGACGATCAATGGGGAAAGCAGTGCATGGAGCGGTGAGACCATGCGCCTGGACCGCAACTACGTCAGCCGAGTTCGGGAGCGGGAGCTGAATCGGACACGAACCGTCGCCGCCGCTACGGCCGCCTCAGTGGTGGTCGTGGCGGTGGTCCTGACCACCGGGCTTGCCGGCTTTTTCACGGGGACCGACGATGACCGGAACCCCCCTGATCCGCCGGTGGACTTCCGCCCGCTGACGACCGTCGTCCCGATACCGAACTGACTACCAGATCAGAGCCCTGACCGTGGAGATTGTGTCCCGATGAGAGCATCTCGAATTCTCTTGCTGTTCGCCGGCGCGTTGATGATCGCCGGCTGCGACGACGACGGTGGCGTCACGACGACGGTGCACCCGCCGATGGCGTTGACGAGGTTCGTGGCGGCCGTCCCCGACAGGGGCGGCACGGACTGGCGATTCATCGACCAGCTCGAGTACTCGCCGCCGGGCTTCAATCTGACCTTCCGAAGCTTCACGCCGTATCAGCAGACGGCTCCGGGAGCGCGCCGGCTGCGCGTCTTCCCGACGAGCAGCGACATCACCGTGACGTCGCAGCCGATCTTCGACGAGACGATCACGTTCGAGCCGGGCAGGTACTATACGATCATCCACGCGGGCTACTCCGGAGGGTCGCCTGCGGAACAGCTGATCATACTCGAAGATGACGTTCCGTCGATCGAGGCCGGCGATTTCGCCATCCGCGCCCTCAACCTGGGGACGGGTTTGGCGGCAGGAGCCGGAGGTCCGGTGGACATCTACGCGGCAGCCACGACCGGCGCGGCACTCCCGGGAGATCTCTTCGCTCCCAACCTGGCCTTCGGTGCGGCCAGTGCGTACGCGACACGAGACACCGGCGCGCTCGTGCTTCGAGCCCTGGCTGCGGGGACGGTCACACCAGCTCTCGCCAACACCGCCGCTCCGGCGGGGGTGGCGGGGAATCCCTCCGCGAATCTCACGACGATCGGCGGAACCAGGATGGACCAGAGCGCCATGTTCGCCCTCAGTCTCCCGGGATCCGTCGTCGGCAGCGGCGCTCCGCAGACGTCGGCGTTCGTGGCGCAGACCGGGGCCGCCGATGCTCTCAGCGTGACGACCACTGGCTATGCGCGCCAGTCCGGTTCGTTCATCACGGCGGGCTTCACGGTGGGCATGCAGCTCACGGCCGCCGGATTCGGCCCGCGGACCGACGCCCAGGATTCTCTCTCGGCGACGGCGACCGGCTATTCGCGTCAGACAGGCTCGTTCGTTACACAGGGCTTTACGGTGGGCATGCAGATCGATGCAACCGGATTCACCAATGCAAGCAACAACGGGCTGTCCGTCATTACCGCCGTCACCCCGTTGGCGCTGGTGGTCAACAAGACGCCCGCCACCGTGCCCGAGGATCCGAACACCGGGCGCTCGCTCCGGTCGACTGTGGATAACAACGGCACGTCCGTCATCACCGGCGTCACCGCGTCGACGCTGACGGTCGACAAGACGCCCGCCCTCATGCCCGAGGGTCCCAACACCGGGCGCTCGCTTCGCTCGCCGCGGCCGGCGTGGGTTTACATCATCACCAGGCATCCGCGGTAGGCTCGAACGGATTCTCGCGCCTGAGCAGTACCAGGGGCGATGATCGAAATGGATTTCGATGAACAGACGGCGCACGGAGTCCCGTGCGCCGTCTGTTCATCGTGGGCTCGCTCGCGCCGCCTGCTATTTGCGTGTCACGAGGAGGATCGCCCCGAACTGGTGATTGAGCCCGAACCGCGACGAGGCCTCGGGCCCGCTCAGGAATCGAGCCGATTCGACCACGTGCACGGGCATCTCGCGCAGCGTGTCGACTCCGCCGAGGCGTACGCCGTCCCGGTATACCACGATCCCCGCCGACTGCGACCCCGGACCGGTCGGATTCGTTCGTCGACTGAGCCACTGCGGCCGCTCGCGCCGAATCAGGTCGAGCACGGTCCCTCCCATCTGAATGCGCGAATCGTCCGGAGCCAGGACGAGCCGGTCGGAGCCCTCGCGGGCCTCGCGGGTCCCCCCGGAGCTGGCGCAGGCGAGGGCGAGCGTCATGACGCCGAGGTGCAGACAGTGACGAAGCAGGTTCGGCATGGGTGGAACCTCCCGACGTTGGGCGAGCTCGAGATTCACGGAACAGACCGGCTCGCGCGGGCGTGAGAATCAAACCATAGGGATTCTACCCCGGAGCGGGCAAGACCCTCCGCGCGGCCTCGGCCAGCTGGGTCGCCAGGGTGTCCGGCTCCGTGGTCGGCGCATCGCACTGGTAGCGGCGGCAGACGTAGGCCGTGGCGCGGCCGTCGTGCATTGTCCGGTGCTCGAGGAGTCCGATGCCGTTCGTGGCCCCCGGCATGCCTCCGGCGACGACCAGGGATGGTACGTACGTTGTCGCCGCCGCGCGCTCGAGCGCACCGAAGTCCCCCGTCGCTGGATCGCCTATCAGGGCGAGCTCGATAGCGCCACGCACTTCCATGTCGGCCGCGCCGAGCAGGTGGCCGAAGGCCACGGGGTAGCGCGCCATCGGCTCGGCAAGCGTCTCCAGCACCCACACCGCCCGGCGGCGCAGATCCTCGTCGTGGTGCAGCTCGGCGAGTCGCAGGAGGAGCTCCACGGCCAGTGAGGTCCCCGACGGCACGGCGTTGTCGGTCACCTCCCGCGGCCGGGTGACCAGCGCCTCGTGATCGCTCGCCGTGTCGAAGAACGCCCCCGTCTCCTCGCTCCAGAACCATTCGATCATCGCATCGGCGATCTGACGCGCCCGGCCGAACCACGAGCGGTCGAAAGTCAGCTCGTAGAGCGCCAGGAAGGCGAGCGCCACCGCCGCCTGATCCTCGAGGAAGCCGGCCGGCCGGCGGCCGCCGTGCGGCGGCATTCGCAGTACCCGGCCATCGTATACCAGCTCGCGGGCGAGGAACTCGCCGTTCCGAAGCGCGAGATGACGGTAGTCGTCGTCGCCGAAAGCCCGCGCCGCTTCGGCGACCGTCCGCAGCATCAGTCCGTTCCAGGCGGCGAGGATCTTGTCGTCGCGCGCCGGCCATACGCGGCGAGCGCGGCGATCGTACAGCACCGCGCGCGCCCTGTCGACGGCGGCGAGCACCTCCTGATCCGTCGTCCCGGTGCGCGCTGCCGCGACGCCGACACCGGACGGCACATGGAGTATGTTGCGCCCCTCGAAATTGCCGTCGGGACTGATCCCCCAGTAGGCAATGACCAGTGGCGCGTCGTCGCCGAGCAGCTGCCGCACCTCCTCCTCGTCCCAAAGATAGAATTTCCCTTCGTGCCCCTCGCTGTCGGCATCGAGGGTCGAATGGAAGCCGCCGGACGGCGCGGTCATCTCCCGCGCGACCCACTGGATCGTCTCCTCGGCCACGCGTCGCGCCTCGGCGTCGCCCGTGGCCTGGTGCAGGTGCACCGCGAGGCGTCCGAGGAGCGCGTTGTCGTAGAGCATCTTCTCGAAGTGCGGCACGAGCCAGACGGCATCGACGGCGTATCTGTGGAACCCACCGCCTACCTGATCGTACACGCCGCCGCGCGCCATTGTGCGGAACGTGTGCGTCACCATCTCGAGCGCCGGCTCGCTGCCGGTGCGGTGGGCGTGACGGAGCAGGAAGTCGAGCGCCATCGCCTGCGGGAACTTCGGCGCGCCGCCGAAGCCGCCGTGGCCGTGGTCGTACTGCTGCGCCAGGCCGCGCGCCGCCCGATCGAGCAGCTCTGGCGACAGCGCGCCCGAGCCGCGGACCGGCTCGGTGGAGACCGCGTACAGCTCGCGCATGCGGTCGGCGGTGCGGGCCACGTCGTCCTGCCGGCTCGTCCAGACGTCGGCGATCGATCGCAGCACCCGGCGGAACGACGGCAGCCCGTGCCGGTCCTCCGGCGGGTAGTAGGTGCCACCGTAGAACGGCACGCCCTCGGGCGTGAGAAAGACGGTCATCGGCCAGCCACCCTGACCGGTCATTGCCTGAACCGCCTGCATGTAGATCGCGTCGAGGTCGGGACGCTCCTCGCGGTCCACCTTGATGTTCACGAACCGCTCGTTCATCAGGCGGGCGGTCTCTTCATCCTCGAACGATTCGTGCTCCATCACGTGACACCAGTGGCAGGCGGCGTATCCGATGCTGAGCAGGATCGGCTTGCGCTCGCCGCGGGCGCGATCGAGCGCGTCGGCGCCCCACGGGTACCAGTCCACCGGGTTGTCGGCGTGCTGCAGCAGATACGGGCTGCTTTCGCCGGCGAGGCGATTGGGCATTCGGTTACCTTCAGAAGTCATGACCACGTGAACCACCGTCGAACCTCGCCGGGCGAGCGCCGAAGCCCGGCCAGGCGGAGGGCGCAGAGCCAGTCGCGCGAGATCCTCACGTTCGATCCCAAGAAGCAGAGAATCATGGCCGACGCAAGAGCGTTTTCCCCACGGCATGGCTGAGACCCGCGCGACAAACCCGGTCCGCGACGTTGCGCGACCCGCCGCCGGTCCCGGCGGGGAGCTCTCGCGTTCACGGCCTCTCGGGCTGCTGCTGCTGACCGTGGTGCTGGCCGGCAGCGCAATGGCCGGCGTGGCTCCCCTGCGAGAGGCCGACACGCTCGCTCCCGTTCCCGACGTTACGCTCGAGCTGCCACTCGGCTACGTCGTGCTGGGCCCCCTCAGCGCGCTCCTCGACGCTCTGACGCTGCTCGCGCTGTCACAGCACTATGCGCTGTGGGTAATCCTTCTCGGAAGCTTCGCGACCTGGCGGATCGCCCGTAGCCGGCGCCGGCGGTCGCCGGGTCAGCGGTTGGCCGTGGAGCTCGGCGCCGCGGCGCTGGCCGCCGCCGTGCTGTTCGGCGTCTATGCCGTGATGCTCCTGGTGCCGCGTCCGATGGCGAAGTTGGCGGTGGACGACCCCGACACCGTGGTTCTCGACTTTCACAGCCACACCGAAGCATCATGGGACGGCCGAGTCCGCTTCGATGCGTCGCGCCGCCGCGCCTGGCACCGTGAGGCCGGGTTTCACGCCGCGTTCGTTTCCGACCATCGGACATTCTCGGCGGTCAGCGACGCTCAGTACACCAATCCCGTCCGGGCCGGCGAGGGGACGGTGCTGCTGAGCGCCGTCGAGCTGCGATTCGCCGGTACTCACATCAACGCACTTGGTGAGGAGGAACGCTACGCTCCGTTCTCGCGGGACGGCCGCCTGGAGGAGTCGGAGATCGATTCCGCGCTCGCGGCCGGCGGTCGTGACCCAATGCTCCTGTTGACGATCCCGGCGGCGCTCGACCGCCTTCGCCCTGGGCTGCCGGGAGTGCGAGCAGGGGTCTGGGCGGTCGAGCTCACCGATGGCGCGCCGAAGGGGATCGAGCAGTCGCGCCGGGACCGTACGCGAATCCTTCACCTGGCCGACAGCCTCGGGCTCGCGGTCGTGTCCGGGTCGAATCATCACGGGTGGGGCAGGGCCCCGGGCGCCTGGAGCCTGATGAAGATCCCGGGCTGGCGTGGCCTGCACCCCGACTCGCTGGCCGCGCTGATCGAGCAGAAAATCAGGACTGAGCGGCGGAGCGCGGTTCGGGTGGTCGAGAGGGCGCTTCCGGCGCCCGGTCCGACTCAGGCGGCTCTGCTGCTCAGCGTGCCCGCGGTAGTGTGGCGGACGATCGCCGGCCTTTCGCTGAGCGAGCGGATTGCCTGGCTGGCATGGCTGTGGGGGACGCACTTCCTGTGGCGGTGGCTGCGGCGCCGGGGGGCCGCCGCGGCCGCGCAACCCCCGGGGGGCAGGGAGTAGGCAAGTCCGACCAGCCCCGATACTTGCCAAGTCCCTCCCGGCCAGGGCAACTTCACCGTCATGGATGGTCTTCAGGGTGAGCGGGTCCTCATGCGCCTCCACATCGGTGAGAGCGACAAGCACGAGGGCCGGCCGCTCTACGAGGCCATCGTAGACCTGCTGCGTGAGCGGGAGTTCGCCGGAGCGACGGTGACGCGGGCGATACTGGGTTTCGGCGCCAGCGCCCACCTGCACACGGACAAGGTCCTTCGTCTGACGATGGACCTCCCGCTCATCATCGAGTGCGTGGACACGCAGGAGAAGATCGACGAAGTTCTCCCTGTCCTCGATCGGATGATCGGGGGTGGGTTGATCACGCTCGAGAACGTGCGCGTCATCATGAACCGTCCCACCGTCCGCACGGCACGCTGAGGCCGCGCGGCGGGCCGCTTTTCCGATCGCCACCCCGTCGCCATGACTGCTGCCGTCGCCTCCGATCTCGACGCCTTTCTCACCGAGCACGACGCGCGGATTCACGAGGAGCTGTACGAGTTCCTCCGGATTCCGAGCGTCAGCGCCCGGTCCGAGCACGCCGGTGACGTGGCGCGGGCGGCCGAGTGGGTGGCGAACGCGATGCGGCGCAGTGGCCTGACGGCGACGGTGTTTCCGACGGCGGGGCATCCGGTGGTGCTCGGCGAGTGGATGGAAGCCGGACGCGAAGCGCCGACGGTGCTGGTGTACGGGCATTACGACGTGCAACCCGCCGAGCCGCTGGAGCTGTGGACATCGCCCCCATTCGAGCCGACGATCCGTGACGGGAACATTTACGCCCGCGGCTCTGTGGACGACAAGGGCCAGCTGTTCCTCCACATCAAGGCGCTCGAAGCGCACCTGAGCGTGCGCGGCACTTTACCGGTGAACGTCCTCATCCTCGCCGAAGGCGAGGAGGAGGTGGGTAGCGCCAACCTCGCCCCGTTCATCGAGGAGCACGCCGAGCGGCTGCGCGCCGACGCGGTCGTGATCTCGGACTCGTCGATGTTCGCGCCCGGACTTCCCTCGATTCTTTCGTCGCTGCGCGGGCTCGCCTACTTCCAGATCGATGTGCAGGGCCCGTCACAGGACCTGCACTCCGGGAGCTACGGCGGCGCGGTGGTCAACCCGGCGATGGCGCTGGCCCGGATACTCGCCACGCTGCACGACGACAGCGGTCGCGTGGCGATCCCCGGTTTCTACGACCGCGTGCGCGCGTGGGAATCCCGCGTGCGAGAGCAGATCGCCGCCCTCCCGTTCAGCGACGAGCGCTTCCGCGAGGAGACCGGGGCGAGCGCGCTCGGCGGCGAGCGGGGCTTCTCGACGCTGGAGCGGCTGTGGACGCGTCCGACGTGCGAGGTCAACGGACTGCTCAGCGGATACACCGGCGAGGGCGCCAAGACGGTGCTGCCGGCGAAGGCGATGGCGAAGGTGAGCTGCCGGCTGGTTCCGGACCAGGATCCGCGCGAGATCGGCCGCCTGATGGAGGCGCACGTTCGCGCGGTCGCACCGGCGGGTGTGCGCGTCGGCGTGACGGAGCTGCACGGCGGACGGCCATGGCGCGCCGAGCTCGACGGGCCGCTCTACGACGCGGCCCGGCGTGCGCTCACCGCGGCGTTCGGGCGCGAGCCGGTGATCACCGGCGAGGGCGGGTCCATCCCGGTGGTCGACGACTTCGCGCGAATCCTCGGCGCGCCGGTGCTGCTCGTCGGGTTCGGGCTGCCCGGCGAGAACGCGCACGCGCCCGACGAATGGATGAGCGACGAGAATTTCGTGCGCGGGATGCGGGCCATCGCGGCGTTGTGGGAGGAGCTGGGGGGCCGAACCGCATGACCGGCGCGCGCGCTGCGTTCTACGACCTCGAGGGCACGCTGATACGGACGAACCTCGTCCACGCGCTCCTGTTCTACGCGAAACGGCAGCGCGGGCTGCGCGGCTCACTGAGCAAGACGGCGGTCGTAGTCGCCGGCATCCCGTTATTCGCCGCCACGAACTTCTACGACCGGCGCGCGTTCAACGACCTCTTCTTCCGCATGTACGCCGGCCAGACCGAGGACCGCCTTCGCTTCTTCGCCGACGAGTTGTTCGACGACGTGCTGCGCCCGGCAATCCACGCCGGCGCTCTGGACCTGTTGCGGGACTCGCGCGAGCGTGGACTGCGGCAGGTGGTCATAACCGGCGCGCTCGATCTCTCGGTGGCTCCGCTGATGCGCCACCTGGAGATCGACGAGTGGGTCGCCAACCGTCTGGAGTTCGTGGATGGCGTGGCCACCGGCCGTGTCCTCCCGCCGCTGATCGCGACCGCGAGCAAGGCGCAGTGGATGCGCGAGTTCGCGCGGCGAGAGGGGATCGATCTCGACGCGTCGTGGGCGTACACCGACAGCATGAGCGACCTGCCGATGCTCTGCGTGGTCGGCCATCCGGCGGCGTGCAATCCGGACTTCAAGCTGCGGAGGACGGCGGCGGATCACGGTTGGCCGATCCTGGATCTGTCGTGATTCGCGGATCGTGGACGGACGGTCACCGCGAGGTGAACGGTGGTCAGCTCTCATTGGTGGGCGGATAGCCAATCTCCTGGCCCCTGTCCCCTATCCCCTATCCCCTATCCCCTCGTCCCTCGTCCCTCGTCCCTCGTCCCTCGTCCCTCGTCCCTCGTCCCTCGCCCCTCGCCCCTCGCCCCTCGCCCCTCGCCCGTGCCCATTCCGCTCCGCCGGTCGCCGACCGATTCGATCGTTCACATAGACACCGACAGCGCGCCGCGCCTGATCACCTCGGGCGAGGACCTCGTGCTGGAGGATCTGCCGATCGGGACGCGGGTGATCTATCCGAAGCCGCCGATCCGCGGACTGCCCAATCCCGAGGCCGCGATCCGCTACGCGCTCAACCACCCGCTGGAGGCCGAGCCGCTCTACGCGCAGCTCTCGCCCGGAATGCGAGTCACGATCGCCGTCGATGACATCAGCCTGCCGCTCCCGCCGATGCAGACTCCCGACGTCCGGCAGACGATCATCGAGATCCTCGTCGAGCTGTGCGCGGCGAACGGCGTGGACGACGTCCACATCATCATCGCCAACAGCCTGCATCGGCGGATGACCGAGTCGGAGATGCGGCGGATGGTCGGCCGCAAGGTGTTCGACGCCTTCTACCCCGATCGGTACTACAATCACGACGCCGAGTGCGCCGAGGGGATGACCTCGCTCGGCGAGACGCGCCACGGGGAGCCGCTGCGGATCAACCGGCGGGCGGCGGAGAGCGATCTGCTAATCTACGTGAACATCAACCTCGTCCCGATGGATGGGGGCCACAAGTCGGTGGCGGTCGGGCTGTGCGACTACCGATCGCTCCGGGCACACCACGAGCCGCAGACGATCCGCGACTCGGATAGCTACATGGATCCGACGCGGTCGAAGCTCAGCCACTCGGTCGAGCGCCTTGGCAAGTTGGTCGATTCGCAGCTCGACGTCTTCCACATCGAGACGGCGCTGAACAACCGGGTCTACGCCGGTCAGATGGCGTGGATCACGAAGAACGAGGACGACTTCACCGCCTTCGACCGCATGAAGATGGAGGCGACGCGGTCGGCGCTGGCGACGATGCCGCGCTCGGCCAAGCGGCAGCTGATGCACGGCATCCCGGCAGCCTACGAGCTGATCGCCTGCTACGCCGGGAAGACGGAGCCGGTGCACCAGGCGATCCTCCAGAAGAACTACGACCAGTACGCGGTGCCGGTCGAGGGGCAGGCCGACATCCTGATCACCGGCGTCCCGCACATCTCGCCGTACAACGTGAACTCGATCCTCAACCCGCTGCTGGTCCAGGTGATGGGCCTCGGGTACATCCACAACATGTACCGCGGCAAGCCGCTGCTGCGCGAGGGCGGGGTACTGATCCTGCATCACCCCTGCTACGACGATTTCGACCACGAGGTTCATCCCAGTTACGTCGAGTTCTTCCACCGTCTGCTTCCGGAGACTCGCGATGCGTTCACGCTCCGCGAGAAGTACGAGGAGGAGTTCGCGAGCAATCCGGCCTACGTTCAGATGTACCGGCGGGGGAAGGCGTATCACGGGGCGCACCCGTTCTTCATGTGGTACTGGGGCGAGAACGGGCGGCAGCACGTGGGACGTGTGATCGCCGCCGGGGCCGAGAATGCGCACGTGCCGGCGATGATGGGATGGGAGCGGGCATCCACGCTCTCGGAGGCGATCGCGATGGCCCGCAGCACCGCCGGCCGCACGGCGGAGATCACGATGCTCAGGCAGCCGATGATCTTCCTGGCGGACGTGACCTGACATGCCGGCTCGCGCCTCCCTCCCCGCCGCCACGCTGTCGCCCGCCGAGGTGTTCGCCGGCCGGCGAATCTTCCTGATCGGCGGCACCGGCTTCCTGGGTAAGGTCACCCTCAGTATGCTGCTCCACCGGTTCCCCGGCGTGGAGCGCGTGTACGTGATGGTGCGCGCGCCGAACGTGGCCGAATCGGAGAACCGCTTCTGGTCGAGCATTGTCAGCGCGCCTCCGTTCGATCCGCTTCGCGAACGCCTTGGCGGCGCGTTCGAGGAGTTCATTCGCGACAAGGTCCGCGTCGTGGGCGGCGACATCGGCGACGCCAATTTGGGTCTCTCCGAGGACGACGCCGGGCGCGTCGCCGCCGACATCGACGTCATCCTCAACAGCGCCGGGAAGGTCACGTTCAACCCGGCGCTCGATTCGGCGCTACGGACGAACGTTACCGGGACCCGGAACCTGATCGCGTTCGCGCGCCGGATGTCGCGTCCCGCGCTCGTCCACACGTCCACCTGCTTCGTCGCCGGGAACCGGTCGGGGACGATCTTCGAGGACGAGCCGGTGCACGGGTTCTTCCCGAAGCAGGATGCGATGACCGGGGTCGCGTTCGATCCGGAGAAGGAGATCCGCGACTGCGAGGCGCTGGCGGCGCGGGTGCGCGAGGAGGCGAACGACCACCTCACGCTGGCCCGGATCACCCAGCTGGCCCGCGAGCGGCTGCACCAGGATGGGCGCGACCTCGACGACCCGTCGGCGCTCGCCTCGGCCATCCAGCGCGAGCGCAAGACGTGGATGCGGACGCGGCTCACCGACCTCGGGATCGAGCGCGCGCTCTTCTGGGGATGGCCGAACATCTACACGTACACCAAGAGTCTCGCCGAGCAACTCCTGGCCGCGGAGACCGGGATCGTGCGGACCATCGTCCGGCCGAGCATCGTCGAGTCGGCTGAGCAGTACCCGTTCGCCGGCTGGAACGAGGGGATGACGACCACCGCCCCGCTCATCCTGATGAGCCTCAACGGGCACGTGCAGTTCCCGGCCAGCGGCGATCTGCGCCTCGACGTCACGCCGGTCGACTCGGTCGCCTCGGTGCTGCTCGCGGTGACGGCCGAGGCCTGCGTGGGCGAGCCCAAGCTCGTTTACCAGGCGGCGACCAGCGACGTGCGTCCGCTGCCGATGCGGCGAGTCGTCGAGCTGGCAGGCCTGCACAAGCGCCGCAAGCTGCACGACCGAGCGACCGGTTCGAGGCTGGTGAACGCGATCAGCGGCATGATGGAGGCGACCACGGTGACGCCGGAGCGGTACCGACGGACGTCGCTCCCGCTGTTCAACGCCGTGTCGACGAAGGTCTCCGGATTCCTCGACCGGGTTCGGCCGCAGCTCGGCGACGGACGGATCGGTCGCGTCGCCGACATGGCGAAGGGCGAGGCCGACCGGATCGCCGAGCTCACCGGCGAGGCCAACGCGGTCGTCGAGATGTTCCACCCGTTCACGGTGGAGAACAAGTACGTCCTCAGCGCGGCCCACGTGCGCGAGCTGTTCGCGCGGATCCCGGCCGACGAGCGGCACCTTCTGCGCTGGGCGCCGGAGACGATCGACTGGTACGACTACTGGCTCAACGTGCACCTTCCCGGGCTGGAGACCTGGGTGCTGCCGCAGCTCGAGGAGGAGCTGGCCGAGCGCCCGCGGCGCGTCTACACGTATCGCGACCTCGTCGAGCTGTTCGATGCCGCCACGAAGCGCAACGCGAGCAGGCTCGCCGTGCGGATCGAGCGCGACGGCGTGGTCGAGAAGTACACCTACGGCGATCTCCAGGAGGTCGCGACGCGCGCCGCCGGATTCCTCGCCGTAAACGGCGTGGCGCCGGGCGAGCGTGTCCTGCTGGCGGCGAAGAACGAGCCCGGTTGGGGGATCTCGTACTTCGCCGTGCTCAAGGCGGGCGCGACCTGCGTTCCGGTGGATCCGGAGAGCGGGACCGAGGAGCTGGTGCGGCTCCTTCGCGCGGCCGACGCGATGGCGGTCGTGTTCAGCGACGAGCTGGCCGAGCGGCATGCGGTTCTCCCCGCGCTCCTGCGGGACGCGGGCGCCGAGCGCGTGCGCATCTGGCGGTTCTCGGACCTGTTCGCGATCGAGGACGAGGCCGTCGAGCGGGAACGCGCCGCGGCGCTCCCGGCGCGGATCCCCGGCTACACGCCGGCCTCGATCCTCTTCACGTCGGGAACGACCGGTGATCCGAAGGGCGTGATCCTCACGCACCGGAACCTGACGAGCATGGTTTCGATGCTCTCGTCGGTGTTCCCCCTCGGCCCCCGCGACGGCGTGCTGTCGGTGCTCCCGCTGCACCACACCTTCGAGTTCTCGGCCGGCTTCCTGATGCCGCTGACCCACGGCGCGCAGATCACCTACCTCCAGGAGGTGAACCGCGACGAGCTGCTGCGCGCATTCCGGCAGAGCCACGTCACGGCGATGGTCGGCGTGCCCGCGGTGTGGGAGTCGCTGCATCGCCGGATAACCGACCGCATCGCCGAGCGCGGCACGTGGGTGGAGAGCCTGGCCACGGTGCTCGGGATCCTCAACACCTGGGTGCGCGACCGGACGCCGCTCAATCTGGGGCCGATGCTGTTCGCGCCCGTCCACAACGAGCTCGGCACGCGACTGAGACTCCTGATCAGCGGCGGCGCGCCGCTGCGCGAGGAGGTGAAGCGCGATCTCCACCGGTTGGGCTTCACGCTGCTCGAGGGCTACGGACTGACCGAGGCGTCGCCGGTGCTCACCGTCACGCGGCCGCAGAACCGGCTCGAGGCGAAGGGCGTCGGGGTCGCGCTGCCGGGCGTCGAGCTGCGGATCGCCGACCCCGACGCGAGCGGCGTCGGCGAGGTGATCGCCCGCGGCGGGAACATCATGTCCGGCTACTTCCGGAACGACGCGGCGACCGAGGCGACGATCGTCGAGGGATGGCTGCGGACCGGCGACCTCGGACGGCTGGACGAGAAGGGCAACCTGCACCTCATCGGGCGGTCGAAGGAGATCATCGTCGACGCCGACGGCCGCAACGTGTATCCGGACGAGCTCGAGGAGCTGTACGCCGGATGCGCGTGGGTGAGCGAGCTGTGCGTGCTCGGACTGACCGAGGGCGCCAGCGAAAAGGTGGCCTGCGTCATCGTGCCCGCGTACGCGCACGATGTGTCTCTCCCGCCGGCCGAGGTGCGTCGTCTGGCCGAGGCGCACATCAAGGAGGTCTCGGCCCGCCTGCCGCACCACAAGCGGATCAAACTCGTCCACTTCACCGACGACCCCCTGCCGCGGACCGCGACGCGCAAGGTCAAGCGCCGGGAGCTCGCGGCAATGCTTCGCGAGGCCGAGCGGCGGGCCGCGGCGGCGCCCGCGCCGGCGGAGCGGACGCCGGCCGGCGAGCTCGCGTGGCTGATCGACGTGGTCGCCGCGGTCGCTCACCGGAAGCGCTTCGACGTGGGGCCGGCGACGCGGCTTGCCGCGCTCGGCTTCGACAGCCTGATGTACGTGGAGCTGGCGATCGCGATCGAGGAGGCAGCGTTGGTCTCGATGACCACCAACGAGCTGGTGCTGATCGACGACGTGAGCCAGCTCGCCCAGCACATCCGTCAGGCCGGCGCCCATCCGGTATCGCGCGCGGCGCGGACGGACGTCCGCGAGCGCCGCGGCGACGAAGCGGAGATCCGCGTGCCGTCGATCGTGCGCACTGCCGGCTCGATCGGGCTCGATGCGCTGCAGCGCGTCTTCTACCGCGCCGTTCTCGACGCCTCGTACGAAGGTCGCGAACACGTGCCGGCGCACACGAACTTCATACTCGCGGCCAACCACGCCTCGCACCTCGACATGGGGCTGGCGAAGATGGCGCTCGGCGACCAGGGCCGCGACCTCATCGCCGTGGCCGCCGCGGACTACTTCTTCGACAACAAGTACAAGCGGGCCTACGTCGAGAACTTCACCAACCTGGTGCCGCTGGAGCGGAGCGGCTCGATGCGGCAGTCGCTGCGCCAGGTGCTGGATCTGCTCGCCCGCGGCTACAACGTGCTGATCTTCCCCGAGGGGACGCGGACGCCCACGGGGCAGATGATCGACTTCAAGCCTTCGGTCGGCTACCTCGCGCTCGAGGCACGGGTGGGAATTCTCCCGGCTTTCATCGAGGGCACGTTCGACGCCCTGCCCAAGGGCAGCGCGCTGCTCAAGGCGCGGAAGGTCGGCGTCCGGATCGGGCAATTCCTGCCGATCGAGGAGCTGGAACGCATGACCGCCGGGATGCCCGCGTCGGCGGCGAACCGGCTGGTGACGGCGAAGCTGCGGCACGATGTGGTCGCGCTGCGCGACCGGTCGACCACGCCCTTCGACCTCGCCGGCTACCGCCGCCGCTGGGACGGCGCGCCGCCGGCTGAGGTGGATGACGAGGTGGCCGAGCGCGAGCTGGGGCCGGCGACGTCGGTCGGCGACTGACGCCGGGCGAGCGATGAGTTCCGCCAAGCGACGGACACCCGTCACCAGCCGGGCGCGGAACAGCGTGCCGCCGCCCGCGCGCGCGCGCGCCGACTCGCCAGGGACGGTGCTGATCACCGGTGGCACCGGCTTTCTCGGCGCCCACCTGGTTCGTCAGCTCGCCGCAGCGGGCGAGGCCACCGTGCGGGTGTTGGCCCGCGGCGCGCCCGACTGGCTCGTCGACACGGGGGCCGAGCCGGTGATGGGGAGCATCACCGATCGTGACGTCGTGGAGCGTGCCGTCGAAGGCGTGAGCGAGATCTACCACCTCGCCGGGATCGTCTCGCGCGCCGGCCACCAGGTGCGCGAGATGTACGAGGTGCAGATCGAGGGGACGCGGATCCTCTGTGAGGCGGCGCGGCGTTCGGGCGTGCGTACGGTGGTGGTGGCATCGACGAGCGGCACCGTGGCGGTATCGCGCGACTCGGGTCAGGTGATGAGCGAGGACGACACGCCGGCGCTCGAGCTGATCCTCAAGTGGCCGTACTACGCGAGCAAGCTGTATCAGGAGCGGA
The DNA here is from genome assembly GCA_035513015.1 of Gemmatimonadaceae bacterium. Lineage (GTDB taxonomy): Bacteria > Gemmatimonadota > Gemmatimonadetes > Gemmatimonadales > Gemmatimonadaceae > DATKCV01. The sequence continues at coordinate 59,001 of DATKCV010000045.1, forward strand.
CGGCGCTGGAGCACTTCGATGGTGAGGGCCGGCGGCTGGTGATCGTGAACCCCAGCCTCCTCCTCGGCCCGGGCGACGACCGGCTGACATCGACACGTGTCGTACTCGATTTCCTCCAGCGAAAGATCCCCGTCGCGCCGCCGGGAGGACTGAACTTCGTCGATGCGCGCGACGTCGCTCTCGCCTGCCGCGCGGCGATGCGCCACGGACGCCACGGCGCGCGGTACCTGCTCGGCGCCGCGAACTGGACGTTCCGCGAGCTGTTCGAGCGGCTCGAGCGGCTCACCAAGACGCGCGCGCCGAGGATGACGCTTCCCTCGGCGCTCTCCGGTACCGGCGTGCGGCTGCTGCGCGAGATGCGGAAGCGTTGGTCGGGCGCGCCGGAGATCGAGCCGATGGAGCTGGAGATGGCCAGCCACTTCTGGTACTTCGACAGCTCCCGGGCGCGGCGCGAGCTCGGCTTCGCGCCGCGCGATCCGTACGACACGTTGTCGGACACCGTGGCGTACGTGCGCGAGCGTTTTCTCGATGGGGCCAAGGACGCGGGGGATGGCTGGACGATCGAAACCGTGGCGGACGAGCGGTCGCAGACGTAACGGTCACTCCGTCGGCGCGTGCTCGCATCGCGCGCGAAATGCTGGCACCTCACTGCGTCGGCGCATGCGCTTGCACGCTGCGAGCCCGCGGCCTGCGGAGTCAGGGTGTCGCATAGTTCGAGTTCCGCGGTCTCTTGCTACGCGCAAGCGCCTCCTCCGTGAGGCGTCCGCATTTCTCACGGTGCCCTGAGCGACCTTCATGGCAAGCGGGATGCGCGCAAGTCGATGATCACGCGCGAGAGGACATTCGCTTACTTGCCGCCACCGCCACGAGGTCTCGTCCCTGGCTTTGCGGCGCCAGCCGGCTCACCCGTCTCCGCGGCCTCCCGGCGGCGGAGGCGCGACGAGAAGCGCCATTCCCGGACCAGCAGCGCGCCGAACGAGTTGATCGTCTCGCGGTCGCTTTCAGCGAGCGTCGGCTCGGAGAGCAGGTATCGGGTCGCGTAGTTCCCCTCCAGCCGGAAGCCCGTGCCGAAGCGGTACTCGGCGCGAACGCCCGGAATCCGCAGATCCGGATACGCCTGGAGCGCGACGAACGTACGCGGGTTGATGTAGCGTCCGGCCTCGATTTCCGTCCCGAGCAGGAACGCCTCGATGTCGGCGCGCCAGAACTCCGGCGGCAGCTCGCCGGGGCTGATGTTGAACACGTCGAGCCCGAGCTGTCGGCTGGCCTGCCCCTCCAGCTCCGATACCGCGACACCGAGCGCGATACCGGTGAGCTGGCGGCCGGCGAGGGCCGCGCCGGCTCCGACCAGCTCGCCGCTCCCCGATGCGCCGGATAGCCCGCTGGCCGCGCGGAAGAGCGACGAGCCGCTGCGTCCGAAGGCCAGGTAGCCCATCAGGTCGGTTTGCGAGATCGGCGGCTGGGCGTCGCTCTCCAGCGACAGCTTGGGGGTGCTCAGTGTGCCGCCGATGATGATGCGGATGTTGAGCGCCTCCCGCCCGGGGATCGGCACCTCGTAGTTGCCGGTGATCTGGAGGTTGGGGTCGATGTCGCCGGCCCCGACGAACGTCGCCGAGCCTCGGACGATCTGGAAGCGCCGGCTGAAGAACGTGTATTCGCCGCGGTCGGTGTTGATGAACCCCTCGAGCGCGATCGCGCGGCGCCGCTGGTCGACGACGATCGACAGGTCGCCGTTGACCTCGACGTTGGCGTTGGTCGAACGAACCCACGTGTTGCGATCGACGCGCAAGGCCACGTTCATCTGCAGATTGCGAAGGAGGGTCGACTCCTCGGGGAGAAGCACGTCGAGCTCGACCAGCGATGTGTCGACGATGTCGAACACCGCCGGGTCGCGGGCGCTGATCACGTCGCGATCGGCCGACTCCTGCACGTAAAGCACTCCCTGGCGGATGCGTGCCGTGCCGTCCACCACCGCCCGCTCGAAGGGTCCGGTCAGAGTCAGGTCGGCGTCGGCGCGGAGCCTCCCCTGTTCGTTGTCGAGGACGAGCGCATTCTCCGTCCGCAGCCTGAGGTCGAACGAAGGCGCAAGGAGATCGGCGAAGCCGAGACCACCGCTGATCCGGATCGGTCCGCCCGCCCATCCAACCAGCGAGTCGATGACGACCGTGTCCTGCTCGAGCCGCAGCTGGCCGGCGATGTCGCGGACGCGCGTACCAGTGGCGGCGACGCCGAACGAAGCCAGGTCGAGTGCGAGCGCGCCGACCACCTCCGGGTCACGCGCGCTGCCCCGAGCCGAGAGCGAGCCGATGACACGACCGCGGATCTCCGTCACCGCGTCGGTGAACTGCGGAAGCGCGTCGAGCGGCAGACTGTCGGCGGTGACGTCTACCCGCAGCGGCCGATCGAGCACCCGCGGTCCACTGACTTCGGCGAACGCGAGGTTCACCGGCACGAACGCATCGGCAACGGCCAGCGGCGCGCCGCCGGCGCGCGAGGCGACGAGGCGCGATGTGAGCGACTGGTCCTCGTATTGGAAGGTGGCGTTGAGTTGCGGGAGCACGGTCCCGCCGTAACGACCGCCGACCAGGCCCGCCGCACCGGCGAAGCGCGGCGCGGCGGCGGTGCCCTGAAGGGTGCCGGAGACGGAGACGAGTCCCTCGGCGGGGATGTCGGACTGAAGGAAGGCCACGGCGTGGGCGATCTCGAAGTTGTCCACGATGAACTGGAGATTCGACTCGCCCTCGGTCGGCAGCAGTCCATTGACGAAGATGCGGCCGAGCTCTCCACTGCGCAGCTCGATGTCGTCCACCTCCACGCCGCGCGGTCCCCAGCGGACGGCCCCCTCGCGGGTCGCCACCCAGTTCAGCGTGTCGAAGCGCAGTGCCAGCCTGGAGAAGGTCAGCTCGTTCTGGCCCAGCGAGAACGAATAGCTGGCATTGGCCGCGTACTCGCGGGCGTCGCCCTGCTGCACTCGGAGCACGATGTCTCCGCTCGGGTGCCGGTGCACCACGCGCGCCTCGAGCGTATCGAACTGGAACCCTCCCGTGGTGATCCCGCCCGCCTCGGCGGCGACGATCACTCCAGCGCGGTCCGTTCCTCCCTCGCCGACGACGTACTCCAGCCGGCCGCTCTCCACAGTGTGGCCGAGGAGCGTGAGATCGAGCACCGACGCGCGACCGCGCAGATCGAACCGGTCGATACTGCCGCGCAGCGTCCCGGCGGCGAACACCGACCCGGTGATCGTGTCGCGGGGGATGGCGGGCGGCAGATCCGGTTCGACGACCGGCGGCGGGGCTCCAGCAAGCGCGCGCTCGACCTCGGTCTCACGCGCCCGACGCCGCGCCTCCTCGCGCGCCGTACGGCGCGCGCGCGCGATCTGGGCCGGCCGGGGCTCCACCACGCCGGAGTCGAGCGGGAGCCAACGAGCGAAGTCGCCGAGCGAGTCGATGTCCAGCCGGTATGTGAGCGTGCCCTCGCGGCCAGCGGCAAGACCGAACGTGCCCTCGGCGTCGAGCCGCGTGCTCGGCGCGCGCACGTGCAGACTGTCGATCCGCAGTTCGCCTCCACCGATGGCCACCCGTGCCACCGCCGAATCCACCGCGACGTCGTCCCAGTGGGACGTCGTCACGTCGGCGTACAGCCGCGCCTCCATCGTCTCGGGGTCGGTGCCGCGTCCATCGACGCCCAGTTGCGCGCTCAGCGATGTCACCGGCGCGTCGGGGAAGATGGCGCTCAGGTCCAACACCCAGAACCCCAGCCGCATGTCGTAGGCCGGTGCCGCACTGGCCAGATCCAGCCGCCCGACACCATGCAGCTCGCCGCCGCCGCTCACCCGGAGACGCGTGTCCACCTCGAGGTCCCGGAGCGAGCCCCGCAGGCGAATCGGGCCCGAGACCACGCCGCGCATGTCCACCGGCATCAGCCGGGCGATGGTCGCGAGCGCGAGCGGGCGCGCCTGCGCATCGATGTCCACCCAGGGCACCGCGCCGAACCGCACCAGGCCGTCGCCGACGACGTGCGAGCGTGAACCAGCCTCCAGGTGCACCAGGTCGGCGTGCGTGGCGAGCTGCGTCGACGTCGAGCCGTCGAGCCGCGCGCTCCCGGTGAGCGTGCCGCCGATCGCAAAGTCCGCGGCCACGATCTGGACGAGCCGCACCTGGAATGGCAGCGCCCGCAGGCGGAGGTTGCGCGCCCGAAAACCGATGCCATCGCCGAATCCGGCTTCGCCGATTGCGACCAGCCGGCTGCGTCCCGATCCCCGTTCGTCGAGCACCAGATCCGCGTCGACGTGCATTGCCCGCACCGGCCCCGCCAGCGCGGCCCGGCCGGTCAGCGTTCCCGAGACTTGCATATCGAGCCCCGGCACGAGCTGCTCGATCAGCCGCGTGTCGAAGGTAGTCATGCGGAGATCGGTGTCGTGAAACACCGCCTCCGCGGCCAACGTGAGCCCGAAGTCGCCGGCGAGTCGCGAGTCGCGCACGACGATGTCGGCGCCACGGGCGAGGTAGGTCGATGTGTCGCCGGTCGTCCGCATCGCGAAGTCGAGCGAGCCCGCACCCTCGGATGGAAGCCGCGGATAGAGCCAGCGAAGGTCGGCCAGCGCCACCGGGTCCCCACGCAGCTCCAGCCGAAGCGCTTCGGTCTCGAACTCGTAGGCTCCTCCTCCGGCGATCGCCGACCCGGGGAGTCGCGCGCTCATTCCGGTGAACCAGAGCGAGTCGCCGGTGAACTCGAATGCTCCGGCGAGTGCAAGGATTTCCACGACCGGCGGGCGGAACGGCTCGGCGATCATGCTCAGGGAGTCCACGGCGATCAGGCTGGACTCGTGACGTGGATGGTTGAGCCGGATCTCGTCGATCACGGCGTGGATCGAGCGGAAATCCATGACGCGCTGGAACCCGCCGGCAACGCGCACGACCTCGCTGCGCCCCTCGCCGGCGAGCACCGCCGCGATCGCGCTGTCGCGGGCCGCCGGGCCGAGCTCGGGCACGAGGTCCGGCTCCCATGGGGTACGCACGACCATCCGTCCATCGATGACTTCGACGTCGCCGAACACGACCCAGTCGCCCCATCCGGGCTCGCGCTCGGCTGGCGGCCGAGCGGTGTCGGACGCGAAGATGCGACGGAAATTCCACTCACCGCCCGGTGCCCGGTCCAGTACGATCACCGGCCGCACGAGCCGTACGTCCTCCAGCACGACGCGACGGGCGAGGAAGGCGCGAAGCATGTAGCCGGTGCTCGCCTCCTCGATCGCGATGAACGGCCCGCCATCGGGGTCCGTGATCACGATGTCGTGGAGTGTCACCCCACGGAGCAGGTTTCCACTGACGCGCCCGATCTGCACACTGCCCTCGGCGCGTTCATCGAGAACCGACAGGGCGAGCCGCCGTACTCGCTCGCGTCCCCAGTCGGTGCTCGTGATCACGCCCACCGCGACCACTGTCACCGCGGCCAGCACGCCGGCGACGATCAGCAGCACCATCACCCAGCGGCGCATCAGTAGGCCTGCCCGATCGACAGGTGCAACGTCATCCGGTTCAGGATCCCCCGGACTCCGGTGCCCCGGCACGCCGGCGCGAAGACGCGCTGCTGCTCGAGCTGTACGATCTCGCGCTCCCCCGACGGACCTTCGGCCTCCGACACCACGGTGAGCAGCTCGGCGAGACAGGGGTTCACGCCGACATCGATGCGGATCGGTCCGACCGGCGTCGTGTAACGGACGCCGAACCCCGGCGTGATCGCGCCAGTGGCCGTGGACAGGTCGAACGCGGCACGCTCACCGAGAATTGCCCCGTCCACGAAGACGGCTCCGCCGATCTGTCGCCAGATCGGGAAGCGCAGCTCGACGCTCCCCTCGAGGACCGAGTTGCCGCCGAGCGGTCGGGCCTGAAAGTCCTCGTCCTCGAGCACCACGGGGTTGCCATCCTCATCGACCCCTGTCGCCTGCATGTCGCAGCCGGCGATGCCGGCGAACGTGGTGTCGCACCCGATGGCGGCCAGCCGCGTGGGTGCAATCGTGAGCACGCGCGGGCCGAGCTGGTTCTCGCCGAACCCGCGTACCGACTGGGAGCCGCCGGCGTAGAAGCGCTTGCGAGGGTGCAGGATCGGCTGCCCGTCGTCCACGACGCCGACCGCCTGTGCGGTGCTTTGAAGCGAGCGAACGGCGCCGATGCGCAGCCGGCCGGCGAGCACGGATCGGCCGAACGAGCGATAGACGGTGCCTTCGGCCGAGATCCGGCTGTAGCGGAAGTCGGAGACGGTCCAGGCGGAGGCGTGCTCGAGATCCCCGCGAGCGCGGTACCCGAGCGTCGGCGCGAGCGGATCGTCGGCATGGTCGATGTTCGTGGAAATGGCGAAGGGCGACAACCGGTGCTGCCGCTGGAGTGCGGCGATGGTCGGCGTGTCACAGACTCCGAAATTCACGCAGAAGTACACGTCGCCAGCCTGAACCTGGGTGATCTCGAACCGGTAGTTCGCGCTCGCCGTCGCGCGCGGCGCGAGCTCGCGGGTGAATGTCGCGCTGGCGCCATGACCGGCATCGATGTAGATCGCCGGCGCGCTGCGCCGGTGGCCGAACACGCTGGCTCCGATCGTGTTCAGGGGAGACCGGAACCACGGCTGGCGGACTTCGGCGCTCGCCGTCCACGTCGGCCGCAGGAACGGCGCCGGGTCCCCGTCGATCAGCGCCGTCGCATCGCGGAAGAACAGCTGGCCGCTGAGCTGCTCGGCGAGCAGGTTGGCGAGCGTGCCGCGAATGTCGAGCCGCCGCGCGTTGCCGAACCAGTTGCTGTTGGCGTAGCGCCCCTCGACGAGAAGGTAGTCCAGCGTGTTGAACCCACCCGAGGTGCGAACGAGCTGGAGCGGTGCCTCGCGCACCGTGATGTCGATCACCTTGAGCGAATCGCCGGCGGGCGGGACCACGATCGATGCGTGCTGAAACAGAGCCGACTCGTAGAGCAGCCGCTGGCTGCGAAGGATCTCCGAGCGCCGATAGATGTCACCCGGGCGGAACGTGAGTGAGTTGAAGATCGTCGCCTCGCCGATCCGTTCGTTGCCGCTGACCACGATCGCGCCGATGCGGGCGACCCACCCCGGCTCGATCAGGATCTCGACCGTCGCCGTGCGGGCAGTGGCGTCGACGGCGATGGTCGTGTCGATCCGTGCGTCGGCGTACCCCTGCTCCCACAGATCGCCCCGAAGGCGGACGCGGCTCGAGTCGAGCCTCAGCAGGTCGAGCGGCTGTCCAGCGCGAAGCGACATCAGTCTCTCGACGCTCCGGTCCGGGAGCACCTCCGGCGGACGCACCACGCGGATCGAGGCGACGAGCGTCGGCGGCCCCTCGTTGACCGAGATCGTCACCCGCACCTTCTGGCCGTCGACGCTCAGGGGAATCACCGCGGTGTCCACCGCCGACTCACGGTAGCCACGACGCCAGTAGAAAATCCGGATGCGGAGCATGTCGCGCGCGAGCTCCGTCCGTTCAAGGTAGTACTTCTCGAGGAAGACCGGTGACGTGGTGACCGTGCAGAAGAGGAAGACCTGGAACAGCAGGTTCTTGCACTCGGTCTGCCGCGTCTCCAGGCTCAGAGCGAGCTCCCCCTTGTCCACCGAGCTCACTCCGGTGAAGACGAGCTCAACCACCTCCGGGTGCTCGACCTCCGGCGCGCGCTCCTGTGCTTGCGCGGGGCGGAGAGGCCCCAGCGCCACCGCGAGAAAGGCGAGGGCAATGGCGAGGCGAGACATGGGTAATCTCGCTTGAGAGCAAGGGATGGGCCCCGAAAACAGCCGCGGAACTGAATGATGATCGGCGGTCGGTGCCCAGCCCAAGCGGACTGAGCACTGACCGCCGATGGACGATCAATTCGCGGTTGTTTCCGGCCTACAATCCCGCCAGTAGCGCGTCGTTGTTCTGGGTTCCGGCGATGCGCTTGATCAGCCACTCCATTCCGGCCTGCGGTGGCATCTGCTGGAGTCCACGGCGCAACGTGTAGACGGCGTCGAGCTGGTCCGGGCGGAACAGCTTCTCCTCACGCCGCGTGCCGCTGGTGCCGATGTCGAACGCCGGGAAGATCCGCTTCTCGGCCAGCGAGCGATCGAGCTTGATCTCGCAGTTGCCGGTGCCCTTGAACTCCTCGAAGATCACGTCATCCATCCGGGAACCGGTCTCGACGAGCGCGGTGGCGATGATGGTCAGCGACCCGCCGCCGTGTTGTGGAGCGACGGCTCGCGCCGAGCCGAAGAAGGCTTTCGGCTTGGCCATGGCGGTCGCATCGAGCCCTCCGCTCAGTGTGCGGCCCGTGCCCCGTTCGGCGGTGTTGTGCGCGCGCGCCATGCGGGTGAGCGAATCGAGCACTATCACGACATCCTTGCCGCCCTCCACGAGCCGGCGCGAGTGCTCGAGCACCATCTCGGTGACGTCTACATGGCGCTCTGCCGGCTGGTCGAAGCTCGATGCGATCACCTCGCCGACCCCCCATGAGATCGCCTCACTCACCTCTTCGGGGCGCTCGTCCACCAGCAGGATGAGAAGCACGGCGTTGGGATGGTTGAGCGCCACGCCTTCGGTGATCGCGTGCAGCAGCATCGTTTTCCCGGCCCGTGCCGGGGCCACGATCAGAGCGCGCTGTCCGAATCCGATCGGGGCGATCAGGTCGATCGCCCGCCTGGTGAGCTCGGGGCCGACCTTGGCGGGCCGCCCCGTCTCGAGCGTCAGCTTGCGATCGGGATAGGAAGCGATGAGCGTGCCGAATTCGGGCCGGCGCGCGGCGACCTCCGGATCGTCGCCACTGACCTTGACGATTTCGGCCACCGTGGGCCGGCCGCGCTGATCGCGGCCGACGGTGGCCTCGATGGTATCGCAGCGGCGTATCGCGTATTGCCGCGCCACATGAGGCGGCACGAACGGATCACCCGGTTCGGCGAGATAGCTGTTGCTCCCGCGGCGGATGTAGCCGCCGTCGCGCGCCGAGTCGTACCAACCGTTGACCTCGCCGTCGGCGACGATGACGGCCGGTGGCGACATCTGATGCCCGCCCTCTCGGCGAGGTCCGCCGCGCCCGCGCCCGCGCCGCTGTCGCCGCCCATTCTGGTTTCCGCCCCGGTCGGGGCTCTGCGGGTGGGCCGGCTGATCGTTGGTTCGGGGCTCGGACGGCGACGAGGTTTCCACGCGGCCCTCGGGGCGCGGTTCCGTTTCCTGATCCGACGGGCCGCCATCAGTCGAGCGGTATGGATTCGGCTCGGCCGGCGCTTCTGGAGAGGGGCCTCTGAACGGCCGCTGTCCGCGGCCGCGACGGGGAGGGCGACGACGCTCGTTCATGCACCAAGGGGTCGTGGGTGGATGTCGGCGTGGCCCGGACCGATCTGCCCGGATACTCCGCACCGAAGTTTGAACCAGTCTGAGATCGCTCGCCCGATCTGCGCGCGCCTGCAATGGCGATGTCGCGCGTCGTGCGAATCAACACTCGAATGACGGGATGGTCTGCGCGCCGCGCGCGCCTTCTACGGTTCCCTCCTGGTACGCGGACACCTCACGCGGACCCGGACGGACCTCACCTATCAGTTGGCGCGGGGGCTTGCCTGCCTGTACCACGAATGCCGGGCGAGAGAGTCCGCCGAGGCATCCAGCGCGGCCGGGGTGGCTCCTCGAACGTGCCGGCAGGCACACTACAGAGTATGACCATTGAACCCGTTTCGCGCAACCCGGAACATGCGGGCCGAACCTTCGATCCCCCAAGCGCCGGGGAATCGGGTGTGCGAAGTTCGTGCCGGATGCGAACCGGGAAGGGAGGATCGTGCAGCCCGGCTGTCACTCCGGCCCATCGGTGCCCGGCTTCGGCGCCCCGGCGTCCCGCGGCTGCGCTTCGCCCTCCGGCATCGGCTGTTCGGCGGCCCGTTCGCCAGGCGGGCTGGTGCTCCGCTCGGATGCGACCCCGTCCAGTCGGCGAACTATTCCGATCACGCGCCTGACCAGCGCCACGATTCTATCGATGGCCGCCTGGTGCTCCGTGTCGAGCGGTTCCATGGCCAGGAGCTGCGTTTCGGCGAGGAGAGCGGCGAGGGGATTGTTGAGCGAATGCTGCATCCGCAGCGCTATCTCACCAGCGGCGACGAGCCGGTGGGTGCGCCGCAGGGCGTCGCGCGCGCGACTGGTCGCGGCGTCGCCGCCCTGCGTTGCGATGGCCTCGGCCACCGCTTCACCCAGCGTGATGAGGGACGCGCACCGCTCCACGCATCGCCCGCCCAGCGCCGCGGCCTCCGCGACCGTGCCATTCTCCGACGATTCGACGAGGAGCACAGCGCCGCCGGCGTAGCCAGCGGCCCGGATCCGTCGCAGCACGGAGACGCCGGACTCGCCCGCCACCGAGACGTCGATTATCACGCAGTCCGTCTGCTCCAGTGCCAGGGCGGTCGCGCGGGGATCGAGCACGCGGATCTGGAGACCCGGGAGCACCGTGGCCAGCGCCTCCTTCACCAGGGATTCGGTGGCCGGTTCATCCGCCACCACCGCCAGGCGTGGGGCGTCCGCCCTCGCGTCGTCGTCGTTCATGGCCGGTGCCTCGTCGGATCCGGGTGTGGAGGCCGGGCGAATGCTCGTGACCTGCTCCTTCTCTGGCCACCTGCGGCCTGCCGACCGCCGGGGTAGGTTACCGGCATGCGTACGCCGACGGAGGACCTCGAGGCGGTGCTCGCCGAGGCGGTGACGGCGTACCGCGCGGGCGGCGCCTTCGATTCGCTCCTCGCCAGCCTGGAGGCGGTAGCCTCCTCGACCAGCGCAGAGCGGCTCATCGCGGCCGCTGAACCGTACAGGGACGTTCCCGAGGTGGCCGGTCCCCTGTACGAGCGGATCGTCGCCGAGCGGCCAACCGATGCGCGGGCGCTGGTGGTGTTGGCGAACGCGTACTGGCTCGCCGGCCGCGGGCCGGAGGTGGTCTCCGACCTGGCCTCACGTGCAATGGCTGCCGATCCCGGGCACCGCGGCGCGTGGCATCTGTGGGCGCTGGCCGAGGCCGAGCCTCGGGCGCGGGTGGCGCGATGGCGCCAGGTCGTGTCCCGATTCCCCGACGACGATCTCGCTCGTGCGGTCCTCGCCGACAACGCGGCCAGCCTTGCTGGCTCGGCGGGCGACGAAGAGGCGCTGGATCTGGCCATTGAGTCCTACCAGGCGCTGCTCGCCCGGGCGACCGAGCCGGCGCAGCGCGAGGCTCTCCAGAACGCGCTCCGCGTGCTTGGCGGATGGCGGCCGTGAGGCGGCGACACTAGGCCGATGCGTCCTGGCGGCGCGGGGCGAGCGCCTCCACCCACGCCAGTACGTCGCGGATCTCGAAGGGCTTCATGACGACGGGGCACTTGCAGGCGGCGATCAACGTCTGCGCGATGTCGGTGATGTCGCCGGTCGTGAAGAGGGTTGCGTCGCGCAGGTGCGGCTGGAGTCCGACTGCGTGATGGAACACCGTGTCGCCGCGCTCATCGGGGATCCGGAGGTCGAGCACGAGGACGTCGAAGTGCTCGGTCTGGAGCCGGGCGAGGCCGGACTCGCCGCGCAGGACGCAGACGACGTCGTAGCCCGCCCTGCCGAGCATCATCTCCATTGCGCGGCAGATCGACGGCTCGTCGTCGACGACGAGTACGCGGATCCTCCCCTTGGGTTGGCCTGCCCCGACACGAGGTGTGTAATGCATCGCGCGCTCCGTCAGCTGCCGAGCTTGGCAGCGACGCTCACTCGGCGTCGATGCGTACGCGGTGGACGAGCATCGCCAGGAACTGCTCGGTCGGGACGTTTCGCAGCAACGCGCTCGTGCGTAGCCCCGTGGCGGCGTGGAGCTGCCGCGTGAGGATCCGTGCCTCGGAGTACCCGACGCGCAGTGCCACGTCCTCGACGAAGGATCCCGGGTCCTGGAGGTAGCCGTAGGCCTTGAGGAGCCTTGCCGCGGCGAGGAGCTGGCGTGGCGCGGCGAGGCCCGCCTGCTCTATGTAGCGATAGAACATCCGCAGGCTGATCCTGGCGTCCGACGCGATGGCGGGTACGGACGGGAAGCGGCCGGGCTCCCGGAACAGGAGCTCGATCGTCTGCGCGACGCCCTCGGGGAGCCGGGTCAGATGCACGGCAATGCGGGCGAGCAGGAGATCGCCGAGCGCCACGCCGCGCAGTCCCTCGAGGAGCGTCCGGAAGCGGCGCGGCTCGTCGTCGAAGCGGTGCAGTACCACGTGCTCGATCCGCGACGCTGCAAGCTCCATGACGCCCTTCACCGCGGTGGGGGCGAGGAGTGTGTAGACGACGATCGGCACCGACGGGTACTGAACGCGGAGCCGGCGGATCTCCGGGACGCGGAGCTCGCCCGAGCCGAACGGGTCGACCACGATCGCGTCCAGGGGTCGCGACCGGATCGCATCCTCCAGCGCCCGCCATCCGTCGACCGGAGTGACGGCGTGATGCGGGGAGAGGACGACCCTGAGGTGAGCTAGAAGCGGGAGAGGCAGGTGGGCGGCGACTTCCACGAGGGTTTGGGTCGCGTGTCATAAAAATGCACCTCGTGGCACAAAATGCACATTTACGGAATACAAAGCGACCCTACCTTCGGAGCGGTTGCCAGACCGTCCGTCAGTACGCCCGCCACCACTCCGCGAGGTTCCCATGCTGCGTCGCAAGCTCGTCCTCATCGCTGTCGTTTCCCTCTTGGCGTCGGCCACCGCGTGCTCGGGCATCACGAGCCCGAACCAGGACGGAGAGGATGACCCCAATCGTTGCCAGGTAGTCGCAGGGTCGGAGACTTGCTAGCGAGTGACCCCGTTCAGAGTTCAAGAGCACGCTTCCGAGGTCGCGGCCTGCCAGCTGCGACCTCGGAGGCTTTGTCCTAGCCGTCGATCCCGGCCAGCCTTCGCATCGAATGAATGGCTGCTGCGACAGGCAGCACTGATTCCTTCGGTGGTGATGCCGCTCGACGCTCTGCGGCCACGCCCTGCTCGAGTTCGTCGAGGTTTTTCTGTGCCGTGAAGGACAACTGATTGAACTCGTGCTTCGTCGCCAGCTCGACGGCATGACGGAGTGACTCGCGGGCAGCATCGAGGTGTCCGAAAAGCCTGCAGCCGTTGCCTACGTACAGGTGATAGACCGTCTCGAGCATCGGCGGAAGCGGAGCCGCTCCGAGCTCTCGTCGGTACTGCTCGAAGATCGGCTCGCATTCATCGAAGGCGGCGATCTCGAGCAGGTTCAACGTGGCCATCCAGCGTATGTACTGTGCCTGCGCCGTCGCAGCGAGAATCAGCTGCGCATCGCGGGCCGCGCTTCGCATCCCCAACTCGAAAAACGAGGCTGCGATGTCCGCGAGCACGCGATCTCGTGCTCCTGGATCTTCCGTGAGGTCGAGTGCATCGTATGCGAGATGGATCGCGCGCTCGTAGTCGCCGCGAAGGTGCGCGACGGCCGCTCGATCGTGCAACGCAGTGGCGTGAACTTCGGACAGCTTGTTCTCGTCCCGGGTTTCGGCGATGGTCCGATCCAGAATTGCCTCGGCCTCGGGAAGGTTGCCGCGATCGATCGCGATCTTCGCATCGGCAATCCGCACTCGGATGACCTTGGCGACGTCTCCGATCTCGCTGGCTAGCTGTCCGGCGTCTGCATACGCAGCCATTGCAGGGCCGAACTGACCCTGCATTCGCAGGCAGTATCCCAGGCGCATGTTCGCGTCGATCAACAGGTCGACGTCCTCATTCGGATGCGCGTGTGCGAGGATCGTCTGGTACACGTCGGCGGCGAGCTGCCATCGACCCGTGAGGTTGAGTGACCTGCCGTAAGCCATCAGGCGCGGCGCGATGGTCGTGATGGTTCGCGTACGCGTATCTGCCATTCCCTCCAGCACTCCGGCGAGGATCGTCCGCACCGGATTTCCCACCGAGACCGTATCTACTTCCTCGCGCGCGGCCTCGAACGACCACGAGCCGGCGTGCACTTGCTCCGGCCCTTCCTCCATCCACGCATCGAGCAAGCGAAGCACGACCAGCCCGGCAGTCGTCGCCCGCCACTCCGTATCAGTCTCTTCCAACCTCGCCAAACGCTCGAAGTAGGCGAGGTGCCGCAGCCCTTGTTGCCTCGAGTTCACGGATGCTCCTGGTTGAGCCGAAAGGTCATTACTTGGAACAATGCCGACTGCACAGCCTTCTGACAATGTGTGTTTTGTGCCATCAACCAGCACTTTCATGCCATCGAATCAAGGTATTGTGACCGAGTCCCGAGCTCGTGCGTCAGCGGCCGACGCGCCACGATGCTGGCTCGTGCCGACTGCAGGCTCGATGAGCCGAGCCACCGTGCGCGGGTCGCCGTCCGACACGTACCGCGTACCGCTCCTGTCCAGGTGGTCGAGCATCCGCTCCAGTTCGTTCGCGTACACCTGCACACGCGGGAGCCGACGAGGGTCGAACTGCGGATCGTGCGGGCTCCGCGCGGGACCACCGGCCACCTCCAGCACCACGTCGAACGAGTAGCCCACGACCCGGCCCGTCCGTGGCTCGGTCCACGAGCCGGTGTGCGCGAGATCGCGGTTCTTCGGCCATGCACCCAGCGGCAAGGAGAAGCTGCGCACGCGGTAGCCTGGCACCGCGGAATCGATCGCCATCACGCCGCGCGCGATCTGCTCCTGCACGAAGCTGTCCTCGTAGCGCGAGAGGTTGGCGTGCCAGAGCGTGTGGTTGCACAGCTCGAAGCCCTGTTCGGCGAGGAAGCGAAGCTTGGAGAACCGCCACTTCGTCTTCTGTCCTTCGATCCCTTTGTCGCCGAAGAACGACCGCCCGGCCTCGGCGCCGGAGAGAAGGCAGAACACCGCCTTGTTCTCCCAGTCCGGGTGCTCGCGGCTGAACGCCAGCCAGATGCCGACGGCGCTCGTGGGGTCGATCTCCAGCCGCCCGTCTTCATGCTCGACGTAGCGGAACTGGGACGGAGACGCATCATCGAAGGTGAAGACCACCGGCGAGAGCCCAGCGGGGAGGTCCAGGTCGCGGTCCACCAGCTGGCCCAGTGTCACGGGGCGGTACCCGCGCCGGTAGAGGAGCTCGAGGTCGGCACGGAAGCGCTCGTGCTGGCGCTGCCATCGTCCCTCCGCGTCACCTATTAGATGGTACTCGAGGATCGGGATGAGACCGAGCTCGTTCGGCAGGCGATCGGCGGATGGGCCGGGGCCGGCAGGCGGAGGGCTCGGACGGCCAGCCGGCGCTGACATGGGCGGAGCGCCGGGTTCCGGAATGGCGAGCGCCAGGACGGGACCAGGCTCGCGCCGGTGGACGCCCAGAGGCTCGGCGGCGCCGAGCGAGGGGTCGGATAGGGGATCCACTTCGCCGGTGGCACGCGAATCGAAGCGGCCACAGGAAAGGACGGCAGCGCTGGCGAGCGCGAGCGCGATGAGTCGGTGCGACACTACTATGTTCCTGCTGGAGAACCGTTTGCCTGCATTGCTCGGCAGACGCGCCGGTTCCCGGGGACGTCACGATGGCGCGCCCGAAGGAGCGGCGAACGCCAGATCGACGATCGCTTTCCCCGAAGTGTCCTGCAATCAGAGGAAACCTGACGCGGCGAGAGGCGTATCACCTTGCATGATGAGCCACCCCTCTCCGAGCACGATGTGAGCGGGTATCCAATGAGCCTCACCGAGGCGGCGCAGCACCGCATGCGGGTCTTCCGTGACCTGGTGCGCGATGGACCCGACGAGGACCTGGGGCTCCCGGCGAGCGTCTGGCTCCGCCGCCGGTGGCGCTCGTTCACCCTGCTGGGCGCCGCGATCGCGAGCGTCGTCGCCTTCGATGCGTGGCTGGCGACATGCGGGTTCCAGGGGTGCCCATCGGCCGCCGAGATCCGCGCCTTCCGCCCGCCGGAGGGCGGGCGGATACTCGATGCGAGCGGCCAGTCCATGGGGCGTCTCGTCAACATCCGCCGGATCAACATCGCGCTCGACAAGATCCCGATACACGTGCAGCGGGCGTTCATCGCCACCGAGGACCGCCGGTTCTATCAGCACGACGGACTGGATCTTCGCGGCTTCGCGCGTGCCGCGGTGCGGAACGCGAGCTCGTTCGGGGTGCGCGAGGGCTTCAGCACGATCACCATGCAGGTGGCCCGGAACGCCTTCGCTGCCCGGCGGTTCAACCAGCGGACCGTCCGCCGCAAACTCATCGAGCTGCGGTTGGCGCGGCTGCTCGAGCGAAACCTGGACAAGGATCAGATCCTCGAGCTCTATCTCAACGTCATCTACCTGGGCAACGGCACGTACGGTGTGGAGGCGGCCAGCCGCGACCTGTTCGGGAAGGGCGTCGACCGGCTGTCGGTGTCGGAGGCGGCGATGCTCGCCGCCCTGCCCAAGGGGCCGTCGTCGTACACGCCGCGACGCCACCCGCAGCGCGCGCAGCAGCGGCGCGATCTCGTGCTCTCGTTGATGGTGCGTGAAGGCTTCATCACCGACAAGACGGCCGAGGCGGCGGTATCGACGCCGCTCCGCGTCGCCGCCGAGTCGAAGGTGATCGTGGAGGAGGACTCCTACGGACTCGATGCGGTGCGCAGGATGGTGGATTCGATCCTCGCGCAGAGTGGCGTCGACATCGGGGATGTGACCGTGCACACGACGCTCGATCCGGTCGCCCAGCGCGCCGCCGATCGCGCGGTCACGCGGCGCGTGGCGGCGATCGAGCGGGAGACGCGCAACTGGTACGGCCGGGTGGCGCAGTCGCCGCAGGGGGCGATGGTCGCGCTGGATCCGCGGACCGGCGACATCCGCGCGCTCGTCGGCGGGGCGCGCTACCAGCGCGGGGGATTCAACCGGGCACTGTCGGCGCGGCGCCAGCCCGGCTCGGCGTTCAAGCCGTTCGTCTACGCGGCAGCGCTGTCGGCCGGCCTGACGCCGGCGACGATGGTGGACGACGAGCCGGTGGAGGTGCAGGAGGGAAGGACGATCTGGACGCCGGCCAACTACGGGGACGAATACCAGGGGCGGGTGACCCTGCGGCGGGCGCTGATGCGGTCGTCGAACGCGGCGACGGTGCGGGTGAGCCGCGCGGTCGGCGAGCCGCGGGTGATCGCGGCGGCGCAGCGCAACGGTATCGTCAGTCCGCTGACGCCGGTGCCATCGATCGCGCTTGGCGCGCTGGAGGTGACGCCGCTGGAGCTGGTGGCGGCGTACGCGCCGTTCGCCAACGGCGGGTACCGGGTGACGCCGCGGCTGATCCGACGGATCGAAGGAGCTGGGGGCGTGACGCTGTGGTCGCAGGAGCCGCAGACGGCGCTGGTGATGGACGCGCGCGATGCGTTCCAGTTGACGTCGATGCTCCGGTCGGCGGTGGATCAGGGCACGGGATCGGTGGTCCGCGAGTACGGGGTGAGCGGGCCGGTGGCGGGAAAGACGGGAACGACCAACAACGGTAGCGACGTATGGTTCGTGGGCTACACGCCGACGCTGGTGGCGGGGTTCTGGTTCGGGTACGACACGCCACGTCCGATCAGCGGCAACGCGGCCGGCGGGCGTCTGGCGGCCCCGGCGTGGGCGGAGTTCTACCTGAATGGTTGGCGGGAGCGGGGAACCGAGAGCGCGTGGGAGCCGCCGGCGGGGCTGGAGATGCACGAGATAGATGCGCAGACGGGCGAGCTGGCGGGGGCGTGGTGTCCGACGCGCCAGCGGGAGTGGTTCAAGCCCGGGACGGAGCCGACGACGTTCTGCCGCGAGCACGACAACTGGTGGTACGCGGAGCCATGGTCGGGTGAGATCCCGAGCCGGGTGGCCGATCGGATCGGGCGGACGCTCCGGCGGATCTTCAGGTACTGAGCGGTCGACGTGGACAACCGGGGCAGGGGATACCTGACACGCGCCACGTCGTTCGTCGGCACGGCGCTGGTGAGATCACGTGGCGCGCGGGCGTGGACGCTCACCACCGCGGCGATCCTGACTCCGGCGATCGGGCTCGGCGCGTGGACCGCCGGCGGAGCGCGCGCCTTTTCGAGCGCGGAGGCCAGCGAGCTCCGCGCGGGTCCGCTTGCGTCGCCGCCCGGTGTTCAGCAGGGCACGCCGCGCAACGTCGTCGTCATCCTGAGCGACGACCACCGGTTCGACTTCATGGGGTTCATGCCCGGCGCGCCGGACTGGCTCGACACGCCGGCAATGGATCGCATGGCGGCCGGGGGAGCGCACGTGCGGAACGCTTTCGTGACCACGTCGCTCTGCTCGCCGAGCCGCGCCTCGATCCTCACCGGACAGTACGCGCACCGCCACGGCGTTGTGGACAACACGAGCCCGATTCCGCCGGGCACGGTGTTCTTCCCCCAGCACCTCCAGCGCGCCGGCTACCGCACGGCGTACGTCGGCAAGTGGCACATGGGCGAGGATGCGGGCAGCGACCAGCCGCGACCCGGGTTCGACCACTGGGTGAGCTTCCGCGGGCAGGGCGTCTACGTCGATCCGCTGCTCAACGTGAACGGCGACCAGGTGCGACGGCAGGGGTACACGACCGACCTGCTGACCGACTACGCGCTCGACTGGCTGCGCCAGCTCCGCCCGGCGCCGGGCGCGCAGGGCTCCCGCCCGTTCTTCCTCATGCTCTCACACAAGGCGGTGCACGCCGAGTTCGTCCCGGCCGAGCGGCATGAGGGGCGGCATGCGAACGAGCCGATCCCCTATCCGGCGACGATGGCCGGCACCCGGTCGCTGTACGAGGGCAAGCCGAACTGGGTCCGCGAGCAGCGCTACAGCTGGCACGGAGTCGAGTACATGTACCACGGCCAGTTCGGGTTCGACGAGTTCTACCGGCGGTACACCGAGACGCTGCTGGCGCTGGACGAGAGTGTCGGCCGGGTGCTCGACTACCTCGACGAGGCGGGGCTGAGCCGGAACACGCTCGTGCTCTACCTCGGCGACAACGGCTTCCTGCTCGGCGAGCACGGACTGATCGACAAGCGGCACGCATACGAGGCATCGATGCGCATCCCGATGCTTGCCTACGCGCCCGGGTGGATCGCGCCGGGCTCGGTGGTGACGCAAATGGTGCGGAACATCGACCTGGCGCCGACGATCCTCGATCTCGCCGGCGTGCGGCCCCCGGCCGGGATGGACGGGCAGTCGGTGCTCGCCGCGCTGCGCGGCGGGGCCGCGGCGAGCGCGCAGGCAGGCGGCGGGAGCGAGATGCTGTACGAGTATTACTGGGAGTACGCGTTCCCGCACACGCCGACCACGCTGGCGCTCCGCGGCGACCGGTACAAGTACATCTTCTATCACGGCGTCTGGGACAAGAGCGAGCTGTACGACCTCGTGTCCGATCCGGAGGAGCGGCGCAACCTGATCGACGTGCCCGCCTATCAGGACACGGTGCTGGCCATGCGCCGGCGGCTGTTCGACCGGCTGGAGGCCGCCGACGCGATGCGGATCCCCTTGCGGCGCGGCGACTGGCAGGCGGCTGAGCGAAAGCTGCCGTGACGTTGGGGCGGAAGGCACCGTGACGCCGGGGTGGACCCGCGGGCGTCGGGCAATCGCCGTCGTGGCGATCCTGCTGGCGGCGGCCGTGTTGATCGCGGTGCGGACGTGCGGCCGGCCGGGCGGGAGCGCACGCGCCCTCGGCGATGTCGCGCCGCCGGCCGGCGTCGTCGTGCCCGAGGGGATGGTCTTCGTTCCCGGCGGGACGACTGACATTGGCGCGGAGGATGGTGCGCCCGCGGAGCGCCCGGTGTTCCGGGCGCGCGTGCAGCCGTTCTTCATGGACGCGCACCCGGTGACGGTGGCGCAGTTCCGCACGTTCGCCGAGGCCACGGGACACGTGACGGACGCCGAGCGGTTCGGAAATGCCGGCGTTCTCGATCTCGAGGCGATGGAGTGGCGTATGGTGCAGGGCGCGACCTGGCGGCACCCGCGGGGCCCCGGCGCGGCGGCGGCACCGGACGACCATCCGGTGACGCAGGTGTCGTGGAGCGACGCCGAGGCGTATGCGCGGTGGGCGGGGAAGCGGCTCCCGACGGAGGTGGAGTGGGAGCACGCGGCACGCGGCGGCCGCGACGCCCGGTCGCGGTACGCGTGGGGGACGTCGCTCGTCGAGGCTGGCGAGCACAGGGCGAACACGTGGCAGGGGCCGTTCCCGGCGCGGAACACGGGCGAAGACGGGTACCTGTTCACGTCGCCGGTGGGGCGCTTCGGCGCGTCGCCGCTCGGGCTCACCGACATGGGCGGCAACGTCTGGGAGTGGACCGCCGACTGGTTCCGGCCGTACGCCGAACGTGATCGGCCGTTCGTGCCCGGACCG
>DATKCV010000046.1:0-2171 GCA_035513015.1 Gemmatimonadaceae bacterium
GATGGCGCTGATGGATCCGCAGCCGCGAATATCGCTCCCCTCCCTCCTGTTGCTTATGATGTCGAGCAATTCTGCCCGGCTTTCAGTTCTCCTGCGCTAAGTCCCGAGATCTGGAATCCCACCGTCTTAGCGAGCCCACCAGGAGAGCCATGAAAGCAGCGAAAACCAAGGCGTCCCCGCGACTTCGCGTCACCGACCTGAACCTCAGGAAAGCCTCCGAGCGGCTCCTGGGGCAGAGCCTCGTGTCGAGCGAGATGCAGTACGTGCAGCGCGTCCTCGGCGCCTCCGCCACGCAGCACGAGATCGACGAGCACGTCGTCGCGGTTCGCCGCCTGCCGTGGACGAGCATCGTCGTTCCCGACTAGCCCCGCGCTCTCACCTGACGCGGCTCACCGCCTCCCGCCACCTGGCGAGGCGGTTCCGGCGCGCGGCCGGGTCGAGTCGCGGCTCGAACACGCGATCGGATCTCCACTGCGCGTCGATGTCGTTCTCCCCCCACAGGCCGGCGGCGAGTCCGGCGAGGTACGCGGCGCCGAGAGCCGTCGTCTCCGGGACGGCGGCACGGACGACGCGGGCTCCGGCCAGGTCCGCCTGCGTCTGCATCAATAGATCATTGGTCGATGCGGCGCCGTCGACGCGCAGCTCGGTCACCTCCAGCCCCGAGTCGGCGCGCATGGCCTCGAGCACCTCGGCGGTCTGGAGCGCGATGGCATCGAGTGCCGCCCGGGCGATGTGCGCAGGGCTCGAGCCGCGCGTCAGACCGACGATCGCGCCGCGGGCGTGCGGATCCCAATGCGGTGCGCCGAGGCCGGTGAAGGCGGGCACGAAGACCACGCCGCCGCTGTCCTCGACCGATGCTGCGAGCGGCTCGATCTCCGGCGCGGTGGCGATGATGCCGAGGCTGTCCCGGAGCCACTGCACGGCGGCGCCCGCGATGAAGATGCTCCCTTCGAGCGCGTAGTGGCCCTCCGCCGTCACGGTCGTGAGCAGTCCATGCTTCGACTCCACGGCGTTCTCGCCGGTGTTCATCACGATGAAGCACCCGGTCCCGTACGTGTTCTTGGCCATGCCGGGGCGAGTGCAGCGCTGCCCGAACAGCGCGGCCTGCTGGTCGCCGGCAATTCCGGCGATGGGGATCCCGGCGGGGATCGGCAGACCGGATGCGGTCTCGCCGACGACCTCGCTCGACGAGACGACCGCCGGGAGCATCTCCCGCGGGATTCCGAGGATGCCCAGCAGCTCGTCGTCCCACTCGCGGCGATGGATGTCGAACAGCAGCGTGCGCGACGCGTTGGTGGCGTCGGTGACGTGGACGCGGCCGGCCGTCAACTGCCAGATCAGCCAACTGTCGACGGTGCCGAACGCCAGGCGCGGGCCGGCGCCGAGGCGATCGAGCAGCCATCGGATCTTCGTGCCGGAGAAGTAGGGATCGAGAAGGAGGCCCGTTTTCTTCCGGAAGAGCGGCTCGTGCCCCCGCAGCTCGTCGCAGAGCGCCGCCGTGCGGCGGTCCTGCCAGACGATCGCGTTCGCCACGGGCTTGCCGCTGTCGCGGTCCCAGAGCAGCGTGGTCTCGCGCTGGTTGGTGATGCCGATCGCGACGAGCTCCACCCCCGGCACCTGGGCGACGGCCTCCGCCGCCACGGCGAGCTGGGTCGAGGCGATCTCGCCCGGGTCGTGCTCGACCCAGCCGGGTCGCGGGTAGATCTGCCGGAGCTCCTTCTTGGCGACGGCGGCAATCGATCCGCGCTCGTCGAAGAGGATGGCACGCGAGCTGGTCGTGCCCTGATCGAGAGCGAGAATCGCTTTCATGGGAAAGGGGCGCAGATTCTATCAGTCAGAACGTGGCGCGAAGCGCGCGGCGGCGGCGGGCGGGCGATGGCGCGCGGGCGTGGCAGCTTTTTCCCCTTGGGGCGGGGCTGACCGCTCACCAGATCCGCACGCGCTCCTCGGGCTCGAGATAGTTCGCGTCGCTTTCCTCCACTCCGAACGCCTCGTACCAGGCGTCGATGTTTCGCAAGGGGGCGAAGGCGCGGACCATGCCGGGGGAGTGGCTGTTGGTCATCAGGTACTGGCGAAGGGCATCGTCGCGCATCATCGTGCGCCAGACCTGGGCCCAGCCGAGGAAGACCCGCTGCTCGCCGGTGAAGCCGTCGAGCACGGGCGCGGGCTGG
>DATKCV010000047.1:0-2266 GCA_035513015.1 Gemmatimonadaceae bacterium
GGCGAACCCACCGCGACCATCAGCGTGCCCATCTGGTTATAGCAGTCGGCCAGCGCCGCGTGTGCGGGCGCGTACGTTGCGTCGAGCTCGATCGAGTTGCGGAAGTGCGCGATGGCGGCGCGCAGCGATCGCGGCGTGCGCACGTTCCACTCGTAGCGGCCGCGCAGGTACGCCTCGTATGCGTCCGGATTCACCGCGCGCACCGCCGCCAGCCGGTCGCGTGCCGCGGTGCGCACCGTGAGCCGGACCTCCGAACATCGCCGCGATCGGATCCTCGTGATCACACCCGTGACGGGCGGCGCGCTCGGCGCTCGCGTGAATCCGGCGAGGGCGTCGTTGCGACTCCGCCCTCGTCGGACTCCCGTGCCTAACTACTCACTGAATGCGCTAGGGTGAGCCGCGGTCATGGCGTGTCGACCTCGATCGACTTGACCATGCCGAGGGCGACGTGTGGCGGCTTTCCCTCTCCATCCACGAAGTTGCACACCAGCGCATACGTGCTGCCCGGCAGCAGATCCACGAGAATGCGCGTTTCGGCAGTGTCGGCGGGCGATGCAATGAGGATGGCGGTACCGCCCTCGGTGAACTCTCCCGGATCCGCGCCGGCTCTGACCGCTTCCAGAACTTGCGGCAACGTGACTCCCTCCTTGAGCCGGACGAGGATCATCTCGTGCGGCACCTGCCCCGCGTTCTCGAACGTGAATGCCGTCGGTCCAGCCGGCAGTGTCTCTGGGACATCGAACGCGTAGTCAGTGCCTTTGACGGCTACGTGGTTCACTGCGGCCTCTCGTGCGGTGCACGCGACACCGCCGAGGATCGCGACCACTCCCAGACGAATGAGTACGGGGACGGAACCGCGGGGGCGATCACCACACCTCGTCAACATGGGCTGCTCTCCTCTGATTGCGTGAACGAGCGGGCTTCGCCGCGATTATGGAGGCGCCGGGAGGCGAGCGCAACACTTCAGCCCGTCCTGCGCGTTGACGCCGCCGGTTGACGGCCGAAAGGCGTGGGGGACGATCGCCGCGCTCAATCCTCCCGCAGCGTCCGCGCCGGATCCGCCGCCGCCGCCTGACGCGCGGGGATCGCGCACGCGACGAGTGTCGCGGCGAGCAGGAGCGCACCGACGCTGGCGAACGTCAGTGGATCCACCGGGCGTACGCCGAATAGCATCCCGGCCATGAATCGCGTCAACGCCACGGCGCCGAGGGTGCCTATCACGAGACCCAGCACCGCCAACCGGAACCCCTCGTGTAGCACTAGGGACGTCACCGATCTCGGAACGGCGCCGAGCGCGATGCGAATACCGAACTCCTTCGTGCGCGCCGCCACGCCGTATCCCACCACGCCGTACACGCCGATCACCGCCAGCGCGAACGCAATGCCGGCAAACACGCCGAGCAGCGCCATCGCCAGGCGTCGTGGAGCGAGCGTCTGGTCGACGAGGCTCGAGATCGTGCCGACCGTGCCGACCGCAATGGCCGGATCGATCTCGCGGATCGCATTGCCCACGATCTCCCTGACGCGGTCCGTGCTGCCCGAAGTGCGCATGGTGAGCGCGAGCGAGCTCCACACGTCCTGGCCGAGGAAGGTGATGGCGAGCGGAGGTGCGGGATCGGTCAGCGATTCCTGCCGGTAGTCGCCGGCGATGCCGATCACCTCCATCCACGGCTCCGACGGGTCCGGGCCGAGCCTAACGCGGGCACCGATGGGGTTGCCCTCCGGCCAGAACCGTCTCGCCGCCGCCTCGTTGATGATTACGACGCCGGTCGGCGGGTTGCGGTCGTCGCGCGTGAAGCCTCGTCCGGCGCGGATGGGCACCTGCAGCGTCGAGAGGAAGTTCTCGGACGCCACGGTGTAGCGCACCTCCGGCAGCGGCTCGGCGTTAGGACGGCCGTCGATCGCGAGGCTCGCGCCGCTGCCGCCGTTAAGCGGCGTGCTCCCCGACACCGCCACGGATGCGATCTCGCGCTCGCGAGCCAGCCGCTCGAGCAGCGCGTCCCAGAAGTCGATTAGGTCCTGCCGCGTCTGGTAACGGGGTCCGGAGACCGACACCCAGGTCGTGGCGACGTCGCGAGGCTCGAATCCGAGCGGAATCGACTGCAGGCCGGCCAGTGTGCGGATCAGCCCTCCCGCGCCGACGAGGAGCACCATCGCCAGCGCCACCTGCGCGACGAGGAGAACCCGCCGGACCCGCATCCCTCCAACACCGCCGGTCGAGCCTCGCGATCCGTCGCGCAGCGTCGTGACGACGTCCGTTCGTGAG
>DATKCV010000048.1:0-71131 GCA_035513015.1 Gemmatimonadaceae bacterium
AGATCCCGTGGACCGCGGCGCACGAGAAGCTGCTCACGGCGCATGTCGGCCGGTCCACTCCCGACGTGTCGCAGCTCGGGAACACGTGGGTCCCGGAGTTCGCGGCCATCGGGGCGCTCGAGTCACTGGACTCACGCATTGCCGGATCGACTGAGCTCGATTCGTCGGCGTTCTTCGCCGGTATCTGGCGCACCAACATCGTGAACGACACGGTGTTCGGCATCCCCTGGTACGTGGACACGAGGGTAGTCTTCTACCGCACCGATCTGCTCGCCGACGCCGGATACGACCGTCCGCCGGGGAGCTGGGACGAGTGGCTGGAGGCGATGCGCGCCGTCAAACGGCAGGTGGGGCCCGACCGCTACGCGATCTTCCTGCCGACCAACGAGTGGATGCAACCGGTCGTGCTCGGCCAGCAGGCCGGGTCGCCGATTCTGCGCGACGGCGGCAGATACGGCGCGTTCAGCGAGCCGGAGTTCCGTCGGGCGTTCGAGTTCTACGTCTCGCTGTTCGAGGAGGATCTCGCGCCGCGGATCGGGAACACGCAGATGTCGAACGTCTACCAGGAGTTCGCGCGGGGGACGTTCGCCATGTACATCACCGGGCCGTGGAACATTGGTGAGTTCCGCCGGCGACTTCCGCCGGAGATGGAGGGGCGGTGGGCCACCGCGCCGCTGCCCGGCCCCACCGGGCCGGAAAGCGGCACGTCGAACGCCGGCGGGTCGAGCGTCGTGCTGTTCCGTCATTCGCCCCACAAGGCCGAGGCGTGGCGGTTGATCGAGTTCCTCTCGCGGCCGGAGCAGCAGCGCCGCTTCTTCGAGCTCACCGGCAGCCTGCCGGCCCGCGAGGCGACGTGGGAGCATCCGACGCTCATCGGTGACGAGTACGCGCGGGCGTTCTGGGAGCAGCTTCAGCGTGTCGAGCCGCTGCCCAAGGTGCCGGAGATCGAGCTGATCGTGACCAAGGTGTTCGAGCGGGCGGAAACGGTGATCCGCGGCGGCGTGTCCGTCGAGCGCGCGCTCGCCGAGCTGGATCGGGAGGTGGACGCGATTCTCGAGAAGCGGCGGTGGATGCTGGAGAGGGCCGAGGGACGAGGGACGAGGGACGAGGTGGTCTCGAGCGCGGCGAGGGTTCGGGAGTGATGACGGTTGCGCGCACCGGAGAACAGGCAGTCGCGACGCGGCCGGCGGCGGGAGCGGTGGCGGCGCGCCGGCCGGGGCGGAGCGGGGACGAGCATCGGCGCGCGGCCTGGCTGTTCCTCGGGCCGGCGCTCTTTCTCATCGGGACGTTCTTTTTCCTGCCGATCATCGCTGCGCTGCTGCTCAGCGTGACCGACTTCGACATATACGCGATCGCGAGCTTCGACAATGCCCGGTTCGTCGGGCTCGCGAACTACCGGGCGCTGATGGAGAACCCGGTGTTCTGGCAGGCGGTGCGGAACACCTTCTACTTCGCGCTCGTCGGCGGGCCGTTCACGGTCGCGCTATCGCTCGGAGCTGCCCTCCTCATCAACGCGAAGCTGGTGCGGTTCAAGACGGTCTTCAGGACGATCTATTTCGTGCCATTCGTGACGACGCTCGTCGCAGTGTCGATCGTCTGGCGGTACATGTACCACCCGCAGTTCGGGCTGCTCAACTACGCGCTGGGCGCGGTCGGGATCGGGCCTGTTGACTGGCTGGGCGATCCGCGGTGGGCGATGCCGGCGATCATCCTCATGGCCGGTTGGAAGAACTTCGGCTACAACATGCTGATCTTCATGGCCGGACTTCAGAGCATCCCCGAGGAGCTGTACGAGGTGGCGAGGCTCGACGGCGCCGGCCCGGTGAAGCAGTTCCGGCACGTGACGCTGCCGATGCTGGCGCCGACGTTCCTGTTCGTCGGCGTGATCACCATGATCGGCTACTTCCAGCTGTTCGCCGAGCCGTACGTGATGACGGGTGGCGGTCCGCTCCGGGCGACGACGAGTCTCGTGCTGCTGATGTACGAGGAGGGCTTCCGCTGGTGGAGGATGGGCGTCGCGGCGGCGGTGGCGTTCGTGCTGTTCGTGATCATTCTGGCGTGGTCGCTGGTGCAGGTGCGGATTCAGAAGGAGCGGGTGTGAGGAGGGACGAGGGACGAGGGACGAGGGACGAGGGACGAGGGACGAGGGACGAGGGACGAGGGGATAGGGGATAGGGGACAGGGGATGGGGGCTTCCATGGCGATGAATCGTTTGCGCAGGTTCGATCCGCGGGCCGTGGTGCTCTACGTGCTGCTCATCGGCGGGGCGTTGTTCGCGCTCGTGCCGATGCTGTGGATGGTCGCGGCGTCGTTCATGCCGACCGGCGAGGCGACGACGTACCCGCCGCGGTTCCTTCCCAGCTCGCCGACGCTGGAGCACTACCGGGCGCTGTTCACGCGCCTGTCGCTGGGTCGGTATCTCGTGAACAGCACGATCATCGCCGTGACCGTGACGGCGATCTCGATCGTCATCAACTCGATGGCCGGGTACGCGTTCGCAAAGCTGCGGTTCCGGTCGCGCGAGCGGGTGTTCCGGATCCTCGCCGCCGGGCTCGTGGTGCCGGTGCAGGTGTCGATGCTGCCGCTGTTCCTGCTGATGCGGGAGCTGGGGCTGATCAATACGTACTGGGGGGTGATCATTCCGTCGATGGCCAGCATCTTCGGCATATTCCTGGTGCGGCAGTACGCGCTGTCGATTCCCGACGACCTGATCGACGCGGCGCGGATCGACGGGGCCAGCGAGCTCCGGATCTACCGGTCGATCGTGCTGCCGGTCATCACGCCGATCCTGGCGACGCTCGGGATCTGGACGTTCCTCAGCACCTGGAACGACTTCATGTGGCCGCTGATCGTGCTCAGCGACGAACGGCGGTTCACGCTCCCGGTGGCGCTGGCCAGTCTCATGGGGGAGCGGGTGCAGGACACGGAGCTCATGATGGCGGGCTCGGTGCTGACGGTTCTGCCGGTGCTGGTGGTGTTTCTCGTGTTGCAACGCTACTACGTTCAGGGGTTGATGGTTGGGAGCGTGAAGGGCTGAACGCGTGCAACGGGGAAGCCAACGGTGGCTGGTGATCAGTGGTCGGTGAACCGGAAGCCCGGAATGCCTTGACTGGCTTCATCCATTTCAGTCGCTGGATCCGTCTCGTTGCCTGCGTGGCGGCGATCGGATGTGGAGGGGGCGGTTCGGCATCGCCGTCGCCCGTCCCGGTGGACCCCCTTGTCGGTGCCCCGCGGGTGCTCGATGACTTCGAGACGCTGCGGGACTGGCACGCGGTAACGTCGGACGGGGTGGCGCTGGAGATCGCGTCGGACACCGGGCGGGGCGGACGCGTGATGCGCATGGACGTCGACTTCCGCGGTGGCGGCGGCTACGCGATCGCCCAGAAGGTCTTCATCGTCGACCTCACGGCGAACTACGAATTCAGCTTCCAGGTGCGCGGTGACATCGGGCCGAACGACCTGGAGTTCAAGCTCGTGGATCCCGGTGGTGAGAACGTCTGGTGGCGAAACCAGCGGACGTTCGAGTTTCCGCGCGAGTGGCGCCGGGTCACGAACCGCAAGCGGCAGATGGAATTCGCCTGGGGCCCGGCGGGCGGCGGCGACATGCGACGGGTGGCGGTGATCGAGATCGCCGTCACGGCGGGGAGCGGCGGGCGCGGTACGGTCTGGCTCGACGACCTGATCTTTCGGCCGCTCCCGCCGGAGCGTCCCTACGATCTCGTTCCAGCGGCGTCGGCATCATCGTCCCGTCGGGGAAACGGAGCCGAGCGCGTGCTGCGGCCGGGCGCGTCGTCGGTTTGGCGAAGCGCGGCCGGTGGCGAGCAGTGGCTGATGCTCGACTTCCTCCGGAGCCGCGAGATCGGCGGCTTGGTCATCGACTGGGCACGCGGCGAACAAGCGCGCGACTACTCGGTGCAGGTGTCCGAGGACGGCCGGGAGTGGGAGACGCGCTACGCCGTCAGCAACGGCGCCAGCGGTCGCGACCACATCCACATCCCGGAGACGGAAGGACGCTACCTGCGCCTCGCAATGTCTCGCGGCGCCGCGGAGAGCTACGCCGTGGCGTCGCTCGACGTGAAACCGGCCGACTGGGCGCCGACCAGGAACGACTTTCTCGCCGAGGTGGCGAAGGACTTTCCGCGAGGCAGCTTTCCACGCCATCTCTCCGGCGAGCAGTCGTACTGGACGGTCGTCGGCGTGGACGGCGGTCGTAACGAGGCGCTGTTGAGCGAGGATGGCGCGCTGGAGCTGGGACGCGGACTCGCGTCGATCGAGCCGTTCCTGCACGTGGCCGGTGGGCTGGTGACGTGGAACGACGTCGCGACGCGGCAGACTCTGGAGCGCGGTTCACTCCCCGTCCCTTCCGTCCACTGGGACGCTGCGCCGCTGGCCTTGACCGTGACCGCGTGGGCCACCGGCGTTGCCGACTCGGCGACGCTGCACGCCCGCTACCGCGTGACCAATCGATCGTCGTCGGCAACGACAGGCTCGCTCTTTCTGGCGATCCGGCCGTTCCAGGTGAACCCTCCGTGGCAGTTCCTGAACCTTCAGGGCGGCGCGGCGCGGGTGCGGATCCTCGAGCACGACGGCAGGCTCGTCTACCTCAACGCGATCGAACGACGGATAGTACCAGTCAGCACGCCCAGCGGCTTCGGCGCGGCCGGGTTCGACCAGGGTGATGTGACCGAGTATCTGCGCGCGGGCATCGTGCCTCCGTTCAGCGCGCTGTCCGACGATGCAGGAAGAGTGTCCGGGGCGCTGGCGTTCGCGCTTTCGCTGTCGCCGGGAGAGACTCGAGACATCTACATCGACGTACCGCTGGACCGTGCCGGCAGCTTCGCCGAGCCACGGCAGAGTGACGCCGACGCCCGGGCGCACGGTGAGGCGAAGCTGGCGGAGGCGATCGCGACGTGGGAGCGGACGCTCGGGCGGGTGACGGTCGAGCTCCCGCCTTCCGCCCGGCGCGTGAGCGAGACGCTGCGCAGCACGCTCGCGTACATCCTGATCAACCGCGACGGGCCGGCGATTCAGCCGGGGTCACGCTCATACGAGCGGTCGTGGATCCGCGATGGCTCGCTGACGTCGGCCGCGCTGCTGCGGCTCGGCCACCCGGAGCCGGTACGGCAGTTCGCCGAGTGGTATGCGCCGTTCCAGTACCCGAACGGGAAGGTCCCGTGCTGTGTCGATGCGCGGGGAGCTGATCCGGTGCCGGAGCACGACAGCCACGGGCAGCTGATCTACCTGATCACCGAGTACTACCGCTACACCGGTGACCGTGCGTTCGCCGAGCGGATGTGGCCGCACGTGTCGCGCTCGGTGGCCTACATCGACTCGCTGCGACGCGAGCGCATGACGGACGAGTACCGGTTCCAGCGGCGGGCGTACTTCGGGATGGTGCCGGAGTCGATCAGTCACGAGGGATACTCGGCGAAGCCGATGCACTCGTACTGGGACGCGTTCTTCGTGCTGAAGGGGCTGAAGGACGCGGCCTGGCTGGCCGCGCAGCTCGACCGTGACGTGGAACGCACGCGGATCGCGCGGATGCGCGACGAGTTCCGGCGCGACCTGCTCCAGTCGTTCCAGCTGACGATGGAGGAGCACGGGATCGACTACCTGGCCGGATCGGTGGAGCTCGGCGACTTCGATGCGACGTCCACTACGGTCGGGATCACGCCGGCTGGCGAGCTGGCGAGACTGCCGCGGGAGGCCGTGGAGCGCACGTTCGAGCGCTACCTGGAGGAGACGACCGCGCGCGTCGAGGGGCGGCGCGAGTGGGACGCGTACACGCCGTACGAGCTTCGAACAGTGGGCACGTTCGTCCGGCTCGGCCGGAAGGCGGACGCACACCGGCTGCTCAACTGGTTCTTCGCCGATCAGCGCCCGCCGGGGTGGAACCACTGGGCGGAGGTGGTCTGGCGCGACGCGCGGGCGCCGCGGTTCATCGGGGACATGCCTCACACGTGGGTCGGGTCGGATTTCATCCGATCGGTGCTGGACATGTTCGTGTACGAGCGCGAGGCCGACGAATCGATCGTGATCGGCGAGGGGATCCCCGAGGCGTGGGCGCGAGAGGATTCGGGTGTGGCGATCCGGAACGTGCGGACGTATTACGGGCAGCTCAGCTACACGGTGCGCGCGGCGGGGAGCGAAGCCACGTACCAGCTCTCGGGTGAGTTGGCGGTGCCTTATGGCGGGATGGTGATCCGGTCACCGATCGATTCGCCGGTGCGCGAGGCGCTGGTGGACGGACGCCCGGCTGCGCGAAACGAGGCCGGGGAGATCGTTGTGTACGGGGTGCCGGCGACGGTGGTGCTGAGGCACTGACGAATTGGACGAATTGGACGAAGGAAGAACCGTTCGTCCAATTGGTCTAATTCGTCCAATTCGTCCAATTCGTCTAATTCGTCCAATTCGTTCCCACCGCCACGGCCTCCTCCTCCAGCGCCTCGCCGTTCGTCCTGATCACGCGCGAGTAGAATCGCGCGCTGGCCTTCGGTGTCCGGCGCTGGGAGTCGTAGTCGACGTGATAGAGACCGAAGCGTTTCGAGTAGCCCTGGCTCCACTCGAAGTTGTCGAGCAGCGACCAGGCGAAGTAGCCGCGGAGGTCCACGCCCGACTTGATCGCGTCGTGTGCCGCCCGGAGGTGGTCGCGGTAGTACGAGACGCGGAGGGGATCGGGGTGGGGGTCGCCATCGGGCTTCGGCGGGTCGTAGAACGCGGCGCCGTTCTCGGTGATGTAGACGGGCATCCGCCCGTAGCGCTCGGTCACCCAGCGGAGCACGCGGGTGAGCGCGGGGGCGCACACCTCCCAGCCGGTCTCGGTGTAGGTGTGGTCCGACTGGCGAGCGCTCGTCGCGCGGACGGGGACCGCGCACGGATCGTCGCGGGTGACGCTTCGCGAATAGTAGTTGATCCCGAGCCAGTCGACCGGTGTTTTCAGGGCCTCGACCTCGGGGCCGGCGAAATCCGGCCAGGCCTCGCCGAAGACCTCGCGCATCTCGGCCGGGTGCTGTCCGAGGAACAGGGGGTCGAGGTACTGGCGGTTCATGTACGCGTCGGCGCGCGCGGTCGCGGCGATGTCGGCGGCGGACTCGGAAGCGGGGTATTTGGGCTCGAGGTTGACCACGATCCCGATCCGGTGCTTCCCCTCGGCACGGTACGCCTGCACGCCCGCGGCGTGAGCGCGCATGAGGTTGTGCGAGGCGAGCGGCGCCTCGAAAAGATTGCGATGCCCGGGGGCGAGGACGCCGTGCAGGTAGCCGCCATCGGCGACGACCCACGGCTCGTTGAGGGTGGCCCACATTGCGACGCGGTCGTCGAGCTCCCGATAGACGACGCGCGCGTATTCGGCGAACCAGTGGGCGATGTCGGGGTTCAACCAGCCTCCGCGGTCGTCGAGTGCCGCGGGGAGGTCCCAGTGGTAGAGCGTGACCGCCGGCTGGATTCCGTGCTCGAGCAGGGCATCGACGAGGCGCGAGTAGAAGTCCAGGCCCTTCCGGTTGACCCGTCCCGTGCCCTCGGGCAGGACGCGCGGCCAGGCGATGCTGAAGCGGTAGGCGTTGAGCCCCAGATCGGCCATCAACTGGACATCCGTCTGCCAGCGGCGATAATGGTCGCAGGCGACGTCGCCCGTGTCGCCGCCGGCGGTCAGTCCGGGAGAGTGGGTGAAGCGCTGCCAGATGCTGGGGCCGGCACCATCGGCGAGCGGTGAACCCTCGATCTGGTAGGCCGACGTGGCGGCGCCCCACAGGAAGCCTTCGGGAAAGCGGAACGACTCACTCATAGCGGAAGCGACGGCCAATGGCGCACGTCAGGCTGGAAGGGGTGCGAAAGGTCTACGACGACGGCTCGATGCACGTCGCGGTCCACGGAATCGATCTCGAGGTAGCCGACGGCGAGTTCGTCGTGCTGGTGGGGCCATCGGGGTGCGGGAAGAGCACGACGCTGCGGATGATCGCGGGGCTCGAGTCGATCTCGGCGGGGCGTCTGCTCATCGGCGACCGCGTGGTGAACGACGTGCCGCCGAAGGAGAGAGACATCGCGATGGTGTTCCAGAACTACGCGCTGTATCCGCACATGTCGGTGTACGAGAACATGGCTTTCGCCCTGAAGCTGCGCAAGCTGACGAAGGCGGAGATCGACTCGCGCGTCGGCGAAGCGGCGCGGATCCTCGGGTTGGGCCCGGTGCTCGACAGGAAGCCGCGTCAGCTGTCCGGCGGCCAGCGACAGCGCGTCGCGGTTGGTCGGGCGATCGTGCGACAGCCGCAGGTTTTCCTGTTCGACGAGCCGCTGTCGAATCTCGATGCCAAGCTGCGCGTGCAGATGCGGCGCGAGATCGCCCGGCTGCACCGCGAGCTCAGCGCGACGATGGTGTACGTGACCCACGACCAGGTCGAAGCGATGACGCTCGGCGACCGCATCGTCGTGATGCACGAGGGACACGTGCAGCAGATCGACACGCCGCTGGCGCTGTATCAGCATCCGCGCAACCGGTTCGTCGCCGGGTTCATCGGCAGCCCGGCGATGAACTTCGTCGCCGGCGCGCTGGTGCAGGGTGATGGGGGGCTGCGCTTCCAGGCCGACGAAGACGGCGCGGGGGGGCGGGGATTCGGGGTGCCGCTGGCGATGGGCAAGGTCGGCGATTCGGGCAGGCATGCCGGCCGCCGTGTGATCCTGGGCGTGCGCCCGGAGGATGTATCGCTCGCCGGCACCGGGTCGGGAATGTCGCCCACCGTGGACATCATCCCTGCGCGACTGGACTTCGTGGAACAGCTCGGGAACGAAGAGTTCCTGCACACGGCCGCGGGGCGGCACGAGCTGACGGCGCGGATCGCGCCTCAGCCGTTGCCGAAGCCGGGAGGCGAGGTGTGGCTGCGGCTCGATCCGGACCGGCTGCACTTCTTCGACGCCGAGTCCGAGGAGCGGATCGGCGAGGGTTGAGACGGCGCCTCCCCGCGCGGCTCGAAGGGCCGGTGGCGCGGGGCTGGCATGGTCGGTGGCGATGGCCTCACCGAGTCGTGCCGTAGGCGGTGGCGGGCGCGCGCCGATCCCCGCCGTGGTGAACATGGGTGCGCGCCACGCCGAGGCGTGGCTGAAGGCGCTGCGTGCGGACACCCGGTTCCGCGCGGTGCCGCTGTCACGAACGGCGATCGAGCCCGCGGTTCGCGAGGCGGCGCTTCCGGGCACGCCGGTCGTGGCCGTCGCCGGCGGCGATGGTACGCTCGGGCAGGCGGCGGCGGCATTGGTCGGGAGCGACACCGCGCTGGCGGTGCTGCCGGCGGGCACGCGGAACCATTTCGCCCGGGACCATGAGATCCCGCTGGATCCGCCGCAGGCGCTCGACGTCGCCGCCTCCGGCGTCGCTCGCACGGTGGACGTGGGACGCGTGGAAGGGCGGATATTTCTCAACACGAGCTCCGTCGGCTCGTACGTGAACTACGTGCGGCTTCGCTGGCGGATGGAGCGGTGGCTCGGCTATGGCGGCGCGAGCGTGGTCGCGGCCATGCGCAATCTGCGCCGGTTTCGCGGTTACGCGGTTCGGCTCGAGGTCGACGGAATGCAGGTACGATACGAGGCCCCGGTCGTGTTCATCGGCGTCGGCGAGCGCGAGCTGGCGCGACCGAGCATCGGCGGGCGAAAGCGTGGGGGGCGACGGGGGCTGCACGTGCTGGTGCTGAGCGAGACTTCCCGCCTCGCCGCCGTGCGGCTGGCCGCGCGCGCGTTCACGACGGGACTCACGTCGCTCGGCGAGGAATCCGGCGTGCATGGGTTTCTCGTCGACGCCTGCGAGGTGGATCTGCCCCGCCCGCAGGGTACGGTGGCGCTCGACGGCGAGCTGGAAGGGATGCGGGCGCCGCTGCGCTACCAGCTGGAGCGGGATGCGCTTCGCGTCATCGGTGCCGGCGACTCCGGGGGGCTAGTCGGCGCCGGAGTGGGGAGGTGAGGAACACTGTGCAAGAACCGGCGGGAACGGCGTCCCAGCGAATGGGCCGGCGATTCCGCGACACCGGCACAGGCGTGCTCCGAAGTCGCGGTCCACGACCTCCGAGGATCTCACGGTGAGTGTACTCCGTGCAGTCGCAGTCGCGTCGGGCGCCATCTTCATTGCGTCGGGCTGCAGCCGGGTGCAGACCGAGCTTGCCGTCGCGCCCGCGGGCTCCGAGGCAACTTTGGCGGTGGCCGGGTCCACGCCGACTCCGGCGATCGGACGACAGGCGACCTATCTCGTGCGGCGCGGCTGGCTGGATCTCACCGTGCGTCGGCCCGACTCGACCGCGATCCGCGCCGGGGAACTGACGGAACGGCTGGGCGGGATCGTGCAGAACGCGACGGTGACCGAGCAGCGGGCACGGCTCACGCTGCGCGTTCCGGAGCCACGCCTCGACGAGGCGCTGGATTCCCTCTCCGCGCTGGGTACGGTGGGTTCGCGGCGCCTGAGCGCCGACGACGTGAGCGAGCAGGTGGTCGATCTGGAGGCCCGGCTGGCGTCGATGGCCGCAGTGCGGGATCGACTGCGGCTGCTGCTCGACCGGTCGGTGCAGGTGAGCGAGGTCCTGTCGGTGGAGCGCGAGCTGGCGTGGGTGCAGAGCGAGATGGACGCGATGGAGGCGCGGCTGCGATACCGGCGCTCGCGAGCGGTGATGGCGGAGCTATCGCTGTCGGCGAACAGGGAGCGGATCCTGGGGCCGGTGAGCCTGCTGTTCAAGGGCGTCGGCTGGGCGATCGGCAAGCTCTTCTTCGTTTCGTGATTCGGGTGCGAAGCCGACGCGCGGGTGCCGGATCCGCGTGACGGTGGTTATCGTTCTCTGGACCGTGACCAAGGGCGCGAGCTGGTCATCATCGGTACGTGGTCGGCGCCGCGAGGCGGCACGGTGGGGCGTAGGTCAATTGGCAGACTGCCGGACTGTTAATCCGGAGGTTGCAGGTTCGAATCCTGCCGCCCCAGTTCCTGATCGAGTCCATACCCCGGTGCACCGCGTCTGGCGGGCACCGGGGTCGTTTCGTTGCGAGGGCGGCACGGGCGCGGTGCGGGGATGGCTCGATCGTCGTTTCTGGCGTGAACGCCGGCTGAGCCGCATCTTGTCGCGCTGACCCCCAACCCCCGGAGCCATGACCACCAACCTGACGAGCGAGCCGGCCTCGCCGGCGCAACAGGCCTCGATCTGGGAGGATTTCGTCGACATCTACACGTCGCCCTCGTCGGTCTTCGAGCGGCGGAGGGACGGGCGATTCGGCCCCGCGTTGATCGTCTTCACGGTCGCCATCGGAGTGCTGACGTGGTTCTGGATGGACGCGATGGAGCCGGCGCTGAGCGCGCAGTTCGCGCAGGCGATGCAGCAGGCCCGCGCCGCGAACCCCAACATCACCGAGGAGCAGCTCAGCAGCATGCAGGGCATGATGATGACGGTGGGGAAGTTCACGGCCCTGATCACCGTGCCGTTCGTCGTCCTGCTCACCGGCTTCGCGGTCTGGCTCATCGGCAAGTTGTTCGATGCCTCGGTGACCTTCGCCGTAGGGCTGACGATCGCCGCGTATGCCCAGGCTCCGCGGGTTCTCAAGCAGGCGGTCGAGACGGTTCAGGCGCTGTTCGTGGATCCGTCGCGGCTCGACACCGTGTTCCGGGTGTCGCTCAGCCCGGCGCGGTTCTTCGGGCCTCCGGAGACGTCGCTCGGGGCCCTGGCGATAATGAGCCGGTTCGACCTGTTCGTGATCTGGATGACGGTGTTGATCGGTATCGGCGTATACGTGACCGCACGCACGACGAAGCGTGACGCGGCACTGGTCGCGCTGATCATCTGGCTGGTCGGTGGACTGTCCTCGTTCCTTGCTCTTGCGCGGCAGGGGTAGCTTGCGGTGGCGGTTCGCCGCAGCGTAAAGCGAGTGGAGCGAAATGATCGAGGTCATCCGAGGCGACATCACGACGCTCGAGGTAGATGCCCTGGTGAACGCGGCGAACGCGGCGCTGCGGGGCGGCGGCGGGGTGGATGGCGCGATCCACCGTGCCGCCGGCCCGCAGCTGATGGCCGAGCTGATGCGGTATGCCGGCTGCCGCATCGGAGAAGCGGTGATCACCGGCGGCTACGAGCTTCCGGCCCGCTACGTCATCCATGCCGTCGGGCCTGTCTGGCGCGGCGGCGAAGCCGGCGAGGCCGAGCTGCTGGAGGAGGCCTACGCGAGCGCCTTCCGACTGGCGCGCGAGCAGGCCGGCATCCGCACGGTAGCCTTTCCGGCCATCTCCACGGGGGTGTTCGGATACCCGAAGCGTCCGGCTGCCGAGATCGCGATCAGGCAGATGCGAACGTACGAACGCGACTTCGAGCGCATCGTGGCGTGCCTGTTCGACGACGAGAGCGCCACCATATACCGGGAGTTGGTCGGCCATCGCGGAGGCGCGTAGATTTCGGGCGGCGAGTCACCCCTCCCTCCAGTCCTCTCGCGATTGTCCAGGTCCTACACCCGCTTCGACCAGCAGTATTTCCGGAAGTGGTATCGTTCCACGACTCACCGCGTTCGCACCCCGGCGGAGGTCGAGCGGAAGGTGCGCATGGTACTCGGGGTGGCCGAGTTTCTCCTCGACCGGCCGGTCCGCTCGGTGCTCGACGTCGGATGCGGCGAGGGACCGTGGCAGCCGATTCTGGCGCGGCTGCGGCCGCGGCTACGGTACACCGGCGTGGACCCGAGTGAGTATGCGGTCCGGCGCTTCGGGAAGAAGCGGAACATTCGGCTCGGCACATTCGACCGGCTGGACGAGACGGGATTGCGCGGGAAGTTCGACCTGATCGTCTGCTGCGACTTCCTGAACTACCTGCCGAAGCCCGACCTGACGCGGGGCGTGTCGCACGTCACCAGTCTCCTCGGCGGCGTCGCGTATCTCGAGGTCTACACGGCACAGGACGAGATCGTCGGTGACCTGCGAGGATGGCACCGGCGGCCGACACGCTGGTACCGGAGGTTCTTCGAGGGGGCGGGATTGACCTCCTGCGGGATGCACTGCTATGTGGGGGAGGCGCTCTACGGCAACACGGTCGCGCTCGAGCGCAGCGGCTGAGCCGGACCGCGTCGGTGCTGTCATCCGCCCACATCACCAGAGATGAAGCCATGACCACTCTGCCATCCAATCCCGCTGTCGTGTTCCGCATCGCGGCGGCCGCCTGCGCCACGTTCGTGCTGGTGGCGGTTCCAGCCTCCGAGGCGCCCGCCCAGGGGCCCCCGCGACAGGCGGGTGCACAGGTGCCGATGGACACCGCGCGCATGCGTCTCTTGTACGTGAGCAACCGGCCGGAGGACCATCCGACGGCGAACTACGACGCGCACATCCGGGCGAATGCCGTCACCGACAGCATCTATCGCGCGGCGGCTGCGCGGGGCGATTACGACTACCGGAAGATCACCTACCGCAGCAGCATCGGCGACCTGGACATTCCGGCGTACGTGTACGAGCCCAGGGAGAGGCGCGGGGCGCGCGGTCACGCGGCGATCATCATGGTGCACGGCGGCGTGCACGGTTCGTGGACGGCGAACTACCTGCCGTTCGTCCGCGAGGCGATACGGCGCGGCTACGTGGTGGTCGCTCCCGAGTACCGCGGCAGCACCGGCTACGGCAAGGCGTTCCATGAGGAATTCGACTACGGCGGCTACGAGGTCGAGGACGCCATGTCGGCGTACGACTTCATGGTCCGGACGATGCCGCACGTGGATCCGGACCGGGTCGGCATGATGGGTTGGAGCCACGGCGGCTTCATCACCGCGCTCAGCATCTTCCGCGACGAGCACCCATTCAAGGCGGGCGTGGCGATCGTCCCGGTGACCAACCTGATCCATCGCCTGTCGCGGAACGGACCCGGGTACACGCGCATCTTCTCGACCGGCAAGCGGATTCAGGGCGCTCCGTTCGAAAAGCCGGACATCTACTGGGAGCGCTCGCCGCTCAAGCACGTGGACAAGCTACAGGTGCCGATCCTCGTCCACGTCGCCACCAACGACAACGACGTGCGCTTTCCGGAGGCGGAGCAGATGGTGAACGCGCTGCGGGCGAAAAAGCCCGATCTGGCGGAGACGAAGGTCTACGTCGATCCGCCGGGCGGACACAGCTTCAGCCGCCGCGTCACGCCGGCGTTCGAGCCCGATTGGACGAAGCCGATGCGCGACTCGTGGGAGCGGACATGGCTGTTCCTCGAGTGGAATCTCGACCCGTCGATCGACGGATCGAGAGCGCAGCCGACCACCAACCGGTAGTTGGCGGTCTGTTAACGGGGAGTGGCGTGCCAGACACCCGCCACTCCCCGGCTACCGCGTCCGTTTCACCGTCCCGCCTGGATGTCCCTGGCGACCTGCTCGACGCGCTCCATGACGCGCAGCAGGTTCCCGCTCCACAGCCTGGCGATCTGCTCCTCGGTGTAGCCCCGGCGCACGAGCTCGAGCGTGACGTTGAAGGTCTCGGTCGCGTCGGCCCAACCGGTGACTCCTCCCCCGCCGTCGAAGTCGGAGCTGATCCCGACGTGGTCGATCCCGATGAGCTTCACGGCATGGTCGATGTGGTCGACCACGTCCGAGACAGTGGCCCGCGGCGGCGGCGGGTGCCGCGCGTCGATGGCCTGCATCCGCCGCTGGTACTCCGCGCGGCGCTCCTCGGAAAGCTGAGCGAGCCCGCCACCGCCGCCACCGCCCCCGCCACCACCGCCGCCAAGGCCGAACTCCCGCCGCAGAGCCGTGATCGCCTGCGTGCGCTCGGGAGGGATGGGTGGACAGACCACGTAGCTCGAGAAGGCGACGATCTGGATCACGCCTCCGTTGTCGCGAAGCGCACGCAGCTGCTCATCGTCCATGTTCCGGCTGTGGCCGCAAAGCGCGCGGACCGACGAGTGCGAGGCGATGATCGGAGCACGCGACAGCCGAGCGGTCTGCAGCATCGATTCCTTCGACGGGTGGGATATGTCGATCATGATCCCCCACCGGTTCGCCTCGGCGATCACCTGACGGCCGAGCGGGCTGAGCCCGCCGTGCAGGTAGCCATCGCGCTCGCCCGTGTTCGAGTCGGAGAGCTGGCTGTGGCCGTTGTGGGCGAGCGAGACGTAGCGGGCCCCGAGATCGTAGAACCGCTTGACGTTGCCGATGTCGAGGCCCAGCGGATAGCCGTTCTCGACGCCGATCAGCGCCACCTTCTTCCCCGCGGCGTGGATCCGCCGCACGTCGGCAGCCGTGCGGGCCAGCTCGATGCGCGTCGGTGCGAGCTCGCTGGTCAGCCGGTGGATCGCCTCGAACTTCTCCATCGCCGAGGCGTGCGCACGGGCATAGCCAGCGGAGTCGAGTGGCCCCTGACCGACATAGACGATGAGGAACGCCGCATCGAGCCCGCCCTCCTCCATCTTTGCGACATCGACCTGGGTTCGCGGCAGGCGCTCGGCGTAGTTCGGCTGTCCGGCGCGGAAGTTGGCGGCGTTTATGTCCACGTGCGTGTCGAGCGTCAGCACTCGCTGGTGAATGGCGCGGGCGCGCGCGGTCAGGTCGTCCTGAGCGCCACCGGTGCCAGTCACACCGGCGATCGCGAGCAGGGTCAGGCCGGTGGCCATTGCCGAGCGGGGAAGGCGAGCTAGCATCGGGTCGAGCCTCCTGTCGGGCCGTCTGATGTGGCGGCGGTGGGGTGAACTGTCCAAGCTAGTGGAGCGCAGTCAGGATGTGGATGGCGCGGCAGAACATCCGCCGACCTGTTCCACAGACGTTTCTCGACGCACCTGCGTTCTCTCTTGCATGTACGCGCCCGGGTACTCACTCTGTTGGCGGGCGTTCGGTTCGACGAGTTTCCGACTCCTTCGCTTACGTCATGCGTGCACCGTCCTTCGCGCCGATTGCCGTGCTGCTCGCGGCCACGCTCGCCTGCGATTCCGGCTCGCCTCCACCCGCGGTCGCGGACGAGTCGGACCCATCGGCGCTCTGCATGGGCATCGCGAACACGTTCGAGTGCGCCCGGCGGGTGGAGGAGCACAGTCTCGCTTTCGGTCCCGAGGGCGTTCGGCGCGAGGGAGAGACGCTCGTCATCCCGATCGGAGACGGCGAACCGCTCCTCCTGACGGACAGCATCGATTCGCTCGGCCAGGGGGCGCGGTACAGCTACCAGGGACGCCGTTCCGGACTGGACTGGCATCTCGTGCACGTACAGTACGCCGAGGGCGACGAGTTCCTCCTCGTCAACGTGCGGACGGGTGAAGAGTTCCCCCTCGACGCGCGGCCCGTCTTCGGGTCCGACAACCGGCGCCTGGCCACGGCATCGCTGGACCTCGAGGCGGGCTACAACCCCAACGCCCTTCGTATCCTCGGTGTCGACCGCGACAGCGTCTGGGTGGAGTGGGAGATCGAGCCCGAGGACTGGGGGCCGTCCGACGCGCGTTGGCAGAATCCGACCGCCCTCATGTTCGTTCGCCGCGTGAGGAGCGCTGACGGCAGGTACGTGGACTCGGCTGCGGTGGTGAGCTTCACCGGCGAAGGATGGCAGATCGGACAGCCGTGAACCGCTGCTCGTGGGCCGTGAGCGAGGATGCCATCGGATATCACGACCGCGAGTGGGGCGTGCCGGTGCACGACGACCGCGTGCTTTTCGAGTTCCTGGTGCTCGAGGGAGCGCAGGCGGGGCTCAGCTGGGAAACCATCCTGAAGAAGCGCGAAAACTACCGCGCGGCGCTCGATGGGTTCGATCCGGACGTGATCGCGCGCTATGACCAGGCGAGGCTGGACCGGCTGCTGGTGAACGCGGGGCTGGTGCGCAACCGGCTCAAGATCGCGTCGCTGCCGCGCAACGCGCGGGCGTTCGTGCGGGTGCGGGACGAGTTCGGAAGCTTTGCCGACCACGTGTGGCGGTTCGTCGGCGGGCGGCCGCGGCTCAACGAGTGGCGCTCGATGGAGCAGGTACCGGCGCGCACCGCGGAGTCGGACGCCCTCAGCAAGGATCTGGCGAAGCGCGGATTCACATTCGTCGGCACGACCATCTGCTACGCGTTCATGCAGGCCGTCGGCATGGTCAACGACCACCTCGTCGGCTGTTTCAGGCGGAACGAGATCGAGCGGGCGGGACGAATGTCCCCCTGAACGGCACACGCGAAGCAGGTCGGTGTAGTAGCACCCACGAGGCCCGAGCTCGTTGCCGGTCCGGTGGAGACCGCGAATCGGCTGTCGTGGACGGGCCGTTGCACACAGGAGGGCGCATGCCCCGTTTCGAGTTTGCCGTGGGGAATCCCAGCACGTTTCGAGAGGCAGGGATCGTTCAGAGCGAATCGTTCGACGACGCGCTGGAGACAATTACCGAGCAGGTCGCGGTGCGCGACGGCGACACGCTCGAGATCGGCGTCAGGGGGTTTCCGCCGGCGCGCTACGAGTGCGTCTGGCCGCGCATCAACGGGCTCCCGAGCTGGCGCCCGGCCCCGCAGCGCGCCGCCTGACCACGAGAACTGTGCCGGACGATGCGATCGTCCGAAGGAGTGAACGGCCGGAAGCGGTGCTTCCGGCCGTTTTTTTCTGGTTCCTCGTGGATCTCTTCGCGCATGAAAAGCCCTTCGTCGGCAACCGGAATCCAGGCGGCGAGCGATTCAGCGAGCCCGTCCCGGAACCCACCATCGGCGAAGCTGCCGGGCCTCAGTAGCGGGTCCCGCGTTGCTCGTTGAATCGCACCCGCCGAGGGGGCTGAGGTGTGAGGAACCCTGCAGGTCGTGTCGCGTATGCGCCACAGCGCGCGGCGTGCGCGACGCGGCGGACCGACGTTGTGGCCTCCAATCGCGAGTCAACATCACGCGCATGACGGGTATCTGTTCTGCACGGCCGAGCCCGGATTCCCAGGGCGCGGCTGCTCCGCGCCGGTACCTCCGCGGAGGGTTCGCAGATCCGCCGGTCCCCGCTCGTCACCGCGCTCGTCCTGCTTCAGGGGTGCGCCTTCCCAACGGCCCCGCCGTTTCCTGCCGACGCCATTCCGATGGCGCCACCGGCAGAATATGCCGCATGGTGGGCGGTGACGTCGGCCTGCGCCGGGATCGATGGGGACTTCGACGCCGTGAGCTGGTTCGTCGTTCCCAGCTCACAGTCGATCGAATACCGCGGAAACGAGTACCAGGGACTGTGGTATTCGCGCGGAAACCGAATCGTGCTGGCCGACAACTCCGTACAGAACGGTCCGCTGGTGCGCCACGAGATGCTCCACGCCCTGACTGGCGGTGCACGGCATTCGGCCGAGTACTTTCGCGCCCGCTGCGGCGGAGTCGTGGTCTGCGAGGGCGAGTGCGCCAGGGAGGTGGGTCCGTCGCCTGCTCCGCTGGCCGGCCTTTCGCGGCTGTCGCCGGCGCAGCTTCGGCTTGCTGTCGAGGTCGTCACGACGCCGGGTTGGGCGAATGCCGAGGGTTGGGTGGGGGTGCTGGTAAGCGTGACGAACCCGCACGACGCGCCTCGCCTGGTGCAGCTGTCGCCGTTCGAACCGCGGGCGCCGATTGCCCAGACATTCGGGTACACGCTCGCCGGTCCCGACGCCTTCACCTCCGGCGCCGTCTATGAGTACGGCCGGGACACGCTGGTCGCGTTCGCTGCCGGTGAGACGCGCCGGCGACTGTTCGATCTGCGCCTGCCGCTCCAGGGGCGCGAGGTTCGCGGCCTCTACAATGGGGGCGTCTCCGACCCCGTGAGCGTCTCGCTGGAGCGCTGAGCGAAAAAGGGGCGGACGAGGTGAAGGGGGGATCCACATCGAGATCGGGTCGTCGAGCGTATAGGATACGAGGTGCCATTCCCCCCATCCCGCTCAAGTGACAGATCCGCTCGTCCTCTCCGTCGTCCTTTTCGCTGCCGCGATCGGAGCCATCGTCGGCCGGGCCTGGGCGGGGCGACGGCGCATCGCCAGTCGGTCCGCGCGCCAGGTGGTCCCCGCTCCCGAATACGACGCGCTGATCCGCGCGCGCGTGGCCGTCCACGACCGGTTCTACCTCGAGCGGCGGGGCGTCTTCGTGGTGGAAGGCGAGCTGCTGGAGGGGGAGGTCCGCTGCGGGATGATGCTCGCGGTCCCCTACTTCGAGAGCGAGGACGTCCTCACCGGGGCCCGGGTGGAGGAGGTGCAGCCGCT
Source organism: Gemmatimonadaceae bacterium (assembly GCA_035513015.1). Taxonomy (GTDB): domain Bacteria; phylum Gemmatimonadota; class Gemmatimonadetes; order Gemmatimonadales; family Gemmatimonadaceae; genus DATKCV01. The sequence goes on from DATKCV010000048.1 coordinate 19,088, forward strand.
CGCGTTCCATGACGCCGATGGGCGTCTGGGGCTCGTGCTTGGCTGCAGGACTGAGCGCGAGGCGGTGTTCTGGCACGAGCTCATCCGCGAGGGGCAGACGCTCGACGTGATCGACTACGAGCTGGAGAGCTGACGCCGGGTATTCGAATGCGCGTGATCCTGTCTCCATACGATTCGCCCGGTCCACGCCCGGAGCCGACACTGTTCGCGGTTCTCGCCGGCGCGGCGCGGCGACGTCGGGACGGTGAGCTGGCGATCTGGGCCGCCGGCGGTGTAATCCTGGCGGCAGGGATTGCGGTGACGCTTCCAGGTCGGTGGCTGCCGGTGCTGATCGGCATCTGCACGAGCGCCTTCGGACTCTGGGGAATCGTCGACCGCGAGCTCGCCGAGTCGTGCTCCGGCGGGGAAGAGCCGTCGGGGGCCACGACGCCGCGAGCGGGGCGCGCGCGCACACTTCGCGTCGTGCGCGGAACGATCGCGGTGATCGGGATCGCCGCTGGCGCGCTGCTCCTGCTCGGCGCTTTCGCGGCGGCGCTCGGCACCTGGATCTCGTAACGGCGCGCGATCGCGGCACACATCGCGCTTGCGCTGCACGGTGCGGCGGACGATGGTTGTTGGTACGTGCGCCGCGGCGGCACACGAGAGCCCGGGAGGAAGGCGGCGTGAGCGCCACGCTGGACGCGACACCGCAACAACATTCGTGGACGTTCGAGGAGCACTGCGTCACGCAGCTCATCATCGAGCCGGGCGCGGTACGGCTCGCCACTTGGACGCTGCAGGCGTCGGCCGAGATCCGGCTCGACACGCCGTTCCGTTTCGTGGAAGGGGACGGCACCGCGCGGCGGATCGATCCGGAGGAGCCGGAGCTTCTGGCGCCGCTCCTCACGCTCGTCGGGCGGACGGTGCATGGTCTCGTGGTGACCATCGCGGGGGAGCTCGAGGTGTCGTTCGGGGACGGTTCCCGCCTTTCGGCATGGCCCCACCCGCGGCACGAGGCGTGGCAGGTCTCGGGCGGCGGTGCGCTCGAGGGCATGGCCTACGTGTGCGCGATCGGCGGAGGGGTTCCCTGGGGCGAAGAGGCCGGGTGAAAAGGAACGCCCCGATTGACGAGCCGGTCCCCTGGCAGCGTGACGGCGGCCCCGGCGCCCGCCCGGCATCGTTCTCGCACTGTCCTGGGCGGCCGCCGCGGGCCGTCATCCGGCGCCGTGCGGCCGGACTCTCGTGCCGAGGTGCTTTCTGCCGAACAAGCCAACCATCGACGCCGGGTGGGATGCGTCCACAGTGACAACGTGGATGTGGTCGCGCTCGGTCATGCTCGACCTCGCGCCGGCACGCCGGCGCGTGATCACGATCGGCGCCGGCATCGCCGCCATGGTAGCGATGCTCGGCTGTCCCGGGGACAATGAGGCGATGCGCGAGCACGCCGAAGGTGCCGCGGTGCCGGCGGCCGATTCACCGGCGAGCGCGGCGCCCCAGGACCCGGAGCCGCCCACGCTGGCGGCGCCCGCCCCGGCCAGTGGTGGCGAGCCAGCCGCGGTTGAGCGCGGGATCGGCATCGTCCTGTTCTTCGAGGGCGACGGCATCTCCGAGGCGGGCAGCGGCGAGGACACGCTGATGATTCGGCCCGACACCATGTCGAGCGCGGTGCTCGCCCGGTTCATCCATCGGCGGAGCGGGCGATCGTGGCAGTACGTCGTGGAGGCACACGACTCGGTGTCCGGCTCGTCGCTCGAATTCGGCTCCGAGGTGGACGGATTACCGGTCGAGCGCGCGACCGGCGATGGTCGATGGGTACGGGTGATCCACGGACAAACGAACAGCGGAGCTCTGCAGTACGGCTGGGTGCAGGTCTCGCCCGGGAGGGCGCAGTTCCAGCGCTGGTCCAACGTGCTCCCGGATCGGCCACTGTTCTTCGCCGAGGGGATCACGCCGGAGTTCCACGGCAGCGCACGCGGGAAGATGGTCGAGTTCCCGCTCCGGGAGCGGAACGGACGGCACGACTACATCATGTACCCGATGCAGGTGCAGGGGGAATGGATGCAGGTGCGTGTAGTTACGCCGGCCGACGTGTGCGGCGTGGAGGAGGCAGTGCGGCAGTCGCTCCTCTGGATCCGCTATCTCGACGAGCAGGATCGCCCGCGCGTCTGGTTTCACACGCGCGGCTGCTGACCGCGCGACGCAGCGCGGTTTTTCCGCCTGGTCCCTGAACGGGGGTGCCCTCCCCCGCGCCTGACGAAATACGCAGCCTCCGAAGGCCGGCTCGACGAATCAGTCTCTCCGGGCGGGCTCGGCCGTAGGCTGGACAGGCGTGCCCCAGCATAGCATCCTCTCGTCTGGATTGCAGTTGCCTCGCAACCGGGCGGCTGGCGCGCGTAGCGGTCTCGCGGTGAATGTGCCACACGTCACATTCACACGACCGCCTCATTGGTGCGTCGCCGCTCGCGCTTCGGCGGAGGAAATGATGGCGCTGCGCGATTGTCCCGGCTGGCTCATCGGCTCCTGCTGGTTCGTTGGATTTCTGCTGCTCGGGTTCACGGTGCGGTGGGTGGTAGCGGATGGGACGGGCGGCAAGGCCGACATTCCCGGCTGGCTGCCGCTTCTCGCGCTCCTGCTCAGCGCCGGGCTCCTTCTGCTGACACGCCGCTGGCGTCAAACTCGCGGGGGACCATCCTGAAGGGCGCGCCAACGGCGGTCACCTTCGCAGCGAGTCGAGGGCGAGAGTCGAGTCGAGGAATCGTGGTGATGAGTGTTCGACGGGGACGGTGCGCGGTCGTGGCGGCGCTGCTGACTGTGATGGCGCTGCCGCTGATGCTGCTGCCGCACGTCGTTGCCGCCCAGGCGGAGCCGGAGACCAGCCCGGACACGGTGGTCCGGCGCTACATGGAGGCAGTGCGGGCCGGCGACTGGCACTCCGCGGCCGCCTTGATGCACCCGGAGGCGCTCGCCCAGTTCCGCCGGATGATCTTTCCGGCGTTCGAGACCGATACGCCGGGTCGCGAGCTGCGGGACCAGTTCTTCGACGGGATGCGCCTGCCCGAGATCCGGCAGCTTTCCGAAGGGGCGTTCTTCGAGCGATTCTTTCGCGGAATGATAGCCCGGTCGCCGGAGCTGCTCGGCATCATGCAGGGCGCCGAAGTCGAGGTGGTCGGGCACGTGCGGGAGGGGGACGACGTGGCGCACGTCGTATACCGAATGGAGGCGACGGTGAGCGAGCTCTCGTTCACGCGCCTCGACGTGATGAGCGTCAAGCGACTGGGGACCACCTGGCGGCTGCTGCTGACGGGCACGATGGAGGGGCTCGCCGCGGCGCTGTCACGGCCGGCGGGCGAGCGTTGAGGGGTCGGCGATGACGCTGCGCCTCGAGTCGGCCGCGTTCGCCCACGGAGGCGAAATCCCCCGGCGGTTCACCTGCGACGATGCTGATGTCTCGCCGCCGCTCGCCTGGAGCGGGATTCCCGAGCGGTCACGAAGCCTGGTGCTGATCGTGGACGATCCCGATGCGCCGGATCCCGAGGCACCGAAGATGGTCTACGTGCACTGGGTGCTGTACGACATCCCGACATCTTCGCAGGGTCTGTCGGAGGACGTCGGCGTGGCCACGCTTCCGCCTGGTACGCGCGAGGGCATCAACGACTGGAAGCGGACCGGCTACGGCGGTCCGTGTCCACCGATCGGGCGGCACCGGTACTTCTTCAAGCTGTACGCCCTGGACTCGACGCTCGGGGATCTCGGCACGCCGACCAAGGCGAAGCTCGAGCGGGCAATGAAGGGGCACGTGGAGGCCCAGGCCACGCTGATGGGGACATACGCACGTTCCTGAGCGGCTTTTTCGTTCGTGACACGGTTTGTCCGTGACACGGTTCGTCCGTGTCACGGTTCGTCCGGCATCGCGCGGTCGAAATGCGGTCACCTCGCTCCGTCGGCGCAGGCGCTTGCACGCTGCGAGCCCGCGGCCTGCGGGGTCAGGGCCTCTCGTAGATCGAGCTCCGCGGTCTCTTGCTACGCGCCAGCGCCTCCTCCGCGAGGCGCCCGCATTTCGACCCGGTTCGGCGGTATCATCGAGACGATTCGCTTGACGGCGGTGGCATGCCTACTTCACGGGCTGGTCGTACCTCGGTCTCGTCGCGGCGTCGGTGTCGGCGGCGGCGGAGCCCAGCTATGGACTGGTTCTGCACTACCTCACAGGGGGATGCTGTACGGCCGCCGCATGCTTGCGGACGGAGGTTCGCCCGGTTCCCGGTCTACCGGTTATCTTGGGCTCTCGACGAAGCCCTGAACCTGCCCCGCGAAACCTGTCCATCCTTCTCCACATCCTCGATCTGCTCGGCGTCGCGGTGTTCGCGATCAGCGGGGCATTGAGCGCCGGGCGGAAGAGTCTCGATCTGCTCGGGGTTCTGGTCATCGCCGCACTGACGGCGATCGGGGGTGGGACGATTCGCGACCTCCTGCTCGACCGCCACCCGATCTTCTGGATCGAGCAGCCCCTTCATCTGCTGGTGATCGCGCTCGCCGCCGGGGTGACGGTGCTGTGGACGCGGCGATGGAATGTGCCGCGGCACTCGCTGCTGATCGCCGACGCTCTCGGACTCGGGCTGTTCGCGATCAGCGGGGCCCGGATCGCCGAACAGCTCGGACTGCCTTGGCCGAGCGTGATCCTGATGGGGACGATCACCGGGACTGCCGGGGGAGCACTCCGGGATCTGCTGAGCGCCGATATCCCGCTCGTGCTGCGGCGCGACATCTACGCGACGGCGGCGATCGCCGGGATCGCCGCCTATCTCGTGCTCGCCAGACTCGGCGCGCCGATGCCCGTGCCCGTCCTCGCCGGCATGTTCACCGTGGTAGGGCTGCGACTGGCGGCGATCGTGTGGAAGCTGCATCTGCCGGTGTTCACCCTGCGCGAGGAGCCGGCGCCGCCGGCAGGAGGCGCCTCGTGACCACCCCCACACTGTTCGGCGGATTCATCGTCGCGGCGGTCCTGCTCGGCTGCCCCGGTGCTGGCGACCGGGAAGGTGACGCAAGCCCGGCCGGTGGCGAGGGGCCGCGGGTGGAGGCCGAATTCATCGCCGCCCGGAACGACGAATCGCGCGAGAGGAGTCCGGCGACCACACCCCGGAACGACGAGTCACGCGACGGGCGTCGACCGTCGACCGCCGCCCGGATGGAGATCATCTGGCAGAGCGACGACCTCGAGCGACCGGGCGCGATGGCTGCCCTGGACGACGAGCGGATCCTCGTCGCCGATCGCTACCGGGTCCACGTGATAACGCCCGGTGGCGGGCTTCTGCGCACGATCGGCGCGCGGAGCGGCGAGGGGCCCGGCGAGTTTGCTTCGATCTACGGGGTCGGCGTCACCGGCGACACGGTGCTCGTGTACGACGTGCGCACGATACGACTCTCCCTGCTCGATTCCACGGGCGCGTTCCTCGGCTCGCAGACGCTGCGTCCTCACGAGGGCTTCGTCAATCCGGAAACACGAATCCGGCTTCACGTGCACGATGGGCATCTCATCCTGCCGGCGACGGAGAACGTGAGGACGGATGGCATTCCCGTCCGGGGCGCCTTTCTACGTTACCGGCTCGGCGACGGATCCGTGAACACCGTGCGGGCGATTCATGGCGCCGCCTGGATGCTGCTCGGCGGCGACGTGATCGGGAATCGGCAGATGTTCGGACCTCAGGCCATCATGGCCGTCGGTCCGGGTGGACGCATCGCGTTCGGAGAAGGCCTGGAATACTGCGTCACGATCGAGGATCCCGTGTCGGACGTGCAACGGGTCTGCCACTCGCGTCCGCGGATCCCGGTCACCGATGCAGTCCGCGATCCGCCGCTCGAAGCCCTGGCGCAGCGCGTCGAGCTGCCCGAGAGCCGGCGACAGATGATGCGTGCCGCAGTGCGAGCGCAGGAGATCGGCTCACACCGGCCGAGCTATCTCGCCCTGATGTTCGATGACGCGTCGCGGCTGTGGGTTCAGGTGGTCGACCAGGAGCAGGCGCAGATCCATCCGTGGATGCTCAGATATCCGGAGCTGCGCCCGCCGCACTACGTGTGGGACGTGTTCGCGCCGGATGGGAAGCACCTTGGCGAGGTGCGGCTGCCGAGCGGGCTCTCGCCAAGGCTGATCACTCAGGATGCCGTGTACGGCGTCTATGAGCTGCCGTCGGGCGAGCAGGTGGTCGCGCGGGTCCGCATGCCGTTGCCCTGGGCAGACGGGTCGGCGCGTTGAGTGAGGCGGCGTCGAAGCAGGGGCGGCGCGCGCGTTTCCCTGCCCGCTGGTAATCACCGGATCCCGGTTCCGCGGCGCAATGCCCTGCCGCCCAATGCGCCGGTATACGTGCCCTCCTCGATCGACGATGCGCCGTTGACGAACACCCAGCGCATTCCCATGGCCGCAAGGCGCGGCTCCTGGTAGGTCGAGCGGTCGGTGAAGGTGCGATCATCGAACACGATCACGTCGGCGAACGCGCCTTCGCGGAGCACGCCGCGGTCGGTGAGCCCGAAGGTTCCGGCGGGGAGTGAGCTCGAGCGCTGGACGAATGCCTGAAGGGTGAGAAGCGGCTTCTCGCGGACATACATCCGCAGCTTGCGGGGATACGTGCCGAACTTGCGCGGATGTCCGGCCGAGCCGTCGGAGCCGGTCATCACCCACTCCTCGATCATGAAGCGTTCGATGTCCAATTCGTTCATGTTGAACGAGGCGACTCCCGGGTTGGTGTCGAGGATGATCTGGATCGCAGTCTCGATCGGCGCCTGCGCGCGCGCGCTGGCGATCTGGCCGAGGGTGCGGCCGCGAAGCGCGGTGTCGCCGCCGGTGATGAGGAGCGACTCGGGGCCGCCGCGGCGGCGGAGGTTGTCGCGCATGTCGGCGACCAGGCGCGCGCGAGTGGCCGGATCGGCGACGCGGGCGCGAAGCGAATCACGTCCACCGGCCTCGGCCCACCGCGGAAGGAGCGCTGCCCCGAGCCCCGTGCCCGACGCCGTATAGGGATACTGATCGGCTGTGACCCGCAGTCCCTCGGCCCGTGCCGCGCGCACGAGGGCGATGACGGAGTCGCTCTTCCCCCAGACATCGGTGCCGAGCGCCTTGATGTGCGAGATGTTGACGGGAATCCGCGCCTCGCGTCCGATCCGGATCGTCTCGGCGATCGATCCGAGAAGCCCGATCGTGTACGAGCTCTCGTCACGCATGTGTGTGTCGTAGACGCCACCGTGCTGCGCGGCGACGCGGGCGAGCTCGATCACCTCTTCGGTGGTGGCGAAGCTGCCCGGCGCGTAGTAGAGCCCAGCTGAGAGCCCGATCGCGCCCTCGCGCATCGCCTGGGCGACGAGAGCACGCATCCGGTCGAGCTGTGCGGCGTCGGGGTGCGCGTCGGACATGCCGAGCACCTCGCGCCGCACGCTTCCCTGACCGATGAACAGCGCGGCATTGGTGCCGATCCCCTGCTGCTCCCAGAGCGCGAGCGCGCGTCCGATCTCCACCGGGCCGCCCCCGTCGTTCCCGGTGAGGACCGTCGTGACGCCCTGGAGGAGGTAGTGCTCGTTGGCCTTCGTTCGCTCGTCGGAGAGGTCGCCGCTGGAATGGGTGTGGGGATCGATGAAACCCGGCGCGACCACGAGGCCAGTGGCGTCGATGCGGCGCACGGCGGTGATGCCGCTCGCCCGCGCGTCGCCGATGAAGACGATGCGGTCACCGTCGATGCCGACGTCCGCCATCCGCGGCGCACTGCCGGTGCCATCGACCACGCGGCCGCCGGCAATGAGCACATCCACCTCACGCTGCTGAGCGGGGGAAGTGGAAGCGGCAAGAGCCAGGGTCAGAAGCGCGAGGATCACACTGGAGGGGCGCATCGGCGTCGTGGCGAAGGGGGAGAGGTGCATTCATCCTCGCGCCCGGCGGGCCATCGCGCCAGTGCCGCTTGCACTGCCGGCGGGCATTGGGGCATGCTTTCCAACGCCGGAGCTGCACCAGACCAGGAAGACCCCACACAAGCGAGCGCTCACGTGTCACCCATTCGTCTCGGTGTCTGCCCGCACACCATGGTGGGCGCCGCAATGGCCGCGTGGTTCGCCGCGGCGCTGATTCCCTCCGCGGACGCCGCCGCCCAGCGTCCCGCGCCGGGCGCCGCATCCGGATCGGTGCAGGCGGCGGTCGCCGCGGCGCGGCGGCACCGCGAGGGCAGCGAGACGGCCATCGTCCGCGAGCTCGCCGGCCTCCTGGCGATCCCCAACGTCGCCGCCGACTCGGTCAACATTCGCCGCAATGCCGAGCATCTCGTAGCGATGCTCCGCCGGCGCGGCGCCGAGGCGCGGATTCTCGACAACGACGGACACCCGCCGGCGGTGTTCGGCGAGCTGCGCGCACCAGGCGCGACGCGCACGATCGTCATGTATGCGCACTACGACGGCCAGCCGGTGGACTCGTCGCAGTGGGCGTCGCCACCGTGGACGCCGACGCTTCGCACCGGTGTGCTCGGCCTGCCGGGTGTGCGCGAGATGCCGATTCCCGAGCGCGGGCGGCTCGACGGCGAATGGCGCATCTACGCCCGCTCGGCGTCCGACGACAAGTCGCCGATCGTCGCGATGCTCGCCGCGATCGATGGGCTCCGGGCGGCGGGAATCCCGCTCGGGGTGAACGTGAAGTTCTTCCTCGAAGGCGAGGAGGAGGCGGGCTCGCCGAACCTGCAGGCGATGCTGGAGCGGCACCGGGCGCTTCTGGGTGCCGACCTGTGGCTGTTCTGCGATGGCCCGGTCCACCAGACGCGCCGGCCGCAGGTGGTGTTCGGTGTCCGCGGATCGCTGGGACTGGAGATGGCGGTGTACGGGCCGACGCGGGGTCTGCACAGCGGGCATTACGGAAACTGGGCGCCCAACCCGGCGGCGCTCCTCGCCCAGCTGGTGGCGAGCATGCGCGACGACGACGGCCGGATCACGATCGCCAATTACGGTGACGACGTACGGCCGATCACGGCGGCGGAGCGTGCCGCGCTGGCGACGGTCCCGGATGTCGACGCCCAGCTGCGGCGCGACTTCGGGTTGGCGCGCACGGAAGCGGAGAACGCGCCGCTCGGCGAGCGGATCATGCTTCCGGCGATCAACGTTCGGGGGCTGGAGGCAGGCCATGTCGGCGCGCTGGCGGCGAACGCGATACCGACCATCGCCCGCGCGTCGATCGATTTCCGACTCGTCCCGGACCAGACGCCGGCCCGGGTCCGGTCGCTCGTCGAGGCGCACCTGCGCGGCCGCGGCTGGCACATCGTGCGTGACGAGCCGGATAGCGCGACGCGGCTGGCGCATCCGCGGATCGTTCGCCTTCGCTGGGGACTCGGCTACCCGGCAACCCGCACGGCGATCGATCTGCCGGCCTCGCAGGCGCTGCTGCGGGTGGTCGAGGAGGCGACCGGCGAGCGGACGATCGCCGTGCCGACGCTCGGCGGGAGTCTGCCAATGCACGCGTTCGGCGAAGTGCTGGGCGTGCCGCTGATCGTGCTGCCGATGGTGAACCACGACAACAACCAGCATGCGGCGAACGAGAACCTGCGGCTGCGGAATCTGTGGCAGGGGATCGAGCTGTACGCGGCGGTGCTGGCCGGGATGCAGTGGTGAGGGCTCGCTGGCACTTTCGCACCCGCGTGGCGCCGTAGGTGAGGCGATCGCGCTCCCAGCACTTCCCCGAGCCGTTCATCCCCACCGCGTTTGATTCCACGAATCCGGCAACTGTTCAGTCTATCCCCTCCCTCTCCCGCCTCGCACGACGGTGAACGCGAACACGTCGGGCCGGCTGTAGTGGCCGGTGACGTCGAGAGTCATGCTTTCCTCGCGGATGCGGCCGAGGTCGATCGAGGCGGTAAGAAGGCGCGGCTCGTCGAAGACCGGACCGGCGGCGTATGAGCCATCGGGGGCGATGATCGCGCTGCCGCCGTGCATGATGAACTGGTCGGGGCTGGTCACGCGCGAGGGGTGCGGCTCGAGCTCGGCCGGAAGCGCGTGAGCGCGCATCAACGAGCCGGCGGCCAGAACCCAGCAGCGACCCTCGAACGCGAACTGGCGGCAGGTCAGCTGGTGCATCTCGCTCACGGTCGGCCACACCGCGATGTGGATGTCCTCACCCGAGTCGTGCAGCGCCTGGCGCGCGAGCGGCATCCAGTGCTCCCAGCAGATGAGGCCACCGACACGGCCGGCGGGGGTCTCCACGGCGCGCACGCCGTCGGCATCCCCCTGGCCCCACACCATGCGCTCGGTGTACGTCGGAACGAGCTTGCGGTGATGGTTGAGCAGCCGTCCGTCGGGGCCGAAGGTGAGCAGCGCATTGTAGAGCGTACCGCGTCCGGGTCCGGCGTCGACGCGCTCGGTGACGCCGACGACGAGGGTCGCGCCGCAATCACGGGCTATGGCTCCCAGGCGCTCGCTCGTCGGCGATGGCACGACGACGCTCTCCGCCGCCATGCGCGCGAACACGGCTTTGACCGGGGGGTGGTTCCACATCGCCGTGTCGCGACAGCGATCGAGCCAGGCCGGGTAACCAGGCAGCCACGTCTCGGGGAAGACGATCAGCATGGCACCGGCCTTCGCGGCTTCGCCCGCCAGCTCGGCGGTCCGCCGCAACCCGTCCTCGAGCGTGGGCGAGACCTCTGCCTGCGCGATCGCCACCGATACTGACCTTCTCGCCATCGCCCTCCCTCCATCGATCCGACCGGCGATTTCCGGGGACCTCTCGCACCGAAGTGAATCGCTCGCCATAATCAGGCGCGCAGCGCTCCGGCCGGGGCCGGGGTCGGACCGGGTCGCGGTGGTGTCGGGTCGTTCGTGGTTCGTGTGCCAACGAGGTAACCACGATGGAGCCTTCAGCGCAATGACGCGCGCTCCGACGGAGCTCGCCCCTCGCATAGAGGCGCGCGCGACGGCGATCGCGGCGGCCTCGGTCGAGGAGCGGTACCGCGACCCGTTCTGGGTTGAGCGGTTCGGGGCCGATGGCCGGCGGTTGGCGGGCGACGACGAGGTCGACCTCGTCGCCATGCTGGCCGAGTCGCTGCACTTCGGCGCGCCGGAGCCGCTCGTGCGATACGTGCGGATGGTGCGGGGCGCGATGGTGGCGCGCGGGATGTGCAGCCGGCACCTCAGCGAGCAACTGGCGCGCATTGGCACGTTTTGCTGCGATGCCGGAATCGAGGACCCGGGGCCCATCCCGGCCTACCTGGAACAGGCGCGGAAGGCTCTGCGGCGTCCGGTGGGCGCCGCGGCGCTGATCGACGAGGTCGAGGACGCGCTGGCCGATGACGTGGCCAGCTCGCTGGCGTCGACGCGCGCCGCGTGGTCAGTGTGGAGCGATCCGGAAGGCTGGCCGCGCGTGAGGCACGACGCAGCGCTGCTCGTTTCCTACCTCGCCGACGCGCTCGCCGAGCAGCGCTCGGAGATCTTTCTCGAGCATGCGGCGTGGACGGCCGGCTTCTTCGCGCGGCAGGGTCGTCCGGACGGATACGCGGAGGCGCTGCTCGCCGCGCTCGACCACGAGGTGGAGGAGCTGCCAGCTCTGGCCCGGATCGAGGCGGCGCGGCTCGTGGCCCGTGCCCGGCTCGACCGTACGCTTCAGGCGGCCCGCGGCACCGGCGTCCACTGACCGCGACCGCGAACGCGGCGCCCGGATCCGCGGCTACAGCACCGTCCCTCGCAATAAAACGTACGCGACTCCGAAGTAGATCATGATCCCGGTGACGTCCACCAGCGTCGCCACGAACGGCGCCGAGGCGCTTGCCGGGTCCAAGCCCAGCCGGCGCAGCGCGAATGGAAGCATCGAACCGATCAACGACCCGAGCGCCACCACGCCGATAAGCGACAGTGCGACCACCAGCCCGATCAGCAGGAACCACGTCCCGTAGTCGTACCATCCGAGCAGCTGCCATAGCACGATGCGGAGGAATCCGAGAAGCCCGAGCATCGCGCCCAGCACGGCGCCTGCCGGAAGCTCGCGCAGAGCCACGCGCCACCAATCGCGAAGAACGACCTCGCGCAACGCCATCGCGCGGATGATGAGCGATGTCGCCTGCGAGCCCGTGTTTCCACCGGAGGAGATGATCAGCGGGACGAAGATGGCGAGGACGACGGCGCGCTCGATCTCCGACTCGAAGATGCCCATCGCCGTGGCGGTGAGCGTCTGGCCCAGGAAGAGCACCGAGAGCCAGATCCCGCGCTTCCGGATGACTGTCCCGAGGCTCGCCTCCAGATACGGCTGGTCGATCGCCTGCATGCCGCCGAACCGCTGCACGTCCTCGGTCTGCTCGGCCACCAGCGCATCGATCATGTCATCCACGGTCACGATGCCGAGCACGTGGCCGCCGTCGTCCACCACCGGTACGGCGAGGAGGTCGTACTTGGCGATCAGTCGCGCGACGTCCTCGCGGTCGGCGAGCGGAGGCACCGCGATCGGCTTGCGCCGGTCGCCGATCCTCCCCACGGGCGCCGAGCGATCCGCCGTCAGCAGGTCCCGGAGTGCGACGACGTGCACCAGGCGCTGTGTTTCCGGGTCGGTCACATAGATCGCGTAGACCGTCTCCTTGGCTCGGCCGACCTCGGAAATGTGGCGCAGAACCTCATCGACCGTCACGAGGGCCGGCACGGTGACGAACTCCGTGGTCATGATTCCGCCCGCCGATTCCGGCGGGTACTGGAGCAGCAGCGAGAGGGCGCGCTGGTCCTCCTCTCCGAGCATCCGGAGGAAGCGCTGCCGTTCCATCTCGGGGAGCTGGCGGAAGATCTCCGCGCGCTGGTCGGCCGACATGGCCTCGAGGAACGCGGCGGCGGCGTCGGGCGCGAGCGCCTGGATGATCCGCGTTCGGTCCTCGAGCTCGGGTGCATCGAGCACCTGCACCGCGAGGTCGAACGGCATCATGGTGAGGATGCGCGCCGCGGCGTCGGGGGCGAGCTTGCCCAGCGCCTCGGCGATGTCGGCGGCGCGCATCCCGGAGAGCGTCTCCGTCAGCTCCGCCGGGTCGCCGGCGAGCAGGTAGAGGAGCTCGGGGGTGGGAGTCAGGTCGGTTCGCATGAGCAATTCGGGCGACGCGGGCGGAACGGGTGCAAGCGAGCGAGGGGAAGAATCGCGCCGCGCCGGCGCGGCGTCCATGCACACGGCGGATCGCGATTCGTGGGCCGGATGGGTGAGCCGTCCGCCAGTGCTGGCATCGCCTCGTCCCGCGTCCTATCATTCGCGCCTCTGGCCTCGCGGACGCGGGACAGCTCACCATCCGTCGGAGTAGAATCAGATGACATGCCGCCGCACGTTGCTATCGTTGGCGCTGGTTACGTTCGTCGTTCCGTCGGTGGTCGTCGCGCAGAGCTGGCGGCTGGAGCACGAGACCGCGCGCCCGGCGATCGCGTTCGGCGCCGCGATCGCCGTCGCGGGGGACGAGATCATCGTCGGCCGCCCGGAAGTGATGGGCGGCTTCCCGATGCCGCCGGCCGCGGCGGGCGCCGTGCACATCTTCCGGCGGAGCGGAGCGGCGTGGCGGGAGACGGCGTCGGTCGCCGCGCCGGACGGCAGTGTGGGCGACGGGTTCGGAATGGCCGTCGCGGCCGATGGAGATGTGCTCGCGGTCGGTGCACCGCGGGCGATGGAGCGGCGTGGACTTGTCTACGTGTTCGAGCGCGATCGCTCCGGCGGCTGGACGCACCGGGCGACGATAGGCGCCGACGGCGCGACGGGCGATGAACTGGGCACGGCGCTGGCAGTCGGGCGTGGCGTCGTGCTCGCGGGTGCTCCCGGCCGCGGCGGACAAGGGGCGGTGGTGACGATACGTCGCGATGCGGGCACCGGGGCCTGGCGCGCGCAGGGGCAGCTCGAGGCATCGGCGCCGGCAGCCGGCCAGCGGTTCGGTGCGGCGATCTCGCTTGGCGGCGAGATCGCCGTCGTCGGCGCGCCGGGCGTGCGCGGCGAGGAGCTCATGGGACCGCCGGCTCGGCTTCGCGCCGGCGCGGTGCACGTGTTCCGGCAGGCCAGCGGCGGCTCGTGGACCGAGGAGGCGCGCCTGATCGCCGAGGATACGACCGTGCGCGCGTTCGGGATTGCCGCGCTCGCCGGCGACGGGGAGATCTATGCCTCGAGTCCGGCGGCCGATCGCGGTGCCGGCGTCGTCTTCGCGTTTCGCCGTCAGGGCACGGAGTGGCAGCCGGCCGGACGCATCACCGCCGCATCGCGGCAGCGCCCGTCGATGTTCGGTGCCGCGCTGGCGCGCGCCGGCGCCGACCTGCTCGTGGGAGCGCCGTTCAGCGGACAGGGAAGCGGCGCGATGCACGTGATGCGGCGTGACGCGGCAACCGGGACGTGGAGCGAGGCACAGGTGTTGACCGGTGGCGGCGGCGGGCTCGGGCCACAGTTCGGCTCGGCGGTCGCCGCGCGCGGTGACGTGGCCGCCACCGGCGCGCCGGGCGGCGACTTCTTCGAGGGCGTTGCGTACGTCTATGGGAGAGATGGAGCGAGCGCCGAGTGGCGCCAGGTTGCGGCGATCGCCGACAGCACCCCCTCGCCGCTCGCCGCGGTGACGGGCGGCGAGATGCGCTGCGCCGAGTCGAAGGCGGGCGCGTTCGATTGCCGCGACGTCGATCTGGTGTCGTTCCTTCCCAACAGCGCGCTCGGCGCCAAGCGCGGAATCATGCTCAACGACCTGTGGGGCTGGACGGATGCGGAGACGGGGCGGGAGTTCGCGATCGTCGGCCGGCTCGACGGCACCTCGTTCGTCGAAGTCACCGATCCGGCCAACCCGCGCTACCTCGGCGACCTTCCGCTGCACGAGGGGGCACGGCCGAATCTGTGGCGCGACATGAAGGTCTACCGCAACCATGCATTCATCGTCTCCGATGGCGCGGGACCGCACGGCGTCCAGATATTCGATCTGACGCAGCTCCGCTCGGTGCGCGAGCCCCGGACATTCACCGAGACCGCACACTACGACCGGATTCACAGCGCCCACAACATTGCGATCGATGACGAGTCCGGGTTTGCCTACACGATCGGGAACAGCATGGGCGGGGAGACGTGCGGCGGCGGCCCGCACATGATCGACATTCGCGACCCGGTGCGCCCGACCTTCGCCGGCTGCTGGGCCGACACGACGACCGGGAGGGCGAGAACCGGGTACACGCACGACGCCCAGTGTGTCGTCTACAAGGGACCCGACGAGCGCTACCGCGGCCGCCAGCTGTGCTTCAATGCGTCGGAGAACGCGCTGGGCATCGCCGACGTCACGGACAAGCAGAACCCGAAGCGCATCTCCTCGGCGTCGTATCCCAACGTCGCGTACGCGCACCAGGGCTGGCTGAGCGACGACCACCAGTTCTTCTTCCTCAACGACGAGGGCGACGAGCTGTCCGGAACGGCGCCGCGCACCCGCACGATCGTGTTCGACGTCCGCGACCTCGACGACCCGATCGTGGCGAAGGAGTTCTTCGGTACGACTCCGGCAACCGACCACAACCTGTACGTGCGCGGCCGGTACATGTACCAGTCGAACTACGTGGCCGGCCTCCGCGTGATCGACGTGACCAACCCGATCGAGCCGGTGGAAGTCGGGTTCCTGGACACCGTGCCGTTCGGCGAGATCGCCCCCGGGTTCGCGGGCACGTGGAGCAACTATCCGTTCTTCCGGAGCGGCGTGGTGGCGGTGACCAGCATGCGTGAGGGGCTGTTCCTCGTTCGCTACCGGCCCACGCACCCGGTGCCGTGAGTGCCCGCGCCGCCGTTCTGGCGCTGCTGCTGGCCGCCTGCGCGCCGGCCCGCCCTCCGGCCGACGCGCAGGCAGAAACGGGAGCGAGACTCTACGTCACCAACCAGGACGACGCGACGATCTCGGTGATCGAGCTGCCCGCACATCGGGTGATCGAGACCGTGGATCTGCGGCGGCTCGGATTCGGCGCCAACGCGCGCCCGCACCACGCGCAGGTGGAGTGGGATGGGAGCGCCTGGTACGTCACGCTGATCGGCGAGGGGAAGGTCCTCAAGCTCGACCGCCGGCAGCGGCCGGTCGCCGCCGCCGACGTCGAGGTCCCGGGACTGCTCGCGCTGCATCCGACGCGCGACCTGTTGTTCGTCGCGCGGTCGATGAGCGCGGTCAATCCGCCGGCCCGGCTCGCCGTCATCCGGCGATCGGACATGCGGCTGCTCGAGGAGATCGATCTGGTCTTCCCGCGGCCGCACGCCCTGGCCGTGCATCCGACCGGCGGCTCGGTCTACGTAGCCAGCCTCGGCGTGAACCAGCTCGCCAGCATCGACGTCGAAAAAGGCGACGTGCGGCTGGTGGACGTGCCGGGGCCGGCGAGGGGATTCGTGCAGGCGGCGGTGTCGCCCCACGGGCGGTGGCTGGCGTTGACGGCGGAGCTCTCGGGCGAATTGCTGGTGTTCGACCTCGCCGACCCAGCCGTGCCGAACCTGGCGCACACGATCCCGCTCGCCGCGGGACCGTTCGAGCCGGTGTTCACCAGCGACGGACGGTGGATCTACGTGACCAATCTGACCGCCAACCGGGTGAGCGTCGTGGACACCCGGACGTGGCGCGTGGCCGCGGAGATCGCGCACGAGGCGTTCGCGCAGCCGCACGGCGTCGGGCTGTCGCCGGACGGTCGATACGTCTACGCGAGCAACCGGCACCAGCACGGGGGCGTACATGATCACGCGGGCGGCCGGCCGGCGGGAGCCGGATCGGTGGTGGCGATCTGCGTGTCGACGCGCCTCGTGGAGGCGGTGATGCCGGTCGGCGCATATGCGGCGGGGATCGGCGTCGAGCGGAGGAGTCGCGGTGCAGGCCCGGGTCTGGATGCGGGCACAGGCGGTGGCGCGGGCGCCGGCGCTGGTGCGCGGGCGGAAACTGCATCGTGCCCGCCGCCGGGATGACGTTCTCTCTGCGGCGGCGATCATCATCGCTGCCGGCCGTCGTCATCGCGAGTGCCTTCGTCGCCGTGGCCTGCGCGACGCTCGGCCGCCTGCCGCCCGACGAGACCGCCAAGTGGACGAGGCGCGTCGCCCCCTTCCCCGTGCACGACTCCGCCGGCCGGCTGCTGTCGCTGGCGTTCCTGGGCGGTCTGACATCGCCACGGCCGCAGTTGGTGGACATGGCCGGCGACGGCACGCTCGACCTGTTCGTGCAGGAGCGCAACAACGCGGTGATGCACTTCACGCGCGACGGCAACGCGGACGGGGTGCCGCGGTTCGTGTTGCGCAGCGAGAAATACGAGGGGCTCGAGGTCGGCGAATGGTTCCGGTTCGCCGACGTCGATGGCGACGGGCTGCCGGATCTGCTCGCCGAGACGCGGTTCAGCCACATCCGCTATTACAGAAACACCGGTGTCCGTGGCGCGCCCCGGTTCGTGCTCGCCGCCGACACACTGCGCGATGTCGACGGCAAGCCGATCTTCTCCGACCGCCAGAACATTCCCCAGCTCGGCGACATCGACTGTAACGGCCGTGCGGACCTGCTCATCGGGAAGCTCGATGGAACCGTCGCGCGATACGAGGTCGCCGAGACGACCGCGGACGGCGTACCGCGGTTTCGCCTGCTGACGGAGGAGTTCGAGGAGATCCGGATCATCGGCCAGTCGATGGGCAGCAGCCGACATGGAGCGAACACGATGGCGCTGGCCGATCACGACGGCGACGGCGACCTCGATCTCTTCTGGGGTGACTTCTTCGAGCAGGGACTGCTGCTGATCGAGAACACGGGAAGCTGCGCCGAGCCCAACCTCCGGAACGCGCCGGTGCAGTTCCCGCCGGCCGATCCGGTGCTCACGTCGGGCTACAACGCGCCCGCCTTCGGCGTGCTCGGCGACCCACGAGGGCGACTGGAGCTGGTGATGGGTGTGCTGGGCGGCGCGTACAACCCCAACCGCACGGCGGCGGAGAACCTCTACTATCTCGGGCGGACGCCGGACGACGCGTGGGACGTGCGCACGCGGGCGCTCCTGCCGATGATCGATGTGGGTAGCGAGAGCATCCCCGCGCTGGTCGATCTGGATGGCGACGGCGACCTCGATCTGCTCCTCGCCAACAAGATCGATCCCGCGGCACCGGGCACGTCGCGCATCTACCACTTCGAGAACGTGGGCTCGCCTTCGGCGCCGGCGTTCCGGCTGCGCGGCGCGCTGCCGATCGAGGGGCGCTATCACCTCGCGCCAGCGTTCGGCGACCTCGATGGGAACGGCCGGCCCGACCTGATCCTCGGGCAGTGGGGGCCGTCGCTCGCCTGGTACCGGAACGTGGATGGCACTCTGGTGCTCGCCGACTCGGCGATCGTGACGATCACCCGCGGGAGCAACACGGTGCCGGCGCTCGGCGACCTCGATGGCGACGGAGATCTCGATCTCGTGATCGGCGAGGCGTCCGGGTGGCTCAACTTCTACCGGAACGACGGCGGTCCGGGGACGCCGCGATTCGTGCTGGTGAGCGACGAGTGGGAGGGGATCCGCGTCGGACGGCGAAGCGCGCCGCTGCTGGTGGACATCGACGGCGACGGCGATCTCGACCTGCTCGTCGGAACGGAGGAGGGCGTGCTCGCGCTGTACCGCAACGTGGGCACGCGCACCACGCCGCGGTTCGAGCGGGACACGAGCTTTTCGCTCTCCGTTCCGGTTTTGGCGGCGCCGGCAGCGGGCGACCTGACGGGGAACGGACGCGTCGAGCTGGTGATCGGCGGTGCCGGCGGGGGAGTCGTCTATTACGAATTGGACGAATTGGACGAATTGGACGAACAACGCGGAGGGCGGGGGCGAGTCGGGGGATTCGGGCGCGAGTCGCGCACCGGCGGACCACGTGTGCCCTGAGCGGCCGTCCGCCGAAATCGACGCACGGCAGCCGGCCAGCGCACGCCCGAGGTGGCGCGCCGCGCTCGGCTGGGCGGTGCATTTCTACACGGCGACGGGACTGTTGCTGGCCGCGTTCGCCACCGTCGGTATCGTGCTCGGCGGCGTTGAGCAGCTGCGGGTGGCGTTGCTACTGCTCTTCGCGGCTACGTTCGTCGATGCAACTGATGGCGCGCTCGCCCGCGCGGTGGACGTTCGCCGCGCGCTGCCGTGGTTCGACGGCCGGCGCCTCGACGACATTGTGGACTTCCACACGTACACGTCGATCCCCCTGCTGCTTCTCTGGCGGAGCGATGTCCTCGATCCGGCGCACGCGCCCTCACTGCTCGTCGCGCTCCTCGCCAGCGCGTATGGGTTCGCGCAGGTCGAGGCGAAGACCAGCGACGGGTACTTCAGGGGATTCCCCTCGTACTGGAACGTCGTCGCGCTGTATCTCCACTTCCTGCGTCCGGCGTCCGGTTTCGCGCTGGCGGTGATCCTCGTGCTGTCGCTCCTGACGTTCGTGCCGTCCAGGTATCTCTACCCGTCGCAGCCGGGACTTCTCAATCGCGTGACGATCGTGCTGGGTGCCGTCTGGGCGGCCGTGCTGCTGGCCGTGTTGCTCGGTGTACCCGACGACTCGCGACCGTGGCTGATCGGCTCGCTGGCGTTCCCCGTCTACTACCTGCTCGCCTCGTGGATCATCTCGATTCGCGAGGCTCGGCGCGTGCGGGTGGCGGAAGGTCCATGACGCGGTGTTCGATGGGGTGTCCGGTTGCGGCGTGGACGGCGAGGCCGACCTGCATCACTCCGATCGGAGCGCCATCATCGGATCGATGCGCGTTGCCCGGCGCGCCGGGAAATAGCTGGCGACGACAGCGATCCCGACCAGCACCGCCGCCACTCCGGCGTACGTCACCGGATCGGTCGAAGGCACGCCGTAGAGCAGTCCCTCCATCAGCCGTGTGAGTGCGAGCGCGCCGGCCAGACCGAGCACCACCCCGGCGGCGATCAACCGGAGCCCCTGCCCCACCACCATCCGCCGCACGGTCCCCGGCGCCGCGCCGAGCGCGATGCAGATGCCGAGCTCTCGTGTTCGCTGCGTCACCACGAACGAGAGGACGCCGAACACCCCGAGCGTGGCCATCACCAGCGCCACCGCCGCGAACACGCCGAGGAGCGTCATCGACCAGCGCGCGGGCGCCACCGACTCGGCCAGTACGTCATCGAGGGTGCGCACGTTTCGGATCGCCAGACCCGGATCAGCCTCGCGAATCACCGCGCGCGCGGCAGCGGCGACCTCCACCGCCGGTCCCGCCGTCCGGATGACGTACGACGAGAACCGCCACCACGGCATCACCGCCAGCGGGATGTAGACCGTCGGCAGCGGATCGCTGCCCAGCCCGGCGTCGCGGGTGTCGCCGACCACGCCGACGATGGTTGCTCGCTCGAACAGCCTGTTGTCCGGCGCGCCGAGGTAGATCTCCCTGCCGACCGGCTCCTCGCCCGCGTAGTGCTTCCGGGCCAGGGCCTCGTTGATGACGACTCCCGGCCGCTCCCGCCGATCCTCCGTTCCGAGGAGCCGGCCGCGCCTGAGCGGGAGCCCGATCGTCTCGAAGTACTCGGGTGTGACTACGCGATACGCCTCGCCGGGCGGCGTCACGCCGGCCGGCAGCGGACGGTCGAGGCGATTGAACCACGCGCCGACTCCCCGGCCCGTGATCGGGAATTGACTCACGGTCGCCGCCGAGCGCACCCCTGGGATCGCGCGAATGCGCTCGAGGGTCTCGGGAAAGAAGTCGAAGTTCGACTCGCGGAGCGCGACATCGAACGTGAGGATGCGACCGCCGGTGAAGCCCGGATCCACACCCTGGAGCAGCGCGAAGCTGCGGAGCAGCAGCCCCGCTCCGCTGAGCAGCACCATCGCCAGTGCGAGTTGCGAGACCACGAGCACGTTGCGCGCCCACTGCCGTCCGGCGATCGTCCGTGCTCCGGTACGCAGCGCCTCGCTCGCGTGGGCGCGGCCGAGCTGCCACGCCGGAAACATCCCGAACATGATTCCGGCCGCCAGCGAGATGCCCAGCGTGAACAACAGGACGCGGTGGTCGAGGGCGATCGCGTGAGCACGCGGCAGATTGGTGGTGGTCTGCGCGGCGAGCAGGAGGGAGAGGAATGCCTTTCCGGCGAGTAGTCCGGCCGCGCCGCCGGCGACGGCCAGTACCAGACTCTCCGTGAGAAGCTGCCTTGCCACGCGGGCGCGCCCCGCGCCAAGGGCGCGCCGCACGGCCATTTCGTGCCGGCGCACCGACGCGCGCGCGAGGAGCAGGTTGCCGAGGTTGGCGCAGGTGATCAGAAGTACGAACGCGACGGCACCCATCAGCACGAGGAGCCGTGCCCGGACGTCGCCGACGATGGTGTCCCGCAAGGGCCGCGCGTTGATCGACAGGTTGCTGTTGTACATCGGCCAGTCACGCCGCAGACCGTCTCCGATCGCCACGAGCTCGTTGCGAGCCTGGTCGATCGTGGCGCCTGGTGCAAGCCGGCCAATGGTCCTGATGAAGTACTGATCGCGGTTGCCACGAAAGCCGGCATCGAACCGCGCGGGGATCCAGAACTCGGCGTCGGCATCGGGAAAGCGGAAGCCGGGCGGCATCACACCGACGATGAGGCGCGAGGTCCCGTTCAGCGTGAGCAGGCGGCCGACGGCGGCGGAGTCCTCGCCGTAGAAACGGCGCCATGCGGGGTGGCCGAGCACGATCACCGGCTCCTCGGCGGGTGTCTCATCGGACTCGACGAGCGGACGCCCGAGGAGTGGGCGCACGCCGAGCACCTCGAACAGCCCGCCGATCGCGGTCAGTCCGCTCAGGTGCTCGGGGTCGCCGCCGCCGGTCACCGTTCCCTGCGTCGGCGAATACCCGGCGAGCCGTACCTTGTTCGTCTGCCGCCGCCAGTCGAAGAAGCTTCCCGGCGAGGTCGATGACATGTCGGTGGGGGAGCCGCCCATCGTTCCCTCGCCGACCGCGATCAGCCGGTCGGGTTCGAGGTACGGAAGTGGTCTGAGCAGCACGCCGTCGATGACGCTGAAGATCGCGGTGTTCGCGCCCACGCCGAGGGCGAGCGTGAGCACCGCGACGAGCGTGAACCCGGGGCTTCGGCGGAGCGAGCGCGCCGCATAGCGGAGGTCCTGCATCAGCGAATCGAGCACGATGCCGCTCCGTTCGTCGAGGTGAGCAATTCCGGCGTGCGTGGCCGCGGAGTCGCGACGCTCGCGGATCGTCAGCCGGACGAGGCCCGGCAGCTCGCGGACGAGCGCGACGAATCCCGCCCAAACGCCGCGGCCGCCACCGGCACGCGCCGCCTCGCGTTGCAGATCGGCGAAGACGAGCGTCATCTCGTCCGCGAACTCTTCGCGAAGCTTCCGCGGGAGCAGCCTTCCGAGCAGTGCGCCGTAGATCCGCACGGCGAGCGGTGGGCGGTTCGGCGGGCGCGTCACTGGCGTCTTGTGGTGGATGACGCGCGAAGTGGTGCGAGCAGCCGCTTGGCGCGCGCCATCCCCGCCAGCCGCTCGAGGCGCAGCGCCTCGGCGCGCGCGGCGTCGCGGCCGAGCGCCGTGAGGCGATAGTAGCGACGGCGCGGATCGTCGCGGTCGGTGCGGGGCCGCCGAGGGGGCTCGTCGATCCAACCCGTGTCGAGCAGGCGCTTGACGGCCGCGTACAGGGTGCTCGCCGTCAGCCGGATCTCGCCGCCGGTGCGCCTGGCGATGTCCTGGATGATGGCGTAGCCGTGAAGCTCCTGATCGACCAGCGACAGGAGGATCTGGAATACCGGAGTAGTGAGCGGCCGAGGGCCGCCGTCCCGCCTCGCTGGCATCGCGTTCCCGTCCGGTTTCTCGTGGAGACAGGCGATGCGACTATACCGCGCGACGGTATAGTACGCCGGGGGAACGCGGCGCGCAAGCCTCGCCCGGTTCGTCAGGTCGGCTCGATCGGTCTCACGACCACGCGCCCACCGTGCTGGAGGTGGGGCATGGTTCGAGCGATCGCCTCCGCCTCGGCCGCGCTGGATGCGCTGATGATGAAGAAGCCGCCGAGCACGCCATCGGAGGGCGATCCAGTGCCGGAGGGGAGTGCGCCGGCCCCGGGAGTGACGAGCTCGAGGGCGTCGTTCCGGAGCTTCTCACCGGTCACGAGGTGGCCGCGGCCGGCGAGTGCGCGTGCCCACTGGCGATACTCGTCGACTCGCGCCGCCTCCGCGTCGCCACCGGGCCAGTCGGCGCCGCCGTAGAGCAGCAGCGCATAGCGCGCGGTCGAGTCGGGCGCCAGGGATGCGGGTGGGCGTCCGCGTCCCGCGAACACGCCGCCGACGAACAGCGCCGCGGCGGTGGCCAGGAGGGCCATCGCGCGCCAGCCGCGGTGGCGTGACCGTCGCGGATCGCCGGAGCGCGAAGGCGCGAGGAGTCCGCGTCGGGCGAGCGAGTCGACTACGCGCTGCTCGAGCGCCGGCGGGGCGGCGTGAGCCGGAACGCGCGCCGCCAGCGCGCCGGGTGCGGAGCTCGAGTCGCGCGCCGCCGGATCGCGGTCGCGCGGATCACGATCGATCGGAGTCACAGGACCTCCCTTTCGTCGGTCGAGAGCGAGCGGCGCAGGTGCGCCCGCGCGCGCGAGAGCTGGCTCTTCGAGGTTCCGGGCTCGATGTCGAGGAGCGCGGCGATGTCCTCGTGCGTGAAGCCCTCGATGTCGTGCAGGACGAGCACCCGGCGGTAGCCGGGGGGCAGCGCGGCGATCGCCGCCTCGAGATCGAGCGGATCCACGTCGTGCGGCAAGTCCGGCGGAGCGTCGGTGGGGAGGACCGTGTCGT
Source organism: Gemmatimonadaceae bacterium (assembly GCA_035513015.1). Lineage (GTDB taxonomy): Bacteria > Gemmatimonadota > Gemmatimonadetes > Gemmatimonadales > Gemmatimonadaceae > DATKCV01. The sequence continues at coordinate 42,758 of DATKCV010000048.1, forward strand.
CCAGCGGGAGCTCGGGCCGGTGGTGGCGCTCCAGTTCGCGCAGGCGATTGAGCAGGATGCCGGTGAGCCAGGTGCGCAGGCTGGATCGCCACTCGAATCGCGGCAGCGCCTCGACGGCCCGGATCCAGGCATCGTGCACCGCGTCCTCGGCGTCCGCGGGCTCACCGGTCAGGCGCATCGCCATTGCGTAGAGCGCCGGCGTGTGTCGCGCGTAGAGCGCACGAAAGGAGGCCGGGTCGCGCCGGCTCGTCACGCGATCCGCCAGCGCACGGTCCGGTGGCTCGCCCTCCAGTTGAGCCGCAGACTTGGTGGAGCGGCTCGTCGCGGCGGTCACGGCGAGTCGGGCACTGACGCCGCCAGCGGAGCGGCGACGAACTCGGCCATGATGATCACCAGGGTCGAGCGTGGAGTCCCTTGATCGAAGACGGCACCGACACGGAAGTCGGGAGCCTCCGGCAGACCGAGCTCGGCGTTGGTCAGGTACGGATGATAGATCATCAGGTGGGGACGCCATGCGCCGACGCTGCGCCCGGAATCGTCGTACAGCACCTGACCGGCGGACATCATGTACGTCAGCGCGGGGCGGCGCGGCAACCGGAATCGTCCGTTCGCGAGGCCGGCGGCGAGGTCGCGATCGATCTCGTCCTCGGGACGGCCGCGGTGACGCATCTCGGTGCGGCGCAACTCCATCGGGAGGATCGAAGCAGCACCCTCGGCGTCGTAGCAGTGCGGCTCCAGGCTCCTCCGCCAGCTCCGGTCCACCAGGCAGGTGACGCCGTTCGAGCCGGAGTCGGCGACCACGAATCCCTGGTCGGTCAGCACGAGCACACGAGCCTGTGCCGACACGGTGGGCGGAGCCGCGCTGCGGGCGAGCGCGATCTCGAACTCCCGCGGCAGGATCGGACGGGGACCGCTCCGGCTTTCGTCCGCCGACTGGGCGAGGGCGGGTGTGGTGGCGAGGAGCGCGAGAAGTGCGGCGCGAGTGGCGTGGCGCATCTGTCCCTCCGGGTCGGAATCGAGACGGTCGGAGGTGAGTGGCGGCGGCCTGACGAAAGGTTGCATCGCGCCGTGCCGCTGCGGCCGCCACGGGGCCCGATGTCGCACGCGCCTTGCGCCGGCCCCTCCTGGCCGTACGTTCGAGTCAGCACTCTGGCCGCGAGTCTCGTACTTCATTCGGTGCGGGCCAGCTGTCGAACGCCTCTCTCCCGCCATGAACTCTCTTCTCCGGGGGTCGTTTCCCATGTCGCATCGCCGTCGCGCGGGCCTGCCCATGCTCGCGCTCGCCGCCACTCTGGCCACGCTCGCCGTCCCTCTGGCCACGCTCGCGGCCCAGGACAACCCGTACCGCGTCGCCTCGGAGGCCTGGGGCGAGCTACCCGACGCCCGGAAGTGGGGAGCGTTGAGCGCGGTGTACCCGGGTCCCGACGGCCGCACGATCTGGGTTGCCGACCGGTGCGGGCAGAACACGTGCGTCGACCGCCCTCACCTGACGACGATCCTCCAGTTCGACCTCGAGGGCAAGCTGCTCCGGCAGTTCGGCGCCGGAATGATCGCCTGGCCCCACGGGATGTTCGTAGACCGGCAGGGCAACGTCTGGGTGACCGACGCGACCGGGATCGGACAGCAGATTCCGGCCGGCGTCGGGCACGTGGTCTACAAGTTCAGTCCGACCGGCGAGCTGCTGATGACACTGGGCACGAAAGGCGTGGCCGGCGACGGGCCGGCGCACTTCCGGCAGCCCTCGGACGTGCTGGTGGCGCCGAACGGCGACATCTTCGTCGCCGACGGCCACGGCGCGGGCGGCAACAACCGGATAGTGAAGTTCTCGAGCGATGGCCGCTTCATCAAGGAATGGGGAGGCACCGGCGAGGCGGACGGTCAGTTCCGCGATCCGCACGCGCTGGCGATGGACTCACAGGGGCGTCTGTTCGTCGGCGACCGCGCGAACAACCGCGTGCAGATCTTCGATCAGGACGGCCGGCACATCGCATCGTGGACGCAGTTCAGTCGTCCCAGCGGATTGTTCATCGATCGCAACGACGTACTGTACGCCACCGACTCCGAGTCGAACGCGCGCCGGAATGCGGGGTGGAAGCGCGGGATCTACATCGGGAGTGCGCGGGATGGCCGGATCACGGCGTTCATCCCGGACCCCGAACCCGATCCCGACAACTCGGGGACGAGTGGGGCGGAGGGGGTCGCGGTGGATGCGCTCGGCAACATCTACGGCGCCGAGGTGGGACCGATGACGCTCCGCAAATACGTGAAGCGATAGGGCGCCGCCGGGGCGCGATGGCCCCGGGGTGATGCAGTTCGACGCGCCGGACCGAACCGGAGGCACCAATGGAAGGGAAGCGTGCAGTCTCCCGCCGCGGTTTCGTGGGTGGTCTCGCCACCGCAGTGGGCTATCTGACTCTTCGCCCGCCCGCCGATCTGCTGGCGCACGGGATCCCGGGTCCGCTGTTCCAGCAAGGCACGGACGCCTACGACGCGCTCGCCAAGCTGGCGTTCAACGAGAACCCGTACGGCCCGTCCGAGTCGGCAATGCGGGCGATGACGAGGGCCTTCAAGTACGCGAACCGCTACGGGTATCCGGACGGCGACATCGCCGACGAGATCGCCAGGCACCATGGCGTGCCGCGTGAGAACATCATGCTGGGCGCCGGCTCGGGCGAGATCCTGAGCGTCGTCGGCCTGGCGTTTCTCCAGGGCGGACGCAAGGTCGTCGGGGTCGAGCCGACCTACAGCCAGGTGTACTCGCACGCCAGCGGGATCAAGGCGGATGTGATCCGGCTGCCGCTGCTCGACGACTTCCGGCAGGACATGCCGGCGACGATCGCCGCCGTGAAGCGGCACCATCGCGATGTCGGGTTCGTCTATCTGTGCAACCCGAACAATCCCACGGGCCGCATCATCCCGGCGCGCGAGATCAAGCAGCTGCTCGACGCGATCCCGGAGGATGTCGTGGTGCTGGTGGACGAGGCGTATCACCACTACGTGCAGGACCCGACGTACGCGACCTCGGTGCCGCACGTGCTGGAGGGGCGCAACGTCATCGTCGCGCGCACGTTCTCCAAGATCTACGGGATGGCGGCGATGCGACTCGGCTACGCGGTCGCGCCGCGCGAGCTGATCCAGCGGATGCGGCCGTGGAGCACGGGGAGCATCAACGCACTGGTGCGGTGGGGTGGCGTGGCGGCGCTCGCCGATACGGAGAGCGAGGCGCGGGTGCGCCGGACGACGATCGATCTGCGCGAGCGGACCGTCGCCGACCTGAAGGCGATGGGCTACTCGACGATACCGTCGGAGACCAACTTCTTCATGCTGCACCTCCGGCGTCCGGTGCAGCCAGTGATCCAGGAGTTCCGGACGAGGGGCGTCGCGGTTGGACGGCCGTTTCCGCCGCTGACCGAGCACCTGCGGGTTTCGGTCGGTACGGCCGAGGAGATGCGGCGGTTCATGACGGCGTTCCGGGAGATCATGGCGACGCCGGCGACGGCGACGCGCGGCGGATGACCACTTCACGACCGGGGACTTTCATGCTCAGGATGCTGTCGCTGCTCCTCGCCGCCGGGTTGGCCTGCGCACCCCGCACCGTGTCCGAACAGCCGCCGGCGATGAGTTTCTTCATCACCAGCGAAGGTCCGGGGAACGGTGCCGCGCTGGGCGGGCTGGCCGGCGCCGACCGCCATTGCCAGCTGCTGGCCGATCGGGTCGGCGCCGGCGGCCGGACGTGGCGGGCGTACCTCAGCACGACGGCGTCCGCCGCGCAGCCGGCCGTGCACGCGCGCGACCGCATCGGCGGCGGCCCGTGGTACGACGCGCACGGCGTGCTGATCGCCCGCGACGTCGAGCATCTGCACGCCGAGACGGCGAACCTCGGAAAGGAGACCTCGTTGAACGAGCGGGGCGAGGTGGTTTCGGGGCGCGGCGACACGCCGAACCGTCACGACATTCTCACCGGTTCCGGTCCCGACGGCCGGGCCGTGGCGGGCACCGACGACACCACCTGCGGCAACTGGACGAGCAGCGGCGAGGGGAGCGCGATCGTCGGGCATCACGACCGTGTGGGCGGCGGGGCGGCCCCGACGTCGTGGAACTCGTCGCACCCATCGCGTGGGTGCAGCCAGCAGAACCTCCGCGGTACCGGCGGGGACGGACTGTTCTACTGCTTCGTGGCGAACTGAAATTCTCCCGCGCCGCGCGACAGCGTGGCGCGGGACGATGATGAGGCGTCACAGACGCCTCGAATGACCAAACAGCCGACGAATCGACTCAGCGAGCAATGATGACAGCGAATCGAACCGGACATCCAGTTTCTGGCGGCACGGCACTCGCCGGCATTCTCGTCCTCAGCGGTCTGCTGACGGCTGGCACCGTGGCCGGCGCGCAGGGCCAGGCCGCAGCAGGCGCGGTACCGGCGGCGCGCGACGCCTCGGCGTGGCGCTACTGGGGCGGCGACGCAGGGAGCACGCGTTATTCGTCGCTCGACCAGGTGACCGCACAGAACTTCGAGTCGCTCGAGGTCGCGTGGGTCTGGCGCGGCGACAATTTCGGCCAATCGGCGGACAACATCCTGCGGGCGACGCCGATCTACGCCGAGGGCAAGCTGTTCAGCGTGGCCGGCGAGCGGCGCACCGTGGTGGCGATCGATCCGGCGACCGGCGAGACGCTGTGGGTCTGGCGCATGCGTCACACCAAGCGGTGGGAAGACTCGATGCGCAGGAACTACGGCAAGAGCGTGGCGTACGACGTCGTCGACGGCCGGGGGCGGATCTACATCGTCGATCCGGGCTTTTTCCTGATCGCGCTCGATGCGGAGACCGGGCGTCCGATCCAAACGTTCGGGGAGGACGGGATCGTCGACCTGCTCGCCGACCTCGGCTTCCCTTACGATGGCGACAATGGTCTGGCGCGGGAGCTAGGCTACATCACCAACTCATCGCCGCCGATCGTCGTCAACGGCGTGGTCGTCGTCGGCAACTCCCACGAGCAGGGGTATTACCAGTACCGGAAGGAGTCCGTGCCAGGCCACGTCCTGGCGTACGACGGCCGCACGGGCAAGCATCTGTGGAAGTTCCACGTGATTCCGCATCCGGGCGAGTTCGGACACGACACGTGGGAGGGGAATGCCTGGCGCGAGAACGGCAACGTCTCCTCGTGGGCGCCACTGTCGGCCGACCTCGAGCGCGGCATCGTGTACATCCCGACCGACCCGCCGACGAACGACTACTACGGCGGACACCGCCTCGGCGACGGCCTGTTCGGTACGAGCCTGCTGGCGCTCGACGCACGTACCGGGCGGCGCATCTGGCACTTCCAGCTCGTGCGGCACGACGTGTGGAACTACGACACGCCGCACGCGCCGCAGCTGCTGGACATCACCGTGGGCGGCCGGCGCATTCCAGCGGTCGCCCAGGTGACCAAGCAGGGCTGGGTGTACGTGTTCGACCGAACGAACGGGCGGCCGGTGTGGCCGATCGAGGACCGGCCGGTGCCGCAGTCCGACGTGCCGGGTGAGAAGCTCGCCGCCACGCAGCCGTTCGTGACGCGTCCGGCGCCGTTCGAGCACCAGGGTATCACCGAGGACGACCTGATCGATTACACGCCTGAGCTGCGGGCGCAGGCGCTGGAGATCGTGAAGCAGTACCGGCTCGGACCGCTGTTCAATCCGCCATCGCGTGAGAACGCGCCGGACGGGACGCTGGCGTCGATCCACTGCCCCGGCGCGAACGGCGGAGCCAACATCCCCGGCGGCGCGAGCGTCGATCCGGAGTCCGGGATCATCTACGTGGCGTCTACCAAGGGATGCAGCGCACCGCGGCTGCGCCCGGGGAAGGACGTGCACCCGGATGCGAACATGGATTGGGCGACCAACGGGCCGGGCGGAGTGGGCGGCCCGCAGGGGCTGCCGTTGCTCAAGCCGCCCTACGGCCGCATCACGGCGATCGACCTCAACACCGGCGAGCACCTGTGGTGGATCCCGAACGGCGACACGCCCGAGCGGATCAAGAACCACGCGGCGCTCCGCGGCGTGACCGTCCCCGTCACGGGAAAGCAGGCGCACGCGACCACGCTCGTCACGCGGACGCTGCTGATGTACGGCGAGGGGCGCGGGGGCGAGCCGCTGTTCCACGCGGTGGACAAGAGGACGGGAAAGACGCTGGGGACGGTGCGGTTGCCGGCGCCGACCAACAGCGCGCCGATGACGTACATGCACGAGGGGAAGCAGTACATCGTAATGCCCATCGGTGGGGCGGGGCATCCGGGGTCGCTGGTGGCTTTGCGGCTGCCGTGATCCTTGGCGTGTTGGGGGCTTGGTACCGTGGTGGGCCGGCGTTGTACCGGGGGTGAGCTTTGCGAGTTACGCGGAGTTGGCGGAGTCCGCGGATTTGCTCCACCGCGGGGTCGGGGATTTGGGAATGCGGGTTGGGCGGCCCTGGTTCAATCCCGGGCCCGTCGTGTGGTCGTCGTCTGGATTATTCTTCTGAACTCGGCGCGAGGACCGAAGTTGAGCAGCAGGCCGACCTCGAGCTCCGAGGCGCGGAGATAATTTCGGAGCACGGCGAAGTGGGCAGGGTCCATTCGCTGCGCAGTTTTCACTTCCAGGAGGACACGCGACTCCACGACGTGGTCTGCCCGGTAGCGGCCGAGCAGCTGCCCGTGATAGACGATGTCGAAGGTCACCTCGCGACTCACGTGCAGGCCCGCCTCGCGAAGCAGCACCGCCAGCCCGTTGGCATACACGGCCTCGAGGAATCCGAAGCCGAGATCGGAGTGGAGCTGATAGAATGCACCGATGATGGTGCGGGTCGTATCTGCGTGCAGAAGCCGCGTGGGACCCTCGCCTGGATCCTCCCCGTCCTCGCCCATGCAGTCAAGCATACCAACAACCCTCTCCCGTCCCGCACCCTTTCATCGCCTGCCGTTCCCGGATCACGCCGCTCACGATGATCCCACCGCCGGGGTGGAACAACTCCGCGGATTCCGCCTACTCCGTGTAACTCGCGAAGCTCACCCGGTGTACCGAGCCAGCCCCCCGGGGTACCGAGCCAGTCCCCCGGAACCGAGCCCCTAATCGACCGACCTCGGCCTCGGCAACCGCAGCGCGACGAGCGACGTGTTCGCGCCGGCGCCCGTCGCGAACACGATGTACTGCCGCCCCTGGTGCATGAAGGTCATCGGCACCGCCGTCGTCCGGGACGGGATCTCCACCGCGCCGACCTCCTTGCCCGTCGCCTTGTCCACGGCGTACAGCTTCGGCTGCGCTCCCGGCACCCCGCCGCTCCGTCCGGTGCCGTAGATCATCAGCGTCTTCGTCGTGATGATCTGCGCCTGCCCGCGCGCGCCCACCGGCGGCAGCTCGACGCCACGGAACAGCGGATCGGTCGACGTGACGGTGACGAACCCGCCGTTGGGGAGCCACCATGCCTTGTCGCCCCGGGTCATGTCGTAGGCGGTGATTCCGCCGAGCGGCTTCGGTTTCAGGATCGAGACGCCACCGATAGTGCTCGGCGTTCCGGCGCGGCGGCCGCCGCCTCCCGGCGGGGGTGGCTGGTATCCCGGCGGCGGGTCGAGCGCACCCAGCAGACCGCAATTGTCGCGCGGCGAGCTGTAGTTGAACTCCGAACACGGATCCTTCTGCACCTGGATCGTCGACAGGCCGCTCAGCGCGGCGACGTACATCATGCCCGACTCGGGATCGACCGCGGCGCCGCCATCGATGTTGACGCCGCCGCTCGCCCCCGGCGCATACCACGAGCACGTGTACCCGCTGGGCGCCGTCCCGTCGGTGGGCGATGCCGGGATGTAGTACGGGCCCATGCGGCACCGCCGGGCGAGGGCGAGCACGGAGTCGCGGATCGCCGGCGTGTAGTCGATGAGGTCGGCCTCGACCAGTCCCTGCTGCGAGTACGGTGCGGGCTTCGAAGGGATGGGCTGAGTGGGCGACGTCTCCTCGCCCGACACCTCGCTTTGCAGGACCGGCGTCTCGACGATCGGCCACACCGGCTCGCCGGTGACGCGATCGAAGGCGTAGATCCATCCCTGCTTGGTCGTCTGGGCGACGATCTTCCGCAGCCGTCCATCGATCTCCACGTCGAGCAGGTTCGGCGCCATCGGTGTGTCGTAGTCCCAGATGTCGTGGTGCACCATCTGGAAGTGCCAGCGGCGGCTACCGGTCCTCACGTCGAGAGCGACGATGCTGTTCCCGAACAGGTTGTCACCGGGGCGGTGGCCGCCGTACTCGTCCATCAGCGGCATGCCGACTGGGATGTAGACGAGGCCGAGCTCCGGGTCGGCCGACAGCGTCGCCCATGCGTCGTTCTTGCCGACGCCCTCGGTGCCGACTTTCGAGCCCTTCTTCCACGTCTCGGCGCCGAACTCGCCGGGCTGAGGGACGAGGTTGAACTTCCACAGTTGCCTGCCGGTCCTGACGTCGAAGCCGCGGACGTATCCGGGGAGGTTGCGAACGCGGATCGGGTAGTAGCCGTGGATGGCCGAGTTGGCGACGACGATCACGTTGCCGACGATGATGGCTGGCGAGCTGTTGGCGATCTGCCCGTGCATGGGATCGATGCCGACCGTGCCATCGGCGCCGGTCTTCCTCACCGGATTCCACGTCTCGCCCGGACGCGCCCGGCGAGCAGGCGCGGCGTCGCTGATGATGAGCGAGCCGGTGTCGTCGACGGCGAGCGGGACGAGCGGAAAGCCGAGGCCATCCTGGAGGTCGACGATCCCGTTCTTCCCGAATCTCGGATCGGGGATGCCGGTTCGCGCGTCCAGGGAGGCCATGTGGTAGCCCGGCGTGACCACGATGACGCGTTCGTTGCGGTCGTCGGTCCAGTAGGCGAGTCCGCGGCCGGCGAACTGGCGCGGCGCCTTCTGCCACCTGATTCCCTCGTCGAGCCGCCACATCCAGAGTGTCTCGCCGGTCTCCGGATCGAGCGCGGCGGCGACGCGGCGAGTGGTCGCGACGGTGAAGATACGGCCGTTGGCGAAGAGGGGTGTCGTGCGATAGTACTCGTCGGGGCCCAGCGAGCCGGCGTTCCACTGCCAGGCGATCTGGAGCGAATCGAAGTTGGACGCATCGATCTGGTCGAGCGGCGAGTAGCGCGTGCTCCACAGGTCGGCGCCCCAGACGCGCCATTCGCCGGGCACGTTGCCGCGCACGAGCTCGGCGCGCGCGATGGTGCGCGAGTGCGCTGTTCCGACGAGAACCGCTACGAGGCACGCAGCCGACCCGAATATCGTGGCGAGGGTGCGCCGACTCATCGAGCGAATGGTCATGGGAGTGTCTCGTGCGGAAGAGTGGTAGAGGGACAGATCGGCATCAGCGGTCAGGCGCCCTGCCCGGACGAGCCGTTGCCGTGTCGAAGCGAATGGTGCTGAGCATCGCCCGATCTGGCGACAGCACTTCGCGCCCGGCGGGCATCCGGTTGATCTGGAGCAGGTAGGCGACGACCTGCACGTACTCCTCGGGCGAGAGTCCCCCGGGGTCCGTCTGTGGCATGCTGCCGGCGATGAAGTCGTACAGGTCCCATACGCTCCGGCCCGTCCACGTGTTGGTGAAGACGCCGCCGGAGTGCGCCGCCGGCGTATGGCATGCCGTGCAAGCGCCGGCGTAGACATCGCGGCCGCGCGCCGCCTGCTGCGTGGTGTAGACGCCGGATTGGGTGGTGCGCGCCGCGGTGGGCGCGGGTGAGGGAGCCTGCTGCGCGCGCGCGGCGCCGGAGAGCGCGCCGAGCGCGCACGCCGCGGCGATCCACACCGCGGCGATCCACGCCGCCCACCGCAGCCGGCGCTTCGCCCCGTCGCGCCGGGGGGGGTCGTCTCCGGGGCGCAGCGTCAACTCTCGCCCCCCGCGTGCTCAGCCGCTGGCGACGGCGGTCGGGCAGCGAGGCGTTCAACGAGACGATAGAGCAGCCACACTGCGGTCCCCAGCACGATCAGCAGCATCGCCCATCGCATCGCGCCGGCGAGCAATGCGAGGTCGAACGCCGGCCACTCGAAGCGGTACTCCCGGAGCTCGGCCCACCGCTCGCCCATCCAGTGCCAGGCGGTGTGGGCGACCAGCGCCGAAAGGATGATCGTCCCGATTCGCTCGGCGACGACACGGCGGAAGAGGAAGTTCAGCATCGGGATCGCCAGCAGGATCACCAGGATCTGGCCCAACTCGACGCCGACGTTGAACGCGAGCAGCGACGTCATCAGGTGCGAACCCGCGAACTGAAGCGACTCCCCGAGCAGGAACGAGAACCCGAACCCGTGTACCAGCCCGAACCCGAACGCGATCAGCCATCGCCGCTCGAGCTTCGGGCCGACGATGTTCTCGAGCGCCATCCAGACTATCGACAGCGCGATCAGCACCTCGATCAGCGGCGGGAACCAGAGGGCCGACGGCGCGAGTCCGAACGCCGCGGCCATGAGTGTGATCGAGTGCGCCACGGTGAACGACGTCACGATCACGATCAGCGGCCGAAGGCGGCGGAACGGGATGACGAGCAGGAAGACGAACAGCAGGTGGTCGAGCCCATCGAGGATGTGCTCGAAGCCGAGAGCGGCGAATCGGAACGCCGACTGGTGCCAGCGCGGGTCGAGCCGCACCAGCCCCGGATCGCCGTCGTAGCGGAGCACCCGCTCGGTCCCCGAGGGCGGGAGGAACCGAAGCACGGTGGTCGTGCGGATCCCCAGGTGGGCCCAGGCCGGCTCGATCGAAAAGCGGGCGTCCTGGTCGGCGATCGGATACTCGATCAGGACGTCGAGCATTGCCTGCTGCCACGGAAGGTCGGTGTGCTCGGGGAGCGGCGGCCCTTCAACGTGCGCGAGGGCAGTCTCGTATTCGACGAAGGAGCGGTCCGATGGGAGCGATAGGCGCGTGGCGACGATCCGCTCGCCGGTGAGCGCGGCGCCATCCTCGTGGAGCGCGACGTATCCGGCTATCCAGATGGTCGCCGCGTCGTGGAGGAACTCGTCGGTCCGGCCGAGCTCGAGGTAGCCGGGCCCGCGAAGCGGGAACTCGATGTCGCGGATCGCCTCGAGGGGGACGCGGACGAGGAGTCGCAGTCGATCGCCGTCGGGCTTCACGAAGGCGAGAACCGTGACGTTGGCGGGAACCTCGTGTGCGCCGGGGCTTTGCGGGAGCGCGAGGACCAGGGCTGCCGCGAGGGCGAGGGAGCGTCCGAGGCGGCGACGCGAAAAGGGACTCGACGGCATTGAGAGAGAAAAGCGATCGGCGGGCGCGGGGCTCGACGATCTGGACGGGGTCGCGGAGGGGGCGTAGAATGGCTCACCCACCGCGGTACAGCTCACGAAGACCGAACATACACGCCGGCCCCGCGTGCGACAGAGGGGATCGGAGATTCGCTATCAGAGGAGGCGGGCGATGACACGCAGGCGGACGCAGGCGATCGGAGCGGGGCTGGTGGCGTTGTTCGCGGCCCTCGCGTGCGGTCAGGCGGCGCTCCGGGCGGCGCAGCAGGGGCAGGCCGTGCAGGCGCCGCAATTCGAGGTCGACCCGTTCTGGCCCAAGCCGCTTCCGAACCACTGGCTGCTCGGCGCGGCGATCGGCGTCGCGGTGGACTCGCGCGACCACGTGTTCGTGATCCACCGTCCGGAGACGCTGAACCAGCGCACGGAGGCCGGCGCGGCGGCCAATCCCCCGACCGGCGAGTGCTGCCGTCCGGCGCCGAACATCCTCGAGTTCGACCCCGAAGGCAATCTCGTCAATCACTGGGGCGGCGCCGGCGAGGGTTACGACTGGCCGGCGTCGAACCACGGCATCGCCCTGGACCACAAGGACAACATCTGGATCGGCGGCAACGGCCAGGGCGACTCGCACATCCTCAAGTTCACGCGCGATGGCCGGCTGCTGATTCAGGTAGGACGGATCGGGCAGTCTGTCAACAGCAACGCGCGCGACCACTTCGGCCGGGTGGCGAAGATCGCGTTCGATCCGCGGGCGAACGAGGCGTACCTCGCCGACGGCTACGGCAACAAGCGCGTCGCCGTGGTCGACATGGAGACCGGCGCGGTGAAGCGGTTTTGGGGCGCTTACGGAAATACGCCGTCGGATTCGAATCTCGGGCCCTACAATCCGGACGCGCCACTCGCGCAGCAGTTCCGGAATCCGGTGCACTGCGCGGAGCCCACGAACGACGGTCTGGTGTACGTGTGCGACCGGCCGAACAACCGGATCCAGGTCTTCCGCACGAACGGGCAGTTCGTGAAGGAGAAGCAGTATGCGCCGCGCACGCTCGGCGACGGGGCGGTGTGGGACATCGCGTTCTCGCGTGATCCGCAGCAGCGCTACCTGTATCTCGCGGATGGGAAGAACATGAAGGTGTACATCATCGACCGCGAGTCGCTGGAGGTGCTGACGACGTTCGGTGATGGGGGGCGCCAGCCGGGGCAGTTCTTCGCCGTGCACAGCATCGCCACGGATTCGCGCGGGAACATCTTCACCACCGAGACCTACGAGGGGCGGCGGGTGCAGCGGTTCGTGTACAAGGGGATCGGGCCGGTGACGCGGCGGGATCAGGGCGTGCTCTGGCCCACCGGCAGGTAGGATCGCCCTGAACGAGGGCGGCCGCGTCGGCTACCACCGGGCCGAATCGGCCGCGACGCAGCAGGCGCGCACTCGCTCGGCGTCGGCGGCGCGTCCCCACGCATCGTAGTTGCGGGCCAGTCGCTCCCGCGCCAGCGCGGTGCGCGCGTCCGGCTCGCCGAATGTGCGCGCGAACGTGGCGAGCGCACCGGCGAGCATCGGCTCGGCCTCGACGTACCGGCGCAGCGCGGTGAGGCACGTGCCCAACGCGCTCTCCGAGGCCGCGACGTGCCAGTGCCCGTCGGGAAGGCCGCGGCGCCGCACGTCGGATGCCTCGCGCAGCAGCGGCTCGGCCTCGCGCGGGCGCCCGCGGTCCACGAGGACGAGCCCGAGGCCGGTGAGCGGATACCCGAGATTCGGGTGGCCCAACCCGAGGCTTCGCCGATGTGCCGCCAGCGACTCCCGATACGTGGACTCCGCCGCCGCCAGATCGCCCTTCCTCACCTGCACGTCGCCGAGGCTGTTGAGCGTCGCCGCGATGTACGGGTGATCATCCCCGAACACCGCGCGCAGCATGGTGAGTGATTCGCGCCGCGTCGCTTCCGACTCGTCGTACTGCCCGAGGCCGGAGAGGATGCCGGCGAGATTCCCGAGGCTCGCCGCCGTCTCGGGGTGCGGACCACGGTGCACACGCCGCTGGATGTCGAGGGCTTCGCGGACGAACGGCACCGCCTCGGCCGTGCGGCCGGCCAGCGTCAGCGTACGGGAGAGCTGGTTCAGCGTGGCCGCGACATCGAGGTGGTCGCTTCCGTGGACGCGACGACCGATCGCCAGGTCTTCCCGTAGCAACGTGATCGCCTCGATGTATTTCGCCTGGCTGCGGAGGACCGCCGCCAGGCTCGCCATGTCGGTCGCGACGAGCTCGTGCTGCGGACCGTGGGCAATGCGGTCGATCGCCAGCGCTTCCCGGTACAGGAGCTCGCTCTCCTCGAAGCTGCCCAGCTCGTCGAGGGCGGCGGCCAGGCCGGCGAGCGAAACCGCGACGTCAGGGTGTCGCGGTCCGAGGCGATCGCGCCGGATCGCCAGCACCTCCCGGTGAATCGCGGCCGCCGAATCGTACGCGCCCTCGGTGTAGAACAGCTCCGCTTTCTCGTGGAGCGCCGTCGCGATTGCGGTGTCGCCGGACGGGTGGATCGCGCGCCGGATCGCGAGCGCCGAGTCGGTGAGGACGCGCGCCGGCTCGTAGAGACCGAGGTTGCGGTAGACCCGGCCCATCGTCCCGGCGATCGTCGCCCGCACGTCAGGCTCGTCGCCGAGCTCGGTGAGCACGCGGCGCGCGCCTTCGTCGAGCACGTGGCGGACCGTGACCGTGTCGGCGCCCGACACGTTGGGATCGGCCACCGTGAAGAGGCGGACGAGAAAATCCGTGACGCGCTGCGCGGTGAGCCGCCCGGCTTCGGCGTGGTCGCGCTCGACCGCCACCCGGCGCGCCTGGACGATGCTGGTCACGGCCAGCGTTGCGAGGAGGAAGACGATCGCCGCCGCCGCGCCCACCCCGACGGTGTGCCGGCGGACGAACATGCTCACCCGGTACGGCATCGTGTCCGGCCGTGCCGAGACGGGCTCGCGGGCAAGCCATCGCCGCAGGTCCTCCGCCAGCTCGCCCGCGGACCCGTAGCGTCTCGCCGGGTCCTTGCGCAGGGCCTTGAGCACGATGTTGTCGAGGTCGCCGCGGAGAAGCCGCGCGCGCTCCGGCGGTGCCCGCACGCTCGGACGCGGGGGCTCCTCGTCGCAGACGCGCCGCTCCAGTTCGGCGAACGACAGCCCTGCGATGTCGAACGGCAGACGGCCGGCGAGCAGCTGGTACAGCACGACACCCAGCGAGTAGACGTCCGCCGCCGTCGTGATCCGGCCGCCGCGGATCTGCTCGGGGCTGGCGTGCGACGGCGTCATGATCCGGAGGGCAGTCGTCTCACCCGTCGCCTCAGCCTGCGATCCGAGCAGCTTGGCGATCCCGAAGTCGAGCAGCTTCGGTTGCCCGGCGGCGGTGACCAGGATGTTGCTCGGCTTGATGTCGCGGTGGATGACCAGCGCCTGGTGAGCGTGCTGGACCGCGGTGCACACGGTCATGAAGAGACGGATCCGGTCGCGCAGCCCGAGCGTCTCGCACCAGACATCGAGCGGCTGCCCGTCGATGTACTCCATGACGATGTAGGGCATGCCGTCGTGCGCGGTGCCGCCGTCGAGCAGCCGGGCGATGTTGGGATGCACCAGGTCGGCGAGGATCTGCCGTTCGCCGAGGAATCGCCGCTCCAGCTCGGGGGTCGCGAGCCCGCCGCGTAGCACCTTGACTGCCACGCGGGCGGTGTACTGGGTGTCGGCGCGCTCGGCTAGATAGACCGCGCCCATGCCGCCGACGCCGAGCTCTCCGACCAACCGGTAGGCGCCGAGCGTCGGGCCGACGACCGTCGAGCCTGCGGCGAGTTCGCCCGAGGCTCGGGCGATCGAGGCCCCGATGAAGTCGCCGGTCGTGTCGGCAGCGTGCAGGAGGGTCTCCACCTCGGCGCGCAGTACGGCATCCTCCCGGCATGCGCGGTCGAGCAGTTCGGTCCGACCAGCTCTATCGAGACCGACCGCGGCATCGAAGAGCGAGCTGATGCGGTCCCAGCGCTTGGCGGAGGAGGAGACCATGGGCACGAGCTCGGCCAGCGCGGATTCGTCACCGCTCCTGGATGCCAGCAGCAGCCGGCCGATGGTGGCGAGGTCGGCTTCGGTCATGGCCCCCCTGGGCCGGTGTGGCGAACGGTGTTGGCGCGAAGGTATGCCTGTGCGCAGAGGAAAGCCACCGGACTGGCCTGTGGCGCCCGCGCCGCTGTTGACGGATTTCTGGTTCTCTCCTATCGTCGGCACCGGGCGACGCCGCCCTGCCCCTGCTCCTGCCCCGCCGACTCCCCGGCCCTGGCGGCCAGAGTACAGGGGCTTCGCATTCACGATCGCCGTGAACTGGAGGTCGTCCGATGAGAAGGCTGCTATCCCTCGCCGCCGCGCTGAGCGTCGTCACGTTCGCCGCGTGCGGCGAGACTCGCTCGCCCACGGAGATCCCGGCTCCCGACGCGGGTCCGTCGCTGCTCCGCGGCACCCCGATCGACGACGGCTGGATCGTCGTGTTCAACGCCGATGTCGCCGATGTGCCGGGCCTCGCCGCGCGGCTCACCCGCGAAAATGGCGGCGAGCTCGGCTTCACGTACCAGCACGCGATCCGTGGCTTCTCGGCGCGACTTCCAGCCACGGCGATCATGGCGATCGAGCGGCACCCGAGCGTCGCCTGGGTCGAACGCGACCAGATCTTCACGATCTCGGCCACGCAGGACAACGCGACGTGGGGGCTCGATCGGATCGACCAGCGCGACCTGCCGCTGAACGGGAAGTACGTCTACAACGCCACCGGGGCCGGCGTGCGGGCGTACATCATCGACACCGGAATCCGGAGCACGCACGACGAATTCGGCGGACGGGTCCAGTCGGGATTCACCTCGATCAACGACGGCCGCGGCACGGAGGACTGCCACGGGCACGGGACGCACGTCGCCGGAACCACCGGCGGCATCACGTACGGCGTGGCGAAGGAGGTGGCGCTCGTCGCGGTGCGTGTCCTCAACTGCCAGGGCTCGGGCACCACCAGCGGCGTCATCGCGGGTGTGGACTGGGTCACCGCCAATCACGTGAAGCCGGCGGTAGCCAACATGTCGCTTGGTGGGAGCGCCAGCTCGACGCTCGATGCGGCGGTCGCGAACTCGATCGACAAAGGCGTGAGCTACTCGATCGCCGCGGGGAACAGCAACGCCGACGCATGCAACTACTCGCCCGCACGCGTCGGATCGGCGATCACCGTGGGCGCGACGACGAACACCGATGCGAAGGCGTCGTACTCCAACTTCGGGACTTGCCTGGACATTTTCGCGCCGGGAAGCTCGATCACCTCGGCCTGGAGCACGAGCAACACGGCGACGAACACGATCAGTGGTACGTCGATGGCGGCACCGCACGTGGCCGGTGTGGCCGCGCTCTACCTGCAGGGGAATCCCGGCTCGAGCCCGGCGACGGTGACGAACGCGATCACCTCCAACGCCACCGCGAACAAGGTCACGAGCGCGGGCTCCGGGTCGCCCGACCTGCTGCTCTACTCGGGCTTCACCGGTGGCGGGGGTGGCGGCACGAACCAGTCGCCGACGGCGTCGTTCACCTACGCCTGCACCGACCTGACCTGCAAGTTCGACGGCAGCAGCTCGAGCGATCCGGACGGCTCGATCGCCAGTTACGCGTGGAACTTCGGCGACGGCAACACCGGCAGCGGCGCCACGGTAACGTACACCTACGCCTCCGGCGGGACGCGCACGGTGACGCTGACGGTGACGGACAGCGAGGGCGCGACTGGGAGCGCGTCGCAGTCGGTGACGGTCAGCGAGGCGGGCGGCTCGATCACGCTCAGCGGTTCGATCAGCAAGGTGCGCGGCGTGAACACGGCCAACCTGAGCTGGAGCGGTGCCGAGGCCACAGTGGACGTATACCGCGACAACTCGAAGATCGCGGTGGTCACCGGGGCCTCGTACTCCGACAACCTCGGACGCGGCGGTGGCACGGTGACCTACCGCGTGTGCAACGCGAACACCTCGACCTGCTCGAACAACCTCCCCCTGTCGTATTGAGCGTTTGCAGGCTCGACGGCGCCCCGGCGGACCTTCCGCCGGGGCGCCGTTGCCATTTCCCGCCCGGGGCGACACCTTCGCCCTGCTCCGCGGCGAAGGCTCGCGCGGGGCCTGTCCCTACTCGTCACTTCTCGCCGGAGGCTCCGGATGTCCCCCCTCAGGCCGCGCCCCCTCGGACGCTCCCCTGGCGCGCTGCGCGCGCTCGCCACGATCCTCGTCGCTTCGGCCACGCTGGCGGTTCCCGTCGAGGTGGCGGCGCAGCAGCAGCAGCAGGCCGGCCGGGCGGCGCCGCAAACGATCGAGGACCGGACCGCCGGACTCCGCAAGCTCGACGGATTCTTCCCGCTCTACTGGGATTCGGCGGGCGGCCAGCTCCTCATGGAGATCCCCCGGTTGAACGTCGAGGTCCTCCACGTGACGGGTCTTGGTGCAGGGCTCGGCTCGAACGACATAGGGCTCGACCGCGGGATCCTGCAGGGCTCGCGGATCGTGAGGTTCGAGCGCGTCGGCCAGCGTGTGCTCATGGTGCAGCCCAACTACTCGTTCCGGGCGTCGAGTACGAACCCCGCCGAGGTGCGGGCGGTGCGCGACGCGTTCGCGCGGTCGGTGCTGTGGGGCTTCACGGTCGCCGCCGAGTCCGACGGCGGGCGGCGGATCCTAGTCGACATGACGGAATTCCTCCTTCGCGATGCGACCAACATCGCGCCGAGGCTCTCCCCGGGATCGTACCGGCTCGACAACAGCCGCAGCACGGTCCATATGCCGATGACGATGAACTTCCCGAAGAACACGGAGATGGAGGTCGAGCTGACGTTCATCTCCCAGCCCGGCGGTGGGGGAGGTGGCTTCGGCGGAGGCGGAAACTTCGAGGGGGTGGGAAGTGTCGCCGCCACGGCAGCGGCGGCGAGTCTGCGCGTCCATCACTCTTTCGTCGAGCTGCCTGACGACGGCTACACACCGCGCGTCTACGATCCACGCTCCGGCTTCGGAGCGGTCTCCTGGGAGGACTATTCGGTGCCGCTCGGCGAGCCGATGACGATGCGGTTCATCCGCCGCCACCGGCTGGCGAAGCGCGACCCGCGCGCGGCGGTGAGCGATCCGGTGGAGCCGATCATCTACTATCTGGATCCCGGCACGCCCGAGCCGGTCCGCTCGGCGTTGCTGGAGGGAGCGCGGTGGTGGAATCAGGCGTTCGAGGCCGCGGGATATCGCAACGCGTTCCGGGTCGAGATGCTGCCCGAAGGTGTGAGCTCGCACGACATCCGGTACAACGTCATCAACTGGGTGCACCGGTCGACGCGCGGCTGGTCCACTGGCGCCAGCGTGACGGATCCGCGCACCGGCGAGATCATCAAGGGGGTGGTGACGCTCGGCTCGCTGCGGGTGCGGCAGGACTGGATGCTGTTCGAGGGGTTGCTCCAGCCCTACGGCAGCGGCGACACTCCGCCGCCGGAGATCCAGCGGTGGGCGCTCCAGCGGCTCAAGCAGCTCTCGGCGCACGAGGTCGGGCATACGATCGGACTCGGGCACAATTACTACAACAGTGAGGCGGGGCGGATCAGCGTCATGGACTACCCGCACCCGCTGGTGACCCTGCGTCCGAACGGCACGTTCGACCTGTCGCAGGCCTACACCGACGAGATCGGCGAGTGGGACAAGGTCGCGATCACGTACGGCTACGCGCACTTCGCGCCCGGAACGAACGAGCGGCAGGCGCTCGCGCAGATTCTCGACCGCGCATGGCAGCGTGACATCCGCTACATGACCAACCAGGACATCGGCGGCACGCCGCGGGCGGACCAGTGGGCCAACGGCACCGACGTGGCGGCCGAGCTCGACCGGATGATGGAGGTGCGGCGTGTGGCGCTCTCGCGGTTCGGCGAGAACGCGATCAGGCGCGACGTTCCGCTGGCGCAGCTGGAGGAGGTGCTCGTCCCGCTCTACCTGCATCACCGTTACCAGGTGGAGTCGGCGGCGAGCGCGCTGGGAGGGATGCACTACGTCTACGCGATGAAGGGCGACGGTCGTGAGCCGGTGCGGATGGCGTCGGCCGCCGAACAGCAGGCGGCGCTTCGCTCGCTCATGGCCACGCTCGCGCCGTCGGCGCTGGTGCTCCCCGATGCGGTGGTCAAGCGGATTCCGCCGCGCCCGCCGGGCTACGGGCGGTCGCGCGAGTTGTTCCCCCGGTGGACGGGTGGGATGTTCGACGCGGTGACGCCGGCGGTAGTGGCCGCCGAGCACACGTTGTCGAGCATACTCACGAACGACCGCGCGGCGCGGCTGGTCGAGCAGAAGGCGCTCGATCCCTCACTGCCGGGCCTGGAGGATGTGATCGACGCGGTCCAGGCGGCGACGTTCGGCGCGACGGCGCGCACGCCGTACGAGGCCGAGGTGAAGCGCGCTGTGGAGCGGGTGGTGGTGGATCAGCTGATCGACCTCGCCGGGAGCGCGCCGATGCCGCAGGTACGGGCCGTGGCGAACCTCAAGCTCCAGCGGCGGAGTACGGAGCTGACGCGGATCGCGGCGGCCAACGACGGCGATGGCCAGGCGCAGTCGGTGAGCGAGGCGGCCGTCGCGCACGCGACGCTGCTCTCGGCCGACATCAAGCGGTTCATGGAGCGGCCGACCAGCCCGGTGCCGGTGCGGATGCCGGTTCCTCCACCGCCGCCGGGGGCGCCGATCGGGGACCCGGGCCTCGACTGGCTGCGGAGCGTCGAGCCGCCATGTTCCTGGATGCAGGATACCCGGTGGTAACGGAGGGCTCGGTCACATCGTCCGCGGCTCGGTGGCGGATCGGCGCACGCAACGCGCCGCATGTCCGCCGAGCTCACGGGGGCGCGTGATCCTGCTCACTGTCGGGATCTCCCGCTTCGGCGAGAATACAGCGAGGGTGAGCATGGCGACGTCGCGCCGGCCCTCAGTGTCTCCAGAATACGGGAGAGATGCAGATGTTGTCGATATCGAGAATGCTGGTCGTGGCGGCCGCCGCGCTGCTGGTGCCGCTCACGGGCTGCGGCGACGCCACGTCGCCAAATGCCGGAAGGATCACGGTGCTGCTCAAGGACGATCCGGGCGACGTCCTCAAGGCCGTGGTCACGATCTCGCGAATCTACCTCCAGGGCGACGATGAAGCGACGCTCGGAGGAGACGCCCGCGTCGTGCTCATGGACGAACCGGTCACGACAGACCTGTTGACGCTCGCCGAGCAGACGTTGACGCTCGTCGACGGTGCGGTCGTCCCGCCCGGCACCTACGCGCAACTGCGCTTCGTGATTACTGGCGGATACCTCGAGGTGGAGGGCGAGAACGGTACATCCACCATCTACGCCTCGTCGCCCGACTACGAGGGCCTGCCTCCCGGTGTCGAGGCGGATGGTGCGCTGATCATGCCGAGCTTCGCGGAAACCGGGATCAAGGTGACGCTCCCCGGCGGCGCCGCGGAGAACGCGGGCGATGAGTGGACTGTCCTCGTGGACTTCGACGTATCGCAGAGCTTCGGACACCAGGCCGGACTGTCCGGCAACTGGGTGATGCACCCGGTCATCCTCGCCACGGAGTTCGCGTCGTCGGGCAGCCTTGCGCGATAGCGTCGATTCAGCCGGGGGCAGCGCGTCGGGCAGATGTTTCCGCCGCGCCGCTGGCTGCCGCAGTGACGCGGCACGCGTGATGCATCCAGGCGTGGCAATGATCGCCGCCATCATCGCCATTCTCGCCGGTCTGGTGCTCCTCGCGGATCTGTTCCGCGGTGCAGGTGAGCGCGTGGTCGGCGCCCTGCGGCCGTTCGCCGTCGTGATCGGCGTGGTGGCGATCGTAGTCGGAATCCTCGAGATCACGAGCGTGATCGGGGTGGCGCTGCTCCTCGCGGGCTTCATTCTCGCCGCGTCGGCGCTGGAGGCAATCCCGGGTGTTGGCGATCAACTCGCGCAGGCGGGACGGGCGTTGGCCGCGGTGCGGGTGGTGATCGGCATCATCGTTCTCGTGCTGGGCATCGTGACGTTTGTTCGTACCCTGGACCGACCAGGGGGACGACGCGGACCACCGCCGGGGGTGCCGCCGACCAGAGGTGCCGTGGGGCAGGATCGGGCGGTAGGTCGAGAATGGACAAACGCGCCCACGGCTGGTCGAGCCGCGACCATTCAAAGCTCTCCGCGCCGCAGCCGCTCCGCGGCGTAGTGACACGCCCGTGCCGTCAGCGCCATGTAGGTCAGCGACGGATTCTGGTTCCCGCTCGACGTCATGCACGCGCCGTCGGTGACGAAGAGATTCGGTACGTCCCACGCCTGATTCCAGCCGTTGAGCACCGATGTCCGGCGGTCGCGCCCCATGCGTGCCGTCCCCATCTCGTGGTTCGTGTTGCCGGGTGTGCTCGGTCCGCGCGTATTCGGGCGGATGTTCCTGGCGCCCGACGCCTCGAGCAGCTCCGCGGCGGTTGCGTTCATGTCGTGAAAGATCGCCAGCTCGTTGTCGCTCCACGCGCAGTCGATGTGGAGCGTCGGAATCCCCCATGCGTCGACGAGCGTAGGGTGCACGGTGGCCCGGTTCTGCTCGCGCGGCAGCATTTCGCCGAAGCCGCCGAAATTCATGACCCAGGGCCCGAGCTCGACCAGCCGGTTCTTGAATTCCAGCCCGATGCCAGCCGAGCGTGCGCCGGATTGCCATGCCGGGCGGTACGCGCCGCCCTGGAAGCCGTAGCCGCGGACGAATCCCGGGTGGCGGGAGGCGACGTTGCGGAAACGCGGAACGTAGATTCCGTTCGGCCGCTCTCCGATCACGCGGCGATCCGTCCACCCATCGAGCTCGCCGCTCGCGCCGCCCCACTTGATGTGGTCCATGATGTTACGGCCCACCTGCCCGCTCGAATTCGCGAGCCCGTCGGGAGCGCTGGCCGACCGCGAGTTGAGCAGAATGCGGGCGCTCTCGATCGCCGAGGCGCAAAGGAAGACGACGCGCGCCGTGTACTCGCGCTCCTCGCGGGTGCGCGCGTCGATGATGCTGACGCCGGTGGCGCGGCCGGTCGCGTCGTCGTGCAGCACGCGGCGGACGATGCTGAACGGACGCAGCGTCAGGTGGCCTGTGGCCTCGGCGGCGGGGAGCGTCGCGTTCACGCTGCTGAAGTACGACCGCGTGATGCATCCACGGTTGCACGGGCCGCAGTAATGACACGCCGCGCGTCCGTTGTGCGCCTGCGTCAGCACGGCGACCCGTCCGATCGTCAGCACTCGTTCGCGGCCGAAGCGTGACGCCATGCACTCGCGCACGTGGCGCTCGGCGCAGTTCATCTCCATCGGCGGCAGGTACGGGCCATCGGGCAGGTGTGCCAATCCCTCCGCCTGTCCACTCACGCCGATGAAGCGCTCGACGTGGTCGTACCAGGGCCCGATGTCGCGATAGCGGATCGGCCAATCCACGGCGATGCCGTCGCGCAGGTTCGCCTCGAAGTCGAGATCGCTCAGGCGGTAGACCTGGCGCCCCCAGATGATCGACTTGCCGCCGACCTGCCGCGCCCGGAACCAGTCGAACGGCTTGTCCGCCGGCGTGGAGTAGGGATTGTCCACGTCGTCGCACCAGAACACGTGGCTGATCTCGTCGAACGAGACCGACCGGCGCTGCACGTGCTGGCGGGCGTCGACCGCGCGGCGGTCGCCCAGTCCGCGGTACGTCATCTCCCAGACCGGCACGTGCTCGCGGTAGTCGCGGGCCGGGTCGATCGGCCTCCCCGCCTCGAGCACGAGCGTGCGCAGCCCGAGCTCGGTCAGCTCCTTGGCTGCCCAGCCGCCGGTCATTCCGGAGCCGACGACGATGGCATCGTACTCGGGTTGCCGATTCGCGATCAGCACGGGTACCCTCCGCTCGACGATGGCCACGACACGGCGTGGGCCATCAGGACCTCCCGGACCGTGCGCGCGGATCGTACGACGCGCAGCTCACGTAGCGGCCGGGAAGCGGATACTCGCCGAGCGTCCGGCGCATCGCGACTTCCGATGTGAAGTAGCCCCAGACGGTGAGGAACTTCAGCATCGAGAACCAGTGGTCGTTGGCGTTGCCGGCGGCGGGCGATGGCGCGCGCCACAGCGCGGTCACCTCGTCGTCGATTGCGGTCAGGAGGGCGACCTGATCGGCCTCCGACAACGCAACGAAGTCGCGGCCGCGAAGCGCGCGGCTCCGCGCGTCGAGATCGGTGAGACCGGCGAGCAGGCGATCCCGCTCAGCCGGCGTGTACCAGTCGGCGAGCATGCGGTCGATGAACGCAGTGACGTTGGCGTCGGTCGCACCGGGCGTGTCGCTCGCCGGGAGGATCCGCTCGGCGGCGGCGGTCACGGCCGCGCTCTGATGCGCGTTCAACGCGCTTCTCACGCCCCGCCCCTCGGCGGCGCTGGCGTGAAGCAGCTCGCCGAAGCGGATGATCTCTTCCGCGCCGAGTCCGTCCAGGCAGCGGAGCCCGGCGCCCGCTGCCAGCATGCGAAGCACGTCGCGTCTATGCACCGGGTACGCTCCCTCCGTCGCCGATCATCTCAGATCCTGAAGCCGAGCGTCTGCTCGAGGTACGCGCGGGCCTGCACCGCAGAGTCCTTCGGCGTCTGCCCCGGCTCGACGGTGCGATCCAGCTCGACGATCGCCCACCCGTCGAATCCGGCGTCGCGCAGGGCGCCGAAGAACGCCGGGAAATCGAGTCGGCCGCGGCCGAGGCCGACGAAGCGGTAGGACCGCGCCTCCTGGCCGTGGACCGGGCTCTCGAGGTCCTTCACGTGCAGGAACAGCAGGCGGTCCGCGTACCGGCGCACCGCTTCGACGGGATCGCCGCCGGCTTGCGACCAATGCGCGGTGTCGAGCTGTAGCCCGACGTAGCGCGGATCGGAGGCGTCGAGCACGCGCGCGACCTCGTCCGGCGCCTGACCCAGGTTGCCCATGTGGTTGTGATAGCCGAGCGGAATGCCCAGATCCGCGGTGCGGCGGCCGAGCTCAGTGAGCAGGCGGCCCATGCGGCGGTAGTCCTCGGGCGCGGTCGCACGTTCGCGCGGCCGTTCGTCGAGCACCTGGAGGTAGAGCCCGCCCGCATCGCGCAGAAAGCGCGCGTGCCGGACGTGCAGCGCCAGGTCCTCGGCCTCGAGCGCGGGATCGAGGCGAACCAGACCGCTGGAGAGGGCGACGAACGTCAGCCCGCGCGCGGCGAGCAGCTCCTTCAGTTCTCCGGGCCGCTGTCCCCACTCTGCCACGGCGGAGGCGCGGAGCTGGATGCCGCGAAAGCCGACGGCTGCGATGTCGTCGATCGCCCGGCGGTCGTCGTCGCCCCAGGTTATCGCCGCGTAGCCGAAGCGGATTGCCGCCCGGCTGGATGCGCACCCGGTCATGCCGGCGAGGGGCAGCTGCGCCGCGGTATCGATTCGCCACGCGGCGGCGAGTGCGGCGGCGCCGAAGCCGCGGGCGAGGAAGTCTCGGCGTCTCACGTGTGGAGGCTACGCCTTCGCCGGCGCGTCCGCCGTGACCGACTCGATCAGCCCGAGGAACCACCGCTCACTGAACCCCGCCACGAATGCCGCCGCGAGGAGAGCGAGCAACTGGCCATCGCCGATTTGGACGACGCTCGCCTGGAGCAGCAGCGCGACGCCGAGCGCCGCCGCGGCGCCGACCACCGGGCGCATCAGCGTGACCGGCCAGTCGTAGAGCCGCGCAGGGATCTTCCGGTGCTTGTCGCCGGCCAGACTTCGCACGCCGCTCAGCGCGCCGCCGAGCGCGCCGAGCAACATCACCAGCACGACGTCGCGCCCGGCGAGCTGGCCGATCACGAACCCGCGGATGCCGACGATGGCCGCGAACAATACCAGCGCGGCGACGAGGATCGGCGCGAGGATCCGCAGCTGCTCGCGAAGGAGCTCCAGCTTGTGGTACTGGTTGTGGAAGTGCTCGTTGCGGATGCGGATGGCTTCCTGAACCTCGTCGAGTCCCGGCGCATGGCCGTCGTCGGCGCCAAGCAGCTCCGATGCAGCGGCACGGCGCCACCCGCGCAGCTTCTCCCCGGCCTCGTTGCGCAGCGACACGACGCGTGCCGCGAGCTCGCCCTCGGAGTACCCGGGGAGCTCCGACCGCTCCATCTCGAGGAGCAGCGCCCAGCCGCCGTCGAGGTCCGCGCGGCGCGCAGCGTCACTTGCCTTGCCGAGGAGCCTCATCGATTCCGCCGACACGGCGGCTTCGCCGTGCAGCTCGCGGCGCTCATCGAGCGCGGCGCGGCGCGTCTCGACGGCGCTCGCCAACCGCCGCAGGCGCGCTCCGCCGTCCAGCACGCCGCGCGACTCCTGGCCGTAGCCGTAGTCGTATGATGATGAATTACGATCGCTGGTCTGGATGCGCACGCGGGACCTCCTGTCGTGGCGGAGGGAGGAAAGGTGGGAGAATCGGTCGGCCCGGCTGTGCACGGCTCGACTCCATGCTACAGCGCTCCGGCCGCCTGTCAACGACTGATTGCCAATCCGACCGTTCCGCGCCAGTTTCGCCGGTGGCGAGAGCCCATCCCGCCGCCCGGAACACACATCGACCAACGACACGGAGGCACCCATACATGTCCGGCAAGCGCTACTCGGCCACACTGCACCGCCGCGGCGGGATCACGATGGGCATCGAGGTTCCGCATCCGATTCCGGAAGCGATCGCCCGGCCGGCCGAGGTCGATGTCCCGGGGAAGCCGGGCACTCCGAGTGGCCGGTACGGCGAGCGACTGTTCCGCCGTCGCTCGTCCGACGATGGCGCGCTGCATTACATTCAGGACCACGATGTGCCGGAACCAAGCGAGAGTGTGGCGACGGACACTCCGGCCCTGTGCAGCTCGTGCGGGCGGGGCAGCGCGACGTTCTTCCTGCGGTCAATGAAGCGAACGGAATTCCTCACGCCGAGCTCTCCCCGGCTGTGCGTGGACTGCTACGACTCCCAGGCCATCTGAGCTCCGGGCGGCAGTCTCTGCCCGTATCTCCTGATCGGATTCTGGTTCAGCGAGGGCGCTCTTCGGCGATGACCGGCCGCGTCGCTCTCTCGATCGTCCTGCTGACCGCCGCGCTCGGCGGCTGTCGCAGCACCGGGTCAGGGGAGTCGCCAGTGATCCGGATCTCTCCGGATGCACCGCTGGTCGCTGAGCCGAAGGAGGCGTCGGCGCCGAGCAGCCTCCAGCGTGCCATCGAGGCGGTCGATGGGCCTGCCCGGATCGAGCTGGCTCCCGGCCGCTACGTGCTCCAGCCCGCCATGTACACGGACCCCACGTGCGGCAACTGTCAGGATCCGGACACCCCGGTGCAGGTGACGCTCGGTCTGCGGCTCACCGGTCGTGGAATCGAGATCGTCGGCGGGTCGGCGGACAGCGTGATCATCCACACCGGCGCCGGCTACGGCATCCTGATCGAGGACTGCGCGGAGTGCGTCGTGCGCGGCGTGACTGTGACTGGCGGGGAGCGTGATTCCGACGGCAACGCGACGAGCGCGGCGATCGTCGTGCGGCGCTCGACGGCAGCGATCGAGGAGTGCCGGATTCGCGACAACATCGGCGACTCGGCCACGGTGGCGCTGGTGGTGGTCGGAATCGCCGGCATCGCCGGGCGCGAGGGTTCGGACTTCGTCGTGACCGGGTGCAGGATCGAGCGCAACTCGTGGGACGGAATCGCGCTCTATCGCGGCGCTCGGGCCGACATTCGGGACAACGTCGTCGATGGGGTGGACAAGGCCTCGGGCGCCCGCGTGGGCGGCGGGCGCGGTGTGGGAATCGGTCTGACGTGGGACGCCGAGGCCAATGTCGAAGGCAATCTCGTAGCGCGCTACTGGAAGGGGATCGGCGTGTTCGTGGACGCGCAGGCGACGGTCCGGCACAACGTGGTCGAGGACATCCTGACGTGGGGGATCGCGTACTGGGGCGCCGGCGAAGGACGCGCCGTCGCGGTGATCGAGGAGAACGCGATACACGAGACGGGCGCGTGCGGCGCGATGATCTCGCGGGCCACCGGCGGCGAGGATCCGCCGGGCGCATTTCGGCGCAATGCGATCGTGCGCACCGGGCAGAACCCGCGTTACGACTCCGGCGAGCCGTACTGCACCCAGCGGCCGATCGCCCGGGCAAGCGTGCCGGAGGGGTTCGAGATGTCGGGCAACCTGTTGTTCGACAACCGGCAGCCGGGGCCGAGCGACAAGGATGAGGATCTCATTCGGGCGCACTTCATGGAGCGCGTGTCGTCTCTGGCCGAGCCGCTGGGCGCGTCCGAGGCGACGCGGGCATCGATGTTCTACAGATTGTTCGGCGGCCGCTGAGCGCAAGTGAGCCGGCTCCAGCACCTCCTTCGCTTCTGGCTCACGTTCGAGGCGCGTTCACGCGAAGGGACGCCCAGCGTCCCCTGAAAAGGCCACACACCCGAACGTCCCAGCGCCGATCGGCGGCCAAGCTCCCGTCGCTGGCCACTTTGCGCGATCGCCTACGGCTGGCCCCGGCCCTGCCTTGCCGGCATGCAACGCCTGAAGCGAGTGCCATCATGAAACGGTTCGTGCTGTTAGCCGCCCTCTGCCCGCTGGCCGCCGAGGCGCAGTCGGGGAGCGGCATCGGGGTCTACGTCTCCCGCGATGCCTCCCTGCCGAACACCCCCAACCTCGCCGGACTCGAGTTGCGCTCGTCCCAGGGGCCGCTCGCACTCCGGATCTCGGGAGCCGCCGGCCCGGTCTTCCGGAGCGTCGGCGTCTCGCCGGCGGGCGACGAACGGCGCTTCGTCGGCTCCGCGGACCTGGACCTGATGCTCGACCTTGGCGGGCTGCTCGGCGGGTCCGGCGGAGGCGGGCTCGCGCTGATGCCGTTCGTCGGGCTCGGCGTGGTCGGAGCAGGGGTGCCGGACAGCGAGATGGAATCGATGACCGCGTGGAGCTACGGTGGAAGTCTCCTGATGCCGCTTGGCTCGCGCGTCGCACTTCAGCTCGAGGGACGGCAGCGCATACCGTTCGCCGACTCGGCGGCATCGCTCCCTCAGGGATTCGGACGCGCGCTGGAGCAGCGCGTCGGGATCGTTGTGCGGTTTGGCGGGAGCCGCTCGTCGAGGTCGTCCGCAGCGACTCGCTCGACGGCCGGCGCGTGGGCACCGGCGATCATCGTCGGCACGGGCGCGGCCG
>DATKCV010000049.1:0-2275 GCA_035513015.1 Gemmatimonadaceae bacterium
CCACGCCCGCGCCCACCGGCGAAAGCACCAGCCGGTCCCCCACCTCCACCCACGCCGCCCGCTCCCCGCGTACCACCGCCGCCGCGCACGCGGACCGCAGCACCGCCGTCGCACCTCCGCCCGGCGCCCACACCGTCACCCGCCCGCGTGGCAGCCCCCCGTTCGGTAGCAGCCCGTCCAATTCGGGCAGCCCCATCGGCAGCGCGGCGGCGGTCCGGTACACCAGCGGCTGCGCATCGGGAAACCGGGCGGCCAGGGAGCGGCGGAGATCCAGGACGGCGGAAGTCATGTCGGATGGTAACCCGAAGAAAGACCGAAGACAAGATAGCCTGCACTGCGGGGCGACTTTACGGCGGGCGACTACACGGCGGGTTATGCCTGGTTATTCAGCGGTGGGGTGGATTCAGTCGGTAACGCGCCACGTACTCGACGTCGAATTCGTCGCGGATCACGCCCCAGACGAGGTCGCCGCGGGCGACGTGGAGGTCGAACCGGTCGGGCAGCCGGACCGTTCCGAGCAACCGGCCGTCCGGCTCGTAGATGTCGTAGACGAGCGGCTGCGTCCACCGGCTGCGGGCGGAACCGTCTTCTTCGATATCCGGGATCTCGGCCGCGTCGTTGCGGAGTCGGCCCCGCTGGTAGAGGTCTACCCAGATGCGGCCGTCGTCATCCACGCGGACCGAGCGGAACGGGGGTTTCTGTTCGGGGATCGGTGGGCCGTTCCAGCGCCAACCAGGCTCGGCTCGGCGCTGGGCGGCGGTTACGACGCGCTCGCGGTCGGCCCGCTCCTCCGGCAATACGGCGACCGGCGGGACGGTCCGCTCGATGCGGAGCACCGGCTCATCGCGGCTATAGAGGTCGATCGCATAGCGCGTGCTCACGCCACCGACGAAGTAGCCGAGGGGGCTGAACGCCCAGGTCTCGGTTCCGGTGAAGGGAACGGTGTAGCGGCTGAAACCGACCTGCCGTCCGTCGGCGCGCCGGATGGCCGTGAGATCCGGCGGCTCGTACTCCCAGTCGGGTACGCGAAGCGTGTCGACGATCGCTCCGCTCGCGTCGAAATGCAGCAGCCCGAGTCGCCAGTCGATGGACTCGAGCCGATCGGCGATGATCAGGGTGTAGGTGTGTCCCGCGGTATCGATCTGCAGCGGATGGCTGGGGGAGAATCCGCCGGGAATCGGCCAGCTGTCGAGGGGCTCGCCCGCCTCCGTGTACACGTTGATGCGTGCGTTGTCGAAATCGCGGACGAGCAGCCGGCCATCCGGGAGGAACGCGATCCCGTGCGGTCGCCGGAGCTCCCCCGGTCCCTGGCCTTCGCGGCCGATCGAGCGAAGATATGCTCCATTCGAGGCGAACACGCGCACGGTCTTCGCCTGGGCGTCAACGACGTGGATCCGTCCAGCGGGATCGACGGCGAGGCTCGCGATCCCGCCAAACGTGGTCTCGGGCGGCCCATCGAGCGCGCCGATCCGCAGCTCCTCGACGAGCGTGGGCTCGCCGCCCCAGGCGCTCCCTTCAAGCGTACGCACGACGACCGTGTCGCCAATCGTGTCACGCTGCGCGCGCCAGCTCCCGTCACCCCCGCTGGCAGCATCACCGCCACACGCGGCGACCGCGAGGATCAGCAGGGTGAACGGAACCGACTTGTCGAGGCCAGGCATCGCGAACTCCCTGTTCCCCCCTCGGATGCCGTTCCCGGTCCCCGGAGTTGCATCGATCACCGCTGCGTGGCGCAAGGGTACCCGGCAGCCTCGAGAACCCGCCTTGAAGAGCCCGCCGTTCGTCGCCCGCCATGTCGTCGCCCCGCCGTGTTGTCGCCCGCCGTACTGTCGCCCGCCGTGAGTCGCCCGCCGTACCCACGTTCAGAACCAGGCCTAAGCGTGCACCTCTTGCTTCTCTCTCTTCGCCGCGTCGATGATCTTCTGCGATACGTTCTGCGGCACCTCTTCGTACCCGTGCAGCTTGCGACGGTGCATGGCGCGACCCTGGGTGATTGACCGCAGGGTCGTCGCGTACTTGTACAGTTCGGCCTGCGGGACGAGCGCCTTCACCTTCGTCTTGGCGCCGTCCTGCTCCATGCCGAGGATCTTGCCTCGCCGGTGGTTCAGATCGCCGATGACGTCGCCCATGTAGACCTCGGGGGTGATGACTTCGACCTCGATGATGGGCTCGAGCAGGACGGGCTGGGCGAGGTTGGCGACCTTCTGGAAGGCCATGGAGCCGGCGATCTGGAAGGCGATGTCGCTGGAGTCCACGCTGTGGTAGGATCCGA
Source organism: Gemmatimonadaceae bacterium (assembly GCA_035513015.1). Lineage (GTDB taxonomy): Bacteria > Gemmatimonadota > Gemmatimonadetes > Gemmatimonadales > Gemmatimonadaceae > DATKCV01. Next base: position 2,273 of record DATKCV010000049.1, read on the forward strand.
AGT
>DATKCV010000050.1:0-2475 GCA_035513015.1 Gemmatimonadaceae bacterium
GCGACGAGATCTCGACCGTGATCGTCTCGAACGGGATCGCGGCCGTCAGTGCGGCCGCGACCAGGACCACGGCCACGGTGCTGCCCAGCACCACGGCGCTCGATTGCGCGGCCAGCCGAGCATCCCCCACAGCGAGCGCCAACGCGAGTCCGACGATCGGCGCCACCAGCGGTGCGACCAGCATCGCGCCGATCACGACCGCCGAGCTGTCCAGCGCCAGTCCCAGCGTCGCGATCGCGCCCGACAGCACCAGCACGGTCCAGTACGGTAGCCCGTTGTCGACCGCCGTTTCCGCGATCTCGCGGAAGATCGACGGTCGGTCCCGCCGGCGCACGCCCAGCCGCTCGCCCGCGGCGTCCTCGACCGCCTCCGTGATCGGCGTGTCTTTGGCCATCAGCGCCCTCTTCGCACGGGTCTCGTCGACTCAGCCAACTTCCAGGAGCGCGAGCCGCCGCCTGGCGCCGTTCAGCGCCGGCCGCATGCCGGGGTCGCAGTCGCGCCACAACTCGATGAACCGTCTGTAGTTCTCGGCCGCCCTTTCCGTCTCGCCCAGCCGTTCGTGGATCGCGGCTCGCCGCAGGTGCGACGGCGCGAGGTAGATGAGGTCGTGCACCGAGTACTCGGTCAGGGAGGTGTACGAGCCGACCGCGGCCCGGCCGTGGCCGAGCGAGTCGAGAAGCTCCGCTCGGAGGTATCGCGTGTAGGATCGGGATAGAAGGGGGAGAGGATCGCCATCTCGACCGCGACAGCGACGCCGGATTCGGTAACGGCCTCGAGCGCGCGGGCGCTCTCTTCGGCTCCGGCCTCATCTCCGAGCCGGGCGTCGAGAAGCCCGATCAGGAAGAGCCGGATCTCCGGCCGGATCCCGTCGTCCACGGCGGCCCAGACCGTGGTCCCGGCCAGGCCGGACACCCCGCTCTGGCGAGCGAGCTCCGACCGCAGCGTCGCCAGCTCTGCGTTGGTTACCGGCGTGAGCGGAGCCAGGGCAAACCGAACGCGGTGGTGCATGGCCGCGATTGGATGGGGATAGGAATCTCAAACGCCTCGGCGCCTCGGCGACAAAGTGCACCTGGATGCGGGTCCGGTCAACGGCGGTGCGCTGCGGCGGCTCCGGCCGGTGGGCGGTGATGGACAGGGGGCTCCTGTAGACAACGAGAGAACCGAGACGGTGGTTTCGCTGCCCGGACCGCATCGCGCGATCAGCGGACGGTAGATGAATCGCCCGCCGGCAGCGTGATGGACCGGAACCGGCGCGCCTGCTCCTCGATCGCCGGCTCGGTCGCGAGGCGCTCGATGCTCGACGCGCCGAAGAATCCCGCCACGCCGCGGGTCCGGTGCAGAACCCGTTCGGCGTCGGCGGGCTCGGCGATCGGGCCGCCATGACACAGGACGATCGCGTCGGCGCTCACCTCCCGCGCGGCATCGTACATCGTCTGCACACGTTCCGCCGCTTCCTCCAGCGTGAGGGCCGTTTCGGCGCCGATCGAGCCTCTGGTGGTGAGCCCCACGTGCGCCACCAGAACGTCCGCGCCCGCCTTCGCCATCGCTCGTGCGCTCGCCGCATCGAACACGTATGGACACGTCAGCATCCCGAGAGAGCGCGCCTCGCGGATCATCTGCACCTCGAGATCCCAGCCCATTCCGGTCTCCTCGAGGTTCTGGCGAAAGACCCCGTCGATGAGTCCGACCGTCGGAAAGTTCTGCACGCCATCGAACCCCATCGCCTTCAGCTCGGCGAGAAACACGCGCATCATGCGGAACGGATCGGTGCCGCACACGCCGGCGAGGACGGGAACATCGCGCACTACCGGCAGGACCTCGCGCGCCATCTCCACCACGATCGCGTTGGCGTCGCCGTACGGCATCAGGCCCGCCAGGCTGCCGCGGCCGGCCATCCGGAAGCGTCCCGAGTTGTAGATGATGATCAGGTCCACGCCCCCGCGCTCGCAGAACTTCGCCGAGAGGCCGGTTCCCGCGCCGGCCCCGATGATCGGCTCCCGGGCCGCCACGCGCGCCCGCAGCCGTCTCAGCGACTCGTCACGACTGATGAACGGCATGCGCATGCCCGGCCAGGTGCGGTAGCAGCTCGTCCGCGATCGCATCGGCGAACGCGGGGTCGTTGATGTGCGCGTCGATCTCGATTCTCTTCACCCTCGGGTCGAGCGTCCGGCGAAGGGAGTCGATCAGAGCGGCGTCGGCTTCCGGATCGTGGAAGGGCTGGCCCTCGCGGTCGAGCGCGCTGACTCCGCGGAGCGGAATCACGAGCGCCGTCGGCCCGGTGGCGCGGTTCAGCTTTCCGGCGATGATCTCGCCGAGTCGCGCGCACTCGTCCGGGGTCGTGCGCATCAGGGTGACGTTCGGGTTGTGCACGTGTAGTCGCCGCCCGCCGAATCGTTCCGGCACCGTGTTCCGCGGGCCGAAGTTCACCATGTCGAGCGCGCCGAGCGAGACCACCTGCGGGATGCCGGCGCGCGC
>DATKCV010000051.1:0-2327 GCA_035513015.1 Gemmatimonadaceae bacterium
GAGCTGCTCCTCCGCTACCCCGGCCGACGCGGCACGCGCAGGCTGCGGCCGTTCGTCCAGGAGGACTCGATCCTCTCACTGACACGCTCCGAGGCCGAGGAGCGCCTGCTCGGTCTGCTTCGCAAGGCCGAGATCCGCGTCCCCGAACTCAACGTGATCACCACGGGGTTCGAGGTCGATTTCCTCTGGCGTCGCGAACGGCTCATCGTCGAGGTCGACGGCTTCGCGTTTCACTCGTCCAAGCGCGCTTTCGAGCACGACCGTCGCCGCGACCACGACCTCGTCACGGCGGGCTACCGCGTCATGCGCGTTACCTGGCGGCAGATCGTGCGCGAACCGGAAGCGCTCGTCGTCCGGCTGGCTCTCTCGCTCGCGCAGGGGTCGGGATCCACGGAGAGCTGAGCCTCGGCGCGGAGGTTCTCGAGGGGATCCGGCGTGTCGCCCGGTGGATCGCCCGCTCGCGGCTGCGGCGATCACCGAGTGGGCAATCGACGGGGTATGGACAGGTGGATCGCCCACTCGCGGCTGCGGCGATCACCGAGCGGGCAATCGACTGGGTATGGACCGGTGGATTGCCCACTCGCGGTCGCGACCCTCACCGAGCGGGCAATCCACCGGGTTCGCTCGCGCCGCTCGTGCCACGCCGCTCGTTCGGCCCACCCGCCCACGCGCGATACCACCGCCTCGGCCGCGACGCTCGTCGCGCCACCCCGCCTGCGTGCGATCCACCGGCTCCACACGCGCCGACGCTCGACCGCGGCCAGGCGTCCCCGCCGAACGACACCGGATCGTCCTCTGGTCGCGTCGCCGCATGCTGTCACGAACCGTTACGACGGTGGTACCGCAATACGCGAAGAAATGTCATTTCGCAAGGCGATCATTCGTTCCTGATGCGGCGAGAAGCGCCTGCTCTCGCGCCATTATTGACCCGCTGTTGGAGGGCATGGAACGTGCGAACCCGGCGACGCCGGCCCGGCGAAGGAACGGGTCGCACCGTCCACCCTCGGAAGGAGGCTCCTATTCGCGCCTTGAGTGTCAGTCTGTTGGCCGTTGCCGCGATCGCGGCGAGCCTCGTCCTCACGAGAAATCGTCAGGAGAGGGAACCGACCGGCGAGCTGGTGCCGGCCGGTGAGGACATGCCGGCGGGGCAGCCTCTGGACGCCATCCGCGCCGCCGGACTGTAGTAGCGGCAACACCGCGGATGCGTCGAGGGCGCGTCACTCCCGAGAGGGGTGGCGCGCCTTTGTCATGTAGGGGGGTCAGGCGAAGCGGACACGATTCTTCTCGATGTAGTTCGTCCACTCGGGCGGGACGTCGGTGTCGGGGAAGATGGCGGTGACCGGGCACTCAGGCTCGCAGGCGCCGCAGTCGATGCACTCGTCGGGATGGATGTAGTACTGGTCCTCGCCTTCGTAGATGCAGTCGACCGGGCACACCTCGACGCAACTCGCGTCCTTGGTCCCGATGCAGGGCTCGGCAATGATGTATGGCATCAGCCTCGAATCCTCGTCGTGTTGGGGCCAGCGGTGCATAGTGCAACCACCGTGCGAGACCCGCAAGCGCTGTCCCGATGCCCGCCCGGTTGAGACTCCGCTTCCTCCGCCCGTAGCGGCCTGCGTCCGGCTCAGGACTCGGCGACGCCGGGCACGTCACGCAGCCGGCGCCGGCCGAACGCGTCGGCCCAGCGGCGCAGTCGCCGGGCGAGCGCGGGCTCGTAGTGCTCGGCCACGGGCAGGTCGGCACGCACGACCGACTCGTGCAGCGACCGCCACGCCGACCGGTCCCGGAAGTGGAGGTGGCGGGCATGGTCGAGGCGCTCCGCGAGCGCGATGCGACGCGCGTCGTCGCCACACACCACCAGCGCCTCGCGCCGCTCGTCCGGCTCCAGCCCGTGCGCCGGCAACTCTGCGAAGAGGGCGGCCACACGTTCGCTACCCAGCGCCCGGTCCGCGGCGGCCGAGAGGCCGAGCGCGGGCGTGACGGAGTCGACCATGAGCGCGGCGGCCAGCACGTCGCCATCACGGACCTGGGCATCCTCGATCAGGATGAGCGCGGTGCGCGCGGGGTGCAGGTAGTCGGGGTGCTCCTCGTCCATGCCGGCGGCATGGCGGCGTTCGAGCGCGAGAGCCAGCACCATCCGCAGCCGCTCGACGGCCGCATCGTCGACGCCCGCGGCCGCAGCCTCGCGCGCCACCCGGTCCGCCATCGCGAGGCCGCGGCGGACGTCGTTCACCGGCCGGTCACCCGGCGCGCGTCTCCCAGCGCTCCTCCGGCCGGCCGGCGCGCTCGTTCTGGAGGCGGGCGAGCATGAAGAGCAGGTCGCTCAG
>DATKCV010000052.1:0-14181 GCA_035513015.1 Gemmatimonadaceae bacterium
GTGTCGTCCGGATTGATGCGGCCGTCTGCTATCTCCGCCGAGCCGAACGAGCCCTGAATCGTGCCGCGGAGCTGCTCGGCGCTCTGCTGGAGCTGAATGGTGATCGGGACGTTCTGCTCGGCGATGGTGACCTCGACCGACCACGACCCCTCGGCGCTGGCGGCGCGCGCTTCGGCGCCCGCGCCGCGGCCGGCTCCCGGACCGCCGCCGCCCGCGCCGCGCTGACCGCCGGCGGCCGGTGCACGCACTTCGGTCGGGCGGCCGTCCACGAACACATGGGTCAGGCGAGCCTCACGGTCGAACAGATCGCCACGCACGACCGTGAGGTTGGCGACCTTGCCGACTTCCAGCGTACCGAGGCGGTTGGCGACGCCGTACAGCTCCGCGGGCACGATGGTCATCGCCCGCAGCGCCTGCTCGGCGGGCAGCCCGGCCTCGACCGCGCGCGCGGCGTTGAGACGGAAATCGGCGGGATTGGACAGTCCGCCCGACGTGAAGGCGAACCGCACGCCCGCCTGGTGCAGCTTCGCGGCGTTCTGCGGCGCCTCGACGCGCTCGCGCAGCACCCGCACCGGCTCCGGATCGGCGTCGGCCGACGGCGCGCTGGTGCGCCGCGGGAAGTTGAGCGTCGCGATCACCGGGACGCTGGCGGCGCGCAACTGGTCGGCGACCTTCCACGCCTCGGTACCGCCGGCGATGATCACGCGAACGTTGAATTCGGCGGCCAGGTCGAGCGCACGGCGGATCTGTCGCTCCTGATCGGCGAACATGATCACCGGGATCTCCCGTCGCAGCACGGGCTGGAGTGCCTCGAGCGACTTGTCGGCCGCCGGCCGCCGGATGCCGCGCGGGTCGCGCGCGTACATCGCTTGAATCTGCGCGTAGTGCTGGGCATCGAGCAGGATCTGCCGGAGCGAGGAGAAGACGCCCATCAGCGAGCCCGGATACCCGCCGGGAAGCGGCGTGAAGGCGACGTTGAGCGCGACCGGTGTGCGGACGATCATCTCGTGCGGCTCCTCGCCGCCGAGCATGATGAAGGCGGACTGTCCCTGGAAGATCCCGGTGCGGGGAGCGGTCAGCGCCGCGGTGATTCCGGCATTCCGCGCCGCGTCGATCTGTTCGCCCCCGGCCTCGAGGAGGTCGGCGGCGACGACTTCGGGCTGAAGCCCGGGCCGCTGGGTGGATCCGGGCGAGCTCATCGACGCCAGCTGGGCCGCGGCGGCGGCGCCTCCGCCGCCGAACCCGCCCCCAGGCGAACCCCCTCCGCCGCCCGGCCCGCCGCCGGCCGCCGGGCGCGGCGCGGGGATGCCGATCGTGCTCGCGGCATCGATCAAACCGGGATAGACCGTCAAGCCGGCGCCGTCGATCTGCCTCGCATCGGCCGGCACGGCCACGTTCGCGCCCACGGCCGCGATCAGGCCATTCCTGACGACGATCGTCCCGCGCTCCAGCGTCGGGCCGGAGACCGGGACGATCCGCGCGTTGGTGATCGCATAGACGTCGGGCGTCCGTCGCTGCGCGAGGAGCGGTAGGGGCGCGGCGCACAGCACGGCCGCGAGGACCGCGATGCCGCGACGCAGGGTGAGGGGTCGCATGGTTGCTCGGGGAAGCCGGGAAGAGGAGAGAACGTACCGATCAGGCATACGGCTGACCGGGGGAAATCGCTGTCGGATATCATGGTGGGGGATGTGGAGGGGCGGAAGGACCGGAAGCGGCAGGGGCGAAGCCGGGCCCACCAGTTCACTCATCACACACCCACGCAGTTGACTCGAAACGCCGTCCCGCCGTTGCTACTCATCCCGCCGTTCGATCAATGACCCGTGCCGCGGTTGCGGTTGCGGTTGCGGGAGCGGTTGCGGTTGCGGGAGCGGCAACGGCATGGACTGCGTTACGTGTCATTGAAGGAGGCGGGCTGGGTGGCAACGGCGTGACGGCGGCGCGGGTCAGAGGCGTCGTGGGTCTACCTGCCCGGGGTCGGTCGCCTCGCGGGGTAGATGGACAGCGGGTTCAGCGGCCGATCGGCTATCGTTAGCGGTACGCGCTAACGTTTCGACCCCCTCATGCGTTTCATCACGTAATCCCCATGGCCGACGATACCGATGCCGAGCTGGTGGTCCGGGCGCGCGAGGGGGACGTCGGGGCGTTCGAGGCATTGGTTCGCCGGCATCTGCGCGTTTCGTATGGTGCCGCGCTGGCCGTGACCGGAGATGCCCAGGACGCCGAGGATGTCGTCCAGGAAGCGTTCTTTCGGGCGTCCCGACGGCTCGATGATCTCGATCCACCGGCGAAGTTTCTGCCGTGGCTGCTGGCGATCGTGCGCAACCATGCGCACGACGTGCGGCGGCGGCGGCGGGTGCGGGCGACGGACGAGCTGCACGACGATATGCGGGCCGATGGCGCTGCGGTGGACCCGGGGCGGAGCGCGGAACGCGACGAGCTGCGCCGGCGGCTGGTGGATGCGATGGCGACGCTGAGCGATGTGCAGCGCGAGGTCCTGCTGCTGCACGATGTGGAGGGATGGAAGCACCGCGAGATCGCGGCGCTGATCGGCGTGGCGGAGGGAACGGTCCGGGCGCACCTCTTTCACGCGCGACGGGCCATGCGGGCGAGTCTGGGCACGGAACTGCTGGAGGGCTGAGATGCACGAGGAGCGGCTCGATCTTTCGTCTATCGAGCTGGAACCGGAGCGGCGCGAGCTGCTGGTGGCCGCGATCATGGCGCGCGCGGCTTCCGGGTTGCGTGCGCGTCGTTCGGCGCGCGGCGTGCTGGTGCTGGTGGGCATGTGGAGACGTCCGGTGATCGCGGCGTCGGCGCTGATCACGGCCGCATCGGTTGCCGCGCTGCTGCTCGGAAGCGGCACGGCCGAGGCCGTGCCGGTCGCGACAGCCGATCTCTACGACGCGCTTCAGCTGGAGCAGCCGGTGCGCGAATGGCTCTCCGAGGGGCGCGGGCCGACGATGGTCGATCTGGTCAGCGCCGTCGAGGACGGGTTCTGACATGGGCACGAGTAACCGGGCCGGCACGGGTGTCGCGACGATTTCCACGGTCCCTTCCGGGATAGATTACGGTGGCTGACGGCAACTGGCGGTTCGCGCTCCGTGGCATTCTGATCCTCGCCCTCACCCTGATCGCCGGGGTGGCGGCGGGTTTTGCCATGGACCGGACGGTCATCCGGCGTGGCGAGCACAAGCAGGCCGGACGCACTCCCGCGCAACTGCTCGGCGACCGGGGCCCGCACGGCCGGTTCGAGGCCATGCTCTTCGCGAGGCTCGATCTCAGCCCGAGCCAGCGCGCGCGGATCGACAGCGCGCTGGAGCGGGGACGGCGGGAGACCGATGCCTATTGGGCGCGGGTCGAGCCCGGGCTGCGGGCGATCGTGGACTCGACGCGGGCAGAGATTCAGGCCACGCTGACGGCCAGCCAGCGGGCACGATACGATAGTCTCCGCGCCGAGCGACGTCGGTCGAGGGAGCGCGACCGGGAAGGGGAGCGCCAGCGGGAGCGGGAGCGGGAAGCAGCGCGGCCAGCGCGGCCGCGATGACACTGACGACAACGTTCGCCGGAGACGGCGGGCTGCTCGGAGGACGTGCGCGAATGCCGATGGTATTTCAGGGTGGTGGGACGTGGGGGCGCGTGCTCTTCCTCACGGGAATGGCCGGCGCCACGATGGCCTGCGGTGGCGGCGGTACGTCCGATGCCTCGGCGGCGGGATCGCAGCAGGCGAGCGGACCACCGCCGACGGCCGTCGAGCTCGCGGCCGCGGAGCGGGGAACCGTTTCCCGCAGTGTGACCGTGACCGGGCTCAGCGAACCGGTGCGCAGCATCGGTGTCAACAGCCAGCTGGCCGGCGCGCTGCTCGCCGTCAACGTCCAGGAAGGTGACCTGGTGCGCGAAGGCCAGGTGCTTGCCCGGCTGGATGCCCGCGAGCTCGAGGCCCAGATGGGCAGCGCCGAGGCCTCGCTGGAGGTCACGAAGAACACCTTCGAGCGGTCCACACTCCTCCGTCAGAGCGGGGTGATCACCGAGGCCGAGTTCGACCGCGACCGGGCCGCCTACCGGGCAGCGCAGGCGCAGACCGAGCAGCTCCGGACCCGGCTCGGCTACGCGACGATCCGCGCGCCGATCACCGGCGTGGTGACTCAGAAGCGGCTCGAGGCGGGCGACCTGGTGGCGCCGCAGACGCGGCTGTTCACGGTAGCCGACATGTCGACCATGCTGGTGCGCGTGCAGGTCTCGGAGCTCGATGTGCTGTCGGTTCGCATCGGGCAGGACGTCAACGTCGCCCTCGATGCGCTACCGGGGCGCCCGCTCCCGGCGACGGTGCGGCGGGTGTTCCCCTCGGCGGACACGCTGACCAGACTGGTCCCGGTCGAGGTGGCGCTGACCGGCGAGGGAGCGAGGCTGGCGCGCGCAGGGTTTCTGGCGCGGGTCACGTTCGACCTCGACCGCCGGCGTGATGTGGTGCTCGTTCCCCAGGGGGCGCTGGTCGGCGCCTCGGGCGCGCACGCGGTGTTCCTGGTTCGGGACGGGCGCGCCGTTCGGCGCCCCGTGTCGACGGGGCTCGTCTCCGAGGGACGGGTGGAGATAGTGAGCGGCCTGGAGGGCGGCGAGATGGTGGTGGTGGCCGGGAACGCGACGCTGCGCGACGGCGCGGAGGTGCGCGTGACCGGGCCGACGGCGCCCCGCGTCGGCGGCGATGCGGCTACCCGGATCAGCAATCTGTCGGTGCGTGATTCGGTGCCGGGGAGCGCCCCATGAGCGGGCCTCGCGACGTGCCCGAGCCCGGGCAGGAGGTGACCGTGAACACGGACAAGCATCGCGGACCCTCGAGCTGGTCGATCAGCCGTCCCGTCGGGACGGTGATGCTGACGCTGGTCGTCCTGGTGATCGGCGCCGTGATGACGGCGCGGTTGCCGCTCGACCTGCTGCCGAAGATCGTCTATCCCAACATTCGAGCCGGGGTCAACTACCCTGGGGTCGAGCCGCAGGTGCTGGAGGAGACTGTCGCCAAGCCGCTCGAGGCGGCGCTGTCGGTGACCGAGAACATCGTGCGGATCGAGACCGAGGTCGAGGAAGGGCGGGTGGGAGTGAATCTCCACTTCCGCTACGGCACGAACATCGACTTCGCGCTCCAGGACGCGTCGAAGAACCTCGACCGCGCGCGGGCGCGACTGCCGGCCGAGGCCGATCCGCCGACGATCTTCAAGTTCGATCCGTCGCAGATGGCCGTGTACGAGGTTGCGTTCTCCTCCAGCGACCGTGATGCGGTGTCGCTCCGGGCGTGGGCCGAGGACCGTCTGCGGCCGCAGCTGCTGTCGATCGATGGCGTGGCCTCGGTGGACGTGTCGGGCGGCCTGGTGCGCGAGGTGCAGGTGCTGCTCGACCAGGAGCGGCTCCGTTCCTACGGGCTCGCCGTGTCGCAGGTGATCGACGCGATCCGGGCGGCCAATCAGAACGTCGCCGCGGGCCGGGTCACCGGCGCGGATCTCGAGCTGGTAGGCCGGACGGAGGGGAAGTTCCGGTCGGTGGACGAGGTCCGCTCGCTCCTGCTGAACGTCGGCGGCGGGCGGCGGGTCCCGCTGACTGAAGTCGCCGAGGTGCGCGACACGCATCAGGAACAGCGGATGTGGGTCCGGCTCGACGGGGTGCCGGCGGTGAAGGTGTCGGTGCGAAAGCAGCCGGATGGAAACACGGTCGGGATCGCCGACCAGGTGCACGCGCGGATCGACCGCCTGTCGCGCGACGGGTTCATCCCCGCCGACCTGAACTTTCAGATCGTGAACAACCAGGCGGACTTCGTCCGCGCCTCGGTCAACTCGGTGCGCAACGCAGCGATGTTCGGGGCGACGCTGGCGATGCTCGTCGTGCTGGTTTTTCTGCGGTCGCTGCGGAAGACGCTGATCATCGGGCTGGCGATACCGATCGCGATCATGGCGACCTTTGCGCTGATGGGGTTCTTCAAGCTGACGCTCAACATCATGTCGCTCGGCGGGCTCGCGCTCGGCGTGGGGCTGCTGATCGACAACGCGATCGTGATGCTGGAGAACATTTTCCGGAAGCGGGACGAGGGGATCGAGGATCCGGTGCTGGCGGCGCACGAGGGGGCGTCGCAGGTGCAGAGCGCGGTGGTGGCGGCGACGACGACGAACCTCGCCGCGGTGCTGCCGTTCCTTCTGGTGAGCGGGCTGGCGTCGCTGATCTTCCGCGAGCTGATCCTGACCATCTCGTTCGCGATCATGGCCTCGCTGCTGGTGGCGTTGACGCTGGTGCCGATGCTGACGGCGCAGCTGACGAAGGTCCGGTTCACGAGCGGGTTCGACCGGTCGCTGCCGGCGCGGGCGTTCGACAGCGGGTTCGAGTCGCTGCGGTCCGGCTACCGCCGCGCCGTTGGCGCCTCGCTGCGGTTCAGGTGGGCGGTGCTCGGCTCGGCGTTCGCCGCCCTGGTGGTGGCGGCGCTCCTCGTGCGTGGTCTGGGGAACGAGTTCCTGCCGTCGGTGGACGACGGCGGCGTGTCGGTCGGGATCAGCCTGCCGCCGGGGATCCCGCCGGATCACACGAACCGGATCGCGCTCGAGCTCGAGGAGATGGTGCGCCAGATGCCGGGCGTGGAGAGCGTGTTCTCGACCGCCGGCGGCTCGTTGTTCGGCGCCAGCACGGCGGCACGCGGCGGCCGCGGCTCGCTGGACGTACGGCTGGTTCCGGTGACGCAGCGCGACTTCACGGCGCAGTCGTGGGTGGCCGACATGCAGGCGAAGGTGACCGAGCGCGGCTTCGCCGGCGCGCGTGTGTTCGTGCGGCCGCCGCGGATCCGCGGGCTGCGCACGTCGATCTCGGGCAGCGACGTGGCGCTGACCGTGTACGGCGAGGACCTCGTGATGCTCCGCTCGAAGGCCGAGGAGATCATGCGGACGATCACCGGAATCCCGGGGCTGGACCGCGTCGAGGCTTCGCAGGACGAGGGCAGCCCGCAACTGGCGATCGAGCTGGATCGCGAGCGGGCCGGATATCTCGGCCTCAGCGTTCAGCAGGTGGGGCAGACCGTCCGCACCGCGCTCGATGGAGCGATCGCCACACGGTACACCGACGGAAACCGCGAGTACGACATACGAGTGATGCTGCCCCGGGCGCGGTTCACGAGTCCGGAAGCGATCGGCGAGGTCGCGTTGTTCCCCGGTCAGCGCGGCGGCTCGCCGGTGTACCTGCGGGACGTGGCGCGTGTCTACACGGCGATCGGTCCGACCAACATCCGGCGCGAGAACCAGAGCCGTGTCGTGCGCGTGACCGGCGACGTGGTGACCGAGGTGGCCGCGGTGAGCGTGGTCAACGACTCGATCCGCGGCCGGCTGGCGGCGCTCGAGATGCCGGAGGGCTACGGGGTGCTCTACGGCGGCGAGGAGGAGGCGATCCGGGAGAACAACCGGCAGCTCGCGCTGGTGGTGTTCCTGGCGATCTTCCTCGTGTTCGTGGTGCTGGCGGTGCAGTACGAAAGCCTGATCAACCCGTTCGTGATCCTGATGGCGATCCCGCTATCGCTGGTCGGCGTCGGGCTCGCGCTGCGACTCACCGGGACGCCGATGAGCGCGCCGGTGCTGCTGGGGGTCATCCTGCTGGCCGGAATCGTCGTGAACAACGCCATCCTGTTGGTGGAGTACATCGAACAGGCGCGACATCGCGGCCTGTCGATGTTCGACGCGGTGGTGGAGTCGGGGACGGTGCGCCTGCGGCCGGTGATCATGACGTCGCTGACGACCATGTGCGGGATGCTGCCGCTGGCGATCGGACTCGGGCAGGGGTCGGAGTTGATGCGGCCGCTGGCGATCGCGGTCGTGGGCGGGCTGGCCGTGTCGATGGTGCTCACGTTGTTCGTGGTGCCGAGCGCGTACGTGATTCTCAACACGGGTGGTGAAAGGCTGCGGGAGTTCGTGCTCGGGAAGCGTGAGGCGGCGGAGGAGTCGCCGGGCGGGTATCCGGTGCCGGCGCTGGGGAGTGGGCGGGCGGAGGTGGGGGCGGACTAATCGGGGTCTGCCGGCCTCGGACTCTGTTCGCCTGACGGCGTGAGCGGCGACACGTCGAGATCGAGGGGCGTCATTGGCGGTACGACCATGCGCAGAGTGTTCCTCCTGCCCGAAGGCCATCAGCACGTGATACTCGCTCTTCGCGAGCTGCGTGACCGGACGCTGATGGTGCAACTTGGTGTGCGGCCAGCGAGTGACCGGCCCTACACCTACGCGGCCTACGAGTACAGACTGCTCGGCCGACGAGACCCCGAATCACGGACGACGCCCTCCAGGAGCTGGCTGGCGGATGTCGGCAGCGATCGGTATCTGTGTGTTCGGCATGAGCCGCTCCCCAACGTGCTCGTGTACTCGGGGGCAGACTCGATCCCGCCCGCCTGTCACTAGCCCCGGTCCGCTGGTTCGCGCCGCCGACGCACTCAATCGTGCGTGAGACAACCATTGCATTTCGGTCGACGTCTCACAGTAGAGGTAGCGAGACGAGGAAGACAGCGACGTTCACCGGGGGGAAGCATGCGCTGGTGTGGCCGTTTGGTCCCCGCCGACCCGATCCAACGCTTTCGGGTGCTGCTCCGAGCAATGTCCATGAACCGAAAGGTCCATCGAACAACCGCGTCGCACGCCGCCCGCAGCGTGCTGATGCTCTCATTGATGGCGCATGCCGGGCTGGCGCAGGAAAGTCCCCGCCCAATGACACTCACCTTGCAGTTCGGGGGCGCGGCCGAAACGCGCGCGGACGTCACGAGTGTCCCGGCGCTCGCCGTAGACCAGGCTGGGCAGATCTTCATCGCCCAGCCCCAGGAGTACCTGATCCGGGTGGTGGATCAGAAAGGGTCGCCCGTGAGGACGATCGGCCGAAGGGGCGCAGGTCCCGGTGAGTTCCAGGCGATCTCGCGCATGGGACTACTCGGTGACACTTTGTGGGTCTTCGATGTTCCCCAGCGCCGCTTCACGATGTTCAGCCTGGATGGAACGTCGTCGGAAACGATTCGGTTCACACCGGCTCTTCACCGTCTGAGCGTGCGTCCGATCGGGGTGTTGGCTGGTTGGGGCGTGCTGGAGGCCGGCGCCCTCAGCTCGAATGACATCCTAGCCGGCCTACCGCGTGAGGTTCCCGTGCTGTTGACGGACCGGGCCGGCAGCGCCCACACACTGATCACAACCATCTCGACCGACAAGCACACGATTGTGTTTCCGATGGCTGCCGGCGGGCATAGGGCACTGTGGCCGACGCGGCTCACCGAGGCGTTCAGTGATGATCCGATCCTGCGAGTTGCGGCAAGCGGCCGAGGCTTCCTCATCGTGACGCGCCCGCTCGCCGCGGAACCGATTGGCGCGACTTTTCGAATCACGAAGTACACATCGGAGGGCGCCGTCGCCTGGACCAGGACGATACCCTATGAACCACTCTCCGCTAGTCGACGTCACGTGGATACGCTCATGGCCAATCTGATCGATTGGCAGGTCGGCCGAAATACCTTCGCGAATCGACCTGCGGCCGAGGCGAGCATCCGCAGGGGGATATCGCTCCCGCGCTACTATCCGGCAGTCACCGACGCTGTCCTGGGACGCGACGGTTCGGTGTGGCTGCGAGGGCCCTTGACGGGTGGCCCCGACGTCGTGTGGACCGTGCTCGATTCCGAGGGCATGCCAGTTGATCGAGTCGTCCTTCCCTACGCGGTCACGGTGTTCGAAGCCGAACGCACTGCCATCTGGGGAACACGGCTGGATGCCGATGACGTGCCGATCGTCGTTCGCTACGACGCACACCGATAGCGGCAGCGGATGACGAGCGCGGTGCATTTGCATGCGCTGCGCTCGTCGAGCCTCCCATCGGTCTTCTCCTTCTGGCGACCCACCCGCCCGGGGAGTAATATCGCCTTCAGATCATCCGCGCCCGCTCCTCCCACCCGCCCGTGTCATGACCCGACCTTCAGCCCTCCGCGGCGTGCTGCTCGCTTCGCTCGCCCTCGCATCCGCCGGCGCCGCGCAGACGCCGATCAATGTCGACGTGCTCCCCCCGTTCCCGGCCCAGGACACCACGAAGAAGATGATCCTGATCCCGGGCACGCGGTCGGGCCCCAGCGCCTTCCCGGCGACGTTCTACCCGGAGATGCAGCCGCTCGTCCCCGGCCAGATCGACTGGCAGCACTACCACACGCGCCAGGAGATCGAGTGGTTCATGAGGAAGTGGGCGAAGGAGCACCCGAACCTCGTGGACCTGTACTCGGTCGGCGAGAGCTTCGGCGGCGTGCCGATCCTCCAGGTGACGCTCACCAACAAGCAGACCGGCGCGCACACCGACAAGCCGGCCGCGTTCTTCGAGGGCGGGCGGCACTCGGGCGAGATCACCGCCACCGAATCGGCGTTCTACCTCGTCTGGTACCTGCTCGACCGCTACGGGAAGGACGAGGGCGTGACGAAGCTCCTCGATGAGAAGGCGATCTACATCCGCCCGTCCAACAACCCCGACGGAGCCGACCTCTACAAGCTGACCGCCCAGACGAACCGGAGCTCGGTACGGCCGATCGACAACGACGGCGATGGGCTGCTCGATGAGGATCCGGGCGAGGACCTCGACGGCGACGGCTACGTTCGGCAGATGCGGAAGCTCGTCGGCCGCAACCAGGGCGACTGGACCATCGATCCGCAGGACCGCAGCCGGCGGCTGATGCGCCGCGTGCCGAACGGCACCGGCGACTACATGGTCTACCCGGAAGGGATCGACAACGACGGCGATGGCCGGTACAACGAGGACGGCGTCGGCGGGCTGGACCTGCACCGCAACTATCCCATGAACTGGCGGCCCGAGCCCGGGCTCGACGCGACCGGGCGCGGCTACACGCAGTTCGGGGCCGGGGCCTATCCGCTGTCGGAGCCGGAGACGCGGGCGGTGTTCGACTGGCTGCTGCGCCATCCGAACGTCGGCGTTGTCAACACGATGGACACGTCGGTGCCGATGCACCTCCGCGGCCCATCGACGTGCGACGACGAGGAGTGTGTCTTCCCGTCCGACCTCCGGCACCTCCAGCACTTCGACTCGGTCGGCATGTCGATCACCGAGTACCCGTGGGCGGGGAACGTGTACCGTACCTACGCCACCCGCGGTCGGATCGTGAACGCGGAGGGCGACACGCTGCGCCCGAACCCGTTGTTCGGACACTCGCCGGACTTCGGCTACTTCTGGTACGGCGCGGTCTGGTACGGCGACGAGCTGTGGAACGGCGGCCGCGAGCGCGACTACAACGGCGACGGCACGGTGGATCAGTACGAGGTCCTGCGCTACTGCGACGAGGAGTTCGGCGGAACCTGCTTCAAGCCGTGGACGAAGTTCAACCACCCGCAGCTCGGCGAGGTGGAGATCGGCGGTTACAACCCGAAGTTCTTCTCGCAGAACGGACCGCCGCAGGTTCTCGAGCGGTGGGCCGGGCGGCAGGCGATGTTCAATCTTTACATGGCGCAGTCGCTGCCGAGGGTGGAGATCGTCGACGCCACCGTATCACAGGTGGTGGCCGCGTCGGCGCCGCCCAGGGACTCGGCCACGCACGAGATCCGGGTCACGGTGCGCAATACCGGCCGGCTGCCGACGGCGCTCGAGCAGGCGAAGCGGGTCAAGATCGTGCGGCCGGACCGCATCATGCTCGCCGGCGGACGCGGAGGTCAGGGAGGTCAGGGAGGTCAGGCAGGTCAGTCGACGCGGCAGGTCGGGTCGGCACCGGAGTTCTGGCTCGACGGCGGCGAGACCCGGGTGGTGACCATTCGGGTGCGCGCCGGTACGCGGCCCGAGGATCGGCGAGCCACGTTGCGGCTGCTCAGCACGCGCGGCGGCGTGGCGGAGCGTACGGTGACCTGGTGACGCACGCGCCGTGGCGCGGGCTCCTGGCGTCGTTGCTTGCGGCGCTCGGAGCATGCGGCGGCGGCTCGATCGCGCCGCCGCCGCTTCCCACCGCCGTCACGATGCGCGAGGTGGCGAGCGGGCTCTCCAATCCGCTCCACCTCGTCTCGCCGGCGGGCGACCCGCGGCTGTTCATCGTCGAGCAGCCCGGCCGCATCCGGATCGTGAAGGATGGTGTGCTCCTGGCGGCGCCCTTCCTCGACATCGCGACGCGGGTTACGAGCGGCGGCGAGCGCGGGCTGCTGAGCATGGCGTTCCACCCGGCTTATGCCCAGAACGGCTTCTTCTACGTCAATTACACCGGCGCGGGCGGTACGACCTACGTCGAGCGGTTCAGCGTATCCACCGACCCCGAGGTGGCGGATCCGCAGTCGGCACTGCTCATTCTGGAGCAATCGCAGCCGTTCCCGAATCACAACGGCGGCCACATCCTGTTCGGCCCCGATGACATGCTCTACATCGCCATGGGCGATGGCGGCGACGGCGGTGATCCCCTGGGGCACGGCCAGAACC
Source organism: Gemmatimonadaceae bacterium (assembly GCA_035513015.1). Classification (GTDB taxonomy): domain Bacteria; phylum Gemmatimonadota; class Gemmatimonadetes; order Gemmatimonadales; family Gemmatimonadaceae; genus DATKCV01. The sequence goes on from DATKCV010000052.1 coordinate 12,424, forward strand.
GGAACACGCTGCTCGGCGCGCTGCTCAGGCTCGACGTCGACGGCGGCACGCCGTACGCGATCCCGTCCGACAATCCGTTCGCCGGCGAGGCTGGTGCAAGGGATGAGATCTGGGCCTACGGGCTGCGCAACCCGTGGCGGATCGCGTTCGATGCGCCGTCCGGGAACCTGTACGTCGCGGACGTGGGACAGAGCCGGCTCGAGGAGGTGAACGTCGTCGCCGCCGCCGCGCCGGGCGTGAACTACGGATGGAACATCATGGAGGGCAACGAGTGCTACCCACAGGCCACCAACTGTGACACGAGCGGTCTGATGCTGCCGGTGCTCGTCTATCCGCACGAGGGTGGAGCGTGCTCGATCACCGGTGGACACGTGTATCGCGGTTCGGAGCTGCCCGACATCGTCGGCCACTATTTCTATGCGGACTACTGCCTCGGGTTCATCCGCAGCTTCCGCTACGCCGGCGGTGCGGCGACGCAGCAACGGGACTGGCCCTTCGCCGCGCTCGTCGGCCGCGTGCTCTCGTTCGGAGTCGATGCGGCCGGGGAGCTCTACGTGCTGTCGCAGAGCGGACGCGTGTTCCGGTTGTCGAAGGCTGACGAGGCAGAGTGAACGCTCGTCGATTCCCGCGCGTACATCGACATGACCAACCCAGGAGCCCGATCGTGACCCGCAGCTCGATGCTGATCGCCCTCATCGCCGCGATCTTCGCCGCTCCGCTCGATGCCCAGCAGTTCGGCGGCGGGCGTGGACAGGGCCCGCGGGGGCCGCAGTTCCCGACCGACGACCCGGTGATCCGCGCGATGTGGACCGAGGGGATGGAGAGCTCGCGCGCCGAGCGGCTGGCACAGGCGCTCACCGACTCCATCGGTCCGCGTCTCACCGGATCGCCGGGCCAGAAGGCGGCGAACGACTGGGCCGTGGCGATGTTTCAGAGCTGGGGAATCCCGGCGCGCAACGAGCAGTACGGGACGTGGCGCGGTTGGCGCCGCGGAATCACGCATCTCGATCTGATCGCGCCGCGCGTGCGGTCGCTCGAGGCGATGATGCTGGCGTGGAGTCCCGGGACGCGCGGACGCGTCGAGGGACGGGCGATCACGCTCCCGGCCTTCAGTTCCCCCGCCGAGCTCGAGTCGTGGCTTCCGCAGACGCGCGGCAACTTCGTGCTCGTTTCGTCGGCGCAACCGAGCTGCCGGCCGCTCGGCAACTGGCAAGAGTTCGGCACGGCGGAGTCGGTCGAGGGAATCCAGCGGCAACGCGCCGAGGCGACGAGTGCATGGAACGCGAGGGTGGTCGGCACCGGACTCGGTGAAGGCGCGACGCCCCAGCAGCGGATCGGGCTCGCCCAGCGCGAGCTCGCCACGCGGCTCGAGCGTGCCGGCGCGGCGGGGATCATCCAGTCCTACTGGTCCAACGGATGGGGCGTCAACAAGATCTTCAACGCCCGCACGGAGCGCTTGCCGGTGATCGACGTCAGCTGCGAGGACTATGGGCTCGTCTGGAGGCTGGCCGAGAACGGTCAGGGCCCGCGCCTGCGGCTGGAGGCCGATGCGCAGTTCCTCGGTGACGTCCCGGCGTTCAACACGATCGCCGAGATCAGGGGGTCGGAGAAGCCTGACGAGTACATCATTCTCTCCGCCCACTACGACTCGTGGGACGGCGGTGGCCCAATTCGGCGACGAGGGTGCGGCCAACCACACGCGTTTCTGCAAGGGCTATGGCGATGCCGGCGTGGAGTTCTTCGTATTCGGTCGCAGCG
>DATKCV010000053.1:0-2130 GCA_035513015.1 Gemmatimonadaceae bacterium
ATGCCCTTCAGGGGCAGGAAGTCCTGCGCCTCGGCGGCGGCGTTCGGGTTGATGACCGCGCCGGCCTGGTTCGCGGCGGCGCGCGAGATCGTATCGGTCATGGCGTCGTGGCCTCCTTCGAGCGACCCGAGGATACCGCAGAACCGATGCCGCTTTAGTCGCGGAAGCCCCCCGTACCCGCAATGAGCGCGACGTCGAACATGCGCTCGATGGCCCGCTCCAACTCCTCGAGTGGAAGGTAGCTCTCCTCGACGCTGACCTCCTCGGACAGGACGTCGCTGACGGTGAGCACGCACGCCGCCTGCACCCCGGCGCGCGCGGCCAGGAAGAACAGCGCCGATGCCTCCATCTCGAAGGCGAGGACGCCACGCTCCCGCCAGCGCTTCGCATAGTCGTCATCGGGGTTGTAGAAGACGTCGACCGAGGCGACGAGGCCGGTCTGGGCCGGGACGCCCGCCTCGGCGGCGGCGTCGACCAGGGCTCGGGTCAGGTCGAAGTCGGCGACCGGGGCATATGCCTCCCCGTGAAGGTAGGTGTGCGTCGCGCCGTCGACCGGGCAGGAGCCGGTGGCGATGAGGAGGTCACCGGTACCGATTCCCATGCCGATCCCGCCGCACGTGCCGACGCGGATCAGCCGTCGCGCTCCCAGCCGGAGTAGTTCCTCGACGACGATGGATGTGCTTGGCGTGCCCATCCCGGTGGCCTGCGCGCTCACCGGCACCCCGCGGTACGTTCCGGTGAAGCCGAGCAACCCGCGGTGCTCGTTGACCTGGCGGACGCTGCCCTCGTCGAAGCGCTCGGAGATGCGGCGCGCGCGATTCGGATCGCCGGGCAGGAGGACGAGGGGCGCGTAGTCGCCCTCCTCGGCGCGCAGATGGATCTGTGGCATGTCCGTAGCCTATCCCAGCGGCTGCGCCGCCAGCGGGCGGAGCTCGCGCTCGGCGATGTCACGTGCCAGGCGTTCGGCAGCCATGGCGCTGCCGCCAAGGATGACTGCCGCGAGCTGCCGGTGCGCACCGTCCAGCCCCTGGTCCGCGGCGATGAGATCCGCAACTCCCAGGAGCGCCGGACCGAGCCTCTCGCCGATGCTCACGTACACCTCGCGCGTGACTTCCAGTCCCCGGACCGATCGAATGATCGCCTCGTGGAATGCCAGATCGGCGCGCAGGTAGTGCTCCGGCCCGATGTGGCGCGCCATCGCTCGCTCACCAGCAAGGAAGCTGATTTCCGATAGCGTTCGCAGAAGGCGCGGCCGTGGGCCGTCTGCCACGGCGCGGGCGACCACGATCGGCACGTGACGGTCGATGGCGGCCCGCATCTCGGCCAGCTCCGTCGTGGACGCGTTGAGAAACGCATACGTCAGAGTCGCGGCGCCACCTCGCGGCCGTGCCACGTACGTCCCATTCCCGTGCGAGACGCGCACGAATCCCAGCGCGCGAAGGATGTGGATTGCCGACTGCGCGGTGGGCGAGCTCACCCCAAACAGCGTTGCCAGCCGGTGGATCCCCGGAAGGCGCTGTCCAACATGCAGGTCGCCCGTGACGATTCGCCGGCGAAGGTGGTCGGCGATGCCCTGGGCCAACGCGGTCCGGTGATGACGGGGGAAATTGGCAGCCTCGTGCCACTGAGCGTTCAACACTCTTGCATTCTCGCGCCGCCCACTTACCAGGCGGTTACCCGCCCGTTACCGCGGGCACCGCAACTCTTCGGAACGACGTCTGCTAGTACCGCGGCTGAGCCATGAGCACCGAGACAGCCACGCACGCTCAGAGGGCATGGTCGACGACCACGCCCGGTCGGTGGCCGCCGCCGCCTCAACGTAGCCCCCGTCCCGCTGGTGATCGCGGCTCGGCCCGGATCTGGACAGCCTCCTCCCGCTGCGCCGCGAACGGTGTCAGGCGATACACCCCGACTCGCCAATGACTACCCTGAGCCGATGACCCACAGCCGCTGGACCGATGAGCTCGCCTTCGCGACCGATGTCGCGCACCGTGCCGGCGCCCTGCTATCCGACAGCTACGAACACCTCGAGCAGGTCGACTACAAGAGCAAGCGCGACGTGGTCACCAACGCGGACTACGCGTCGGAGAAGCTGGTAATCGATGCGATCCGCGACCGCTACCCCGGCGA
>DATKCV010000054.1:0-7625 GCA_035513015.1 Gemmatimonadaceae bacterium
GTGGGGGTCACCGGAAAGGGGGGCTGGGGCCCGCTCCCGAGGGAGCGTTCGGCGCCCAACGCACGACGAGCCGCCCCGGCCGACTGGCCGGGGCGGCTCTCGTTCGTGACTGCAATCGCCGGAATTACTGCGGCGGGTGCCTCACGTCGACCGTGTGACCGATGATCGCCCCGATGACACCGCCCGCGGTCGCGCCAATGACTGCGCCCTTGAGCCGGTCGCGACTCGTCGTGGCGCCGATCACCGCTCCAGCAGCGGCGCCCAGCACCGCGTCACGCTTCGTGTTCCGGATCGGCTCCTGGGCCGGCGCCGGGGCTGGTGCTCGGGAAACCGTCGGCCGTGGCGCCGCCTGGACCGGAGCTCGCTGGACCACCGGAACCGGCTGCGGATACCCGTACTGCGGCTGCGGATAATAGCCCGGCGGGTACTGCTGCGGGTATTGCTGCGCGTACGGCTGCGGGTAGCCCTGCGGGCCGTAGCCCATCTCGTATGGCGAGACGAACTGCTGCCCCGGGAACGGCTGGGCCTGAGCGGCGAGCGAGAGGTCGTTGCGGAGCGCGTCGTCGAGCTGCGCCGTACTGTCGTTTCGCCCACACGCGGCCAGCACGAGCAACGCTGGCGCCACGAGCCAAATCGCGATCTTACGCATAGTTTTGCCCTCCGGCGGAAAAACGGCCGCGACGGGCGGCCACCGCTCCTGGTACAGGGCAGTCACCATGCCCCCTGCCAGGCCCCGATCCACGGGGTTAACGGAACCGGGCGTCCACCCGAGGCGCGTAAAGTGTCCTTTTGCGTGGATTGGTCGCGCTCGCCGGAGCCACGGTTGCGGCCAAACACGCTCCGCCGCACCTTACAGCCCTCACGTCCAACGAGGTCCCCATGAGATTCGCAGCTCCACTGGTTGTCGGTGCCGCGCTCGCGCTCACGCTGGCCGCGCCCCGAGCGAGGGCTCAGGATGCCGTCGCCAGAACGGCGCCCGCGATCGGCCAGCAGGCGCCCGGTTTCACCGGGCTCGGCGCGACCCGGCATGGACGAGTCGCCGATCCGATCCGGCTCTCCGACTACCACGGAAAGACGGTCATTCTGGCGTTCTTCTTCCGGGCGCGGACCAGCGGCTGAACGGTTCAAATGGAGGCGTACCGTGATCAGTACGCCACGACATTCAACAGCGGCCGCGACGTCGTGCTGATGGCGATCAGCGTCGATCCCGACACAACGCTCGCCAGCTGGGCGCGCGAGTCCGACTTCCAGTTTCTCTTCCTGAGCGACACGGGAGGCGCGATCGGGAGCCTTTACGGCGCCTACGACACAACCCGCCGAACGACGGACCGCTCGCTGATCGTCATTGGCCCCGACGGGCGGATCGCTCACGAGATGCGACCCTTCCGGCAGATGGCGCAGGGAGCGTACGACGAGCTGGCGGCGGTAATCGACCGGCTCTCTCCGCCGCGCGGCGAACGCTGATGGTTCATCCGGTACTGCCTGGCATGCCAGACATCGCTGTCCTTCCGAATCGCGCGGGTTGGACCGCAGAGGACGCCGAGGACGCGGAGAAGAGGTAGCGAATTCCCAGTGACCGGCGGGCCAGGGTGAGTCCGGACGCCGACCCCCGGGCCTTTCTCCGTGTCCTCTACGACGCGGCGATCGAGGGCGCGGCGCCCGAACCCGCGGTGCGCCGCGCCCTCGAACGCATCGAGCTCGGAGCGCATCGACGCACCTGGATCCTCGCGCTCGGCAAAGCCGCCGAGCCGATGACCGCGGCAGCAATCGCGCTTTTGACTGAGCGCGACGTCGTTCCTGAAGGCGGGATCGTAGTTCCACCGTCGCGCGTCGCCTCGCCGCACACCAGCCTGCTGGTCTTCCCGGGCGAGCATCCGATCCCCGGGCCGGGTTCGCTGGCCGCGGCCGAGGCGATCGGCGCCGTGGCCGATCGCGTGTCAGCCGGCGACCTCGTCCTGGTGCTCCTGTCCGGCGGCGCGTCGAGTCTCGCCGCGGCGCCGGTAGACCGCATCGAGCCGGCCGAGCTGAGTCGCCTCTTCGAGCTCCTGCTCGGCTCCGGCCTCGACATCGCGCGCATGAACATCGTCCGAAAGCGATTCGTGCGCTGGGGTGCGGGCCGACTCGCCGCCGCCCTGGCGCCGGCCACGGTGCGCTGCCTGGCGATCTCGGACGTTCCCGGGGACGACCTCGCCGCGATCGGCTCGGGACCGTGCGTCCCCGACCCCACGACGACCCCCGACGTCGCCCGCATTCTACGGGCGGTGAAGCTCCTCGCACTGATCCCGGAATCGTTGTGCACGTACCTCTCGGCCGTCGAGCAAGGCGAGGCCTCGGAGACGCCGAAGGCGGACGACCCGGCCTTCGCCGACGTGCGCTGCGAGATCGTGGCGAGCAACATCGACGCGCTCGCCCGGGCGGCCGAACGTGCACGCTCGCTCGGGATCGAGGCGCGGATCGTCGGCGCGACGTTGGCGGGCCAGGCCGCCGCGCGCGGCGAGGCGATCGCGCGTGCCCTCGTGGCGGCGGCGGAGAGCGGCACCAGCGGTGGCCACGCTCCGCGCCGCGCGGGCGATGGGCCGCCGAGCGGGCCGGGGATTTCCGGCGGCTGGCTGGTGGAGCTTCACGGCGGCGAGACCACGGTCACGCTTGGCGTTCCCGCCGGCGGGAGACGCGGATCCGAATCTCCCGGCACGGCGGCGCCAGAGACCGGACGCGGTGGCCGTTCGCAGGAGCTCGCTCTCGCCGCTGCGCGCGTGCTCGACGAGGCCGGCGAGCGCGCCGATGGGATCACGATCCTCGCCGCCGGCACCGACGGGCGCGATGGCCCCACCGACGCCGCAGGCGCGATCGTGGATCGCCACAGCTGGAGCGCCGCTCGCGCGGCGGGACGCGACCCGGCGCGCGATCTGGCGAAACACGACGCCTACGCTGCCCTCGATGCGGCCGGCGCACTGCTCCGCACCGGACCGACGGGAACGAACGTGATGGATGTAGTATTCGCTGTTCGAGCGGCGACGTGACATCGCGCTTCGGAACGCTTCCTGCGCGCTCGCCGGCACGATCAGAGGAACCGACATGACTGCAACACCATTCACGATCGGTCTCATCCAGGATGCGGCCACCGACGACACGGCGGCGAACGTCGAGATGGCGGTCGGGAAGGTGCGCAAGGCCGCCGGCGCCGGCGCGCAGATCATCTGCCTCAAGGAGCTGTTCAACGCCCCGTACTTCTGCAAGTCCACCAACAGCGACCGCTTCGACATCGCCGAGCCGATCCCCGGACCGACGGTCGAGCGGATGCAGGCGCTCGCCGCCGAGTTCGAGGTCGTGCTCATCGTGCCGGTCTTCGAGCGCCAGGCGGCCGGCGTCTATCGCAACTCGGCGGCGATCGTCGACGCCGACGGCGCGCTGCTCGGCACGTATCGCAAGATGCACATCCCCGACGATCCGCTCTACTACGAGAAGTACTACTTCACGCCCGGCGACGCGGCCGACGACGACAGCATCGAACCGATCGGACAGTTGGCGAAGCAGGCCAGCGGCTTCCGCGTGTGGAAGACCCGGTACGCCACCATCGGGGTGCTCATCTGCTGGGATCAGTGGTATCCGGAGGCAGCGCGGATCACGAGCCTGCTCGGCGCCCAGGTCCTGTTCTATCCGACCGCGATCGGCTGGCACCCGGCGGAGAAGGAGAGCTTCGGCCAGGCGCAGGTGGATGCCTGGCGCACCGCACAGCGCGCGCACGCGATCGCCAATGGCGTCTACGTCGCCGCGCCGAACCGCGTCGGATTCGAGACCGAGCCCGGCACCGACGGCATCGAGTTCTTCGGCCACTCGTTCGTCGCCGACCCGTTCGGCCGCATCATCGCCGACGCGGGCACCGGCGAGGAGATCCTGATCGCGCGGTGTGACCCGAAGGTGATCGAGGAGACCCGGCGGAACTGGCCGTTCCTGAGGGACCGCCGGATCGACGCATACGCCCCGATACTGTCGCGGTATCTGGGCGCGTGATGGCGGGAAGGCGCCGAATGCCGGCGGAGTGGGAACCCCACTCCGCGACCTGGATCGCCTGGCCGTACCTCGAGCCCGACTGGCCGGGAAAGCTCGCCGCGGTGCCGTGGGTGTACGCGGAGATCGTGCGCATTCTGCACCGCCACGAGCGCATCGAGGTCCTGTGCCACGACGAGTCGCTGCGCGAGGACGCACGCTCGAAGCTCGGCGCCCATGGGGTGGATCCGGCGGGTTACCGCCTGCACGTCGTTCCCACCGACCGCGTCTGGGTTCGCGACTCGGCGCCGACGGCCGTGATGCGTCCGGACGGCGGCGTGGAGCTGGTCAACTGGGCGTTCAACGCCTGGGCGAAGTACGACAACTACGGCAACGATCAACTGGTCGGCGCGGCGGTCGAGCGCATCACCGGGCTCCCGCGAGTCGTGCCGCAGCGTCCCGACGGCCGCGGTCCGGTGGTGCTGGAGGGCGGGGCGATCGACTCCGATGGCGCGGGCACGCTGCTCGTGACCGAGGAGTGCCTCCTCTCGCCGATCCAGGAGCGCAATTTCGGGCTCGACCGCGCCGGATACGAGCGCGTGTTCGCCGAGTACCTGGGGACGAGACGCACGATCTGGCTGGGCGAGGGCTGCGTGGGCGACGACACGCACGGGCACATCGACGACATCGCCCGGTTCATCGCGCCCGGCGTCATCGCGCTGGCCTACGAAGAGGATCCGGCCGACGAGAACCACCGCCGGGCGGTGGACAACCTGCGGCGCCTCGAGCTCGCCGGCGGCGACGACGGCACGCTGCGCGTGGTTCGGCTTCCCTATCCGCGCGCGGTCGAGATGGATGGCACCCGCCTGCCGGCCAGCTACGCCAACTTCTACGTCGCCAACGGCGTGGTGATCGTTCCGACGTTCAACGACCGCAACGACCGCGTGGCGCTCGACGTGCTCGCCGGTGCGTTTCCCGACCGCGAGGTGGTCGGCGTCCACGCGGTGGACCTGGTCTGGGGCCTCGGCACGCTGCACTGTCTGACTCAGCAGCAGCCCGCGGCCACGGGGTAGCCGTGCGCCCGGCCGGGTGGCCCGCGTCCGGCGCCGCTCGCGCGCATGGAAGGTGCGGAGCGGGGCTGTGCAACAGTCCCAGTATCACCTGAACCGGGTTCGCGCGTGAAGATCACACTACTCTCCGATCACGCACTCCGCCTCGACGCCTCCGAAGGGCCGATGACGATCGAGGCGCCGTCGGTCGAGCAGCAGTACTCGCCGTTCCACATGCTCGCCAGCGCCCTGGCCTACTGCACGTTCAGCGTGATGTACTCGTGGGCCACACACGCGAGGCTGGATGCCGCCGGGCTGGCTCTGGAGGTGCGATGGGAGTTCGCCGAGGACCCGCACCGCGTCGGCGCCATCCACATGACTTACGAGTGGCCACAGCTACCCGAGCAGCGCCGCAGCGCAGCGCTGCGAGTCGCCGAGACGTGCGCGATCCACGCAACGCTCCGGCACCCGCCAACGATCACCTTCGAGCCGGCGTGAAGACCGTACCGGTGGTCCGCTTCGTCATCGCCGGCGTGGAGGGTGACCGCTGCCCCGGTGGATGCCCGTACACCGTGGTCTACGATGGCGCCTGCACCATCTGCTCGCGCCTCGTCACCAGGCTGCACGCGTGGGACACGAAGCACATGTTCGAGACCACGCCTTCGCAGGCACCGGGCGTCTACGCGCGCTTCCCGTGGATCCCGGTCGAGGCGTATCGGGAATCGGTCCAGGTCATCGGGCCCGGCGGTCGGACCTGGCAGGGCGCGGCGGCGATCGAGAAGATTTTCGACGTGCTCCCCAGGGGGCGGCTCGTCTCGTGGATCTTCCGCATTCCCCTCGTGCGCCCGGTCGCCGACTGGTTCTATCGCTGGTTCGCCCGCAACCGCTACAAGTTCGGCTGCGGGGAGCACTGCCAGTACCGGCCGGAGCAGCTCGACTTCAAGGACGAAGCTCCGTAGGCGAATCGCCTGATTCATGTGCCGCGTCGCTCCGCAGCGACCGCCGCACATCCCTTTCGTCCCGGGACAAGGCGGCGGCGAGCTCCTCCAGCCAGCGCTCGATCCGCTCGGTCTGCTCCTCGTCCAGCGCCTCACTGTCGCGCTGCACGCCTTCCGCCGCGCGGCCGCCCGCGGCCTCGACCATGTGTTCGACCACCGCAGCCCAGTTCAGATCCTGGAGCAGGTTGCCGATCGTGGACATCACCAGGTAATCGGAGATGCTCGAGGGGCGGTCGTAGGTCTGCACCTCGAATCGCAGCAGGTCGCCGCGCTCCTCGGCCAGAAAGCGGACGGCGCCGGCGAGCGGGTGTCCCTCGACCGTGAGCAGCGTCAGAACGTGCTCGCCGCACTCGGCGACCCGCACCTGGATGTTCCCCCGCACCGGTAGAGACATGGTGATCGTCGCACCGCGCTCGGGAACGATCTGCGCTCCCGGCTCGGATCCGACTTCGATCGGCATGATCTCAGCGAACTGCCGCCGGAGCCGGTCGATCAGCATCTCCGGCGTATCGGGCGAGCCGGTGATGTCGGCCCAGAACTGCTTGCGGCGGAGTCGGCCGACGCCCTGGCCGGGGAGCTGCTCCGGCTGCTCGTCGGCCAGACGCGCCAGGCCTTCGTCGAGCGACGTCGGCTCGATCCCGAAGACCGCGGTGAGCGCGTTGTGTGCCGGGTCCTCGATCACGCTGCCCTCGCGCAGCATCGTGAGCTGGCTCTCGTTGAACGGGACTTCCACGCCCACCGCCGCGGCCACGCGAGTGCCGATCGCCGCCAGCAGCGCCGGCAGCGGAACACGCGCCGGCTCACGGCCGGTCAGCGCTGTCAGCCGGTCGAGCAGATCGGTCTGTGTAGTCCGCTCCGGCCCCGCCAGCTCCAGCACGCGCCGGTGCAGGTCATCACGCTCCACGGCCCGCGCGAGCGCGGCGCCGAGATCCTCGTGCCAGATGGGCTGGAACGGCTGATCGCCATCGCCGATCACCGGAATCGCTGGAAGCGCACGCACCATCTTCAGGAGCAGCGAGATCTCGTCGTCGCCGGGGCCGTAGACGTTGCCGGGTCGAAGTATCACCCAGCCGCCGCGGAACGCCCGCACGATCTGCTCGGCCCGGTACTTGGAGCGGTGATAGGGCGACGTGCCGCGCTCGGCGCCGAGCGAGGAGACGAAGGTGAACTTCCGCACGCCGGCGCGCTCCGCCTCGGCGACGATGTTCCTGGTCCCCTCCACGTTCACACCCTCGAGCGTCGCCTTCGGCGGTCTCTCGGCCACGACCCCGACGAGGTGAAGCACAGCATCGCACCCATCGGCGGCGCCGCGCAGGCTCGCCGGCTCGGTGACGTTGCCCGGCGATGGCTCGACCCCGCTGCTCCACCGCCGCGCGTCGCGCGCGGCGTGACGCGACAGTAGCCGCACCTCGTGTCCGCGCTCCAGCAGCGCGGTCACCGCCGCGTTCCCGACGACTCCGGTTCCGCCCGTCACGAGTACTCGCATGACGAGAGGAAGCGCAGGAGCGGTGCCAACCCGGGCGATCAGGGTCGATCAAGGGGATCAAGCGGATCAAGGGGGTCAGAGTCGTTGAACGGAGTTCAACGACTC
>DATKCV010000055.1:0-39948 GCA_035513015.1 Gemmatimonadaceae bacterium
TTCAACCTCAACGTGCTCGCCCGCCTGAACCGCGAGCTCGGAGCGGATTTCGACCTCTCCCGCTTTCGTCACCGGGCCTTCTTCGACGCCGGCGCGAGCCGCATCGAGATGCATCTGGAAAGTCTCGTGCGCCAGTCGGTACGAATCGGTGCGGTGACGATCCCGTTCGAGCCGGGCGAGACGATCTGGACCGAGTCCTCCTACAAGTACGATCGGCCACGCCTGGACCGCGTGGTCGGCGCGGCCGGTCTGTCGATCCAGCGTCTCTGGACCGACGCACGGCGGCGGTTCTGGGTCGCCTTCCTGGTGCCCTCCAGCGGCTGCCCCCGGACCGCTGAACATCGCGCCGATCCGGCTATCCGAGGCCGATGATCAGCGCCGGGCGAACCAGCGGGCGATCGAGCGAACGGCGCCGGTGAACCTCGACTTGTAGTAGCCCTCGGCCGCCTGCCTGATCGCCTCGGGGTATGTCGGGTATGCGTGGACGGTATTGCCGAGCTTTCCGGCCCCGATGCCGTGCTTCATGGCCAGTGTGATCTCGCCGATCAGATTGCCGGCGCCGTGGCCGAGCACGTGTCCGCCGAGGATGCGTCCCTTGCGGTCGGTGACGAGCTTCACCATGCCGTGAGGCTCGCCGTCGGCGATCGCGCGGTCCAGCTCGGCGAACGGGCGTCTCCACACGCGGACATCGTCGCCGCGCCTCTCCCGGGCTTCGTTCTCGGTCAACCCAACGTGGGCGAGCTCCGGCTCGGTGAAGGTGACCCACGGCACCGCCGAGTAGTCGGCCCTGGACGTGAACGGAAAGAACGCGTTGCGGATGACGAGCCGCGCCTCGAAGTCGGCGACGTGGGTGAACCGCAGGCCACCGGTGACGTCGCCCGCGGCCCACACGCCGTCGGCTGTGGTGCGGAGGCGCTCGTCCACCACCACGCCGCTCTTTCCGGTTTCCACGCCTCCCTTCTCCGCCTCCAGCGATGCGACGTTCGAGGTCCGGCCGGTGGCCACGAGGAGGGCGTCTCCCTCGACGGTGACCGCCGTGCCGTCGCCACGCTGCGCGACGAGGCGGAGCGTGGCTCCATCGCGCGTCACGCGAGTCACCTTCGTGTCGAGCAGCACCTCGACGCCCTCGGCCGCCAGCCGCTCGCCGAGCATTGCGGCCAGCTCGTGATCCTCGCGGGGGAGGAGCTGCGGCATCGCCTCGACGACACGCACGCGCGTTCCCAGCCTTGCGAACGCCTGCGCGAGCTCGAGACCGATCGGGCCGGCACCGAGGATGAGCAGCGTGCGGGGCTGCCGGTCGAGGGAGAAGATCGTCTCGTTGGTCAGATGGGGGACGTCGGCGAGCCCATCGATCGGCGGCACCGCGGGCTTCGATCCGGTGGCCACCACGATGCGCTTCGCGCTCATGGTGCGGCCGTCGACGCGGATGGTGCGCTCGCCGACGAAGCGCGCGGTGCCGTCGATGACGTCGACGCCGAGCGAACGGAAGCGCTCGGGGCTGTCGTGCGGCGCGATGCGCTGCTGCGCCGCGCTCACCCACTCCAGGACGCGGCCGAAATCCACCTGGACATCGGATGCGTCCACGCCGAAGCGCCCGGCGGTCCTCGCACCGTGCGCCGAGCGGGCAGCGGCGATGAGCGCCTTGCTGGGCACGCAGCCGTTCCACAGGCATTCGCCGCCGAGTCTGTCCTGCTCGATGAGCGCGACGCGTGCACCGATACCCGCCGCACCGGCGCTCATCACGAGGCCGGCGGTTCCGCCGCCAATGACGATCAGATCGTGCTCTGACACCCATCTCTCACGGAGAAGGTCGGTTCCGATGCCGCTCGAATGGGGGACCGCGGGTGCCAAATACCCGGGAGGTCGGCCGGGTTCCGCGACGCTACGGCGTCACCACCTGGTCGCGCTTCATACGCGCGGAGTGCTCGCGCGCTCCCGCGCTGCTGGTTCCGCGAAGCCGCACGTACATCCACCCCAGAATCACCCCATACAGCAGATGGCCGGCGAGGCTCCCCAGCGCAACCGGCCGCATCGGCGGCATCCTGAGCGCGGCGAACGCGGGCATGCCCAGCATCAGCGGCATGAGAATCAGCGCACCGAGCACCCACCATCCGACGCCCCAGGCGGCGCCGAGCCCCAGGCCGCTGGCGGTCGCGTCCACGCGGCTACCGAGCATGAATCCGAACAGCGCGCCGATCAGCGCGCTGTTCACGAGGTGATACAGCCAGCCCACGACCAGACTTTGCGAACCGACGACCATTGCCACCATCGCCATCATCGGCATCGAGCCGCCGTCCGGCGTGGGAGCGGACATCATCTGCATCATGAGGCCGAATGGGACGCCGGCGGCGATTCCAGCCACCGCACCGGTGAGAATTCTCGAGCGCATGCTCATGCCTCCTGTAAATGGGAACGGCCAGGCTCTGCGGCGGCGATGCCGCGAGCCTGCTCGATGCATATCCTCGCCAGATGCTCCAGCCGTGATTCCGGCAGCCGGCCGATCATCACGTGGAGCAGTCCGGGCTCGCGCCAGGCGACCACGCCGAAGCCGGCGCGCGTGCCGCGATCGAACGCCGGAGACTCCGCCGGCGCGCCGGTGGCGGCACGATCCGGCACGATGAAGTACGACAGGTGAACGCCCTCGACCTCGTACTCGACCACGGCGCCGGGGCGCGTCTCCTGCAGGGTCAGCCGTGCGCCACGCAGGCGGGCGCCCGGCAGCACCGGCACGTGCACGGCGAACGGCACGCGTCCGTCGAGCCACCGCTCGATCACCGCCGGCTGATCGGAGCTCACGCGCGTCTCGCCGAACGCCCTTCCGTGCTCGTCGGCGAGAATCGCGACGGGATCGACGACCCGGTCGCGGCCACCGAAATGAGCGACGATGGCCCCGCCGATCGCAGCGAGCAGCACTCCGGCGGCGGCGATCACGCCGGCGATGACGAACCGCGGCCTGGCGCGCCTTCGCGACGAGGGCGGCTGGAATCCGGCACGCGCACGCGCCAGAGCCGTGAACAGCCGCTGCCGCACCGCCGCCGGCGCGCGGTCATCGGGCGCGCCTGCCCGGACCGCCTCGCCGAGGGCGCGCATCTCCAGAAGAAAACGTCGGCACTCCTCGCACTCGTCCAGGTGCGCCCGCGCGGCGATTACCGCCGGGGTCGCCGGACGCGGGCCGGCATCGGGCCAAAGCTGGCGCCTCGCGAATCCACAGGTCGTGCTCACGCATGCCTCCCTGCGCCCACACCCGGCGCGGTTCGCTGCAGAATCGTGCGCAGGCTCCGCCGGGCGCGGAACAATCGTGACGCCACCGTTCCTTCCGGAATACCGAGCATGTCGGCGACCTCACGCTGGCGAAATCCCTCCACGTCGCTCAACCAGACCACGGAACGCAGGGAATCGTCCAGGGCATCGAGCGCCGACGCCATGTGGGCGCGCAGCAACGCCGCATCGGCCAGCGCGTCGGGCTGGTCCCCCGGTCGCCACGACGCCAGCGCGTCCTCGAATTCGTTGTCCTCGAGGTCCGAGGCGGCGAGCTCGGCGCGGCGACGCTGCGACCGGATTCGATTGAGATTCGTCCGCGCCAGAATCGTGAACAGCCACGCCCGCCCCGCCGCCGGCTCCCGCAACGAGGCGTGCGACTGGAAGGCGCGCAGCATTGCATCCTGGAGCAGGTCCTCGGCGTCGGCCTCGCGGCCGGCGCACAGACGCAGCGCCGTCCGGTAGAGTGCGTCGAGGTGCTCGCTGAGCAGCTCCTCGAATGCCCGTGGCGTGCCGGCGGCCGACTTGTCGCGAAAGAATCTCACCCAGCCACTCCCCACTGGTACTGGTGACGTATCCTGCCAATGAGACACCGGACCCCGGCGTTTCCTTCACACGCTCGCCGCGACGGCGTCACTGCGACGTGCGATCCATGGCCGCGAACAGATTGTTGAGGGACTCGGCGAGAGTCGGATGCGAGAAGATCCCGTCGCGAAGCGCGGTGTAGGGAAGCCCGCCCATCATGGCAATCTGGAACAGGGCGGCGATCTCGCCGCCCTCGAGCCCCAGCACCGCCGCCCCCAGAATCCGGTTCGAGCCGTTCTCCACGATCGCCTTCATGAAGCCGCGCGTCTCGTCCACCTCGAGCGCCCGGGCGACGAGGCTCATTGGCATCGTCGCCAGACGCACCGACCGGCCGGCTTCCCGTGCCTCGCGCTCGGTCATGCCGACGCGGCCGAGCTGGGGATCGATGAAGACCGTGTAGGGAAGGAGCCGGCCGGCCGTCGTCGCTCTCCCGCCCTCCAGCAGACTGGTGCGAAGAATGCGGAAGTCATCGTACGAGATGTGTGTGAACGCGGGGCCTCCGGTGACGTCGCCGAGAGCGTACACGCCCTCCGCCGTGGTCTCGAGCCGCTCGTTCACCCGCACGAAGCCGCGCTCGTCCAGCGCGATGCCGCCGGCGCTCGCGTCGAGATCGTCGGTGTTCGGCCGTCGGCCCGTGGCCACGAGCAGATGCGTGCCCTCGACCTCCGCCTTCGACCTGCCGCGGTCCTCGACCATGATCCCGCCATCACGGGCGCTCACCGCGGTGACACCCGCCTCCAGACGGACATCGATGCCGTCTTCCGCCAGAAGTTTGGCGACCTCCTGCGCCACATCGAGGTCCTCGCGGGGCAGCAGTTGTGCACTGCGCTGCAGGACGGTGACGCGGCTGCCGAAGCGCCGGAACATCTGCGCGAACTCGAGTCCGACGTATCCGCCACCGAGCACCAGCAGGTGGTCCGGGACAGCGTCGAGCTCCATGATCGAGGTCGACGTGAGGAACGGCGTATCGGACAGACCCGGAATGCGCGGAATGGCAGGACGCAGTCCGGTGTTGATGAACACGAGATCCGCCGTCAGACGCCGGACGTCCCGGCCGGATACGACGAGAAGCGTTCGATGAGCCACGAAGCGCGCGGTGCCCCGGATGACCTCGACACCCGCGCGGTCCAGCCCGCCCTGGCTGCCGTCGCGGAAGCTGTCCACGATCGCCTGCTTGCGCTCCCGCACCCGCCGCATGTCGATGCCGCTGACCGCGGCCAGGACACCGTACCCGGCGGCGCGCCGCGTGAGGTGGGCGACGCGTGCGCTGGCGAGCATGGTCTTGGTGGGACTGCATCCCTCGTTGACGCAGGTGCCGCCCACGTGCGCCCGCTCGATCAACGCCGTCCGACGACCGGCCCGCGCGAACGCGCCCGCCAGCGGACCGCCACCCTGGCCCGCCCCGATGACCACCGCGTCATAGTGCGACACGCATCACTCCGCCCGCCGCCGCGCGAGCCGCCGGTCCAGCGTGAGCGTTTCGTCACCGGCGTTCAGCACCAGCACTACCGAAACGGCCATGATCACGATCGACGCCAGAAACAGATGCGACCCACCCTGCCCGATGCCCAGCACGCCCCACGGATCGAGGATCTGACGCCAGCTCGCCACAGTGGAGACCGCGTTCACCACCAGCACGATCCAGGCGACAGGACGGCGCAGCAGCCCCACGGCCAGCGCGAGAGCGAGCAGGAGCTCGGCGATGCCGGCGAGCTGTACGAGCGAGGGACCAGCGTCGAGGCCGTAAAAGCGGGTGAAGATCCGCTGCGAGCCCTCCACCGCGATCAGCTTGTCGAGTCCCCAGGTCGCCAGAAAGAGTCCCATCCCGCCACGCAGGATGGGCATCGTCCACGGCGAGAGAGACGCGGGGGGCGTCGTCACGTGAGGCGCATCGGCGCTCGACACACGGATCGTCATGCGATCGGTCTCCAGGGAAGAAG
Organism: Gemmatimonadaceae bacterium; assembly: GCA_035513015.1. Taxonomy (GTDB): domain Bacteria; phylum Gemmatimonadota; class Gemmatimonadetes; order Gemmatimonadales; family Gemmatimonadaceae; genus DATKCV01. The sequence continues at coordinate 5,784 of DATKCV010000055.1, forward strand.
CGAGAAGTGGCGACGAGGCATCTGGCTGCCGCGCGGGATCCCCGCCGCGATCATCCCGACGCCGGCATTCACGATGCGGCACGGTGGTCGGATACTTCAACTACGTCAACCGCATCGCGCACCCCCTCGGCGTGGAGCTCGACGAGTGACCCGATCAGCCGCCGGCCGCCACCGCGCGCCTCAGACGCCGGCCGCGAAGCCCTCCTCGCGCAGCGCGGACAGAACCCGCTCGCGAAGCCGGCCCGGATCGGAATGCTCGCGCCGCACGCGGGCCAGCACCCCGAGGAACGTCCGCTCGAACTCGAGCTGCGGGTGGCATCGCCCGCAGATCTCGACGTGCTCCCGGATCGCCTGCACCCGTTCCTCGGTCAGCTCTCCATCCAGATAGTCCCACAACTGCCGCATGACGGCATCGCAATCGAGCATCGGCTTCATGACCGCCCTCCCGTTTCGCCGGTATCCGCGTCGCCGGTCGCGAACCCCGCGTCTCGGGCGAACTCGAGTAGTGCCTCCTGTAACACGCGCCGTCCACGATAGAGCCTCGATCTGACCGTTCCGATCGGAACGCCAAGCACGCGCGCGGCGGTGTCGTACGACTGGTCCTGTACGTCGACGAGAACGACGGCCTCGCGAAACGGCTCGGGCAGGTCGTCGAGCGCACGCTCCAGCGCATCGCTCAGATCGATCCGCTCGAAGACGTCGGCCTGGCCGCCCTGCGCCGCCGCGGCGTGGACTCCCGCGGCGGCGAGCGCCTCGAGCTCGGGGTCGTCGCACGTGACCTGCCGGCTCTCCCTGCGCCGTGTACGCAGGAACACGTTCCGGCAGATCGTGAACAGCCAGCCGCGACACTCGGTCCCCACCTGGTACTGATCCCACGACCTGTAGGCGCGCAGGTAGGTTTCCTGCACGAGGTCGTCCGCGTCGGCCTCGTTTCGCGCCAGAGAGAGAGCAAACCTGGTCACGTCGGGGATCCAGCGCAGCGCCTCCCGCTCGAACTGCAGGTCCTTCTCGCGCCTGGTCACGAGCTCATGGGGCATGTCGTCGGGGCAAGTCCCGGCTGCCGAAGAAGGTTCCCGTGAGCCGTGCGTCCGCCGCCGGCGCTCATCGCACGCGTATCACTCCCGTCATACCCATCGAGACGTGCGGCTCGCAGTGATAGGCATAGGTCTGCCCCGACGTGGTGAACGTATGCGTGAGCACGACGCCGGCGCTGGTCGTCTCGGTGCGATTCCAGACACCAGCCTGGTTGGGGTCGTTGGGGGTCACGGTGTGGAAGATCGCGCCGTCGTTGACCCACCGGATGGTGGTGCCCGGGTCGATCGTGACATCGGCGGAACTGAAGCGCAGGCCGGAGGTCAGGCGGATGTCGACGATCTGCTGACCCGGCGGCGGCTGACTGGGACCGCCGCCGGAACAGGCGAGCGATGCCACGAGGGCGGCGGCGAGCACGGGAGCGGCCAGGGCGCGGCGAAGACCCACGATGTACCTCCGGCGAAGAGAGAGCGAACCGGTGCGGGGTGCCGGTCGCAGGGCGGAACATGACGAGGATGACTCTGAGACACCACACGTCGGAATTTTCTTCGCCTTCGCGGCCGACGCTCAGCGCCGTTCGTCCGCCCTGCGCGCGGCGGCATGGCGGAGCGGCGCGGGCGTCACCGCGCGTTCGACGAGCCCGAGCAGGCCGTCCACGACCAGCGCGAGCGCGGCTGCCGGGAGTGCTCCGGAGAGAATGAGCCGCGTGTCGGCCAGCGCGAGACCGGTCGCGATCGGCTCGCCCAGTCCGCCCGCACCGATGAACGCCGCCAGGGTCGCCGTGCCGACGCTGATCACCGCCGCCGTCCGGATCCCCGCCAGGATGCCCGGCGCGGCCAGCGGCGTACGGACGTGCCGCAACACCTGGGCCGGCGTCATTCCCAGCGCGCGCGCCGCATGAACGGCGTCGGGATCGGCATCGCGCACGCCGCTGTACGTGTGGCGGACGATCGGAAACAGCGCGTAGATCCACAGCGCCACCAGCGCCGGCCACGCGCCAATCCCGAGCAGCGGCACCATGAACGCGAGGAGCGCGATGCTCGGTATCGTCTGCACCGCGCCGATCGCCCGGATCACCGGCTCGGCGGCGCGGCGCTCGTGCTCGAGCCAGAGACCCAGCGGCACCGCGACGGCGATCGCGGCGCCGAGCGCCAGACCGACCAGCCAGAGATGGCGCAGCGCCTGCGCCAGAAGCGAAGCACGGCGCGACCACATGTACTCGCCGAACGACGTCGCGCCGCCCGTCGTCCCCAGCGATGTCGTGTCCTCGCCCGCCCGGTCGACCAGCCCGAGATCGCGCAGCGCCGATGCCGCGACCTGCGGGATCGGCTCGCCACTCACCTCGACCCGCGCGTTCAGCTCCCGCATCAGGCGCTCATCCAGGCGTCCGCTCAGCTCGGACAGCGCGGCAATGGCGCGCGGGTTGTCCCGCTGCACGCCCGCGCCCACCATCGCGGCGGCATCGTAGGGCGGAAAGAAGCCCCGGTCATCCGCCAGTACGACCAGGTCGTAGCGGGCGATGAGCCCATCGGTCGAGTAGCCATCGACGACGTCCACGGCGCCCGACGCCAGGGCCCGATACTTCAGCGCCTGCGACAACGGGCGCACCTCGGCGAAGCGCAGTCCGTAGGCCGCGGCGAGTCCCGGCAGGCCGTCGGGCCGCCCGATGAAATCGGGAGTGAGTCCCGCCGCCAACCGCGGTGCGATGCGCGCCAGGTCGGAAAGGGTGCGGAGCCCGTGCTCGGCGGCCGTTTCCCGCCGGACCGCGATCGCGTACGTGTTCTCGAAGCCGAGCGGCGGCAGCCACCGCACGCCGAAGCGCGACATGAACTCACGCTGCACGGTGCCGAATACGTCTCGCGATGCCGTATCCCGGGACGCCCCGAGAATGACCAGGAGTCCCGTTCCGGTGTACTCCGGATACACGTCGATCGCGCCCGCGCGAAGCGCGGCGAAAGCGACCTCGGTCGCGCCGAGGCCGGGCCGCCGCTCGACGGCGACTCCTCGTGCTTCCAGGAGCTGCGCGAACATCTCGGCAAGCAGGTAGGACTCACCGAACGGCTTGGAGGCGACGACGACCGTTCGCGCGCCGGCCGGCGCCTGCGTATCGCCGATTCCGGCGGCACCCGCGAGTAGAGCGCCCGTCACTGCCAGCAGACGGTGCGTGTTCGTCAACGCACGACCTCCGCGCGCTCGAGGAGCCGCGCGACGTAGGCGGTCGCCGGCGCTCTGAGAAGCGCGGCCGGCGGTGCAAGCTGTTCCAGGCGGCCCTCTCGCATCACGCCGACCCGATCCGCCAGGAGCAGCGCCTCGCGAACATCGTGCGTCACGAGTACCGCCGTGAGGGGACGGTCCTGCCTGACCTGCAGGACCGTGCGATGCAGGTCGGACCGCGTGATCGCGTCCAGGGCACCGAACGGCTCATCGAGGAGCAGCAACCCCTGACCGGCGGCCAGCGCCCGGGCCAGCGCCACCCGCTGGCGCTGGCCGCCCGACAGCTCGTGCGGCCAGCGGCGTCCGAGTGCCTTCGCGTCCAACCCGACCAGACGCAGTGCCTCGCCGGCACGCGCCTCCGGATCGGACAGATTGGTGAGCCTTGGCACCAGAGCCACGTTGGCAAGGACGCGCCAGTGCGGGAGCAGCCCACCCTCCTGGGGCACGTAGCCGATCGAGCGCCTCAGCTCGATCACATCCCGCTCCCGAACGTCCACTCCTTCGATGGCGATGCCGCCGCCATCCAGCTCCTCGAGACGATTGATACACCGCACCAGGGTGCTCTTGCCGGCGCCGCTCTCCCCGACGAGCGCGAGCCAGGTACCCGCCTCCAGCGGGATGGAAACACCGTCCAGCGCACGGACATCGCCGTAGCGCTTGCGAACCTGGTCGACCAGGAGACCGGGAGCAGCGTTGCTCACGGATTAGGCAAGGCGCGGCATCCGCTGATAGTTCCGACACCGGCGCTCTCGGTGTGCGGCGGCCACCGTCGGGCTCAGATTTCGCGACGGCGAACGATATCGGTGATTCCGTCCGCAGTGCGCGCCGCGATCGCCTCGATCGTGAGGGACGGATTGACCCCCGTCCCGGACGGGAAGACCGAGCCATCGCAGATGAAGAGGTTGGGCACATCGCCGGCCAGGCGCAGGGCGTTGTAGCTGCGCTCGGTACCGTAGGGCGGGTCGTTCAGAATGAAGAGCGTCTTCATCTCATTCGGTCGGGCGGCGCACCTCGGCCAGTTGCCGGCGGTACGTTTCGTCGTCGATCTCGCCGCGGGCGTAGCGCTCGCGCAGGATGGCCTCCGCCCGGTCGGGTCCGAACATCCGGCCGGCTGCGCCACCGCGTCGCGCCAGCAGCCAGACGACCGCGACGATGCCCGCCAGGATCAGCAACCACCAGAACATCATCATCCATCCTCCCCGGCCCATGTGCTCGCCACACCAGGGACACCAGCGGGTCGCTTGAAGGATCGCGTTCATGTTTCCTCCGGGGCACCGGTTGGCAGCGTGATGGGGCGTGGTCCCTCACGGCTCACGATGGGCGATCCTCGCGTGGCGGGCCATGGTGCTTTCCCCCAACGGTCGTAGGGACTTCGCCCACATGCCACGCCTGGGCGACGTGCTCCGGGAAGCGGAGGGACCGCTGGACCCTCGATGAGGACGGTCATATACGGTCGCCTGCACGCCGGGCAGCGCCCGGCTCGCCAGGCTTGCGTAAAAGGCTCACGCGTCCGACCAAGCGCGGTAGTCGCGCAGGAGCGCCGGAGGCCCTGCCTCGGCGAGCAGGGCTAGCGCGGCGCGCATCACGGCGAGTTGGCCGATCGCATCGTTCACCTCGCACAGCGGTGCGCCGAAGCGGAAAGGCACAGCGAGCGCGCGCGGCGGGCGCACCTTCTCGGCCACCGACCGGACGAGCGCGATGCAGACGGTCGCGATCCCATGCTGCTCCAGCACTCCGGCGAGCAGTCCCACGGACTGCGTGCACATCGGTCACACGGGCACCAGCAGCGCCGCGTCGACGTGGTCGTCGAGGAAGACGCGTGCCGCGGCCGGCGCGCTCTCCCGCACCAGTCGCCCAGGAGCGGTAATGGAGCCATTGAAGCTCAGGTGGAGAGGCGCAGCGGAGCCGACCTCGCCTCGGTCGACCAGCGCATGCAGGCGGTCGATCGGGAGCGCCGCATTCCTATCCGATTCCATGGGTCCGCGGTCGAACGCCTGGCTCGTCTGGCCGATGGCGAGCGAGGTCAGGGCAACGTCGTCAGGGATGACGCGGAAGCTGTAGTCGCCGCCGCGGACGCGCTGGAAGGGCTCGTCCACCGCCGGCCGGTAGAGTCCCGCCGTCGTCACCAGCCCGACTCTCGCCTCGCGCAGAGGCACTCCGAGGCGAGTCCACGTGAGCGGGTCGACCCGGCGCCACCGATACGCCGCCATCTCCACTCGATGACGAAGCGAGAGCTCCGAGAACTCAGCCATGGTTCGACGCGACACTGTTGCCGACGAGGTCGAGATTCGGCGCGACTTCATCGGCGCCATCGACGGTCAGATCGAGTGGCCCGCCCACTCCCAGCTCGATCAGGGGAATGCCGGCACGCCGCGCCGCGTCGGCCGAGGCCCGGGATGTCGGCACGCCGGAAACCCGCAAGCCCTGACGCCGGCGTGCACCGAGCAGCGTAATGAACACCGACGCGGCACGCCCCGATCCAAGCCCGACCCGTGCGCCGTCCGCGATCAGGTCGATCGCCTTCGCGGCCGCCGCGCTGGTGCCCGGATCATCGCTCGTTTCCGGCACGTCCGCTGAACGCCTCATGAACTCTCCGACAGCGCCGACGCCGTGACCGCGGCGGGTTGAGCGGTACGCGGTTGCCTTGGACGGTCACCCGACGTACTTCGGACGCACTACCATCGCGGCAACACCGCCCCTCGGCATCGAGTTCCCGGCCGGTCGTGCGGGAACTTCCGCGCCGCCTTCGCCGCTTCGTCAGCCACCGCAGCAATTGCCGCAGCAGGGACCCGGCTCCTCGCAGACGCAAGTACAGGCCGGGCAGCCGCAGCAACAGCCTTCGCGGTTGATCATCACTGTGAGCATCGCACCCTCCTGGGATGGGTCAGATGCAAGATGCACCCTGGAGCTGGTACGGGGTCAACCCTCCTTCGTTCGCCACGTGCCTCTTGACTCCGTATCGTGGTACGGGGTTTACGTTGCGAATGCATGACTCGATACGGAGGCCCGATGATGACGATCGGCCAACTCGCCGAGCAGGCGGGTGTGAACATCGAAACGGTACGCTACTACGAGCGGCGCGGTCTCCTGCTGGAGCCGGCGCGCACGGAGTCCGGTTACCGACAGTACGAGCCCGCGGCCGTGGCGCGGCTCCGCTTCATCAGGCGCGCCAAGGCGCTCGGGTTCACTCTTCACGAGATCGAGGAGCTTCTCAGGCTTCGCGTGCGCAACGCCGCGGCCTGCCAGGCCGTCGGACGCAGAACGCGCGAGAAGCTCGAGCTCGTTCGCCGGAAGATCCGCGAGCTCCAGGCCATGGAGCGAAGCCTCGGCAGTCTGGCCGCCGCGTGCGAGTCTCGCCAACGCACTACCGAGTGTCCGATCCTTCACGCGCTCGAGGGAACGGACGATGCGTAGCGCCTCCGTCGCCAGCGCCGGAGGGGTGGTGGCGGCCCTTCTCGGATCGCTCTGCTGCATCGGCCCGCTCGTGTTCGTGGCATTCGGTCTGGGAGCGGGCCTGGCGACCACCTTCGAGCCACTCCGCCCGATCTTCGGCCTGCTGATGGTCGCGATGTTCGGGGTCGGGTTCTACGCGGCGTACGGCAAGCGTACGCCGAGCCCGGAATCCAGCGACGGCGGAGGCACGACCGGCGCGACTTGTGTAGTGCCCGAAGACCGGACGCGCGATCGCGTGATCCTGTGGTCGGCGACGGTGCTGGCAGTCGTTCTGTGGACGTCGCCGACATGGGTAGGGCTCTTCGTATGACAGCCGTCACGGTCGAATACGACCTTCTCGTCATCGGGAGCGGAAGCGCCGGCATGGCCGCGGCAATCCGGGCCGCCGAGCTCGGCGCCACTGCGGCGATCGTCGAGAGCGGGGACGTCGTGGGCGGCACGTGCGTCAACGTCGGCTGCATTCCATCGAAGAACCTGGTCGAGGCGGCGCACCGCTATCATCTGGCCCGAACCGCGTTCCCGGGCATTGCCGCTTGTGACCCCGTTCTCGCATGGGACGCGGTGCTGCGCCAGAAGCGCGAGATCGTCGAGAGTCTCAGGGCGGAGAAGTACGTCGATGTGTTGAATGGCTACCCGGGCATCGCGCTGCTCCGCGGGAAGGCCGAGTTGGTCTCCGGCGGAAGGGTGCGCGTGGGCAGCCGCGACGTCATCGCACGCAGGATCGTCATCGCCACCGGCACCCGCCCCGCCATGCCCGAGATTCCCGGTCTTCGGGAAGCGGGCGCACTGGACAGCACGACGGCGATGGACCTGGAACGGCTTCCGGAGTCGATGATCGTCATCGGCGGCGGCTCGATCGGCCTGGAGCTGGGGCAGGTATTCCATCGCTTCGGCGTCCGCGTGATCATCCTCGAGGCCGTGGATCGGATCCTCCCGTGCGAGGATCCGGAGATCTCGGCGGGACTCACCGCCACGCTGAAGATCGAAGGTATCGAGATTCGTACGGGCATACGCGTGTCGGCGGTGGAGCGGACGGCGCGCGGGTACAGCGTGGCGGTCGAGCAGGCGGGCGCCGGCACACGGCTCGAGGCCGAACGATTGCTCGTGGCGACCGGACGGCGACCGAACACGGAGGAGCTCGGACTGCGCACGGCAGGCGTGGCGACCGATCGACGTGGCTTCATCGAGGTGGACGAGCTTCTGCGCACGTCCAACGCGGACGTCTTCGCCGCGGGTGACGTCACCGGCGCGCCCGGATTCGTGTACGTGGCCGCGCTCCAGGGTGGCATCGCCGCGCAGGCCGCCCTCGCGACGATCGTCGGAGCGGAGGCGATTCCCATCGACCTGTCGACCGTGCCACGTGTCACCTTTACGGACCCGCAGGTCGCCGCGGTCGGGATGACGGAAAGCGATGCCCTGGCCGCCGGAATGGCACCGCGGGTCACCTCGCTGGAGCTGCGACACCTGCCGCGCGCCGCAGTGTCGCACCAGCGTCACGGACTGATCAAGCTGCTGGACGAGCCGGAGACCGGTCGCCTGCTCGGCGCGCACGTGCTCTCGCCGAATGCCGGCGATCTGATCGGGGAGGCCACGCTGGCAGTACGATTCGGATTGACGAGCCGCGATCTCGTCTCCACGATCCACGCGTACCTCACCTGGGGGGAGGGGCTGAAGCTCGCCGCGCAGACGTTTACGAAGGACGTCTCCAGGCTGAGTTGCTGCGCCTGACCGGAGCCTGGACCATGATCACGCCGAGACGCGCCGAGGACAGCCATCTGAGCGCCTGTCTGACGCTGTTCGCGTCGGTCGGCACGCTGGTATGCTGCGCGCTGCCGGCGCTGCTCGTGCTGCTCGGTCTCGGCGCCGCGGTCGCATCGACGCTGTCGGCCGCGCCGTGGCTCGCCGCCCTATCACGCCACAAGGAGCTGGTGTTCGCACTCGCGGGCGTCGTGATCGGCGGCAATGCCTGGTACGTGTTCCGCGTCGCACCCCGGCTGCGTCCCGGCGGAACGGGCTGCCGGTCCGGCGACGATGGACCGTGTGTCGCGGCGAGTCGCTTCAGCCGGCTGGCGGTGGTCATCTCCGCCGTGATCTACCTGACCGGATTCGCCGTCGCGTTCCTGCTCGGCCCGCTGCTGGCGTCGGTGGATCGATGAAATGTCGAGGGACCTTCTGCGCATTTCTCGTTTTCGCCGGCTCCATGCTCGCGTCTCCGGCCGCTGCACAGGGTCATGGTCCGGCGTTCGGCCTCTCCACACCGACTCTGGCCGAGGGAGGGTGGAGTCTGGACATCGGCACGATGGGTCGCTTGGTCGGCGACAGGCGGATGGCAATGGCGCGCCCCATGATCAGCTACGGGATCACCGAACACCTCCAGATCTCCGCGTCTGTCCCCGTGCCCCTCTACGCCCGTGAAGGGTTGCGGCCGGTCAGGGGAATGACCAGGATGCCGACCAGTCCGGACGTCGAGCTCCTCCTGGGTTGGAGGTTTCATCAGAACGCGACCGGCGTCGGGTCGCGGTTCGAGTCCACGTGGTACGTGGGGCTGGACTACCCGGTCGATCCGGTTCGGGCGGGAGTGAGGACCGTGCCAGGTCTGTACGGGGCACTGGTGACGGGATACGCGTCGAGGGCTCTCTACGCATGGACGGGAGCGCTGTACCGCCGGTACATGTCGCCGGTCGGCGAAACTGCCGACCATGTGGGCGATGTGGCCATGTACAGCCTCGTGCTCGGCTATCGGCCGCCGCCGTTCCGGCGGGACATTCCCCATCCCGACTGGCGTGTCTTCCTCGAGGCCATCGGCGAGCATGGCGCGCGTGATGTGATCGGAGGTGTCGTCCAGTCGAATACCGGGGGACATCAGGTCTTCGTCGGACCGACGCTCCTCGGCCTCTATGGCTCGTGGGGAGTCTCCGGCGGGCCCGTATTCCCGGTGTACAGAAGCATGAACGGTACGCAGATGCGGGAGCGGTTACGCGCGGCCGTCAACACCACCTTCTGGTTCTGAGAGGAACGACCATGGTCCGTATCGCGGTGTTGCTGGTCGCCCTGTCGTCCCTGGCGCCGATCGTCGCGCGCGCGCAGTTGCAGGAGATACGACAGACGATATTCGGGATGGATTGAGCGGTCTGCGCCCACGCCGTGCGCGTGGCCATGCAGAGGATCGACGGCGTCGAGACCGCCGAGGTGAGCCTGAACCGCGGAGAGGCGGTCATGACGTTCAGGCCGGACAACCAGGTCGGCATCCGCCGCGTGCGAGACCTGATTCACTCCAACGGTTTCACGCCCCGGGAGGCCGACGTGCACATTCGCGGCCGGGTCGTCGAACGCGACGGTGGCCTCGCGCTGGCGCTGGCCGGTCAGGAAGGCGTCCATCCACTGGTGAATCACCCTGATCTCACACCGGTCATTCGGGGACTCCGGGAAGCCGCCCTCGGCCGGTGGGTCGCCATATACGGCCGGGTCCCGGAGACACCGCGGCGGAGTGGACAGATGGAGATCATCGAGGTACGGAGCTTCGCCACCCTGCCCGACCCGTAGCAGCACGCGTGGAGCCTCGATGGAGTCTCGCCGCTGCGGAACCGGGATGACGAGAGACTCCGACTCAACAGGCCGCGGGCTCGCGACGTTGTGAGGCGCGCCGACCACGAAGTGAGGGCGCGAATTACACCGTTCAATAACCTTGACCCCCTTGATCCGGGTCAGCAGTCAGTCGGAAATGCGGGCGCCTCACGAAGGAGGCGCTCGTGCGTAGCAAGTGACCGCGGAACTCGACCTACGAGAGGCTCCGATCCCGCAGGCCGCGGGCTCGCAGCGTGTAAGCACGCGCGCCGACGCAGTGAGGTGTCCGCATTTCGCCGTTCAACGACTCTGACCCCTTGAAATCATGGGTTCAGCCAGTACGAGATCTTGACGAGGAAAGTGTTCTCCGGGTACAGACCGAAAAGGTCGTCGAGATTCCGCCCCGGAGCAAACGTCGCCGCTACCGGCTCGAACCCCTCCCGCCCCTGCGACCAGACCACGAACAGCGCCGATCCCGGCCGGTACTCCCACCGCAGCACCGCGTTCGTACGAAGCTGCTTGAAGTCGAGCCCGCCCGGATCCGCCCCGTCGCCATACGGGCGGTACCGCGCCGAGCGGTCCGCGGCGCGTGGCTGATCGAGCTCGGTCCAGTTCGAGTAGTCGCCGACCGAGATGAACGGCTGCGCGTAGAACTGGAACGACAGAGTCGGCGAGTGCGTGTAGTTGAGGCGCGTCGTCAGGCTCAGAGTCTTCTGGTCTAGCCGCGCGAACGTGTAGTGCGTCGTATCCGAGCCGACGTCGCCGAAGTTCCGGAACCACTGCTTGTCCCGGACCGCGCTCTGGAACGATGGTCCGAATCGCGCCGATAAACGCGTCGACAGCCGCAGCTCGACGTTCGTATCGAAGAAGTAACCGCGGCTCTCGCCCTCATCGGCCGTCCATGCGCCGCCGAACACGACCGGGATCACCGTCCACCGCCGATCCCCTTCCACGCCGGCCCACCCCTCCCATGATGGCGACTGCCTCACCGCCGGCCCCCCGCGCGCAGCGCGATCGCTGTAGGTCGCCCGGATCGCGTTCCCGCCCAAGCCGGCGTGGAGCCACCACGTGTTCGGAAGCTCCACGTGTCCGTTCCAGTTCACCCCGAAGTCGGTGCGCATCCCGGCCGCGTTCCAGCCCGTCCACTGGTTGAAGTTCAGGAACATCCGCCGGTAGGCACGCGTCGGACGGTTGAACTGGAACGCGAACCAGTTGCGTAGCAGCTGCTCGTCGGCGCGCGTCAGGAATCCGACGTCGTTGATCTCGAAGCCCGGCGAGAACCGCTGATAAACCGTCTGGAAGCGCGTGATCCCGCCGCCGAACTTGGAGACCGACAGGCGCTGCGCGTTTCCGCTGAGGCGAGTCAGCGTGGGATCGAACGTCGTGGCTCCATCCGGACGCTGGTAGAAATGGACGCCATCGAGCTGCGTCCTGGCGATTGCCTCCTCGCTGCCCTCGACCGTGCTGGCCGCCACGTACGCCGCGATCTGATAGCGATCGTCGAGGAACCGGTGCCGCGCATCGACTCCCCCCGCGTAGGCCTGACGGCGGAGGAGCGGAGACGAATGCTCGTCGAGATCGCGGTGCACCGCCGTGATCATCGCACCGATCCCGCTGCGTCCGTTGCGCAGGTCCTGCGATGCACGCGCGACGAGGTAGTTCGTCCGCGGCTCCACCGGACGCCCGAGCGTCCCCACTTCCCGCGCCGTGACGGCGTCCAGCACGCCGATCGACAACCCGCCGCCGAGCCGGCCGGTGAGCTTGGCCGCGCCGACGATCGTCGTCGCCGTCGGGCTCGTGTGGTCGCCGTAGGATCCGAGCAGCTGCGGCGACCGCCCGATCCGTCGCGAGTAGAAGAGCCCGCGGCACTGGCTGTCGATGTCGCCGCAGTGCACGTCGAACGTGAATATGCCGGTGCCCTCGAGGAAGAATGGCCTCCTCTCCTCGCGGAACGTCTCGAACGCGGTCAGGTTGAGCACGGCCGGATCGGCCTCGACCTGTCCGAAGTCCGGATTCACCGTCGCGTCGAGCGTCAGGTTCGACGTCACCCCGTACTTGATGTCGGCGCCGCCGGTCAGCCGCTGGTTGCGGCCGAACCCCGCCGCGTCGCGCACGCTCTCGTTCGCGGCGACGACGTACGGCGTCACCTCGAGCCGCCGCGGCGATGGAATCCCGGTGATCCCGCCGAGCTCCCCCGCCTGGGAGACGTAGCCCTGCTGGTTCCGCCGGTACAGCGGCCAGCTGATGCGCGCGCCCGTGCGCGCCACGTCGCGGACGATCAGCAGCCCGAACGTGTGCTCGTCGCGGTTGGCGAACCGGAGCTGGCTGAACGGAATCCGGAACTCGGCCACCCAGCCGAGCGAGTCGATGGCCGTGGCGACGTCCCAGACCGCATCCCACGATCCATCCTCGATGGCGTCGTTGTAGACGTAGAAATCGCGCTTCACTCCCGCCGGATTGACCGCGAACTGGTAGGCCGTGCGGCGGTCGTGGTAGGAATCGATCACCAGCTTGAGCTGCTCGGAATTCGTGCGCACGTCGCGTCGCGAGAGGAGCGAGACGATGCTGTCCGGCGCAGGATCGTACATCCGCACCAGGACGTAGAGATACCGGTCGTCGTAAAGAACGCGGGCCTCGGTGCGAAAGCGCGATTCGGCGCCCTCGTTCGGTTCGTACTCGAGAAAGCCGTCGATGCGCTGCGCGGCGAGCCACGCCGGATCGTCGCCGCGGCCATCGAGCACGGGTGGCGTGGCTGCGCGTGCGGCGTGCGCGTGTCGCGCGCCCGCCGAGCCGAGCGCCGACGAGCTCATCGCCAGCTCCTGGGACGCGAGAGCGGCGGGCGCCGCACAGAGCAGAACTAGGGCGGTGAGGTGTCGCATGGCTGTGTGTCGTTCGTGGTGGTCGCTGAAGGTCGCCGCTCATTCTGCGTCGTTCACCGGCGCGATGCGACACTCCTGTGACAGCCGGATCAGCTCCAGGGTTGACACGCTTCGGATCCGGGTCGGATTCCGGCGCCTGCCACGTGATCGACGGTATCCCCGAGGCACGGGGGCTCGTGGGGCCGTCGCTCAACGGGTTCGGGCGGCGCCCCTGCATCGCCGGCGTCGTCGGCAATTCGGTGGACAGCCTGGTGCGCTGGATCGAGGATCCGCCGTCGATCAAGCCCGGCACGGCGATGCCGGATCTCGGAATCCCGGCGACGGGGGCGCGGCACATCGCAGCGTATCTGTACACGCTGCGCCAGGCGGACGGACGAGCGCGCCTATCCCTTGTGCCTGAACGTGATCCGACCGCGACTCAGGTCGTACGGCGAGACTTCGAGCGTCACGCGGTCGCCGGCGAGGACACGGATGCGGAAGCGGCGCATGCGGCCGGCAAGCGTGGACAACACGTCGTGACCATTGTCCAGCCGGACGCGGAAGGTCGCGTTTGGCAGGACCTCGCTCACGACACCTTCGAGCTCGATTGCTTCTTCCTTGGCCATTGGCTCCGTTCGAGAGTTGGCTGACTGGCCCCCAATCTCAACCCCTCCCCGCCGTTTGGACAGCCCCCCGCTCGTTCTCCCCAGCCGCTGAGCCGCGCACCCGCGTCAGCCAGCCATGCCGGTCGGGCACCTCGCCTCGAACGGTCTCCATGAACCGGACCTGGAGGTCGCGCGTGACCGGACCGGCGCGACCAGCGCCGATCGTGATCCGGTCGACGCTGCGGATCGGCGTCACTTCGGCGGCGGTCCCGGTGAAGAACAGCTCGTCGGCAGTATAGAGCATCTCCCGCGGCACCGCCTGCTCGCGCACGGTGATTCCGCTTTCCTCGGCGAGCTTGATTACCGTGTCGCGGGTGATGCCGTAGAGGAGCGTACCGTCGGTGGACGGCGTGATCAGCGTGCCGTTCCGGACGAGGAACAGGTTCTGCCCGCTCCCCTCGCTCACCAGCCCGCCCGGGCCGAGCGCTATCGCCTCGGCGTAGCCGTTGGCGGCCGCCTCCATCTTGATGAGCTGGGCGTTGTTGTAATGCCCCGCCGACTTGGCGAGCGCCGGGTAGGTGTTCGGCTCGGCCCTCTGCCAGCTCGAGACGCAGACGTCCACCCCGCGTTCCAGCGCGTCCTCGCCGAGGTACGTGCCCCAGCGCCAGCACGCGATGTATGTCTCCAGCGGGCTCGCCACCGGCAGCATTCCCGCGTCGCCGTAGCCGCGAACCACCATCGGGCGGATGTAGCAGGCCTCGAGCTCGTTCCGCGCGATGAGCGCCGTGCAAGCCTCGGCCAGCGTCTCCACATCGTACGAGGGCGCCATGCGGTAGATGCGGCATGAGTCGAAGAGCCGCCGGAGATGATCGTGGAGGCGGAACACGGCCGGGCCATCGGCGGTCGCGTAGCACCGAATCCCCTCGAACACCGACGACCCGAACTGCACCGCGAGACTGAGCAGATGCACGCGTGCATCGGCCCAGGGGATCAGCTGGCCGTCCTTCCAGATCCACGGGGACTCGGCGATTTGCGACAAGGCAGACTCCGGGAGTGAGCGATGATCAGAGGAGGCTGCGAATCCAGCCGCCATCGACCGCGATGCTCTGCCCCGTAACGTAGCTCGCCCGCTCCGATGCGAGGAAGGCGACCATGGCGGCGAGCTCCCTCGGCTCGCCGAGACGCCCCAACGGTATCTCCCTCTCCCAGACCGCGAGCATCTCCTCGACCGGCACCCCACGGTCGGCGGCACGGCGGCGCGCCAGCTCGTCCACCCGCTGTGTACGCGTGTAGCCGGGAAGGACGTTGTTCACGGTCACACCGTCCCTGGCAACCTCGTTGGCCAGGGTGCGGGCGAACCCGGTCACGGCGGCGCGGACGGCGTTGGAGAGTATCAGCCCATCGACCGGCTGCTTCGCCGCGATCGAAGTCACGTTGAGTATCCGCCCCCAGCGCCGCTCGCGCATTCCGGGAAGGACCGCGCGCACGAGGTTCAACACGCTGTCGAGGTTCTGCCGCACGGCATCCTGCCACGCCTCGGGCGAATGCTGCTCGAACGGTCCGGAAGGAGGGCCGCCAGAGTTGGTGACGAGGATGCCGATCTCGCCGAGCTCGGCGACCCCCGTCGCGACCACGTGCTCGATGTCGGCCGGCTCCCCGAGATCGGCCGTGATCGCGGCCACGCGCACGTTCGATGCTGCCCGGATCGCGTTCGCCGTCTCGTGCAGCGCCTCCTCCCCGCGCGCGCAGAGCACGAGGTCGCACCCGGCCGCGCCGAGCTCTTCGGCGATGGCGCGGCCAAGCCCCCGACTCGAGGCGGCTACCAGCGCCACCTTGCCGCGCAGGCCGAGGTCCACGTTACTTCCGGTGGAAGTACGAGTCGGTATGGTCGAGCCAGTCCTGGCGCGGCGGGCTGAAGACGTCCACGTCGAGCGTGTCCTCCAGCGCCTCCGCCTTGTGCGGCACGTTCGACGGAATGTGCAGAACTTCGCCCGCCCTGACCACGATCTCCTCCGCGCCACCCTCCCCGATCCAGAACCGCAGCGCGCCCTCCAGAATCCAGGTGAGCTGCTCGTTCTCGTGCGAGTGCGCCGGCACCACGCAACCCTTCGCCAGATAGACGTGGGCCAGCATCATCCGGTCGGCGGTGATCAGCCGGCGATCGAGCCGGTCCGTGACGCGTTCGCGGGGAACGTCCTCCCAGCGGTAGTGTCGAACAGCGGACTCCGTCGGCATGGCAACTCCTCCTCGTCGGGGACATCCGCGCCTCGAGCGCGGTCCTGGCCGACAAATAGCCGAGCCCGGGACCAGTCGCAAGAGGAACGGGCGTCGTGCCATCCGGCGCCAAGGGCCCGTGACGTGCGAAGCAGCGCGGACGTCCCCTCGGAAAGCCCCGCTCCGCACCGGGCACTCGCCTCAATCCGGTACCGATGACCCGTTTCGCAGCATCACAGCCCTACCCTGCCGCCGGCACGGCGGCGGTGCTGCTCCTGCTCCTGGCCGCTGTCGCCGCCGGAGCCGGCGCGCAGCAGGCCCCTCCGGTCCGCGGCATTCCGGATACCAGTACCGTCGCCGACACTTCTCGCGCCTCCACCATCCGCGCGGACACTGTGCGCGGCCCGAGTCGCGCCGACACGGCACGTGCGGCCACGCTCCGCACAGACACGCTCCGCACAGACACGCTCCGCACAGACACGCTCCGCACGGACACGCTCCGCACGGACACGCTCCGCATCGGCGGGAGCAGAGCTGACTCGACTCGGGCCGATACGACGGGACGCGAATCGCCGGGTGCCGACGCGGCGCGGCCAGACGCGACGCCCCCCGACAGCACACGAACCGACAGCCCCCCAGCCGACACGGCGCGGACGGACACGCCCCCAGCCGACACCGCGCGATCCGACTCGACGCCGCCGGACACCACCCGGGCGCACCCGGCGACCACTCCCGCGCGGGCCCCCGCGGCGGTGTCGAGACCCGCTCCGCGGTGGCCCGTGGATGGCCCGGATCCGCTCCCGGGCGCGATTCTGCCCGACCGGCGTATCGTCGCCTATTACGGCAACCCGTTGTCCCGCCGCATGGGTATCCTCGGCGAGATACACCCCGATTCGATGCTCGCCCGGCTCGACGCGGAGGTGGCTGCCTGGGAGGCCGCCGACCCGGCGACCCCCGTCCAGCCGGCGCTGCACCTGGTCGCCATCGTGGCCCAGGCCGATCCAGGACGAGGCCGCAAGTACCGCCTGCTGATGACAGACTCGCTGATCGAGCTCGTCGGAGCGTGGGCCGAGCGTCGGAACGCGCTCGTGTTTCTCGATGTCCAGGTCGGCCTGAGCACACTTGCCGAGGAACTGCCCCGCCTCGCGAAGTTCCTAGAGCGGCCGAACTTTCACCTCGGAATCGATCCCGAGTTCATGATGAAGGACGGCACACCGCCCGGCCGGCGGATCGGGTACGCGACCGCCGAGGACGTGAACCATGCCGTTCGCTTCCTCGGCGATCTCGTGGAGCGGCACGGGCTCCCGCCCAAGGTGCTGGTCGTGCACCGGTTCACCCAGGGCATGCTTCGCAACGCGGCCCGGATCGAGCTCGACCCGCGGGTGCAGATCGTGATCCACATGGACGGATGGGGGCCGCCGCAGCTCAAGCGCGACAGCTACCGCCAGTTCGTCTATCGTGAGCCGGTGCAGTTTGCCGGCTTCAAGGTGTTCTACCGGAACGACACGCGGCAGGGACACCCGGTGATGACGCCGGCCGAGATCCTGAAGCTGTTTCCGGCTCCGGTCTACATCCAGTACCAATAGCGAATTGGACCAATTGGACGAATTAGACCAATTGGACGAATTGGACCAATTGGACGAATGAGCTGACTCGGTGGATCCGCCCGCCGAGCCCGGCTCGGTCACCATTCGTTCCAATTCGTCTTCGTCCAATTGGTCCAATTCGTCCAATTCGTTCTATCTCCTCCCCTGCCCCGGCCGCACGATCTGGAAGATCGCGCCCGTGGCGCCCGTCGGACCCGTGGACCGGCTGGTGAGCACGTACACCTCTCCCGCGTCGTCCTCGCCGAACCCGATCACGTAGCGGCCCAGCCGACCGTTCGGCTCGCCCTGCACCATCAGCTCCTGGATCTGCCACGGGCCGCTCCGGCGGGGTGACGCCACGAAGAGAGTGCCGTCGGGCGTCACGAAGCCGCGGCTCCAGTCGCCGAAGATGTAGCGTCCGCGGAACTGCGGCAGAGCGCTCCCGCGATAAACGAAGCCGCCGATCACCGAGATGCCGAGTCCGCCGGGCTGCCGTGCGTTGAGGTACTCCACCACCGGTGGCAGCAGCGGCACTCCGTCGGGATCCTGCGAGGGGCAGGACTCCCTCGGCACATTCGGGTTCGACGTGTCGAAGCACAGCGTTCCTTCCCGCACGTTCCACCCGTAGTTGCCTCCCCGCTCCACGACGTTGACTTCCTCGATCAGGAACTGCCCGACGTCGCCCACGAGCAGGCCGTGCTCGCCGCCGCGGTCGAACGACATCCGGAACGGATTGCGGAAGCCGTAGGCCCAGGTCTCGTCGCGCCCGGTCCGGCCGACGAACGGATTGTCGGCAGGAATCCCGTAAGGCATGCCGCCGTCGACGTCGATCCGGAGGATGCTTCCGAGGAGGTTCTGCTCGATGTCCTGGCCGTTGCCGCCGTCGTTCGCCTCGTACCAGTCGTCCACATGGCCGAGCCCCGTGTCATGCGCGCCGCCGCCATCGCCGAGGGCGATGTAGAGATAGCGATCCGGACCGAATACGACCGCGCCGGCGTTGTGGTTGAACTGGGGCTCATCTACCTGGAGGATGATCCGCTCCGACGCCGGATCGGCCAGGTCGGGATCCGCGGAAACGCGGTACTCGGCGATGTGGCTCGTGTGGTCGAACCCCGCGGGTCCGCCGGGACGCAGGGGGGCGCTGTAATAGACGAAAAAGCGGCCGTTGCTGCGGTAGTCGGGGTGGAAGGCGAGACCGAGCAACCCTCGTTCGTCGAAGTTGGGCCGAAGCGCGACCATCCGGGACCGCACATCGAGGAACGGAACGGGCGACAGGGTTCCGTCGGGTCCGAGCACCCGAACGACGCCCGCCTGGTCGGCGATGAACAGACGCCCGGTGCCATCGCGGGCGGAAACCATCGCCACGGGGGCGGTGAGTCCTCCGGCGACCTGCCGCAGTCCGACGGTGAACGGATCGCCCACCGCGCTCAGCAGGCGCGGCGCGGCATCGGGCTCGAGGACACGGATCTCATCGCGGCACGCGGGGACGAGGATCAGTAAGAGGGCGAGCGACGTGAACGGCTTGGTGCGCACGGTTGCCTCCTTTCTGCTGCTGGCTGCAGAACATCGGAATCGGAAATGACGCAGCGCGCGTGGGTGACCTCGCCCACGCGCGCCGATCGGGGAACGGCAATCAGTGTCCGCGGTGCTCGATCTGACCGCGGACCTCACCACCCGGGAAGTCGCCGGGACCGGTATTCGTCGGGGCCACGCCGTCATTGGTATGGACGTTCACGTAGGCCAGGTCGTTCTTCAGGAGGTCGACCAGCGCCGACACGGGCTGTCCCGTGAGCGGACCGACCAGGTTCGCGGCGGTGATCGTGCCTGTGGCGATCACGCCATCGATCCGACCCTGCCCCACCGGGCCCGGCGCGACCGCCGTCGAGGGATAGAGCCACACCACGACCGGGCCGTTGGCTCCGGCCGGCGCTGTGTGAATGTGGGCCATGAACGCGTTCTCGATGTTGGCGACGATCAGCTTGTAGCTCAGGGAATTGCCATCGCTGCTGAGCTGGAAGACGGAGTTGCCGCGCGCCCGCGAATCGTTCACGACTCCGGGGGGCATGACCTCCTCGGACGCGTCGAGCGGAGTCCCGAAGTTGCCGCCGTTCGCGCCTGCCGGCGCGGCGCCGTGGCTGAACACCGGCACGGAGAACGGCGCGGTCGGCTCGGGTGATTCGGCTGTGCAGGCCAGCGCCAAGGCACTGACGGCGACTAGTGTCACGACTTTCGACATCTGTCCTCCTCTGAACGCGCGTGGGGCGTGGTCTTGGCTACTGGCCGACCATCTTCCAGCATCGGGGTTGACATGCCAAGTCCTTTGCGGCCAACCGCGCACCCGGCGCGGCGAACGGCCCGTACGCCGAGGCTGCCCCTATTGCGCGCGGGCGAGGAACTCGCGGATCGCCTCGCGGTAGTTCCGTCCGGTATGGAGCCGCGTACCGTCGCCGAGGATCAGCACCCAGTCGCCCTGGAACCACGGCTGAAGCTCCCTGATGCGCTGCAGGTTCACGATCGTGCTGCGGTGAACTCGCATGAAGTTCTCGCGCGGCAGCCGGCGCTCGAGCCTGGTCATCGTGTCGCGGTGCAGGTACGCCGCCGTACCCACGTGGAGCCGCACGTAGTCGTCCGCCGCCTCGATCCAGTCGATGTCGGCGACCTTGAGCATGACGATGCGTCCATCGACCTTTACCGCGAGGCGCTCGAGGTCATCGCGCGACGACGACAGGTAGTCTACGAGCCGGCCGAGCGGCCCCCGCATCGACTCGACATCGTTGCCGCGCACGACGCGCACGACCCGGTCGATCGCCTCGCCGAACCGCTCCCGGTTCACCGGCTTGAGCAGGTAGTCGAGCGCGTGCACCTCGAACGCGTCGAGCGCGTATTCGTCGTAGGCCGTCACGAAGATCACCGGCGGCATGCGGTCGTAGCCGACGTCGCGCACGACCTCCAGCCCGTCCCGTTCCGGCATCTGAATGTCGAGGAGGACGAGGTCGAAGTCGCCCTGGCGGAGGAGGTCCACGGCGGCGAGGCCGCTCCCGCACTCGCCGGCGACCTCGATGTCGTCGCGCGCGGCCAGGAGGGTCCGCAGGTGGGTGCGCGCCATCGGCTCGTCGTCCACGATCAGTGCGCGGAGCGGCGGGAGGCGCGTCATCGGGATCCGGCCACGGCGAGAGCGGGTGAGGGACGAAAGTGCAACGGCTGAACGTGATGGGGGATCTCGATGTCGACGACGAATCCGCCCGCGACCTCGCCGGCGGCGTGGAAGCTGTGGCGTGTCCCGTACAGCGAGCGCAGGCGGGAGCGTGTGTTGGCGAGACCGACGCCGTCGGCGACCGGGCGCCCGAACGGTACTCCGATGCCGTCGTCGCGCACCTGGAGTTTCAGCATCGTCCCGAGGACGGTCGCGCGGATCTCGACCAGACCCCGCGTGGCTCGCGGTGCTATCCCGTGGCGGATCGCGTTCTCGACCAGCGGTTGAAGGATGAAGTGTGGCACGAGCGCTTCGCGCGCATCGGGGTCGACCACTATCGACACCGCCAGCCGGTCGCCGAACCGCACCTGCTGGATCTGGAGGTAGTGGTCGAGCATCTCCATCTCGCGCGACAGCGGCACCTCCTGCTCTCCGGCCGTGCGCAGCGAGAGGCGCAGCAGCTCGCTCAGCCCGGCCACCATTCGCTCGGCTGCCGGCGGATCGACGTGCACGAGGGCGGTGATGGTGTTCAGCGTGTTGAACAGGAAGTGTGGATGGAGCTGGAGCTTGAGACTCTGGAGCTGCGCTTCGGTCAGCCGAGCCTCGAGCCGCTCCCCTTCGCGCGCCGCGGCGAGGTAGCCCGAAACGAACCGTTCGTGCGTCCACGACGCGTACATGGCGACGCAGCCGGCGACGCCGAGGAGGAGCAGCTTGGCCCCCTCGTCGAGCAGCGCGATCGCGCCGGCGGCATGTGCCGCCACCGGGCTGACGACCATCTCCACACGCCCGGTGAGGCCCAGCGCGAGCAGGAGCAGCGAGTACGCCGCGACGCTCAGTGCGGCCACCAGCGCCGCCCGCTTCGCCGATGACGCGATCGGCCGCGCGCCGAGAATCACGAAGTACGCCAGAAAGATCGGCGAGCCGAGCGCGAGCGATGAGTGCTGGGCGAGAGCGTACATCGCGATGATCGCCGTCACCGCACCGATGTCCACTACCGCATTCGCCACCGCCAGCCAGCCCGGGAGAAGTCCGCGTCCGTAGAACAGCGGGTACTGCGCCACCGTCCAGAGGAGCGTCGGGACCAGGACGAGCACGTTCGCGCGATTGAGCCCCGGCGTCAGCGTCGGCGCATAGGCCAGCGCCGCCACGCCGAGCAGAAGAAGTATCGCGAGACGGATCGCGTTCAGGAGACGTTCGGCCCGGTCGCGCTGCACGACCAGCAGCGCGTGAGCGGAGTCCGGAGCCGACCCGTCGGCGGGTGCGGGAGGCACGAAGGGAGCGTACACGGCAAGGGACCGGGGAGGGGTGGCCTACCATACGTCGCGGGCTGGGGGACGGCAACCGGAGTTTCCCCGTCCGAGGCTGCTGCCATGGCCTGCCCCCTGCATCCATCCGTCCACCGCAAGGGGCCATCGGCCCCGGCACCGCCCCGCCGACCAGACCGCGCGAGGCGGACGCGCCCTCGATACCTGGCGAGTTCACGAATGAGCGATCGACCCGATGACCGCCCGCTCGCCGGCCGGATCGCCAAACGCATGGTGGACGAGCGCGAGACGCTCGCCCAGCGATGGCTCGACCGCATAGCTGCCCGAGTCTCGCTCGATCCGCAACGGATCTTCCCGTCCGACGAGCTCCTCGATCACATCCCCCTGCTGATCGACGGGGTTGCCGCGCACCTCGAGGATCCGGCGTGCGAGATCGGCGCCGACACGCCCGTGCTCGCCAAGGCTATGGAGCTCGGCGACCTCCGCCACGACCAGGGGTTCGACGCCTACGAGATTCTCAAGGAGTACGAGATCCTCGGGGCCATTCTCTACAGCTTCGTCGAGCGGGAGCTGCGCGAACTCCCGGTCCCGGCTACGCACCAGGACGTGTTCGACTGTGCCCGGCGCCTGTTCCGGGCGGTCTCGATGATCCAGCAGCGCACGACATCCCGATTCGTGGAGCGCGCCCAGGCGAAAGTTCGCGAGCGGGAGGAGCGGCTGCGCGCGTTCAACCGCGCGCTCTCGCACGAGATGAAAAACCGGATCGCCGCGATACTCGGCGCCGCGGAGCTGCTGGCGACCGTGCCCGAGTTGGACACGGAGCAGCGGATCCGGTTCGCGCGGATGGTCACCCGCAACGCGCGCGAGATGCAGACGACGCTGGACAACCTGCTCGACCTGAGCCGACTGGATCACGACGCGCGACAGCAGCGGCACATCCAGCTGGCGCGAGCCGCGGCCGAGGTCGCGCGCCAGCTCAGGGATGCCGCCGAGGCGCACGGCGTAGAACTGCGCGTCGGGCCGATGCCGCCGGTGGAGGTGAACGCGGCCGCCGTGGAGCTGGCGCTGACGAACTACGTCTCCAACGCGATCAAGTACTGTGACCCGCAGAAGCCGGAGCGGCGGGTCGAGATCACCGCGACCATCGAGCCGGATGCCGATCAACAGTCCGCGGCCCTGGTCGTCCGGGTGATTGACAACGGGCTCGGGGTGCCGCCGGAGGCGCGCGCGCAGCTGTTCCAGCGCTTCTTCCGCGCGCACGAGGAGACAGCACCATCGGTGGACGGGTCGGGCCTGGGGCTGAACATCGTGCGCGAGACCGTGGAATCGCTCGGCGGCCGGGCCTGGGCGGAGTTTCCAGGGGAGGGATCGGTGTTCGCCTTCGCGGTTCCGAGACGCCGGACATCGGAGCTCGAGTCGGAACTGCCGACCGAAGTCGGCACTGGTGGGTGAGCGGGTCACCGCCCCGGCACGGCGACCGCGTCCACCACACCAGCTTCGCCCGCGCCTCCGCGCGCGCGACCACCCAGCGCGGCGGCGCGGGGACGGCGGCGACGGTCGGGTGCCTCGGAGGAGGGGACGATCATGACCGCCAGCGACGCGCGCGCGGTCACTGGACGCGCCGCACGATGCGCTCGCCGATAAGGATGAGCGTCATCGACGCGTCACACCGGCAAGCCTTCGCGTGCATCATTTCGTTGCGGGGCGGGGATGGTGACTCTGATCCTGGCTGGGGCAACGCCGGTCACTCCACCGGGACCGGCAAGATCAGGTATCTTCCCATCCGATGCCCGCCGCACCGAGCTACGTCGAGCACCCACCCCCACCCGCACTGCGCGCGATGGTGGAGTGCATCTGGACGCGCCAGCCTCCACCCACGGGGATGCCGCCGGTGCACCATCGCGTCCTCCCCGACGGGTGCGCGGACCTGATCCTCGAGCTCGGCCGGGCCGCCTCCGCTGACGGAGCGCCGGGTGGCCTGTCCTGCGACCTCGGTGCCGCCTACTTCGTGGGTGCCATGACGCGCCCGATCGTCGTGCGGCCCGACGGGCCGACGTGGTTCGTCGGCGTGCGGTGTCGCCGGGGAGCCGCGCGGGCCCTGCTCGGGGTGCCGGCGACCGAGCTCACTGACCAGCGCGCCGAGTTGACCGCCCTCTGGCCCGCGGGCAACGAGGTGCTGCGCGACGCGCTGTGCGCCGCGATCGGGGAGGACCGCACAACGCCAGACCAGGCCGCCTCCACGGCCGATGGCCACACGACGCCGGCCGGGCCGCCGGCGCCCGTCGGCCGGTTGCTCGGCGCACTGTGGCGCGCGCTCCAGCGCCGATTCGACGCTGAGGCGCTCCCGCCGAGCGACCTGCGGTGCGCGCTCAACCGGATCGACGACAGCGACGGCACGATTCGCGTCGACGCGCTATGCGGCGAGCTGGGAATCACCCGGCAGCATCTCGCACGACGCTTCGCGACTCACGTCGGCGTCACGCCGAAGACCTACGCCAGAATCGTCCGGATGCGGCGCGTGATCGCCAGGGCCGGAGCCGAGCGCGACCTCCGCTGGTCGCGCCTCGCCCTCGACTTCGGGTACGCCGACCAGGCGCACCTGACATCGGACTTCACCAGGCTGGTCGGCGTTCCGCCGGCCCGCTGGCTCGCTGGCGGCTGACGCGCCCCCGCCGCTCCCGTTCCAATTTCACAAGACAGCGCACGGCAGGGCGCCCATCTTTGGGTCACATCGAACGCGAACCTCTCACCAACCGGTCGAACGCAGATGGCGAGCTCCGGCACGACCACCACAGTTCGCAAGCTGACACCCGTGCTCGTGGTCGAGCACATCGAGCCGAGCCTTCAGTTCTGGACCGAGCGCCTGGGATTCGAGAAGACCGTGGAGGTTCCCGAGGGGGACCGCCTCGGCTTCGTGATCCTCGTCGGCAACGGTGTGGAGATCATGTACCAGAGCCGCGCCAGCGTGCAGAGCGACGTACCGGCCATCGCCGCGATGCGCGGCGGCGAGGCGACGGCGCTGTTCGTGGAGGTGGCCGACATCGGTGTCGTGGAGCGGGCGATGGCGGACCTCGACAAGATCGTGCCCCGGCGGACGACGTTCTACGGGATGGAGGAGATCGGCGTTCGCGAGCCGGGCGGACACGTCGTCATTTTCGCCCAGCCGGCGGCGAAGGCGTAGGCAGCGAGCCGGCCGGAGCCGACGTCATGCGTGCATCGAGGGCGTCGCGCAGCGCTGCCGCCACCGGACCCGGCCGGCCGCCCCCGACGGGCGCACCGTCGAGTCGCACGATCGGCATCACATCGGTCGTGGTGCCAGTGAGGAATATCTCCTCGGCGTAGCGCAGCTCATCCAGGCGTAATGCGTCCTGCCGAACCACCCAGCCCGCATCCCGGGCCAGCTCGATCACGACGTCGCGCGTCACGCCGCGGAGAATCCGGTTGGTGAGCGGATGAGTCCGCAGGACGCCGCCCACCGCGCCGAACACGTTGCAGTGCGTCCCCTCCGTCACCAGCCCGCCGCGAACCAGGATCGCCTCGTAGGCGCCGGCGTCCTGCGCAGCCTGATTGGCGAGACAGTTGGCGAGCAGGTTGGTGGTCTTCAGGTCGCACCGCTCCCACCGCTGGTCGGGATGGGTGATCGCCACCGCTCCGCCCGTGCACAGCTCGGTCCTGGCGACCAGCGGGCTCGCCTGGATGAACACGGTCGGCCGGGTGCCCGGAGGTGGAAAGCCGTGTCTGCGCGGCGCCGCGCCCCGGCTCACCTGTACGTAGATCAACGCTTCGGCGTCGGAAAGACCGTTCAGCTCGATCAGCGTCGCCGCGGCGTCGAGAATGCCGTCAGTGAGACCTGGCTCGCCAAGCCGCAGCTCGCGAAGCCCGTGGCGCAGCCGCGCCAGATGTCGCTCCGCCTCGAACATCCTGCCGCGCCGCGCGCGGAGGGCCTCGTACACGGCGTCGCCGAACAGGAAGCCGCGATCGTCGATCGAGATCGCGGCCTCCGATCGGTCGATCAGATCGCCGTTGAGGTAAACGACCGTCAATGAACCAGTCCCGCGTCCGGCGGAGGCGCGATCCGGTCGCGCACCGATGCGACCACCGATTCGCGCATGCGGTGCTGGAGCTCTACGAGCTCGCGCTCCCTCCCCTCGTAGCTGCCCGCCCACAGCATGAATCCGTCGTGCGCGCTGACGAGCCTCGCGTCGATGCGGAGCACTTCACCTTCGCGCTGGATGACCCCCTCGAGGAACATCGTCACGGCGTCGCCCACGCGCTCGCCGCGGGCGAGTCGCTGCTGGAGGCCGGTCGCCGTGTTGCGCGAGGCCACCCGCAGCCCCGGCACCGCGGCGAGGGCGCTGGTGAGCTCGCTGGTCACACCCTCGGCCATGTACGCGCGCGAGTCGTCGTCACCCACGTACACGAGTGGCATTACGGCGAGCGCCGGCGTCGCCGCCACCGCGGACCGTGGCCGCGTGGCCACGAACGTCGCCAGCGCCGCGAGGACGACCACCAGCAGCGCGACCATCGCGACGATCCGGCGGCGCGGCGCACGCGCCCGTGCGCGGTTGGGGGCGGTGATATCGATGCCGGGCGAGCTGCTGAACGCGCCGCTGATCACCTCCGGGTCGGCCAGCGCGGCCGCGATCTCATCCGCGTTCGGCGGCCTGGCTACCGGATCCTTCTCCAGACAGCGCATGATCAGCGCGACCAGCGCCGGCGGAAGGTCCGGTCTGCGGTCGGCCAGTGGCACCGGCAGCTCCGTCAGATGTGCCGCGAAGAGCGCCCGCGCGCTCCGGCCGTGGAAGGGCGCTTCGCCGGCGAACATCTCGTACGCCATGGCACCGAATGCGTATATGTCGGCCCGGTGATCGGTCGTCGGATCGGCGGCGACCTGCTCGGGTGCCATGTAGTCGGGCGTGCCGAGCGCGGTGCCGGCCACCGTGAGGGTCCCGCGAAGCGGCGTGTCGCCTTCCCAGGCCGATGTCAGCGCCTTGGCCACGCCGAAGTCGGCGACGGCCGCCGACCCGCCCGAAAGCAGCACGTTGTCCGGCTTGATGTCGCGATGCACGATCCCGCGGGCGTGCGCGTAGGCGAGCGCGCGCGCCACGTCGCGCAGGATCGCCACCGCCTCGGCGGCCCGCGGGCGTCCGCGCGCCAGCCGCGTGCGCAGCGATTCGCCGTCGACATAAGGCATGATCAGGTACGGCAGTCCGTTCGCGTCGCCGGCGCTCAGGACCGGTACGATGTGCGGGTGCTGCAACCCGGCAGCCACCAGGATCTCCCGCCGGAAGCGCTCGACCGAAACCGACGCCGCCAGCTCCCGGGACAGGAGCTTGATGACCACAGGCCGGCCAAGGTGGCGGTCCCGCGCCAGAAAGACGCGGGACATCCCCCCACCGGTGAGCTCCCGCTCCACCTCGTACGTTTCGGCGAGTGATTCGCCCAGGAGGTCGGTAAACGGCACGGAGTTGGTCGAAGGCGTCTTGTTACAGGTGTTTGGGGCGGCGAATGCCGCCCCGACGTTAGGGTGACGGCCGGGCCTTTGCCAGTGTTGGACAGTCGGTCGGCGCAAACGGCTTGCTACCCCGCTGAGACCGCAGCAGCACAGCACCCGCCTCGAGCCGATGCCGAGCCCGCCGTTACACACAGGGGCACTTGAGCTTCCGCGTCGCACCAGCCTGATTTCAGTTGCTGCAGGATCCAACAACTTATGGAGGAGACAATCCATGAAGCGAGCTCTTTCGATGTTCACCGCGGCGTCGTTCGCGCTTTTGTTCGCGGCCTCGACCGCCGAAGCGCAGCGTCCGGTTTCGTTCGGCGTGCTCGCCGGCGCCTCACTGCCGACGGGCGACACCGGCGATGGCTTCGACACGGGTTTCAACCTCGGTCTGACGGCCGGCTTCGTCCCGACGATGGTGCCGTTCGGCGTTCGATTCGATGGCATGTGGCATCAGCTCGCCGAGAAGGCGCATGATCACAACCTGCGCGTCCTCTCGGGGACGGTGAACGCTCAGGTCCATCTCCCGATGACCGGCCTGAGCCCGTACCTGATCGGCGGCATCGGCATGTACAACGTGAACATCGAGGACCACGGGGATTCGCAGACCGAGTTCGGCTGGAACCTCGGCGCGGGCCTTCGCTTCCAGCTCGCCGGCTTCGCGACGTTCGCCGAGGCGCGCTTCAACCGCGTCAGCATGGATGGTGGCAATCTCAGCATCGTGCCGATCAGTTTCGGCATCATGTTCTGAGCTTTCGCTGCCAGCAGGAGCGCCGCCCGGCCGAATGGCCGGGCGGTTTGCGTTCCGCCCCTGCCGAGTCCGCCATCCCGCCCAGGCCGGCTACACCACGCTCCTGCGGACTCCCGTTGCGCTCCGGTTCGGCTCGCTCGGCGCGCCGCTTGCGTTTCAAGCCGGCGGTCCGTGTCGGGCCGAGCGTCGGGGCCGATGAACCGGGCAGGTCGCTCTCAGGCCTGGCTACTGCGCCGACCGGCGCCAATGAAGCCACACCGGGAGAGGGTATGCGACTCACGCTGACGATCTGTTCACTGATGTCGGGGATGCTGGTGGCGCTCGCCTGCGGGCGTGGCGACCCCGCGGCCGACCATTCGACGTCGCTGGCTCCGATCCCGGCGATGGGCGACTCGACCGAGCCGGAGCTCGACTTTCCAATCGGCACCGGCACCGCCGGAACGACCTTTCAGATGCGCGTCGGTGCGGCACCGGCGGTGCTGCGCGAGGTTCGCGCGGCCTCGCACACCGAATTCGATCGCGTGGTGTTCGAGTTCGATGGAGCGCTCACTCCAGGCTACGTCATCGACTACGTCGACCGGCCGGTGCGCGATTGCGGCTCGGCCGAACCGATCGAGGTCGTCGGCGAAGGGTGGCTCCAGGTCCGCATGGAGCCCGCGTACGCGCACGAGGGTGACACCGCGATCACGCCGACCGTGACGGAGCGGGATCGCCGCGTCGATCATCCGGCGCTGCGGCAGCTGGTTCTCACCTGCGACTTCGAAGGGCAGGTGGAATGGGTGCTCGGCGTCCGGTCGCCGAACGAGTATCGTGTCGTCGAGTTGACGAGGCCCGCCCGGCTGGTGGTCGACATCCGGCACTGACCCGACGGCGACCCTGCACGCGTGACCGAAAGCGTTGCACGGTGCGGACTGACGCGTGCGGCGGATCGGGGTCGCCTTCCCTCGGCGTTCCCTCGCGGTGGCGTGCGGGGTGTGGATGCCCTTTATTGGTACCTGGAATCGGGCACGGCCTGGGTAGTGGCAGGGCATCTGCCTTCCCGTCCCCGAACCATCCGTACCCGCCCGCACCCGGATCCACGATGAACGCCAGTCTCTCCCGTCTCCCGCTCGCGGCCGTGCTCGCCGCTTGCGCGTGTGCGCCACTCACGCTCACGCGCGACGACTCGGCGACGGTGCTGGCTCAGCAGGCGATCGCCGGGCCGAAGCCGTCCGACGCCGGGCCGTATACGGTGCGCACGCTTTACTACGGGAGCGGCACCGACAGGCGCCGCCCGGAGTTCCGCGACTCGGTTACCATCCGCACGGCCGCGGTCGACGCGTCGCCGTTCGTCTCGCTCGATCCGCCGGTGGCCAGGAGTCGCAACCGTTACTGGGGTTTCGAGCCGAAGGCGTTTCCGGTCAACGGGCGCGTCTGGTACCCGGACGGACCCGGCCCATTCCCGCTCGTGCTGATCGTGCACGGCAACCACGACATGAGGGACTTCTCCGATCCGGGTTATGACTATCTCGGCGAGCTGCTCGCCAGCCGCGGGTTCATCCTCGTGTCGGTGGACATGAACTTCCTCAACGGCGCGATCCGGAACGAGAACGATGCCCGCGGCTGGATGCTCCTCAAGCACATCGAGGCGTGGACGCGATTCGACGAAGCCGAGGACAACCCGCTGCGCGGGAAGGCGGACCTCGGCAACATTGCTCTGATGGGCCACTCTCGCGGCGGTGAGGCGGTCGGTCACGCGGCCGCGTTCAATCGACTGTCCCACTACCCCGACGACGCCAAGGTGAAGTTCGACTTCGGCTACGGCATCAAGTCGCTCGTCGCGATCGCGCCGGTGGACGGCCAGTACCGACCGGCCAGCCAGCTGGTTCCGGTGGAGAACGTCAACTACCTCGTGTTCCACGGGTCGCACGATGGCGATGTCTCGACGTTCCACGGACTGCGGCAGTATCAGCGCGTGCGGTTCACCGATGGCCAGCCGTGGTTCAAGTCGGCCGTATACGTCTACCGCGCCAATCATGGCCAGTGGAACACCGTCTGGGGCAATCTCGACAACGGTCCGCGAAGCCCACGCCACCTCGAACTGCGGGGACTGATCGGCGCCGAGGAGCAGCGCGAGTTCGCGCGACTGTACATCACGGCGTTCCTCGAAGCTACGCTGAAGGGCGAGCGGCGGTGGCTTCCGATGTTCCGCGATCACCGGGCCATCGGCGCGTGGCTCCCACCGACGATGTACTTCACCAGGTTCGAGGATCACACCTTCCGCGCCGTCGCCGATTTCGAGGAGGACGTGGACGTGACTACCGGCGCCGCCGGCGGCGTGACGCTCTCCGGCGACAGCCTGGCGACCTGGAAGGAGACGGTAGTGCCGTTCCGCTGGCGCACGGACAACCAGTTCAACAACGCGGTCTGGCTCGGGTGGAACAACCGCATAGCTGGCGACGACACGACGCGCCTTGGCGACCCGGCATCGTTCACGATCGCGCTGCCCGATACCCTTTCGGCGGCGTGGTCGCTCGGCCGTGAGTCGTCGCTCGTGTTCCTGCTCGCCCCGACGCTCGATGTCCCCGGCCCGCGCCAGGTGCCCCGCGACAGCGCCGCCGCCGACTCGGCCGCGAAGCCGCCCGCCGCGCGCGCCCCTCGCCGGACACCGCGTGCGAAAGAGGAGCCCCGCCACGGTACCCACATCGACCTGACGGTGGAGATGGTCGACGCCGCCGGCAACACTGCCCGGCTTCCGCTCAGCCGCTACGGCGCCGTACGCCGGCCGCTGGACACGCGCGTCTACCGCCGCCGGGGACGCGACACGCGGCAGTTCGGCCAGACGTACGAGATCGTGCTCCAGAGCTACGTACTGCCGATGGCCGACTTCACCGCCGCGGACTCGTTGTTCGACCCGTCCCGGGTGCGGGCGATCCGGTTCGTGTTCGACCGGACCGTGGCGGGAACGGTGATCGTGGACGAGATCGGATTCTCCAGACTGGACGCGGGGTTCTTGGCGGACCGATAGGGCGAGCGCATTGCGCTCACGGCACGACTCGTATACCGATCCGGTGTGCGCTCCCGGGCACTTCGAATTGCTGGTAGGCGTACTCCACGAAGATCCCGTCGAATCCCGCCGAGGCACCAGCCGTGTACGGTGACTCGGTACCGCGCCGAACCGCGCGCGCGCCGACGCGGCCGGTGATGCTCACTCCCTCGATCGGCACGTATGACAACTCGATCCCGCCGCCGGGGAGCACGGTGCCATCCTCGAGGACCGGAATCGCCGCGGCTGCGGTGATGTCGAACCAGGCGTGGAGCGGGTAGGCGCGGGTCGCGACGCCGAGCGTGTAGCGCCGCGGCAGGTCGATGCGCTGGTCCGCGACGGTCAACCGCTGGCCCAGGTGTTGCGCGCTGAGGGCGATGGTCGTGAACGCGATCGTGCGGGCGACTCCCAGGTCAGCGGCGAAGGTGCCACCACGCTCGGTGTGTCGCACGCCGACGTATCTGGCCAGGAGTCCGACGCGGAAGCCGCGCACGGTGCGGGCGTAGCCGAGCATTGCCGTCACATCGGACGCGAGGTCATCGCCTCGCTCGAGCAGATCGGGCTCGCCCCCGGTCTCGAACAGCGGCTCACTCGCTCGCCAGAAATCGAGCCACTGTACTCCGATACCCACACCGCCGCCGAAGAACGCCATCGCCGCCGACATCGCGGCGTAGGTGCTCGCCCCGCCGTAGCGTTGCACGGCAACCCCCGCCCCGCGCGCGATCGCGAGCTGGGCCGGGCCGTCGAAGATCGACTCGTGGTCCGACAGGGCCACGCCGGCGCCGCCGAGCGACTGCGCACGGGCACCGCCAGGGAGTGCGAGCACCAGCGGGCCGACATTTCCCTGCGCACCGAGCGAGCCGGCGACCAGGAGCGACACGGCGAGGCCCTTCAGAATGCACCGATGCATGAAGGCGGGGGGCGAGGGTTGCGGTGAACCGTACACCCGCGCGCCCCCGCCGTCGAGTGCCGGAGCTCAGCGAGGCGCTTCGATGACGGCGACTCGAACGAACGGAGTCACGTCGGGCATGCTCACGCGCAGTCTGTCCACCACGGCATCGCGTACGGCAGTGGTGATGTCCTGGGTGGTGGCCCCCATCGAGCCACTGACCGTAGGTTCGACGACGACTTCCACCAGCATCGCCTGACGCGGGTCCCGGCGGAGCTCCGGGCGGATGAAATGCGCGGAGGCATCCACGAGCTCTGCATCGGCGACCGCACCGACCGCCGTGCGCACCTCGCGCACGGCCGTTCTGGAAAGGTCGGCCTTCCGGTAGTCGGTAGTTTGCGGTGCCTGCCACACGACGAGACCTGCCGACGCAATAGCCGCCGCAATGAAGAGCACCCACCGCACGTCGCGCCTGCCACGGCCCGCGGTCGAGTCGCGCGCCGACACACCAAGCACCGCCAGCGACAGCCACCCTCCGGTCACGATCCCCACGAATGTGAGGGCGAGAACGAAGCCCATCAGCACCACGTTGTCCCAACGCCCGATCGCCAGCGAGAGGCCCAGCACCGCCGCCGGCGGCGACAGGGCGACGGCCACCAGAAAGCCCGAGGCGGTGCCGGTGACCAGGCTCTCTCGCTCCGATCGTGCGAGCGCCTGCGCCCCCGCCGCACCACCGGCGAGGGCCAGCAGGACGGTCCACACCGAAAGGTTGGACACCTGCTGCATCGTCGCCGTCGAGATCTCGACGCCTGAGACGACGCCGAGCGTCGCCGCCATCGCGGCGAGCACCGCGAGCGCGGCGGCGAATCGTGCCGCCCCCCGAACGACCATCGGCGCGTCGCCGAGCACGCTGCCGACGACGCACACCAGCGCCGGCGCGCCCATTGGCGCGATCAGCATCGCCGCGACGAGCAGAAAACTGACATCGAACATGACCGCGTACGCAGCCACCAGCCCCGAGAGCACCGCGTAGGCGAGCATTCCACGCCAGGAGCCGAGACTCTGGAGCGACCCGAGGACGAGCTCGAGAGTCGAGCGGCGCGAGACGTCGTGAAGCCGCCGGTGTACCTCATCCAGCGGTAGCTCGATCGGCAGGACTCCCCTCGGGAAAAGCACGACCCGGACATCCGGCACCTGATCGGCCACGGCCTCGATCATTGCGCCGACACGATCGTTGGCGACCTGCAGAGTCACCGTGGCCCACGGGGCGTCATCGGCGCTGGCGGTACGCGTGATCAGCGGGGCAAAGGCATCGTGCGACTCGGCGAGGCGCGCGACGAGGGCCGCCGACTCGGGCGGAACGTGGATCTGGAGGTGGCGCACGAAGCAGCTGCGGCTACCAGAATCGTGCCCACCCGTTCCGGTCCGGCAGCCGCCGTGCGATCAGCCCGATCAACTTGTCGGAGTCGTTGAACTCCGTTCAACGACTCTGACCCCTTGAACCCCTACTTCCTAACCCGGCCCTCGAAGCTCCGCGTGTACACCCGATCCCCGAGCGGCGAGGCGTCATCGTTGGCCACGTTGGTGGCAACGTGGAAGGCCACCGCTCCTCCTTCGGGTGGCGACGTCCACACGACGCGCCAGGCTATCCGCGCGGCGTCCGGCTCCGGCGGGACCACGCCCGCCCCCGTGTGGCGGGCGTACTGAACCGGAAGCTCGGAAGGCGGCGTCACGTCCACGCGCTCGTCCAGCGCACGGAGCGCCCCGGCCTGCATCCCCACCCGGCCACCGTCGGCGAACCGCGCCGAAAGCTGGAATCCGCCGACCCTCAGCTCGGGGTGCGCGAGAGTCACCGTCAGGGTGTACTTCTCGCCCGGCACGTAGAGCGGCGGCAGCCCGACCCGCTCGATCGTCGCTCTGCCGTCGTTCTCCTCGTACTCGAAGTGGCAGACGTGACAGGTCGGCTCGCCGGACCCGCCGGTGTGCGCCGGTGGCGGGCGGTCGCTGACCCTGCGAGTG
>DATKCV010000056.1:0-86238 GCA_035513015.1 Gemmatimonadaceae bacterium
ACGGAGGATCCCAGCGTGAAGGCGATCCTGTTCAACATCTTCGGCGGGATCACGCGCACCGACGACGTGGCCAACGGGATCGTGACCGCGACGAGCCAGAACCCACTCACCGTTCCGATCGTGATACGTCTCACCGGCACCAACGAGGAGATCGCCGTGAAGATCCTCGAGGAGAACGGCTTCACGGCAATGACCGACATGGACGAGGCGGTGAAGAAGGCGGTGGCCCTCGCCACGGGAGGGAAGGCCGCATGAGCACGTTCATCGACCGCGATACGACGCTGGTCGTCCAGGGGATCACCGGACGCGACGGCTCGTTTCACGCGAAGCAGATGATCGAGTACGGCACGCGCATCGTCGCCGGCGTTACGCCGGGCAAGGGCGGCCAGCGCTTCGAGGGGAGTGTGCCGATTTTCGACACCGTGGACGAGGCGGTGCGCGAGACGAGCGCCAACACCAGCGTGATCTACGTCCCGCCGGCGTTCGCGGCCGACGCGATCATGGAGGCCGCCGACGCCGGGATCTCGTTGATCGTCGCGATCACCGAAGGCGTACCGGTCCTCGACATGACCCGCGTCTACCCCTTCGTGAAGGAGCGCGGGGCTCGACTCATCGGGCCTAACTGTCCCGGCCTCATCTCGCCGGGTCAGTCGAAGGTCGGCATCATCCCCGGCCGTATCTGCGCCCCGGGGCCGGTGGGGCTGGTCAGCCGCTCGGGCACGCTGACCTACGAGGTCGTTTACCAGCTCACGCGGGTCGGGCTCGGACAGACCACCTGCGTCGGGATCGGCGGCGACCCGATCAACGGGACGAACTTCATCGACTGCCTGGCGGCGTTCGAGCGCGACCCCGACATGAAGGCGATCGCGATGATCGGCGAGATCGGCGGCACCGATGAGCAGGAGGCCGCGGCGTTCGTGAAGACGCACATGAAGAAGCCGGTGGTCGGGTTCATCGCCGGCCAGACTGCGCCGCCGGGCCGCCGAATGGGTCACGCCGGCGCGATAATCTCGGGGTCCGCCGGAACCGCCGCCGAGAAAATTCAGGCATTCGAGGATGCCGGGATCGGCGTTGCCCGCCGCCCGATCGACGTAGTCGAGCTGATCCGGGCCCGCCTGTGAAGCTGTCCGCGTTCGTGTCGGCGCAGCGGTGCGTGGTGCCGCTGGAGACGACGTCCCTTCCGGCGGCCGCCGCCGTTCTTCTCGAGCGCCTGGATCAGGCCGGGGCGATCGCCGACATGGGGCGCCTGCGCGAGCGGGTCGCTGAGGAACGCCCGGAGGACATCGTCGCGATGGGCGATCGGGCGTTTCTGCTTCACTATCGCACCGATGCCGTGCGGGAGCTGGTCGTCGCCATCGGTACCGCGCGCGAGCCGATCTGCCGCGAGCTTGGCGAGCTAGGCAAGCAGTGCGCTCGCATCGTATTG
The DNA here is from genome assembly GCA_035513015.1 of Gemmatimonadaceae bacterium. Classification (GTDB taxonomy): domain Bacteria; phylum Gemmatimonadota; class Gemmatimonadetes; order Gemmatimonadales; family Gemmatimonadaceae; genus DATKCV01. The sequence goes on from DATKCV010000056.1 coordinate 1,427, forward strand.
CTCATCGTCTCGCCACCCCGCATGGCTGCGCGCTACCTCCAGCTGGTCGGGACCTTCGCCCGACTGCTCTCCGACGCAATCGTCGTGGAGGAAGTGCTGGACCAGCCGAACGCAGAGGCACTGGAACGGCTGCCGCTCATTGCTCGCTACGATCTGCCCGAGCAGCTGGTCGTGAGCGACATCATGACTGCACGGCCTCGGACGATCGGCCCCGACTCGGCGATGCGCGACGCCGCCCGGGACATGGTGCGCGCAGGCGTCGAGGGGCTGCCGGTGGTCGATGACGAGGGACGGCTGGTCGGCATGCTGAGCGAGCGCGAGCTGCTGCGGCACCTCCTCAGCAGTCAGTTGATGGCCGCATCGTCGAAGACGGAGACCACCGGCGTCACGCAGCGGCGCACGGTCCGCGACGTGATGACCCGCCAGGTTCTCTGTGTGTCCCCCGAGCAGCCGCTCGCCGAGGTGGCCTCGCTCATGAGCAACAAGGAGATCGACCGTGTCCCGGTCGTCCACGCCGGCCGCCTCGTCGGCGTCCTGACTCGCGGCGACATCGTTCGCAAACTCATTGGATACTGATCAATGTCCGGCTCACACACTCTGGCGATCATCAAGCCCGACGCCTTCGGCGCCGGCAGGGCGGGGAAGATCCTCGCCCATCTCGAGGAAGGAGGCTTCACCGTCATTGCCGCCCGAGTCCTCCGGCTCACCGAACCGCAGGCCGGCGAGTTCTACGCCGTGCACCGTGAGCGGCCGTTCTACCGCTCCCTGGTGAGCTTCATGACTTCCGGCCCATGCATGCCTCTGGTGCTCGAGAAGCGGAGTGCGGTGGCGGCCCTCCGGGAAGCGATCGGCGCCACCGACCCCGCGGAGGCGGCCGCCGGCACGGTCCGGAAGCTCTTCGCCGAGTCCAAGGAGCGGAACGCGATCCATGCCTCGGACTCGGACGACAACGCAGAGCGGGAGATCGGGTTTTTCTTCAGTCGGGTTGAGTTGCAGGGGGGTAAGAGGTAGGGGGTAGGGGCGAGGGGAGAGGCGAGAGGGATAGGGACCAGGAAGCCGGCACCAGGCTCGAAGTCCACGTAGTGAACGATCGCCGAGCCCCCATCCCCGATCCCCCTATCCCCTATCCCCTAACTCTCGCTCCCACGGCGACTTGACCCTTCTCCCCGGCATGGGTAGTTTTATCGGCTATGCTGCGCTTTGACATCCGCTCCCTGGAGTCGAAGGCCGCGATGGTCGACGACGAGTTGACCGCGGGTGATGCGGTGTGGCAGGAGGGTGATCCGTTGCCCGCGGAGCCCGTCCGGGTGAGCGGGCGGCTGTCGTCGGCCGGGAGCGGTCGGGTTCTGTGGAGTGGCCGGCTCGCCGGGACGGCTCGTGTCGAGTGCAGACGTTGTCTCACCGACCTCGTTGTGCCGGTGTCCGAGAACGTTCAGCTCCTGTTCGCCGAAGCCGGCGACGACGAGGTTGACGACCCCGACGTCTATCTGTTCGACCCGCGGGCGCGGGAGCTCGACCTGCGACCGGCGGTCCGCGAGCAATGGCTGCTTGCCGCACCAGCGTTCTCCCTCTGCCGGGAGGCATGTCTCGGACTCTGCCCGCATTGCGGTGCGGATCGCAACACCGAGTCCTGCTCCTGCTCGCCGGCAGCCGATGCACGCGAGACTTCGGCGTGAATCGCTCACGCCGAAACGACTTGACCTTCAGCTCACGATGATACTCCCATGGCAGTTCCGAAGCGCCGGACCTCGAAGCGAAAGAAGCGCGCCCGCAACACGCACAAGGTCGCGCCGCTAGTCGCGCTCCAGGCGTGCCCCCAGTGTCAGAGCATGAAGCGGCCCCACCGCGTCTGCGAAGAGTGCGGCTACTACGACGGTGAGCCACGGGTCGAGCCACGGGAAGGGTGAGTCTTGGCGCGCATCGCGTTGGACGCCATGGGAGGCGACTTCGCTCCCCGGGCGACAGTGAGCGGCGCGCTACTCGCGATCGGCGAGCTCGATCCCGAAGACGTTATCCAGCTCGTGGGCCGCACGGCGGTGATCGAGCGGGAGCTCGACACCGTGCTCGGCGGAGATCTGTCCCATCTCACGGGCAACCGCCGGCGCATCGAGATCATCGAGGCACCCGACATCGTGGCGATGTCGGACAAGCCAAGTGCCGCCGTTCGCGGCAAGTCCAGAAGTTCAATGGTCGTCGGCCTCAAGCTCCAGCCGGCCGGCAAGTCGGATGCATTCGTCTCCGCAGGCAACACCGGGGCTCAGATGGCCGGCTCCACGGTCTTTCTCAAGCTTCACGACGGACTCATCCGTCCGGCGATCGCGACGATTCTTCCCACCGCACGCGAGCCCATCGTGCTACTCGATTCCGGAGCGAACGTGGACTGCTCGGCCGAGGAGATCGTCCAGTTCGCGCGGCTTGGCGCCGTATACGCCGAGGACATCCTCGGACGCGCCCAGCCATCGGTCGGGCTGCTCAGCATCGGCGAGGAGCCGGAGAAGGGGAATGCGGTCGTAAAGGAGGCTCATCCCCTCCTTCGCGCGGCCGGAATCAACTTCCATGGCAACGTCGAGGGACGAGACATACCGCTCGGCGCGAGTGACCGCGGACCGCTCGACGTCGTCGTCTGCGACGGCTTCGTCGGCAACGTGGTGCTGAAATTCTACGAGTCGGCGGCGCCGACCATCGTCACGCTCGTGGGCCGGATGCTCGGCCTCGATCCGGCCACGCTCGGACCCGCGTACACCAGGCTGGACTACGCCGAATCGGGCGGCGCCCCGCTGCTCGGTGTGCGCGGCATAAGCATCATCTCCCACGGCAAGTCGTCGCCGAACGCGATCAAGAACGCGATCAAGGTTGCCTCGCAGGCCGTGCGGTCGCGACTCACCGAACACATCGGCCGCCGGCTCCGTGAGCCGATGGTCGGACCGACGGAGGCGGCAGGCCACGCATGAGGCGACCGGCGGCTTTCATGGCGGGCACCGGGCGAGGCCTTCCCGCCCACGTGATGACGAACCACGATTTCGCCAGTCTGGGGATCGAGACGTCACACGACTGGATCGTCGAGCGCACGGGCATCTCCGAGCGGCGAATCGCCCAGGCCGGCGACACTACCTGCTCAATGGCAGCGGAAGCGTCGCGCGTAGCAATGGAGCGCGCCGGCGTACACGCCGGCGAGCTCGACGTGATCATCCTCAGCACGGCGACGCCCGATCGGCTGCTCCCGGCTACCGCGGTCGAGCTGCAGGCGGAGCTTGGGGCCACCCGTGCCGCGGCATTCGACCTGTCCGCGGCGTGCTCGGGGTGGCTGTACGCGCTCACGGTGGCCGAGGGCCTGATCATGTCGGGCGCCGCCGAGACGCTGCTCGTCGTCGGTGCGGAGAAGATGTCGTCGATCATCGACTGGCAGGACCGTGCCACCTGCGTCCTGTTCGGTGACGGCGCGGGCGCCACGGTTCTCAAGCGATCGCACAAGGGGAAGGGCATCCTGTCCGCGTTCATGCGCAGTGACGGAACTCTTGCCGAGCTGCTCTACCGGCCCAATGGCGGCGCCACCACGCCGATCTGCGAGAAGGTGCTTCAGGATCGCAGCCACTTCGTGAAGATGGCGGGACGCGAGGTTTTCAAGCACGCCGTCCGCTCGATGTCCGAGGCCGCCGATCGCGCACTCGACGCCGCCAAGCTCACCGGCCACGACATCGACCTCCTGATTCCGCACCAGGCCAACGTCCGGATCATCGAGGCCACGGCGAAGCACGCCAGCATTCCCATGGACAAGGTCTACGTCAACGTGGATCGCTACGGGAACACGTCCTCGGCGTCGATCCCGATCGCGCTCGACGAGGCGCTCGAGACGGGCCGCGTGGGCGATGGCTCGACGGTGCTGATGGTCGCCTTCGGCGCCGGCTTCACGTGGGCGTCGATGGTGGTCCGGCTGTAGATGGATCTCGTGCTGCTGTTCCCCGGCCAGGGTTCACAGAAGCCGGGAATGGGCCGGGATCTCGCCGAGGCCTTTCCCGCGGCAGCCGCGGTGTTCGCCGAGGCGGATCGGGCGTTCGGCGCAACCCTGCGCGAGCTGATGTTCGAAGGCCCGGCGGACGAACTGATGCTGACGCACAACGCGCAGCCCGCCCTGCTGGCGCACGGGGCCGCGATCTGGGCGGTCGTCCGTGACCGGGTTGCACACCTCGTGCAGGCGGCCGCCGGGCACTCACTGGGGGAATTCACCGCGTATCACGCCGCCGGTGCGCTCGCGCTCGCGCCCGCGCTCCGCCTGGTCCGTCGCCGGGGCGAGCTCATGTACGATACGGGCGTGACTCGCCCCGGCGCCATGGCGGCGCTCCTCGGCGAGCTGTCCACCCCGATCGAGGTACTGTGCGAGCGCGCTTCGGCGGCCGGCCTGGTGGTTCCCGCCAACTACAACGCGCCCGAGCAGACGGTCGTCTCCGGCGAGGTCGCCGGGGTGGAGAGTGTAATGGCGATGGCCGGGAAGGCCGGTGCGAAGCGAGCCGTCCGCCTGCCGGTGAGCGGAGCTTTTCATTCTCCCCTCATGGCGCCGGCTCGGCAGGGCCTCGCCGACGCAGTGGACGCCGCCGGTTTCGGCCGTCCTTCATTCCCGGTCGTCTCCAACGTCACGGCGGAGCCGGTCTGCACGAGCGAGGACGCCCGCCGACTGCTCCTCGAGCAGCTCACCTCGGCGGTACGCTGGACCGATGTCGTGCGCACGCTCGCCGCGCGCCACCCCGATGCGCTGTTCGTGGAGATGGGGCCGGGCAGCGTCCTCACCGGGCTCCTCAAGCGCATCGCGCCCGCGATCGCCTCGGCGACGTGCGGCACCGCCCGCGATGTCCACCATCTCCTCGAGCGGGTGTCCTGAATGCGAATCGATCTCTCCTCGCGCGTCGCCCTGGTCACCGGAAGCACGCGCGGCATCGGCCGCGGGATCGCGGAACGTCTCGCCGCCTGCGGTGCGCGGGTGGCCGTGACCGGCCGCGACGCCGGCCGGGCGCAGGAGGTGGCCGCCGCCATCGGGAGTGAAGCGCGCGGCTTCGCCTGCGACGTCGCCGACCCGGCTGCGGTCGCCGCCCTGATCGATGACGTCGAGAAGGCCTTCGGAGCTCTCGACATCCTCGTCAACAACGCCGGCATGACCCGCGACAACATCCTCCTGCGCCTCAAGGACGACGACTGGGACACCGTGCTCGATGCCAACCTGCGCGGCGCGTTCGTCGCGATCCGGGCGGCGGCGCGCGGGATGATGAAGCGGCGGTGGGGCCGCATCATCAACATCACCAGCATCGTAGGCCTGATCGGCAACAAGGGTCAGGCCAATTACGCTGCGAGCAAGGCCGGTCTCATCGGCCTCACCAAGTCGGTGGCCAGGGAATTCGCCTCGCGGAACATCCTCGCCAACGCCATCGCGCCCGGGTTCATCGAGACGGACATGACGGCGGCCCTTGGTGAACCCGCCCGGGCCGCGCTCCTCGCCCAGATCCCGCTGGAACGGCTGGGCAGCCCGGACGACGTGGCGGCGATGGTGGCATTCCTCGCGTCCGATCACGCGAGCTACATCACGGGGCAGGTATTGACGGTCGATGGCGGCATGGTCATGTGACCCGCGCGCCCTTTTGGATTATGTTATGGCTGACCCCCACCCTTCACTGGAGAGGACTCCGGACATGGCCGGCAATGCGGACAAGGTGAGAGACATCATCGAGAAGGAGCTCGGTGTCGAGCGCGAGAAGCTGACGGACGATGCCAGCTTCATCGAGGACCTGGGTGCCGATAGCCTCGACATTGTCGAGCTGGTGATGGAGTTCGAGAAAGAGTTCAACATCGACATTCCCGACGAGGACGCCGAGAAGCTGCGCACGGTCGGCGATGCGATCGGCTACCTGAACCAGAAGGTCGGGGCGTGACACGACGGCGGGTCGTCGTCACTGGCTTCGGGGCGATCACCCCCGTCGGCAACGACGTGGCGACGACCTGGCGTGCCCTGCTCGACGGCTGTTCCGGCGCAGCCCCGATCACCAAGTTCGACCCCTCCGGGTTTCCGGTGCGGTTCGCCTGCGAGGTGAAGGCGTTCGACCCGCTCGCGTACATGGAGCGCAAGGAGGCCAAGCGCGCCGACATCTACACGCAGTACGCCGTCGCGGCGGCACTCCAGGCAATGAACGATGCCGGTCTGGGCAACGGGGCGGCCGGCGACCCGGATCGCTTCGGGGTGATCCTCGGCAGCGGCATTGGCGGGCTGAAGAGCTTCGAGGAACAGCACGACGTCTATCGTGAGCGCGGCCCCAGCAAGATCTCCCCGTTCTTCATTCCGATGTTCATCGCCGACATCGCCGCCGGAATAGTCTCGATGCGGTTCAACGCCAAGGGACCCAACTATGCCACGGTCTCCGCGTGCGCGACCAGCGCCCACGCGATCGGGGACGCGTTCCGGACGATCCAGTACGGCGACGCGGACATCATGCTCAGCGGTGGTTCGGAGGCGACTGTCACGCCGATGGCGATCGGTGGGTTCGCCAACATGAAGGCGCTCTCCGAACGCAACGACAGTCCGGAATCGGCGTCCCGCCCATTCGACGCGACCCGTGACGGCTTCGTGATGGGGGAGGGTGCCGGCGTAGTCGTGCTGGAGGAGCTCGAGCACGCGCGCCGGCGGGGCGCGCGCATTCACGCCGAAATGGTCGGCTACGGCGCGACCGGCGATGCGTATCACCTGACGGCACCGGCTCCCGGCGGCGAGGGCGCCCAGAGGGCCATGAAACGGGCCATGAACGATGCCAGGCTCGGCCCGGCCGACATCCAGTACGTCAACGCCCACGGCACCTCGACGCCCGCCAACGATCTCAACGAGACCCGGGCGATCCGGGCCGTCTTCGGTGACCACGCCGACTCGATCAACGTCAGCTCGACCAAGTCCAGCACCGGCCACATGCTGGGTGCCGCTGGTGCGGTCGAGTTCATCGTCGCTTCGCTGGTCGTCCGCGAGGGCATCGTCCCGCCGACCATCAACTACGGAACGCCGGACCCCGAGTGCGACCTGAACTACACGCCCAATGAAGCCGCGCGACGCGACGTCGTGGCTGCCTTGAGCAACAGCTTCGGATTCGGCGGGCACAACGTCACCGTCGCCGTCCAGCGCGCCGAGGAATAGCATGCCGCGCGCCGCAGCCACGATCGAGCCAGCGCGGCTCAGCGATCCGGCGCTCCGGCCTGTCGCCGAGAAGCTGGCCGAGGGCCGCCGCCTCGGCCGTGACGACGGGCTCGCGCTCTTTCGTTCTCCCGACATCCTCGGTATCGGGGCGCTGGCCGACGCGGCCAATCGCGCCTTGTACGGAGACGTCGTCACCTTCGCCGCCAACCAGCACATCAACCCGACCAACGTCTGCATCCTTCGCAAGACGTGCGTCTTCTGCTCCTATGCCCGCCTCCCGAAGGAGGACGGCGCGTACCGCTACACGCTGGAGCAGGTGCTCGCCGAAGCGGCGCAGGCCGACGCTGGATTGACGCGCGAGTTCCACATCGTCGGCGGCCTCGACATGCAGGCCGGCCTGGCGTACTACACCGAAATGTTCCGGGCGCTCAAGGCAGCGCACCCGCGCGTGCACATCAAGGCGCTGACCGCGGTCGAGATAGCCCACATCGCCCGCATCGACAGAATGCCAGTGGCCGAGGTGCTCGTCGCGCTGCGCGAGGCGGGGCTCGACACCATGCCGGGCGGCGGCGCCGAGGTGTTCAGCCGCGGCGTGCGGGCGACGATCGCCGATCGCAAGCTGGCCGCCGAGGATTGGCTCGACGTGCACCGCGTCGCACACGGCCTCGGCATCCGCTCCAACTGCACGATGCTCTACGGCCACGTCGAGACGCTCGACGACAGGCTGGAGCACCTCGAGATGCTGCGTGGCCTGCAGGACGAGACGGGCGGATTCCTCGCCTACATCCCGCTGGCGTACCACCCAGACCACAACGAGCTGGGGGAGGCGCTGGGGCGCACCGGCACCGCGACGTCGGCGTTCGACGACCTGAAGAACCTCGCCGTTGGTCGGCTCTTTCTCGACAACATTCCCCACATCAAGACCCACTGGGTGATGGTGACGCCGTTTCTCTCGCAGACCGCGCTGCACTTCGGCGTGGATGACCTGGAGGGCACCGTCGTCAGGGAGAAGATCTACCACGAGGCCGGCGCGACCACCACGCAGCACCTGTCGCTGGACGAAATCCTCCGCCTAATCCGGGGCGCCGGCAAGCACCCGGCCGAACGCGACTCCTTCTACACCGTGATTCGCACCTTCGACGACGGCGGATCCCCGGCCGAGGCGGCCTAGCGTGCGTATCGGACGCATCCCGTACATCAACTGCTATCCCGTGTACGGCGCCATCGACCGAGGTCTGATTCCGCTCGACGGCCAGCTCGTCGATGGGCTGCCGACTCAGCTCAACGCGCGCATGGCAGCCGGCTCGCTCGACGTTAGCGTCGTCTCGGCCGTCGAATACGCGAGGGCGGCCGGGCGCTATCTGCTGTTGCCCGATCTGGCGATCAGCTGCGACGGCCCGGTTCGCAGCGTCGTGCTGTTCTCCCACCGGCCCGCGGAGTCGCTCGACGGCGCCCGTGTGCTCGTCAGCCGCAGCTCGATGACCAGCGTCGCGCTCCTCGAGCTTCTATTCGAGCACGTGTGGCACGTTCGGCCCGAGCTCGTCCCGGGGGACGCCGAGCCGGCGGATCTGGAAACGCTGGCCGCCGAGCACCACGACGCGCGCCTGGTGATCGGCGACGCCGCGCTGCTCCTGCACACACGGCGCGAGGGCGGGCCGGTGCCGGCCAGCCTGCCCAGTTACGCGCATGCCTACGACCTCGGCGGCGTCTGGCGATCGTGGACCGGCCGGCCGTTCGTGTTCGCCGTCTGGGTGGCGCAGCGCACCACCCCTGTTGCCGATGCGCTGCGGGCACACCGCGCACTGAGCGCGTCCCGCGACTGGGGACTCGCCAACTTGCCGGCGCTCGCCGAACAGGCCGCCGCACGGACTGGCGTTCCGGCCGACCGCTGCCGAGAGTACCTGTCAGGGCTCGACTACCGGCTTTCGCGCCCGCACCAGGACGGTCTCACCGACTTCTTCCGGCGCCTCGAGGCAGCCGGACGCGTCCCCGGCGGGGCGCTCGCCTTTCTACCAGCGGCCTGACGACACCATGCGCGACCTGCTCGAGTTCTACACGAAGGCGCCGCTCCTCGAGCTCGGTGCCGAGGCGGACCGGATGCGGGCCACGACCCATCCGCACGGAATCGTCACCTACATCGTGGACCGCAACATCAACTATACCAACGTCTGCGTCGCCGACTGCGGGTTCTGCGCGTTCTACCGCCGGCCCAAACACCAGGAGGGGTACACCCTCTCGTTCGAGCAGATCGGGGAGAAGATCGACGAGGCCAAGGCGCTCGGCGCAGTTCAGATCCTCTTCCAGGGCGGTCACAATCCGTACATCCCGTTCGAGTGGTACCTCGACCTCCTCCGCTACATCAAGCGCAATCATCCCATCCACATTCACGGTTTCAGCCCGAGCGAGGTGGACTTCTTCGCCGGCCTCTTCCGGATGGACGCGCGCGAAGTTATTCGCGAGCTGGTGAAGGCCGGCCTCGACTCCATCCCCGGCGGCGGCGGTGAGATCCTCGTTCAGCGGGTGCGGGACCTGGTGGCCCGGAAGAAGGCCGGCGCCGACCGCTGGCTTGAGATCATGGAGCTCGCCCACGCCGAAGGGATGAAGACATCGGTCACCATGATGTACGGGCTCGGTGAGACGCTCGCCGAGCGACTCGAGCACCTGGAAAGGGTACGCGAGGTCCAGTCCCGCACGGGCGGATTCACCGCGTTCATCTGCTGGCCGCTCCAGCCCGAGAACACCCCGACGATGTCGGCACAGCCGAAGACCGACGCCGTGGAGTATCTGCGCACCGTGGCGATTTCCCGGATCGTGCTCGACAACGTGCCCAACCTTCAGGCGAGCTGGGTGACGATGGGCATGAAGATCGGGCAGCTCGCTCTTCGCTTCGGCTGCAACGATTTCGGTTCGCTGATGATCGAGGAGAACGTGGTCTCCGCGGCGAACACGACGCACCGGACCACGGTGGGCGAAATGGAGCGGCTGATCACCGACGCCGGGTTCACCGCGGCACGTCGGCGGCAGGACTATTCGATCATTCAGCCTGAGGCACATGCCGCGGCGTGAGGGCGCGGGTCCGCGTACGGGTCCGCGTACGGGTCCGCGCACGGGTCCGCGCTCGGCGTGCCGGCACCCGCTCTGATGTCGGTGCGCGCCGGGTCCCCCGCCGTGCGGGTCGGCATCGGCTACGACTCGCATCGCTTCGCCCCCGGAGGACCGCTGAGACTCGGCGGCGTCGATCTGCCGGTGGACTTCCACCTCGCGGGCCATTCGGATGGTGACGCGGTCGCCCACGCTCTGACCGACGCGGTGCTCGGAGCAGCCGGACTTGGTGACATCGGCGAGATGTTCCCGAACAGCGATCCGGCCAACAGCGGGCGCGACTCGCTGGACATGCTGCGCCTTGCGGTGGCGCGCGTGGAGGAGGTCGGCTGGCGGGTCGCCCAGGTGGACGTCACGGTCGTAACCGAGCGGCCGGCCGTCGGCCCGTGGCGGCGAGCGATGCGCGAGGCGCTTGCCGCGCCACTCGGAGTGGGCGCCGATCAGGTGGGCGTGAAGGGGAAGAGCAACGAGGGGATGGGGTGGATCGGCCGTGGCGAAGGGCTGGCGTGCATTGCCGTGGCCACGCTCGCGCCGGGGGAGGCGCGGGGGTAGGTGCAGCCGTTTCTCGACTGGCTGACGCACCTGCCGCTGGGCGCGCTCTACAGCGCTTTGGCACTGGCCGCGGCGCTCGAGAACATCGTCCCGCCGATCCCCGCCGACACCGTGGTCGCCCTGGGCAGCTTTCTCGCCGCCCGCGGCCAGGGAAACCCATGGCTGTCGTTCGCCGCGACGTTGGGCGGGAACATCGTGGGGGCCACCATCATGTTCGCCGTCGGTCGCAGGTACGGCGCCGGTTTCGTGCGGCGGCGCATTCCGGGCCTCGACGCCGCGAAACACGAGCGCAGGTTGCGCGCCCTCCACGGCAAGTACGGCCTGGCTGCCCTCTTCTTCAGCCGGTTTCTGCCGGGAGTGCGGGCCGTGGTTCCGCCCTTCGCCGGCGCACTTCGCCTGAGCCCGGTCCGGTCGATCGCCGCCATGGGACTCGCCTCCGCGCTCTGGTACGGCGCGATCACCTGGCTGGCATATCGCGTCGGAAACTCGTGGGAGGCGCTGATGGAGTCCGTGCGCTCGCTCAATCTCGCCCTCGCGATTGGCGCGGCCACGCTGGTCGCGCTCGCTGTCGGCATCTGGCTCGTGGCGCGTCGTCGCGCAAGCGCGCGATGAGCCACGACGCGGCGCTGTCCCGGGGCTTCCTGCTCGAGCGGTTCCAGGAATTCCTGTCGATCGAGCAGGGCGTATCGCCACGCACCTTCGAGGCGTACGGGCACGACGTGTCCCGCTTCGCCGCCTACGCCGGTACGCGCGGTGCGCACGCGCCCGGCGACGTCGGCAGCCGGATGCTGCGCGAGTACATCTATCACCTCAAGGACGTCGGCCTGGCACCGGCTTCGATCCGTCGCAACGTGTCGGCCGTGCGGACCTACTTCCGTTTCCTGCTCGCCGAGGGTCAGGTCGCGCGTGATCCGAGCGAGCGCCTCGAGACGCCGAAGCGGTGGCGCGCGCTGCCCGAGGTTCTTACGGTCGACGAGGCCCTCCGCCTGCTCGCCGCACCATCACTCGACGAGCCTCTGGCGTTTCGCGATCGGGCGCTCCTCGAGCTGGCCTATGGAGCCGGCCTGCGAGTGTCGGAGTGGATCACCCTTGGCGTGCGCGACGTGATTCTCGAGGAAGGGCTGGTGCGGGTGTTCGGGAAGGGAAGCAAGGAGCGCCTCGTGCCCATCGGGCGAAGCGCCATCGGTGCGGTCGCCGTGTACCAGCGCGAGCTGCGGCCCCGCCTCGAGCGCGGGCAGGGACGCGGGGTGCTATTCCTCAATGCACGGGGGCGCCAGTTGACGCGCATGGGGGCCTGGAAGATTCTTCGCAAGTACGTCGCCCGGGCCGGCATTGAGAAGGCCGTCTCGCCACATACGCTCCGACACAGCTTCGCCACGCACCTGCTCGAGGGTGGGGCGGACCTGCGCGCCGTTCAGGAGATGCTCGGCCACGCCGACATCTCGACCACGCAGATCTACACCCACATCGACCGCGAATACCTTCGCTCCGTGCACCGCCAGTACCACCCCCGCGCCTGAGCCCCGGTGATCCTCGTCATCGACAATTACGACTCGTTCACCTGGAATCTCGTGCAGTATCTGGGGGAGCTCGGGGCCGACCCGATCGTGCGCCGCAACGACGCGATCACGGTCGAGCAGATCGGCGCGCTCCGGCCGCGCGCGATCGTCCTCTCGCCGGGACCCCGGACGCCAGCCGATGCCGGCGTCACGGTCCCCACCGTGCGCCGGTGGGGTGCCGAAATTCCGATCCTCGGCGTCTGCCTCGGCCATCAGGCGATCGGCGAGGCGTATGGCGGCCGCGTGGTGCGCGCCCAGCGCGTGATGCACGGAAAAACCTCGCGGGTCGTGCACGATGGGACAGGCCTGTTCGCCACCCTCCCGTCGCCGCTCGTGGTGATGCGGTACCACTCGCTGGTGATCGCGCCGGAATCACTTCCGGGCGACCTAGAGGTTATCGCCCGGGCCAGCGACGGTCCGGAGGAGATCCATGCCGTCCGCCATCGGAGCAATCCGGTCTGGGGTGTGCAGTTCCACCCGGAGTCCGTCATGACGGAGGGGGGGATGCGCCTGCTCGAGAACTTCCTGACGATCGCTGGATGACGCGCCTTCCCAGGACGCGGGCCGGTCGCACGCTGCGCGCCGGCTCGCATCGGCGGAACGCGACACCGGCCCCGATCGGTATCGCGCTGGCTGCGTTGCTGATGCTTCTCGCGCCGGAGTATGCCGCTGCACAGGACTCGATTCAGCTCCGCGGCCTCGGGCCTGGCCGCCCCGGCCGCATCCTTCGCGACGCGCTCGCCGCGCCGCACGTCCTCGTTCGCGGCGACACCGGGATCATTGCGCTGCCCCGCGACTCCGTCTTCGACCGGACCGTCATCGTGATCGGCGCACCGGCGACCGTCGCCAGCACTGTGCGTGGCGACGTGATCGTGGTCGGAGGCGACCTGTGGATGCGTCCCGGCGCGCTCGTCGAGGGACGCGCGATCGCGCTGGGTGGCGGCGTGTACCAGTCCACGCTGGGAATTGCGCTTGGCGGGCGCCTCTCCGTACGCGATCGCACCTGGGTCGCGACCGAGACCGAGGGCATCGTCGTGCTCGAGTACCGGGAGCTCGGCACGACGCGCGATCGCCGGGTGGGGCTCACCGGCCTGTACGGCGTCGGCCTGCCGACATACGATCGGGTCAACGGTCTGTCGCTCCCATTCGGCGTGGTCGCCGAGCTGGAGGAGCCCTCGATCAGCGTGGCACCGTCGGTGGTGTTTCGGTCGCACCTCGGCGCCTTCGATCCGTTCGTCGAGGCGTCGTGGGCACCGACGCGTCTCGCCTCCGCGAGGCTGGTAGCGGGTCGACGCACGCCGACCAACGACGGCTGGATCCGCGGCGACGTGCTCAACTCGCTGGGGGCGCTCGCACTCGGCCGGGACAGCCGGAACTACTACCGCGCCGATCGGGCCGATCTCACGATCGAGCGACTCTGGGAGGGAGCGGCGATCGAAGTGGAGCCGTTCGTCGGCGCGGTGGTCGAGAGGGCGTGGTCGGCGGGCCCATCGCCAGGGGCGGGCAGCGCCCCGTGGAGCCTCCGGAAGCGCCGCGATGCGACCGAGGGAATGCTGCGGCCCAATCCCCCGGTGGCGCACGGACGGATCACGTCCGCCGTAGCGGGCGCTGGCGGGGCCTGGGATGCGGGGGGCGTGGAGACACGCCTGACGATCCGTGCGGAGTTCCCGTTCGAATCGCCCTCGACGACCGGGTGGCGACAGATCACTGCCGACGGCAGCGTAGGCTTTTCCACGTTCGGAGCGCAGCGACTCGACATCATCATGCACTCCGTGACGACCCTCGGCGACATCGCGCCACCGCAGCGCTTCGCCTACCTCGGCGGATCGGGAACGCTTCCGACGTTCGACCTGCTCGGCTTCGGGGGCGATCAGCTGCTGTTCGCGGAAGGGAGCTACAGCGTACCCATCGAACGGTTGCTGATCCGCTATCTCGGCACGCCGCAGGTCGCGCTCCGGTACATGATCGGCGCGGCCGGTGTGGACCAACTGCCCGCACTCGAGCAGAACATCGGACTCCGCCTGACGCTGGCGTTGCTTCGGCTGGACTATACGATCGAGCCACTGAGCGGGGACTCCGATCTGTCGTTGGGGCTCACGGTGGGCCGCTGAATCGCCCGACATCGCGCGCTGAAGTGCCGGGACGGTCCAGCGAACGCGCAATTGCGCGCGGACGGCGGGCGGGCTATATTGCGTGGCGTGAAAATTGCATCGGCACGCGCGACTCCCCGCCGCCAGTGAGCACGCTGGCCGTCATTCCCGCCCGGCTGGGAGCAACCCGCCTCCCGCGAAAGCCGCTCCGGCTCCTCGGTGGGGTGCCGCTCGTCGTCCGGGTCTGGGAGCGCGTCGCCGCGCTCGACCTCGCCGGCGACTGCATCATCGCCACCGACAGTCAGGATGTGATCGAGGCGGCCCGCGCCGCCGGCGCCGAGGCCGTCCTCACGAGCGCCGATCACGCGTCCGGCACCGATCGGGTTGCCGAAGTCGCCCGGCTCAGCCGCTATCGGCGCTTCGATACGATCGTCAACGTGCAGGGGGATGAGCCGTTCATCGACCAGGCGGCCGTGCTCGGCGCGGCGGCCATGGTGTCGGGGCGCGGCTTCGCCCTCGGTACCGCGGCCGCGCGCGCCGGCGACGACGTCCTGACCCGCGCCCACGTGGTCAAGGTCGTCACTGCAGACGATGGCCGCGCGATGTATTTTTCGCGGGCCGCGATCCCGTACCTGCGCGACGGCACCGATGCGCCGCTGCTCGCCAGTCGCGTCCTGCAGCACATTGGTGTGTACGCCTACACCCGGGAGGCGCTCGTGCGGTGGGTCTCGCTGCCGGAACATCCCCTCGAGCGGATCGAGCGGCTCGAGCAGCTCCGTCCGCTCGCCGCCGGGATCCCGATCGGCGTCGCCGTCGTCGACGGCCCACCGGAACCGGGGATCGACACCGAAGCCGATCTCGACCGCGCCAACGCACGCTGGACCGACCTCATCGCCGGACGACCGTGATGCAGACCACGCCGACACAGCAGACCAAATTCATCTTCGTCACCGGCGGCGTCGTCTCCTCGCTGGGGAAGGGGATCGCCGCCGCGTCGCTCGGCCGCCTGCTCGTCGAGCGCGGCGTGCGAGTCTCGATGATGAAGTTCGATCCGTACCTCAACGTCGACCCCGGGACGATGTCGCCGTTCCAGCACGGTGAGGTCTACGTCACCGACGACGGCGCCGAGACCGACCTCGACCTCGGACACTACGAGCGGTTCATCGATCGCTCGCTTTCCCAGGCGAACAACGTCACCACCGGGCGGATCTACCTCAACGTCATCACCAAGGAGCGGCGCGGCGAGTACCTCGGCTCGACGGTGCAGGTGATCCCGCACATCACCGACGAGATAAAGGCGGCCATGCGGCGCCTGGCCCCGGAGAACGACGTGGTCATCGCCGAGATCGGCGGCACTGTCGGCGACATCGAGTCGCTGCCGTTCCTCGAGGCGATACGACAGTTCCGCCAGGAGATCGGACGCGAGAACGCGCTGTTCATACATCTCACCCTCGTGCCGTACATCGCCGCCGCGGGAGAGGTCAAGACGAAGCCGACGCAGCACTCGGTCCGCGAGCTGATGGAGATCGGAATCCAGCCGGACGTCCTGATCTGCCGCACCGAGCGGCCGCTCTCCGACGACGTGAAACGGAAGATCGCGCTGTTCTGCAACGTCGATTTCGGCGCCGTGATCGAGAGCCGCGACGTGCCGACCATCTACGAGATTCCCCTCATCTTCCACGAACAGGGGCTCGATCAGCTGGTCGCCCGGCGGCTCGGTCTGGGGTCGCGCGCCCCCGATCTCGGCTCCTGGCGCGCGATGGTGCGCCGAATCATCGAGCCCCGCGACCGCGTGCGCATCGCGGTCGTCGGCAAGTACACGGAGTTCGTGGACAGCTACAAGAGCGTTCAGGAGGCACTCATCCACGGCGGGATCGCCAACGACGTCGGCGTGGACATCGCCTGGATTTCCAGCGAGCAGTTCTCCAGTCCGCAGCGGGCCGCCGAGATCCTCGGCCGTTGCCATGGACTGCTCGTCCCAGGCGGCTTCGGCGTGCGCGGCGTCGAGGGAATGGTCGAGGCGATCCGCTACGTCCGCGAGACCGGCCTGCCGTTCCTCGGCATCTGCCTCGGCATGCAGACGGCGATCATCGAGTTCGCGCGCAACGTGCTCGGGCTCGACGACAGCCACTCCGCCGAGTTCGCGCCCGAGTGCGAGAATGCCGTCATTTCGCTGATGGAGTCGCAGCAGCACGTGACCGACATGGGTGGCACGATGCGCCTCGGCGCCTACCCGTGCCGTCTCGAGTCGGGCACTCTGGCGATCGCCGCGTACGGCGTCGGCGAGGTCAGCGAACGGCACCGCCACCGCTACGAGGTTTCCAACGCATACCGTGAGCAGTTCGTCGCCAACGGCCTTCGGCTGAGCGGGTTGTCCCCCAACGGCCTTCTGGTCGAGATCGTCGAACTGGCCGGGCATCCGTGGTTCGTCGGCTGCCAGTTCCATCCCGAGCTGCAATCGCGCCCGAACCGGCCGCACCCGCTGTTCGCCGGGTTCATCGGAGCCGCGGCGCGGGGCAGGCGCGGCGAGCGTGCGGCGGCCGACCAGGCGTTCGTCGAAGCAGCGGACTGACGTGACCGCGCCAGCGCTCGTGCGAGCGTTCCCGACGGATGCGCTGTTCCTGATCGCCGGTCCATGCGTGATCGAGGACGATGAGCTGAACCTTCGCGTCGGCGAGCGCCTCGCGCGGCTCGCCGAGCGGATGCCCGGCGGCATCGTGTACAAGGCGAGCTTCGACAAGGCCAATCGCTCGAACGCCGGGGCGGCGCGCGGGCCGGGGTTGTACGAGGGGCTCGCCGCGCTCGACCGGGTGCGACGCGCGACGGGGCTCCGCATCCTCACCGACGTCCACCTCCCCGAGCAGTGCGCCGCCGCTGCGCAGGTGGTCGATGTGCTGCAGATTCCCGCGTTCCTCTGCCGACAGACGGATCTCCTCGAGGCCGCCGGCGCCACCGGCAAGCCGGTGAACATCAAGAAGGGCCAGTGGATGCACCCGGACGGCATGCGAGGCGCCGTCGCCAAGGTGCGGGCCGCGGCCGCGGGCGCCTCGGAGGTCGCCGTGA
This sequence comes from Gemmatimonadaceae bacterium, assembly GCA_035513015.1. GTDB lineage: Bacteria > Gemmatimonadota > Gemmatimonadetes > Gemmatimonadales > Gemmatimonadaceae > DATKCV01. The sequence goes on from DATKCV010000056.1 coordinate 18,952, forward strand.
CCGAGCGCGGAACCTTCTTCGGTTACGGCGACCTCGTCGTGGACATGCGTGCCTTCGCGCGGCTGCGCGCGGCCTGCGACGCGTCGGTGATCTTCGACGCCACACACAGTGTTCAGCGGCCGGGGCAGGGCGAGGGCGGGGCCAGCGGCGGCGCCCGCGAGCACATCCCATCCCTCGCCATGGCCGCCGTGGCGGCGGGCGCCGATGGTGTCTTCCTCGAGACGCACCCCGCACCCGATCGCGCCCCGAGCGATGGTCCGAACATGCTCCCGCTGGAGTCGCTCGACCGCCTGGTGGGCAGACTCGTCGAGCTGTGGGAGCTCGTGCGGCGATGATCGAACCCGCGCTCGCTCGTCGCATCCGGCTGGTCGGTCTCGACGTCGACGGCGTGATGACCGACGGCGGAGTCTATCTCGGCGACTCGGCCGGCTCGCGCATCGAGCTCAAGCGCTTTCACATCCAGGACGGACTCGGCATTCGATTTCTGCGCTCGGCCGGGCTGCGGGTCGTGATCGTCACCGGACGCGTCTCGGACAGCGTCCGCCTGCGCGCCGAGGAGCTCGAGGTGGACGATGTCATTCAGGATGCCGCCGCACGGAAGCTGCCGGCGTTCCTCGAGCTGCTTCGCCACCACTCGATCTCGCCCGACGAAGCGGCCTTCGTCGGCGATGACTTTCCCGACCTCGCCGTTCTCCGGCTGGTGGGGCTGGCCGCCGCGGTCGGCAACGCCGTCCCGGAGATACGGCGCGTCTGTTCCGTACAGCTCGAGCGTGGCGGGGGTCATGGCGCTGTCCGCGAATTCGCCGAGCTGCTCCTCCGCGCGCGTGGCGAATGGGAGTCCACCTGGGAACGGTACGTCGCCGAACGCTCGGGCCACGCCGAGGTCCGTCGTTGAGCCGGGCCGACGTGATCGAGAGGGGACGGCGCGTCGTGCGGATGGAGTGCGACGCGCTGGCCGAGGTGGAGCGCCGCATGGACGAGGAATTCGCGCGCGCCGTCGAGCTGATCGCCGCCTCCACGGGGCGCGTCATCGTCGCCGGCGTCGGCAAGTCGGGGCTGATCGGCCGAAAGGTCGCGGCGACGCTGACCTCGACCGGTACTCCTGCCATGTTCCTCCATCCGGTCGAGAGCGCCCACGGTGACCTCGGAATCGTCGGTGGTTCCGATGTGGCCATCCTGATATCCAAGAGCGGCGAATCCGACGAGCTCCTGGCGATGTTGAACGATCTCAAGCGCCTCGGTGTACGAACCATCTCGCTCACCGGCAATCGGACCTCGACGCTCGCCCGGCTGTCGGACGTCGCGCTCGACGCCTGGGTGCGGGAGGAAGCCTGCCCGCACGACCTCGCGCCGACCACGAGCACCACCGCGGCGCTGGCCCTGGGAGATGCGCTGGCCGTGGCCCTGCTCGAGGAGAAGGGATTCCGACGGGAGGACTTCGCCCGGCTCCACCCGGGCGGCCATCTCGGCCGCCGTCTGCTCATGCGGGTCGATGAGATCATGGTGACGCAGGATCTTCCGCTCCTCCCGCCGGAGGCGACGATGCGACAGGCAGTCGTGGAGCTTGCCGAGCGGCGCGGTACCCTGGTCGTGGTCGATGGGGACAGGCACGTGCTCGGCGTGGTGACGACCGGAGATCTGACGAGGCTGATGGAGCGCGAACAGGACTTCTTTCAGGTGCGCGTCGAGGAGATCATGACACGAACGCCGAAGGTCGCGCGCGACGACGAGCTCGCCAGCGCTGTGATCTACCGAATGGAGCAGCACGGCATCATGGCGATGCCGGTGGTGAACGCCGCCGGGCAGGTCGTCGGTATCGTGCACCTTCATGATTTGATGCGGGCGAGGGTCGCATGAAGCTGCGCATCGCGCTCTTCGTCGGGATCGTGGTCACCCTCGCCGCGTCGAGCGCGTGCGACCGCCAGACCATGACCGCGGGTACGGGTCCTTCGCACGCCGACACAGCCGACCAGGTGATCATCGGGCTCTGGTCCAACCTGAGCAACGAGGGAATCCGGCAGGCCGTCCTCGAATCGGACACCGCCTTCGTGTTCCAGGACGGCACTCTGTTCGAGCTGCGCGAGGTGGACCTGACGTTCTACACGGACCAGGGAACCGAGAGCGCGGTGCTGACCTCGCGCGAAGGGACGTACAACACCCGCACGAATCAGATGGAGGCACGTGGCGACGTCGTGCTGGAGAGCGCGGATGGCCGCCGGCTCATGTCGGAGCAGCTGCGCTACGACCAGGCACGCGACGAGATATCCAGCGACAGCGCCTTCGTCTCGATCGAGGGTGACCGCCGGCTCGAGGGCATCGGCTTCCGCGCCAATTCGGACGTCAGCCGGTTTCAGTGTCTGAGCGCCTGCCGCGCCGGCGGGCCAGTGACACTCCCGCAGGCCACCGGTCCCGCGCCGGTACAGCCCGACACCACCACGCCGCCACGCTGATGCGATCGGCTCTGCCGCTTGTCGCCGGTTTGGTGCTGGTCGCCATCCCCGCCGCGGCACAGGAGGGCGCACCCACCGAGTGCGTGCTCAACCCCGAGGCGAGCCCGACGACGCGCATCACGTACGGGCGCTCGCCGACCGGTGCTGAACAGCTGTTTGTCGGCGGCGGTGCATTCGTCCGGTGTCCGGAACGTGGACTCACGTTGAGCAGCGACAGTGCCGAGTATTACGGCGAACGGCGCGTCTGGTACCTGATCGGAACCGTACGGTATCGCGAGCCCCGGCTGTCGCTCGACTCCCAGCGCCTCACGTACTGGATGAACGAGGAGCGGCTTCTCGCCGAAGGCAGCGTCGTGTCGCGGCTCCCGAATGGAACACAGATGCGCGGCCCGCGGGCCGAGTACTTCCGGGCGGTTGCCGGCGTGCGCGAGCGGACTCGCATGGTCGCGATCGGGCGTCCGCAGTTCGAGCTCGTGGAGACGGACACCGCCGGCCGGCCCGTTGAACCGGTGCATCTCGTCGCCGATCATGTCGTCATGGAGGGCGACAGCCTCGTCTTCGCGCGCGGCCGCGTGGAGATCACACGCCCGGATGTGCTGGCCAGCGGTGACTCCGCGGCGTTGGACAGCGGGCGCGCGTGGGCCCGCCTCATGCGAGGGCCGCGGATCGAAGGACGCGGCGAGCAGCCGTTCGTGCTGACCGGGACCACCATCGACATGTGGTCGACCGATCGCCGGCTCGAGCGCGTGCTCTCGGCGGGCGAGGCGACGATCGACAGCGAAGACCTCGACCTCAGGTCGGACACGATAGACCTGCGGCTTGCCGACGACCGGCTTCAGCGGGCCTTCGCCTGGGGTCGCTCGCGCGCGCGCGCGATCTCGTCGGCGAGCGACATTCTCGCGGACTCCCTCGATGTCCATATTCCGAACCAGCGTCTTGCCGAGGTGCGGGCGGTCGGCGGCGCCTTCGCCCAGAGCACGCCGGACACTTCGCGGATTCGCACGGTGGAACGCGACTGGATGGCCGGCGACACGCTCATCGCCCGATTCGACACGACCGCAGTGCCGCCGCCGGCCGAGGCGGCGCCGGGCGAGCCGGGCACCGACAGCGAACGCACGGATGCGTCCCGACTGCGAGAGATCCTCGCGACTGGCGGCGCCCGGTCGTACTATCAGCTCGCGCCGGAGGACACGACGGAGCTGCGACCTTCCGTGAACTACGTCGTCGGAAATCGCATCCTGATCTACTTCGCCGACGGGCAGGTGCAGGTGGTTACGGTCACCGAACAGACTTTTGGAGTGCTGCTCCAGCCCGGCGAACCAGGCAACCCGGCGCGCGGCAACACCACCGCGCCGGTGAGCCCCCGTCCCCCCGTACCGAGCGCCCCGCCGGCACGACCGCGGCCGCAGGAAGGACCTCCATGAGCGGCACCGCTCTTCCAGAGCGCGTACAGGAGCGGATCGATCAGCTGGCGCGCGGCGACCGTTCGACCGCGCTGGCCCTGGCCGCGCTCGTACTCGCGGCTGGCGAGGACGGATCGGCCTCGTTCAACGAGGTTGCGATCCGCTACCGCGATGACCATTTGGCGGCGCTGCGCGCCGAAGGGCGCGACGTCGAGCGGGAAGCGGGGCGGCTGAGCCTCGACGAGGTGCGGCGCCACCTCGCCCAGTCGGTCTTGCCACGCCTGGCCGGCGAGGGCGTCGTGGTCTTGCCCGAAGCCGGTCCGCTGACGCCCGAGTCCCCGCTGCGGCTCGCCAATACCCTGTGGGCCGAATGGTCGCAGCACCGGAGCCGCGTCGCGGCCGAGATCAGGTACACGGGCGAGCACCCTACACCTTCGTCCACCCCGGTGAAGCCACCGGCCAAGTTGAGCACCCTCGAGGCCGAGGGGCTGGTGAAGATGTACCGCCGGCGCCGCGTCGTGAACGACGTGGCCCTGCGATTGCAACAGGGGGAGATCGTCGGCCTGCTGGGGCCGAATGGGGCAGGGAAGACGACCACGTTCTACATGATCGTGGGGCTGATCCAGCCGCTCGCCGGACGCATCTTGCTCGACGGCGAGAACATCACGGACATGCCGATGTATCGGCGGGCCAGGCGGGGGATCGGGTATCTCTCGCAGGAGCCGTCGATCTTCCGGAAACTCACGGTCGAGGACAACATTCTGTCGATCCTCGAGACGCTTTCGCTGTCGCAGCAGGAGCGACGCCAGCGCCTCGAGACGCTGCTCGACGAGCTCAGCATTAAACATTTGCGGCATAACAAGGCGTTCGCCCTTTCGGGCGGCGAGCGCCGGCGACTGGAGATCACGCGGGCGCTGGTCACGCAGCCGAAATTCATGATGCTCGACGAGCCCTTCGCCGGCGTGGATCCGATAGCCGTTCACGACATTCAGACGATAGTCGCCGGACTGAGGCATCGCGGCATCGGCGTCCTGATCAGCGATCACAACGTGGAGCAGACCCTGGACATCGTGGACCGGGCCTACATCATGTTCGACGGACAGGTGAAGGTCTCCGGCACGGTACGCGAACTGGTGTTCGACGAGACCGTCGCCGAGATCTATCTCGGACCAACCCTGACGGCGCGGCTGCGCGCCCGCTTTGCCGCCGACGCGGAACACGTGGAACGCCGATGAAACCTGGCCTCTCCCAGAGCACGCAGCTCAAGCAGGAACTCAAGATCAATCCGCGGCTGTACCAGGCGATGGACCTGCTGTACATGCCGCTCCTCGACCTTCAGCAGCATCTGAAGCAGGAGCTCCTCAACAACCCGTTCCTGGAACTGGTCGAGCCGGAGGAGGACGAGGATGAGGAGGATGGCGTCGAGGTCGAAACCGCGACCCAGGAGCAGACCGAGAAGGAGACGAGCGACGAGATCGATTGGGAGGAGATCCTGCTCGATGGGTTCGACGCCGGCGGTCGCCGGGAGGAACACGAGGAGCGGGAGTATTACGAGCCGGTAACGGTCGACACCCGCGACCTGGGCGATCACCTCCGCGACCAGGTGACTCTGCTCGACCTCGACCCCCGCCAGATGCTCCTGGCCGATGAGTTCATCGGCAACATCAACGAGGACGGCTACCTCGCTTGTTCTCTAGAGGAGATAATCCAGGGGATCAACGACGTCGTCATGCGGGCCCTCGAGGCCTCCGATCGCGAAGAGGACGACGAGGATGCGCGGCTGTACTCGATGGGCGAAGCCGACGAGATGCTGGCGACGGTCCAGAAGCTCGACCCTCCTGGGGTCGGAGCACGCGACCTCCGCGAGTGTCTGATGCTCCAGCTCCGCGATGCGGGACTCGAGCAGTCGGTGCCGTTCCGGCTGGTCCGTGACTGCTTCGAGGAACTGATCAACCACCGGTGGAGCGAGATCTCGAAGCGGTTCGGGATCAGCCCGGCCGACGTGCAACGGGCCGCCGACGAGATCGCCAAGCTCGACCCGAAGCCGGGGCTGATGTACAGCGATTCGGGGGACAACTACATCATCCCCGACCTCGTGGTCGAGAAGATCGACGGGCGCTACCACATCTTCCTCAACGACGCGAACCTGCCGCGACTCAAGCTGAGCCGCGCCTACCAGGAGATCGCTCGCGACAAGAAGAAGTTCGAGGGGGAGAACAAGGAGTTCATCTCCAACAAGCTCAACTCCGCAAACTGGATGATCCAGGCGATCGAACAGCGGCGGCAGACGATGCTCAAGGTGATGAACTACATAGTCGAGCGGCAGCGCGATTTCTTCGAGAAGGGCGTGCAGTACCTCAAGCCGCTGACGCTCCGCGAGGTGGCGGAGGTGATCAACATGCACGAGTCCACTGTCAGCCGCGTGACCAACGAGAAGTTCGTCCAGACGCCGCGCGGCGTGCTCCCGCTCAAGTTCTTCTTCTCATCGGGGCTCTCGACGACCGGGGGCGAAGACGTCTCGGCTCGCGGGATCAAGGCACAGATCGAAAAGCTGGTGGCCGAGGAGGACGCGCGGCATCCGCTGACCGACCAGGCGATCGTGAACATCCTCAAGGAAGGCGGAGTGCAGATCGCCCGGCGCACGGTCGCGAAGTACAGGGATCAGCTGGGCGTGCTCTCGGCACGAATGCGCAAGCGGGTATGACGGCGCCCCTGGCCACACCCGCCACCGTGACCTCACTCGCCCCGACCGGAATCCCGTCCACCAAGACAGTCGATGTCAGCGTGCTCGTCCCGGCCAACGACGAGGCCGAGAACCTGCCGCTGTTCATGGCGCAGGCGGAGCAGGTCTTCGCCGGCGCCGATGTCCGGTACGAGGTCATCGTAGTCGATGACGGTTCTGCGGACGGGACCTGGCGCGTCCTCACTGAGCTCGCCGCGCGGTACCCGTTCCTGCGGCCGGTTCGCCATCGCGCGCGTCGGGGGATCGCCGATGCGCTGCGCACCGGCTACCTCCACGCCCGCGGCGCGGTGCTCGTGTTCTATCCCGCCGATCTGCAGTACAAGCCCGAGGACATTCCTAGGCTCGTCGCGCCGATCCTGGCCGGCGAGTCGGACATGGTCACCGGTCACAAGCAGGGGAAGTACGACAGGGCGCTGGTCTCGCGCATCTACAATGGACTCAGCCGGACGCTGTTCGACGTCCCGGTGCGCGACCTCAACTCCGTAAAGGCCTACCGTCGCGAGGTCATGGATGCTCTGCCAATGCGACCCGACTGGCACCGGTACATGATCGTCGTCGCCGCGGCGCAGGGGTTCACGGTCACCGAGATCCCGGTGCCGTTGTATCCCCGCCACGCGGGCCGCTCCAAGTTCGGGATCGGCCGGATTCCGGTCGGCGTGCTGGACATGCTCTCGGTGTGGTTCGAGCTCCGCTTCGGCAAGAAGCCCCTCCTGCTGTTCGGCATGCTCGGCGTGATCCTGTTCGCTCTCGGGGTCCTGGTCGGGTTCGGAGCGCTGCTCTGGCGCTACGTCGTTCCGCCCGAGTGGGGCGGCCAGGTCGGCTACCGCCCCCTTCTCAACCTGGTCGAGGTCTGCCTGATCGTCGGCAGCGTGCTGTTCGCGACCGGGCTGCTCGGCGAGCAGATCGCCGGACAGCGCGCCGAGCTTCACGAGCTCCGGCGGCAACTCGAGGAAGCACGCGCCGCGCGCGACCTTCCGCCTGATCGGAGCGCCTGAGGATGCGAGTACTGTTTCTCGCCACCGCCGTGCCGCCGCGGGCGGGCAGTGCCGAGAGCGGCGTGCTCCGGCTGGCCACCGCGCTCGCCGGGCAGGGCGCCACGGTCCGGGTGATCGCCCCGACGCTCGAGGACGATGCTGCGGACGAGCGCATCGGCGACGTCGTGATCGAACGCTTCCGCGTTCCCGCGCAATCCGATGTCGCTCGTGCCGTCCGACTGATAGAGCACGCACCGAGCTCGCACGTCTTTCGTCCACGGCCGCTGGCGCTCCTCAAGCTCCTCGGAGCCGAGTTCGTGACCGCGGTGCGGAGCCGCCGCGACTTCGAGCCCGATGTCGTGCACGCCATTCAGTGCTTTCCCGATGGGCTCGTGGGGACGTGGGTCGGCAGCCTCGCGTCGGTGCCGGTGGTGACCACCGTGACCGAATCCGACCTCCGGCTGGCCCGCCGGGTCGCGGCCAGCCGTCCCACGCTGCGCCACGTCCTGCGTCGCTCGGCCGGTGTCACGGCCACCTCATCCGTCGCGGCCGTCGAGCTCGCGCGCCTCCTGTCCTTGCCTCAACCGACTGTCGTGCCGCTCCCCGCGCGCCACGCAGAGCACGATGGAGACGCCTCGCGACGTACCGACCGCCTGCTGTGTCACGTTCCCGGCGGCTCCGCTGGCTGGGCCCAGGTGGTGCTGGAGGCGCTCGCCGCCACCAGGACGCGCGTGGCGATCGACGTCGTCGGCGACGCCGAGGTGCGCGAGCCGCTCGGCCGGATCGCCACCAGCCTGCGCATCCCGGATCGCGTGCGGTGGATCGGCGCGCCGAGCCCGGACGCGCTGGCCGACCTGGTCTCCAGCGCCGCCGCGGTGATCGTCGCCGATCAGAACGGCGACGCCGAGTCGCTCGCCGCCGAAGCCCTGCTCGCCGAAACCCCGGTAGTCGCCGTCGGCGAGGGCGGCATCGCCGACATGCTCCAGCACGATCGCACCGGTATTCGTGTCCGGGCCGGGGATCCGGTCGGGCTCGCGCACGCGGTGGACGCGCTGCTCGAGCGCCCGGATCGTGGTGCCTCGCTCGGCGCGGCCGGACGGCTGCACGCGCTGGCCACGTACGCCCCCGAGTCGGTCGCGCGGCGGCTCGTCCGGCTCTACCAGGAGACCATTGGCGCTCCGGCGTCGTGAGCTCTTCCTCGCGGCGCAGATCCTCTTCGGCGCCGCGGTGCTCGGATTCGCCGGTGTCGCCATCGCCGGGCAGTGGGGCGAACTTCGCGCTCAGCAGATCACGATCGAGCCGCACTGGGGCGCTCTGGCGCTGTCGGCGCTTCTGGTGCTCGCCGCCTATGCGCTGCTGATCCAGACCTGGCGGCTGGCTCTCGCGAGCTGGGGTATGACACTTTCGTTCCCCGTCGCCTCACGCATCTGGTTCGTCTCCAATCTCGGACGCTACATCCCGGGAAGAATCTGGCAGATCGGCGCGCTCGCCATGATGGCCCAGCGGCGCGGTATCTCGCCGGTCGCTGCCACCGGGGCTTCGATCCTCGTCAACCTGGTCAGCGTTCTCGTCGGGATCGCGATCGTATTCGCGATGGGAGCGCGCGTGCTCGAGCTGCCGGCGATCGCGCTCGTTGCGGTCACGCTCGCCGCCGTCGGGACGGCCGCCGCGCCGCTCCTGGTTCCGCGGCTCGTCACTCTGGTCGGGGGGCTGGCGGGGAAGCCGATGCCGGCGATCACGCTCCCCGCCAGGGCCGTGTGGCTGTCGGGCCTCGGCACGGGGCTGGCGTGGCTCCTGTACGGTACGGCATTCCAGCTGCTCGTGCTCGGAACCACCGGCAGCGCGGCCGGCGCGTGGACCGACTACGTCGCCGTGTTCGTCGCGTCGTATCTGGCCGGTTACCTCGCGCTCATCGTCCCTGACGGCCTGCTCGTGCGGGAGGCCGTGATCGTAGCGGGGCTCACCGAACTCGGGCTCGCCAACGTTGCCGACGCGCTTGCTATCGCCGTCGCCTCGCGTCTCTGGCTTACCGTTCTTCAGGTGCTTCCCGGGGTCGGCTTCCTGCTCCGACCACAGAAGGATCAGCGGCTCTCCGACCCGATGGGCGATGCGTCGTCCGGTTGACCGTTGCACCGGGCCGGCACCATGTGGCGGACGCATCGGACGACCATCGGACGTTCCAGCGCAGCGGCGCGTCGTGCCCGGTGGCTCACTCCCGCGCCGGCCGGATCCCGTATCGGCTCAGGAACAGAACCAGCTCCTCCGTGAGTGGCGAGCCCTCATCGCTGCGCGTCTTTCGCGCGAGATCGATCCAGAACACACCGCGCTCCCGCAACTGCGGCCTCTCGGCCGGCGAGAGCGCGACTTCGGCGAGCAGCGTGTCGCCGGCGCGGAGGTCGGGTGGGGTCGCCGCCGAGTGAGCCCGAACGAGGCGCCACGGACGCCGCTTGTACCGATACGTCGTGAACCCGTCACCGCGCGTCACGGTAGCCCCTTCGCTTTCGGCGAAGCGCTCGAAGGCCACGATCATGTCATCCACCAGCGTTCGACGCTCGTCATCGCTGAGCCGCCTGGGGAAGTCGGGCGGCTGCCGAACCACCTTGGCCGGCGAGCCGACAGCGAGGGTGCTGGCCGGAATGGTGCCGGCGACGAGCGAGTTGGCTCCGATCACGGCGCCGTCACCAATCACCGAGCCCGGCATGACGAAGACGCGCCACGGCAGCCACACGCTGCGACCGATCGTGACCGGTTCGTACGTCACCGGATACCCCTCCAGCACGCTCAGCCAGGAGCCATGGGTGAAGATGAGACAGTGTCCGCCGATCCCGCTGTCATCGCCGATAGCGATCGGCATCGTCGGGTTGATGTACGTGAGCTGAAGGACGATCGTGCGGCTCCCGAGTGTGAATCGAGACTCCGGAAGCTGTGGTCCCCCGACGAACACCTGCTCACGGATTCGTGCGTCCTCTCCGATCTCGATCACGTTGCACGAGACATAGCTCTGCGCCCCGACGCTCGAGTACCGCCCGATGCGGATGCGGCGTCCCTGCACGATGGCGAGAAAGCCGAGCTCCACATGGTCGGCGAGCTCCACATCGTCTCCGATGATGACGCTGCCGAAACCGAAGCGGACTCCACTTCCGATTCGGTAGCCGAACGCGACGCGATAGAGCCAGCGTTTGAGTGGACTCGGCATCCAGCCCACCAGTACGAGGTGGCGCCAGGGAATTCGCCGTTTCGGGATGAGCGGCTCGGATGGGTGGGTTCGCATTGGGCTGGGTGGCACCATCGCGCTGGCAACGAGTCGTCACCGCGAATGGGAAACATCGGACGATGAGCGCCGTCCGCCGGCACGGCTCTCCGCCAGCGACGCGGGCGGCAGTGTGACGTCCGGTCCGCGGCGGGCTGACATCGCCACAGCTTATTCCTGCGAGCCGCCTCCGACAAGTGGGCACGCGCAATGAACGTGCTCTTCCTGGCGCATTCGTACCCGCAGTTCGCGACCGATCCGGTGGGCTCGTTCGTGCTGCGTCTGGCCGTCGCGCTGCGGGAGGAAGGCATACAGGTGCGAGTCCTGGCGCCATCCGGTCCGAACCTCGCCGCTTCGGACGTGTTCGAGGGCATACGGGTGGATCGCTTTCGCTATGCGCCGGGTCGGTTCGAAACGCTCGCATACACCGGCGCCATGCGCACTCACGTCCGTGAGTCGTGGAGTGCGCGCGCCGCGCTCGGCGGACTTCTCATGGCCGGTACGACGCGCGGACTCCGGGTCGCGCGCGGCTGGCCGGCGCAGGTGATTCACGCCCACTGGTGGTTCCCGGGGGGCCTCGCCGGCAGCGTGGTTTCCGCACTCGGCGGTGTTCCTCTCGTGACGACGCTGCACGGCTCGGATGTCCGCATCGCACGAAGCAGTGCCGTGTCCAGGAGACTCTTCGCGCACGTCCTTCGGCGCTCGTACGCCGTCACCACCGTGTCACACTGGCTGGCCGAGGAGACCCGGCGACTGGTGCCGGCGGCGCATCCCACCATCGCGCCCATGCCCGTGGCGGCGTCGTTTTTCACGCCCCGCGCGCGCAGAGTCCGCGATCGCCTCCTTTTCGTGGGCAAGTTGAACGATCAGAAGGGAATCGTGCCGTTGCTCCGGGCGCTCGCGCGCATGCGGAACAAGCCCTCGCTCGACATCGTCGCCGGCATCGGGGGCGGCGAGGAACCGACACGGCGTCTGGCCGCCGAGCTGGGCATCGCCGAACGGGTCAACTGGTTCCCGCTGCTCGAGCAGCCGGCACTCGCGGAACTTTACCGGAACTCGACGGCCCTCGTGGTCCCGGCGATCGATGAAGGGCTGGGAATGACGGCGATCGAATCGCTGCTCTGCTCAACGCCCGTGGTGGCCTTCGCCTCTGGCGGTCTGACGGACATTGTGGAGGATGGTCGCACCGGCTTCCTCGTGCCTCCCGGCGACGTCGATGCGCTCGCCGTTGCCCTCGACCGGTTGCTCGACCTCCCCGATCAGGGTGCCTCCCTCGGTGCCACCGGGCGCGCACACGCGCTGGCGCGGTTCGCGCCCAGCTCCGTAGCCCAGCGCTACGCGGCCATCTACCGGAGTACGTTTGGCCCGGCCAGGGGCTAGCAATTCATCGCGGCGACACCGATCTCCGGAGCGCTGGCGGTCCCTCGGCTGACGTGACAGTTTACGCGAACCACGCGCCGCCGCTCATCCGAACATCGGGCTTATGTCACGACATGGTGATGCTGCCGGGGAAGTGCCTCCCCGCTTGGAATGGGCCTGGGCTGCCCTGTTGTACGCCGCCGGCACCCTTACGCTGGCCTGGCCGGCGCTCACCGGCGGCTTTCTCGTCACCCCTGTCAGCGATCAGTACATCGGCGGCTTTCCGGTCCGCGAATTCGCCGCCGCCGCGCTCAAGGCGGGCGAGGGCTTCCCGCAATGGAGCCCCTATCTGTTCGGTGGGATGCCGTACATCGCCGCCATGCACGGCGATATCTTCTACCCGACCTTCCTGCTGAGGTTCGTGCTCGAGACCGACGTCGCCATGACGTGGTCGTTCATCGTGCACCTTTTCCTGGCCGGGCTGTTCGCCTTCGGGTTTCTTCGCGCTTGGGGGATCGGCTTCTTCGCGTCGCTCCTTGGCGGCACGGCGTACATGCTCAGTGGACCCATCGCATCGCTCGTTTCGCCGGGGCACGATGGCAAGCTTTACGTGGCCGCCCTCCTCCCGCTCGCACTCTGGATGGTCGTGCGCGGTATCCGTGATGGTCGTCGGTGGGCGTGGGGCGTACTCGCGCTGACGGTCGGACTCGGGGTCCTTTCGCCGCACCCCCAGCTGCTGCAGTACATGCTCCTCGCCGCGGGCTTCTTCGGAGTTTACGTCGCCTTCGCGTCGCACCCGGGCGGGCGGCTCGAGCGCCGCACCGCGGTCCAGCGGCTCGGCCTCGCGGCGGCGGCCGTGGTCATCGGATTCCTGATCGGCGGAATCCAGTACGCTCCCGTCCTGGAGTACGTCGACTGGTCGCCCCGGGCCGGCGGTCGCGGCTTCAACTACTCCAGCAGCTTCGCCAAGCCGCCCGAGGAGCTGTTGGGAATGATCCTCCCGGAGTTCTCCGGCGTGCTCGATGGCTACTGGGGTCGTAACGCACTGAAGCTCCACGGCGAGTACATGGGAGCCGTGGTGCTCCTGCTGGCCGGAGCCGCCTTCGGCGCCGCTCCCAGGCGCCGCGCGTTCGTTTGGTTCTGGTTGGGTGCCGGAGTCGTGGCGCTCCTGTGGGCGATCGGCTCGGCCACTCCGTTCTTCCGAATCGTCTACGAGATCGTGCCGGGTACGAAGTTCTTTCGCGCACCCGACAACATGTTCATGGTCGTGGCGATGGCCGTGGCCGTGCTCGCCGCCGTCGGGTACGAGCGGGTAATCGAATCGGGCGCCAGGCGAGGCTATCTGGTGGGGTGGGCAATCGCCGCAGCCCTCCTGCTCCTGCTCAGCCTGCCGGCCGTTTACGCGAACCTCGCGTCGGGTCTCGTCGCAGATCCCAATTATCTCGGACTCGCGCTCGAGAACCAGCCGGGCGTGCTGCTCGGGGCACTCCGATCGCTCGTGTTCCTTGGCTTGGGAATCGGCGCGATCGTAGCGCTGGAATCACGGGCGATTTCGCCGCGCACATTCGCCTTGGGCGTATTGGCCCTGGTCGTGGTGGACATGTGGAGCGTGGAGCGGCGGTTCTGGCGCTTTTCGCCGCCGGCGGAGGTGCTCTACGCCAGCGATGCCACGATCGACTACATCAGGGCGCAGGAGCAGCCAGGCCGAGTGCTCGCCCTGCCCCTGACGGCGCAGGGACTTGCCTACCACGATCCCGTCCTCACCGGCGATGCCCTCATGATCCACCGCGTTCGCCAGCTGCTGGGCTACCACGGCAACGAGCTCGGGCGATTTCAGGCACTGGGCGCCAAGGACCAGAACTGGCGTAACGTGACCCACCCCAACTTCCTGCAGCTCTACGACGTAAGGTGGCTGCTGACGAATCTGGATGCGCTGCCGGTCGAGGGCGCGCGTCTGGTCGCCGGCCCTGCACGCAACGCCGCCGGAACAATGGTCTACCTCTTCGAGCTACCCGGCGTCCACGCGGCCGCCTGGGTAGCGCCAGCGATCGTGAAGTATCCTGATCCGGTCGTGCACGGAACGCTTTTGGACGCGCGATACGACGACGTCAGGCGCATCGCTTTCTTCGATACTTCTGCCGCGGTACCGGATCAGGAATTGGCGGCACTTCCAGATCCGCTTGACATCGAAGCCGAAGTCGAGCGGCCCCAATCGGGGCAAATCTCAATTCGTCTTTCGGAGCCCGCTCCGGCCGGATCCGCGCTCGTCGTCTCGGAGAATTTCTACCCCGGCTGGCGAGCCCAGGTTGACGGTCGCCCTGCGCTCACGGAGCGGGTCAATTATACCCTGATCGGCGTGCCGCTGGACGCCGGCGCCCGCACGATCGAGCTCTGGTTCGACAGTGATTCCTATCGAACAGGCAAGGCGATCACGATTGCTGCACTCGTCGTCGTTCTGCTGACGATCGTGGCGGGCGTCCTGCTCGACCGGAGAACCCGTGTCTGAGCGGTACCTGGTCATCATTCCCACGTTCAACGAGCGCGAGAACGTTGCCAGAATCGTCCCGGAGGTGCTCGCGCGGGATCCTCGCCTCGACGTGCTGGTCGTGGACGACGCTTCGCCGGATGGAACGGGTGCTCTCGCGAGCGAGATGGCAGCTGCCGACTCGCGAATCCATGTGCTCAACCGCGGGGGCAAGCTAGGGCTCGGCACTGCGTATCTGGCGGGCTTCCAGTGGGCGCTCGAGCGAAGCTACTCGCTGGTCTTGCAGATGGACGCGGACTTCTCGCACGACCCGGCGCACCTGCCGCAGTTCCTGGAGCGGGCTCAACAGACGGATCTGGTTCTTGGATCGCGGTATCGGGAGGGACGGGTCTCGGTCGTGAACTGGCCGATCGCAAGGCTCCTGTTGAGCTATTTCGCCAACATGTACGCCCGGACGATCACCGGGCTGCCATTGTGGGATGCCACTGGTGGCTTCAAGTGTTTTCGCAGAAAAATCCTGGAAACCATTGATTTAGCCGATGTTAAGTCGAACGGTTATTCCTTCCAGATCGAGATGAGCTTTCGTGCGTGGCGGCGCGGCTTCAGCATCGAGGAAATCCCGATAGTGTTCGTCGATCGCAGGGAAGGTCAGAGCAAAATGTCCAAGCGCATCGTTCGCGAGGCTGTATGGATGGTTTGGCGGCTCCGCTGGTGGGCCATTCGGGGAAAGCTTTGATGGCGCTCGAGGGACTCACGTTCTACAAGATGAGCGGCTCGGGCAACGATTTCGTCGTTGTCGCCGACCTGGATGAACCGGGCGCGGTGCTCGAGCTGCCCGCCGTGGTCCAGTCGATGTGCAGGCGGGGAACGGGAATCGGGGCCGATGGAGTGGTGCTCCTTCGACCTGCGCAGGGAAGGGCAGCCTTTCGGATGATCTATTTCAACGCTGATGGCAGCCGCGCCTCCATGTGTGGAAATGCTGCTCTCTGCAGCGCCCGGCTGGCGGTAGAGCTCGGCTTGGCGGGGACAGCGGACTTCGAGTTCACGACGGATTCGGGCCCGCTGCGCGCCCGAGTGGTGGACGGCCTGCCCGAGATCGACCTGGCGCCGGTGGCTGACCTGCGGCCGACAGTTGACGTGGCGACGGAGCCTGGCGAGCTGCGGATGGGCTTTACCGTCGCCGGCGTACCGCACCTCGTCGTCCGGTGTTCCAGCGTTGCGGAAATAGACGTCCAGCGGCGAGGAGGCGCGCTACGCCGCGATCCGCGCTTCGAGGACGGCACGAACGTAGACTTCGTCGCCCCCAATGGTGATTCATGGGCCATGCGGACGTTCGAGCGCGGTGTGGAGGCCGAAACGCTGGCGTGCGGTACCGGAGCCGTCTCGAGCGCACTGTTGCTCTCGGCGTGGGGGGAGACAGGCGAGGTGACGTGGATTAGAACCAGCTCGGGACAGGACCTTCGCGTCCGCCTGGAGCGCGCGTCGGGCAAATGGCAGCCATCGCTCAGCGGGGAGGGGCGAATCGTTTACACGGGGCGTGTGCGGGAGCTCGTTAGCTCGGCGTGACGTGAGTTCTCCACACTTATTCACCCACGTTAGTTTACATAACACATCTTATACGCAGGAGTCGGGCGTTCGTGGCTGGGGCATTCGGCCGCCAAGCCCTAATGGGCTTTGGTACCTTTCAGATTCCACTCTTTGCCCGAGCCCGCCAAAACCCGCTCTGGCCGAGGGCCCCACCCGCGCGCAGAAAAAGAAAAGAGGCGCGTCGGTTTCCGACGCGCCTCACCCACCCAGAAGGACCGTACTTCCGCGATCAGCTCCCTCGAACAGGAGCGGCCATCAGTTCGCCGAGCCTGACCCGGGCCTCGGCCGAAACCGGACTCTGCGGGTCATCAGCCATGCCCTGCCAGATCGACAACGCGGCTGCCGTGTCTCCGGCGGCAACATGCGCCCTGGCGGCCTGAGCCAGGTACATGTCGCGGTCGGCGACGAACCTCGTCTCCCGGGCCGCGTTCTGGTAATGCCGCGCTGCTTCGGCGGCGTTACTGAGCTCGAGGTAGCCGTCAGCGATCAGCGCCTCGAACGTCGGCCGCATCAGTGCCGTCCCGCGCGTGCCGGCCACCGACTCCAGCGTCCGGATGCCCTCCTCATACTGCCCCTGATCGTAATGAATCTGAGCGAGAAGCAGCGCTGCCTGACCAGTCGCCGGGGTGCCGCGGTAGCGCGTCGTCACCGTCTGCAGATCGGTCTGGGCGAGCGGAATGTTTCCCTGTGCCATCGCCTGCTGCGCCGACATCAGTGTCCGCTCGGCGTTGGTGGCCCGAAGGAGCCGCGACTGGGTGTAGAACCAGAACCCGAGCAGTGCCGCAACGACGACGACTCCCCCGATGATGAGGAGGCGGGCGTTCTCACGGAACCAGTCGAGAATGGTGTCGGTGTCTGCATCCGCTACCGGCGGACGGCTCACTGTAGCAGGACGGGCCATTGGCGATGTGTCGGGTGAATTTGCTGCACGAGGCGAGGTGCCCCTGGGGTGACTCGAACACCCGGCCAACGGTTTAGGAAACCGCTGCTCTATCCACCTGAGCTACAGGGGCGCACGGGCTAAGACTGTGAAAAGTAGCGACTTCGCCAACGCTGTTTCAAGTGGCTCGATCAGCGCTGAGGCGCGCTGCCCTGCACCTCATGACGCGCGCTCACGTCGAACGACGTCCAGGGCGCGCAACGGGATCGCCCGCATCTCCGGATCCTCGATCCGCGGCGCAGGCGTCCGTGCGGGATCGTCGGTGCTCGCCGTCGTGCTGGCGCGAAGGCGGCCATCGGGCGCGACCTCCTCGATGATGAGAGCGCGCCGCGCCCGACGCCAGTTCACAAGTTGTTGGATCGTAGCGGTGTACGGCGCCTTGGAGACGGCGCTCGTGACGATGCCCTCGAGTGCCTGTTCGGCACCGATGAACCCAAGTGGTCCGGTGAGATTCGGGTGCCAGAGACCTGTCCACAGTCCCTCCACCGAAGCGCAACGGGCCAGCAGTTGAGCGGCATCGGCCACCCAGGCGGCCGGATCCTCGACCCCGGAGTACTTGCTCAGCGCTCGATCCATCCAGACGAGCGGCACTTCCTCCACTCCGCTGCGCCGACCCGCGTCGGCGTCCCAGCCCGGAACGATGTCCGCAACGCCGAGGCGAAAGCCGCTGCGGTCGGGAAACCCGTATGTGGCATCGTACACGAAACCCGCCTCCGACATCGCTCGCTGAGTGCGCCCCGGACGCATGCGAAGGAAGTGCTGGCGGACGCCGGCCACCGGCGACCCCGAAACGCGCCTCAGACGTTCGCGCTCCTCCTCCAGCGCGAGGCGCGAGTAGCACGTGGCGAAGCTGCCATGCAGCCCGATCTCGTGACCAGCCGTGCGCACCGCCTCGACCACCCGCCTCACGCGCCTGGACTCGACTCCGTACGTCACATCGCCCGCCGCCATGGACCGCAACGACGGTGTTCCGCTGAGAAAGAACCAGGTCGCTGGCAGCGTCGCCCGACGCTCGACATCGAGCACGCGACGGATCCCGGCGAGCACGGGATCCCTGCCAAGAGTCCGGAGAAAAGCACCGATGACGCGCCCAGCGAGCGCCACATGACCACCTCGCAGGAGCTCGGCAACGCGCAGCGCGCTGAACGCCGGCCACCAGGCCACGACGTCCACATCGTGCGTGAACGCCACCGCCCAGCGATGTCCACCGGGCCACGGCGCGGCCATCACGACCTGCCTCCTTCCCGCGGCAGCGATTACCGCTCGGCGCAAGCCGACGGCGGCCTGGGACATGACAGGCGCGCGCTCCAGACCCGAGGCGACGAACGGGTTCTCCGACGACGGCACCCGGCCGTGTCGATCCGCTGCCGTCGACCTCTGCTCGGCAACCGCGCCCACCAGCTCGCCCACGAGGTCGAGCGCCTTCGCCGGGATGCGTACCACGCCGTCCCCGACAAGCCACGCGGCACCCGAGATCACTCCGGCTACACCCACTGGCGCGTCGGTATCGATGCTCTCGAGGCGGACTGCGCCCTCGATGCTCGCCGAGGCAGGGACGACCCGCGAGAGATCCACGAGCACTTCGAGCGCGTAGCGTCGAAGTGGGTCCAGCGAACCAGGCGTCGAGTGTGGAAGAACTATCACGCCAGGCTCGTCGAACCCGTGGAATACCGGATCGCGAGCCACCGGGCGGGCCGAGCTGGTGGCGCTGGTGGCGCGCCCCCGCACACCGCCGAGAGCGCGCGGAGGATCGCGCAGCGCCCGGCGCCGCGGCCCATCAACGGACGAAAATCACGCGGTTGCTCTCGTCGGTGATGATCGCGGTCGCACCCAGGAAGTCGAATGCCACGTTTCTGGGCGAGCCCATGTTCGCCAGCGTCCGCACCACCGTTCGCCCAGCGCGATCGACTATAGTCACCAGCCCCCGCGGCGGATGCGTCACGTAGATCTGGACTCCGTCCGGCGAGAGCGCCAGTCCCACGGCGAGATCGGAGACGCCCGGCACCGCCGTCCGCGACCCCGTGGCGAGGTCGAGCACTTCGAGGCCGACGACCTCCGTAGCCACGTACAGCTCCGTGTTGTCCAGCGAAACCGCGATGCGCTGCGGCATTTCACCAACCGCGTACGTCCGTGTGACCGTGTTGTTCGCGGCATTGACGGCGGTGATCTGATCGGCATCGCGGGAGGCCACGTACAGCGTGTTGCTCCCGGCATGGTACGCCAGACCGTTCGCGGCTACTCCGACGCTGATCTGCGTGATGCTAGCGTTGGTCTGTGCGTCGATCACGTGCAGCTGCCCGCCCGCGGTCGTGGCATATACGCGATCTCCGGCGGGCCTGACGAGGACGTTGAAACCACCGCCGCTCAGCGGCACCGTCGCGATCGTCTGCTGCGTGCTCGTGTTGACCACCGAGACGCTGTTGCCGAACTGATTGGTCGTGTAGGCGCGTGTGCCTTGCCTGATCACCGCAACGTGCGCCGGTGCCTCGCCTACGATTGCGTCCCCATCGAACGTCACCGAGGTCTCCGTGACCGACCCGCGCGTGACCCGGTTGTCATCGATCCTGGAGATGAGGAAGCTACCAGCGGTGTCTGTCGCTACGCCGTGCGGCCGCCCGGCAAGATTGGCGAAACTGACGAACTCGCCCGACGGATGCGTGTACGGCGGCGGTTCAGGTTCCGTCGACGACCGGCACGCGCCGCCGAGGAGTGCGGCCACCAGGATCAAGCCACCCGGGATGGAACGACGCATTCTCATCGGAGCCTCCACCGAAAAACTGGAACACGCAAGGCGCATCATACAGGTGTGCCTCTCGCGGAGCAAGAGTCCTAGCTCAGCTACGGCACCTGCGGCGTGCAAGGCCACTGCAACGCGGTGCATTCGCGATTTGCGGCTGTCGTATCGACGCGAGCCGCATGACAGAGAAAGAAGGGTCGCCCGTCCTGCTGCTGGCAGGCTGGCATTAGCTGGCGAGCTGGAAGATCACCGCCTGGATTCCGTTTTGCCCGTCCAGGGACCATCCACCAGCGGATCAGTAGACCAGCAGCGACGTGGATCGCCGGTCGGCTATCGCCTCGAGCCCCGGCAGAAACGACAGCGCCACCAGAAACGTACAGCCGACGACTTCGGCGCCAAGCCTTTCCATCAGCCGGCACGCCGCCCGGGCCGTTCCTCCCGTGGCAAGCACGTCGTCGACCACCAGGATGCGGTGGCCGGCCCCCACGGCGTCCTCATGTACCTCCAGGCGATCGACTCCGTACTCCAGGGCGTATTCCTCCGACCTCGTACGATACGGCAGCTTGCCCACCTTGCGGATCGGCACGAAGCCCGCGCCAAGCCGCTGCGCGATCGGCGCACCGAAGAAGAACCCGCGACTCTCGATCGCCGCCACGTGCGTGATTCCCTCCTCCTCGAACGGCTTCCCCATCGCCTCCGTGGCGAGAGCGAACAGCCGCGCGTCCCGCAGCAGCGGCGTGATGTCCTTGAAGACGATTCCCGGCTTCGGGAAATCCGGGATGTCGCGGATCGATTCCCGCAGCACTCGGTCGAGCTCGATGTCGGTCACGCTGGTCCGAGTCTCCATTCCTCATTTCACTATGCTGAACGGATGCGGAAGGTCGCCGCCAGGATCGGCGAGCTGCCGTATGCCGTCTATGCGTGCCCCAGGCGGTCCCGCACGAAGCTCCTCGACGAGCGATGCGACTAGTTCGTCCGGCCCGCTGGCAGTCACCTCCACGCTGCCGTCGTCGCGATTGCGAACCCAGCCCGCGACTCCGAGCCGGCGTGCCTGCTCGCGGGCGAACCAGCGGTATCCGACGCCCTGAACGCGTCCGACGATCTCGAGGTGAACGCGCGCCATGGGCGCTAGCGCACGCGCACCCCGAGCACCGCCGCCAGCGCCAGCGCCAGCGCCGCCTCCTCGCTGACCGGATCCGCCGCCGATGGGGGCGAAAGCTCACCCCGCCGGATTCGCCGCGCAATCTCCTCGAGCGCCGCCGCCACCGGCTCGAGATCCAGCTCGGCGGAAGGCCCGACCGCAGCCGCGGCCGATTCCGCTGCCGCCTCGGGCGTGCGCCGGAGCTCGACCGCGGCTGCGCCAGCGCCGGCGCCGGCGCCCGACGATCGCTCGGCTTCGGGACGCACCTCGTCCACCGGCACGAGCCAGTCCAGCGTGTGCGGCCGCCGTTCGGTCGTGTCCGAGTCGGCGTCGGTCGCGGCCACTGCTCCCAGGTCATCGGGCGCGATGGAGCCGCCGTCCGCGGAACCAGCTACCAGGTCGGCCGATGCGAGCGTGGCGGGCACCGGAGCACTCGACGACACGCCGAGAACCGCGTCGGTCGCGCCGGGCGTCGTGGCCACCGGAGCACGAGCCGCTTCGGCGCGGACCTCGCCAGTAGCACCGGACGTCGCGGCCACCGCGCCACTGGACATTTCATCGCCGATCGTTCTGGCCGAATCGGGTGTGACGGCGATCGGAGTATCCACCGATGAGTTCAGTATCACGTCGTATGTGCCGGAGTCGCCGGTGACGAGCTCCCCGATGTCGATGTCGAGAGTCGGCCCCGAGCGAGGTGCGACCGGCAGGCCCTCGAGCACGGGTTCGTCCGCGTCGATCGGCAGGTCGAGCGCAGCCGCATCTGCGTCGGCATGGGCCGAACGCGCTGGAGCGGCGGCGCGGAGGTCGTCGCCACCCTTCAGCTCGAGATCGCCGAGCATCGCGGAGCCAAGCCCCTGCTGTCCCCACGCCTCGAGCTCGGCGTCGCCCAGAGAGGCGAGCGGACTCTGGGCATTCGGTTCGAGCGGCGCCGGAGTCGCCTGCCGCACGGGTGTTGCGGCGCGAGGTGGAGTCGACCCCCGGGTGGGCGCGGCCGGACGGGCAGGCGTCGCCGGACGGGCAGGCGTCGTCGGGCGGGCGGGCGTGGCCCGACGGGCGGGCGTCTGGGCACGAACGGACTTCAATGGGTCAGCGGGCGTCGCCTGGCGCGTAGGCGTCGGAGCCCGAACCGACATCAATGTGCCAGCTGGCGTCGCGGCGCGTGCAGGCGTCGCCGGGCGGGTGGGCGTCGGGGCACGAACAGGCGTCAATGCGACAGCTGGCGTCGAGGCGCGTGCAGGCGTCGCCGGGCGGGTGGGCGTCGGAGCACGAACAGGCGTAAATGGGTCAGCTGGCGTCGAGCCGTGATCACGCGTTGCCGAGCCCGCGGGTTTCGCCGGGCGAGAGGGGTTCGACGCGCCGATGGGCGTCACCGAGCCGGGTGGAGTGGGAACGTGATCGGGCGTCACCGGACGCACGGGCACGGGCGCGGATTCCGCGGCCGGTGCGGGAACGGCCGTCGCCGGTTGCGCCGGCGTGATGGACCGGGCCGGAGGGGTCGGGGGCGATACTGGAGCCGGCCGACCCGGACCGACGGGTGGAGCGGGGTTCGACGGTGCGGCGCTCGCCGGTCGGGCGGGCGTCGGTCCCTGGGCCGGAGTCTGCGGGAGAGCCGGTGACGCCGGCGGCGGGAGTGGCGCGGCGTTCCCGCCTGCCGGCTGCTGCCGGAGAGGGCCTCGTGGCGCGTTGCCGGGGCGCGCGAATGGAGGGATCGCCGGACGGGGCGGGCGGTTCTGATCGTCTCGCTGGGCGCTCATCGACTCTCCGGGGCGAATGTGCGCCGGCCGCGCCGCCGCCACCAAGCGGCGATCACTCCGTCCAGCCATGCCGCCCCACCAAAGGGACGAACCTCACCGGCACAACATTCTGACGATCCAGCCGCCCCTCGCGCTTCGTTACCATGGCGAGAACCTGCTCATCCCGCGTGCCCAGCGGTATCACGAGCCGCCCGCCCTCGGCGAGCTGCTCGGTCAGTGGCGAGGGTATGGACGGGGACGCCGCGCCCACCAGGATCGCGTCGTATGGAGCATACTCCCGCCATCCCAGCGAACCGTCCCCGAGAAGCAGCGACACGTTGCCGATGCCGAGTGACCTGAGAACCTGACGCGCCGACTCCAGCAGCGCCTGGATCCGCTCGACTGAAAAGACCTGTGCCGCCAGATTGGCGAGCAGGGCCGTCTGGTAGCCGGATCCGGTGCCGATCTCCAGCACCCGCTCATGTCCCGTCAGCTGCAGGAGCTGCAGGTAGCGCGCGTGTACCGTCGGCTGCGAAATGGTCTGTCCATTTCCTATCGGGAGCGCGCTGTCCTCGTAGGCGCGATGCCGAACCGCTTGGGGAACGAACAGGTGTCGCGGCACGAGATCGAATGCCCTGAGGACGGCGAGGTCGGAGATCCCCTGCTCTCTCAGAGTCTCCAGGAGACGCCGGCGCGGCCCGCGGAACTCCGGCGCTACAGGTCCCGCCACCAGGTCCCCGCGGACTGGAGGATATCGTGGTGCGTGAGATCGAGGTGAAGCGGCGTTACCGAGATGTAGCCCTCCTGAATTGCCCGGAAGTCGGAGTCTTCAGGGCCGGCCCACGTCGCCGACCCGCCACCTATCCAATAGATCTCTCGTCCCCACGGATCATGCATTGCCTGGAGCGAGTTCGAGTACACGCGGCGTCCTAGACGCGTCAGCCGCACGCCCTTGATCTCGCCCGCCGGCACGGGTGGGAGATTCACGTTGAGCAGCGTGCTCGGTGGAAACTGGGCGAGCGAGGTGAGGTGCTGGAGCAGCGGTGTCAGCACCCCGACCTGCTGCTCGAGGTGGGTCAGATCGGCGCGGAGATCGCCGCCGGCGAACGAGATCGCGATGGAGCGTATCCCGAGCGCGAGTCCCTCCATGGCGGCGGCCACGGTCCCAGAGTAGAGGACGTCCTCGCCCATGTTCTGGCCGTGATTGATCCCGCTGAGCACGAAGTCGGGACGCTCCGGAAGCAGCGCCTCCACCGCCAGCATTACGCAGTCTGTCGGTGTGCCGTCGACCTGCCAGCGGCGATCGCCGCGGCGCACGGGACGGATGGGATAGTGCAGAGTCAGCGAGTGGCTCGTGGCGCTCTGCTCGCGGTCGGGAGCCACGACGAACACCTCACCCAGCGGCTCGGCTGCACGCACGAGGCAATCCAGTCCGTGGGCGAGTATGCCATCGTCGTTGCTCAGCAGCAGACGCATGACTTCATGCTCCGGCGCGGTGCCGCCAGAGCGTGCGCACGACGCGCGCGGCGTCGTGCAACGTTCGGAAGTGGCTTGGACCGCCGTAGATCGTTGGGACGCGAACCGAGGCAATGCGGAATCCCGCCCGCCTCGAGCGGATGAGTAGATCGGTCTCGAACTCGTACCGGTCGCCGACCGGCGCGACCTGCTCGAGCACGCTGCGGCGTATCGCCCGGTAACCCGACTGCGAGTCGGCCACGTTGCAACCCGTCAGATGATTCACGACCATGGTCGAGAGCGCGTTGGTGAGCCGGCGCGGCAGGGGCATGGCGCCGGCGCGTGCGCGGGCGCCGATGACGATGTCCGCCCGCGCGAGCTCGGCGACCAGCATCGGCGCGAAGGTCGGGTCGTGCTGTCCGTCGGCGTCGATCGTCAGCAAGACGTGGGCGCCATCGGCGAGGGCGTGGGCGAACCCGGCACGCAGCGCCGCCCCCTTTCCACGGTTGTGATCGAACGTGATGGTGTGGTCGGCGACGTCGCGCGCCACACGGCGCGTGTCGTCGTCCGAGCCGTCATCGATCACGATGATGAACGCACCGGGAAGCACGTCGCGCACGCCGGCCACGACCGCCGCCAGCTGCCGCAAGGCATTGTACGCGGGGACGATGCAGTACGGCCTCCCGGTCATTCCCCCGCCTCCGCCTTGCCATCGATTGCGTCGAGGATCGCGCCGAGCTCTTGCTCGAGCACGGCCACCGTCTCGCGCTCCAGCGCCGTTCGCGCGACCACGCGCATCTCTCCCGACTTCCGGTGCTCATCCACCTTCTGCCGCGCACCATCGATCGTGTATTTCTCCGTGTACAGCAGCTGCTTCACGAGCAGTATCAGTTCGATCTCGCGGCGCTGGTAGACCCGGTTGCCCGACCGGTTCTTGGCCGGACTGAGAAAGCGGAACTGACTCTCCCAATAGCGGAGCACGTGTGGCTTGAGATCGGTCAGGGTGCACACTTCGCCGATCGAGAAGTATTCCTGGATCGGTTCGACGGCACTCATTGGTCGCGCTCCTGGCGAAGCTCCCGGGTCATCAGCTCGGCGATCGCGTCGCGCGCCGGCGATCCCTCGAACAGAATCCGGAACACGGCGTTGACGATCGGCATCTCCACCCCCTGTCGTCGGGCGAGCGCACGCGCGCTCCGCGTCGTGTCGATCCCTTCGGCCACCGTCTGCTTGCCGGCGAGCGCCTGCTCGAGCGTGGCGCCGCGGCCGATCTCCATTCCGATGGCGCGATTGCGGCTCAGCGCACCGGTGCACGTGAGCACCAGATCACCCAGGCCGGCAAGCCCTGCGAACGTGGCGGCCTGCGCGCCAGCGGCGACCCCCAGCCGCGACATCTCCGCCAGCCCGCGTGTGATCAGCGCTGCGCGGGAGTTGAATCCCAGACCGAGACCTTCCGCGATCCCGGTCGCCACCGCCATGACGTTCTTCAGGGCTCCTCCCAGCTCGACGCCGGTCACGTCGTCGTGCGTGTAGACGCGAAACTCGGGCGAGGAGAACGTCTGCTGCGCCAGCTCGGCGGCCGCTGCATCATCCGACGCGGCGACTATCGCCGTCGGCTGCCGCGCCGCCACCTCCGCCGCGAAGCTCGGCCCCGACAGCGCGACCACGCCGTGCCCGGGCAGCTCGGCGGCCACGACCTCCGTCATGACCATCAGCGAATCGCGCTCGATGCCCTTGCTCGCCACGACCTGGATCGCCTCCCGGGAAAAGTGCGACGCGCACGATCGCACGACCGTGCGCAACACCTGCGAAGGCGTGGCCAGGACCACGACCGCCGCCCCATCCACGGCTTCGGCCAGGGACTCCGTTGCCCGGACGGCCGGCGCGAGTGCGATGCCGGGCAGGAAGCGCGCATTGACCCGGGCGTCGTTGATCGATGCCACCACATCCCGTTCGCGCGCCCAGAGTCGCACGGGCCGTCCGTTCCGAGCCAGCAGATCGGCGAGCGCCGTACCCCACGCTCCAGCCCCCACTACCGCGCACGTCGTCAACGGTGATCACCCGGCGCGCCGCCACCGCCAACATCGACGCTCCGCCCGGTGTGCGCCTCCACGGGCGCCCCGCGCCGGCCGAAGCGCGCCTCCTCGCCGCGGCGCAGGCGGCCGATGTTGGCGCGGTGCGTCCAGATGACGAACAGCGCCAGCACCACTGCCAGCGCGGACACCGGCGACGCGACGCCTTCCATCACGAGGACGCCCGACGGCAGGGCGATCGCCGAAGACAGGGACGCCAACGAAACGTAGCCGCTGGCGGCGAGAACGGCGATCCAGACCACGGTGGCGAGCAATGTGGGCACGGGCGCCAGCGCGAGGAAGACCCCCGTCGCCGTGGCCACGCCCTTCCCCCCTCCCCTGCCGAGCAGGAACACGGGTCGCACGTGCCCCGCCACCGCGGCCAGCCCGTACGCGATGGCCCACCACTCCGGATATGGCGTAACCGCCAGGCGCGGCAGCAGCCAGACCGCAAGGGCACCCTTGAGAACATCGATCAGAAACACGGCGATGCCGGCTTTCGCGCCGAGGACCCGGTAGACGTTGGTCGCGCCGAGATTCCCGGAGCCGTGCTGTCGCAGGTCGATGCCCTTCAGCAGCCGGCCGGCGAGAAAGGCCGTCGGCATCGATCCGGCCAGATATGCGAGCGCCACACCGACGCCCGGCGGCATCAGCCGCTCTTCCTCTTGAGCACTATTCGCAGCGGATTGCCCGTGAAGCCCCACGCCTCCCGAAAGCCGTTATGGAGATAGCGCACGTAGTGCTCCTGGAGAAGCTCGGGGTGATTACCGAACACCGCGATCGTCGGCGGCGCGACCTCGACCTGCGTAGCGTAGTTCAGCTTGACATCGCGCCCCGCTGCCTGCGGCGGCTGTCGCCGCGCCAGCAGTTCCTCCAGTCGTGTGTTGACCTGGGAAGTCGAGATCCTCTTGCTGCGCTCCTCCTCCACCTTCAGGATCAGGTCCATCGTCTTCTGAACGCGCTGTCCGGTGAGCGCGGAAGTGAACACGAACGGCACGAATCGCAGGAACGGCGCCTTCTCCTCGGCCTCCTTTTCGAAGTGCGCGGCGCTCTTGTCGCTTCGCTCGTACAGATCCCACTTGTTGACCACCAGGATCAGCGCGCGTCCGGCGTCCCATACGTGGTTGGCGATCTTCAGATCCTGGTTGTGCAGTCCTTCGCTCGCATCGATGAGCAGCAGGCAGATGTCGGCGCGCTCGATTGCCCGCCGGGTCCTTAGCGCAGAGTAGAACTCGATCCCCTCCTCGACCCTCGACTGACGCCGCAGCCCCGCGGTGTCGATGAAGACGATCTGGCGCCCGTGGTATCGCATCGGCGTGTCGATCGCATCGCGCGTCGTTCCAGCCACCTCGGAGACGACGAGCCGATCCGCCCCGAGCAGGCGGTTGACGAACGACGACTTTCCGACGTTGGGGCGGCCGACCACCGCCACGTGCAGTGCTTCCTCGGCCTCGACCTTCGTTTCCGGCAGCCGCTCGACGACCAGGTCGAGCAGGTCCCCGGTGTTGTGACCGCTGAGCGCCGATACCGGCACGGGCTCGCCGGCGCCAAGCGCGAAGAGATCGTAGTACGCGGTGCCCCGCGGATCGTCGGCCTTGTTGGCGACGAGCAGCCACGGCTTACCCGATTCGCGAAGGAGTCGGGCGACATAGGCATCGTTGGGATGCGTGCCCCCCCCGGCATCGACGACGAAGAGCAGAAGGTCCGCCTCCTCGATCGCCTGCGAGACCTGCTTCCGGATCTCGACGTCCATCGCCGCGCGCGGATCGTCGTTGACACCGCCCGTGTCCACCAGCCAGAACTCACGGCCGGCCCAGTCCGTCCGCGCGAAATGCCGGTCGCGGGTCGTGCCCGCTTCGTCCGACACGATCGCCTCGCTACCTCCGACGATCCGATTGAACAGCGCCGACTTCCCCACGTTGGGCCGCCCGATGAGAGCGACGACCGGGATGTTCATACGGCGGCGATCGTCTCCGCACCGCGCCCCTCGGACGCTAGCGCGTCGATGAAGTCGTGCGACGCATGGACCGGCATCGGCAGCCCCTCGCCGACGGCAACGAAACTCTCGTCGTCGAGGAACAGCCCCTCGTCGTTGATCGTTTCGGCCGGGATGAGGGCCAGATCCAGGTCCGTTCGCTGATCCAGCGCGTGGCGGATGTCCGCGCCGACGAGCAGACCCGCCACGGTGGTCGTCGGCCCGAACAGCGAGTTGATCGCGACGATGAGCTCGAATTCCGCGCCTGTCGCGCCGGCCAGATCGTCGAGCAGGGGCTGCATCAGCGGCGCCATGGACGTACCGGTCACAACTCCGATCCGGCGTCCGTCGAGCCGCGGCAGCGCGGACAGCCCGGCGCGCACGCGCTCACGCAGCGCCGTCACCGCCCCGACGCCATTCTCGATCTGCTCGAAGTCACCGTAGTGTTCCGCCCCGGGCAGCTCGCGCTCGGCCTGGAGATAGAGCTCGTCGGAGCCGAACACCCACACATGGCCGCGCTCCGCCCTCGCGCGCTCGCCCCACCGCTCCACCTGGGCGAGTATCTCCCCGGCAATCCCCGCATCCATGCGGCGGCCGGTATAGAGGTGCGAGAACTGCGTGAGCCCGACCGGCACGACGGCCGCGCTCAGGACCGCATCGCCTAAGCTCCACAGATCGCCGAGCGACTCTTCGAGAACCGGACCATCGTTGAGCCCGGGCACGATCACCATCTGCGCGTGGAACTGGATGCCGTGCGACGCCAGGTGCCCGAGCTGCGCGAGTACGTCGGGTACGCGCGGGTTGGCGAGGAGCGTACGTCGCACCGCGTGGTTCGTCGCATGCACCGAGACGTAGAGCGGTGAAAGCCGGTATTCGATGATCCGGGCGACGTCGCGGTCCTTCAGGTTCGAAAGTGTCGCGAAGTTGCCGTAGGCGAACGAGAGGCGGTAGTCATCGTCACGAATGTAGAGCGACCGGCGCAGCCGCCCTTTCGGCAGCCCCTCGACGAAGCAGAACTCGCACCGGTTGGCGCATCGCCGCACCGTCGGCGGCTCGAGCTCGAGGCCCAGCGGCTCCCCCTCGGGCCGCTCGATGTCGAATATGATCTCCTCGCCGCCGGGGAGCGAAGCCTCGACAACCAGCTCGTCATCCGCCGTCAGGAACTCCCAGTCGAGGAAGTCCTCCACGGCTCGCCCGTTGACCGAGCGCAGCTCGGTCCCCGGAACGATTCCGAGCTCCTCGGCGATTCCCCCTGATTGAACGCGAGCGACGCGAATCATCTATCCCTGTCAAGACAGGGGGGAAGACCACGACCGGCGGCCTTCCCCCCTTCGAAGCACCACGATCAACGACGAACGAACCTCATGCAAGCTAGGAGATCAGCACCCCGAAATCAATCCAGGATGGGCACTTCTGCCCCGGCAAGCGAGTGCCTCGTCACACGAAGAGGCCCGCCTCCGGGCGGGCCTCCGCGCGCTCGCGCTGCCTGGCTGAACGGCTCAGCCCCCGACCTTGTACCGCCATCCATGGATTCCCGCCTGCTGAACGCGCAGGCGGAACGGGCTGGCCGCACCCGGTGCGAGCGGGCCGACGCTCGCCTCCTCTTCGACGAGCACATTGCCGCGCTCGTCCAGGAACTGCACCTGGAGCCTGATCGTCGCTGGCCCCTCGCCCTTGTTCTCCACCTGCCCGCCGAGGGCGAACTCATTCGTTCCCCGTGAGAATTCGTCGATCAGGACCGCCACCGGCAGCGCCTCGGCGAGCTCGACGTACCGAATGATCGAGTCGGTGAGCGCCCGGCGCTGCGCCCCCTCGGGCGCCGCGCGCTGCTTCCCCTGATAGGCGTAGGCTACCAGCCTCAGATTCTCCGGGTTGTTCGGCTCGACCTCGATCAGCCGGGTGAGAATCGGGAACATCTGGTCGAACGCGTTCAGCGCCCAGTGGCTCGCCGCGAGGTTGTAGAGCGCGTCGCGGTTGAACGGATTCACCTTGAGCGCCGCATCGAACAGCTTGGCCGCGTCGTCGGCTTTCTCGGCGCGGGCGGCGACGACGCCCGCCTGCACGAGCTGCAGGTCCGAGTAATTGTGCGGATTGGCGATCTGGTCCGCGTACATGGTCGCAACGGCGCTCGTGTCGCCGGCAACCATCAGCATCTGCGCGTACCCCGCGCGCGCCGCGACGGCCTGTGGCGAGTCCGGTGCCTCGGTCGCGAACGCGTTGAAGTGCTGGGCAGCCTCGCGTGCGTACGCCACCTTCTGCGCGGTATCCTCGGTCTGGTCCGCCAGCGACCCGAGCAGCGCGCCGAGGTTGTAGACGGATTCCTGTCGCAGCTCGTCGTAGGACGTGTCGCGGGAAGCCAGCTCGATCGTTTGCCGCCGAAGCTCGACTGCTCGCACCAGATCGCCGCGCTCCTGGGCGACGGCCGCGAGCAGGTTCGGGCCGAACGGGTTGCGGCTCGTCAGGACCATCGACCGCTTGATCAGCACCTCGGCCGAATCCAGGTTGCGCTGCGTGATCTGCTCGATCGCCCCGTTCACCAGATCCACCCACGGCGGCTGCATCCGCCAATTCTCCAACTCCTGCTCACACTGCGGCATGGCCGTCAGCACGAAGTCGAATGCTTGTCCGGCGGTGGCGACCAGATCCAGCCGCGCTTCGGGATTGCTCGAATACCCGACCGCGCCCCGCGTGGCATCGTACCCGATGCCGGGCTCCTGCATCCAGACGACCATCGCCTTGCCGAGCATGAAGTTCCGCCCAACGGCGTTGGCACGGTCGATCCGCTCGGCATCGTCCGTTAGCCTCTGCACCGTCTGGCGCAGGCTCCGGGTACGTGCATCGGGACGTTCATCCGACATGGCCCCGCTGAGCGTGACCAGCGACTGAGCGACCTCGCGAGGTGTTCCTTCGGGGATATCACATTCTTGCTGCGCCAGTCCAGGCGCCGAGATGCCCGCGGTAAGCGCGAGCGCGAACAACGACGTCTTTCCCACAGCGTTCATCGTCTCTCCTCGTGATTGTCGAGCGCGGCAGGCAGTCCGATCCCCGTCATACCCCGGGAAACTCGACCTGTTCGGCCGCTTCGGTGGCCAATCGAAATATATCGGCCAGCGGCCGCCCTGTCGCCTCTGCCACAGCGGCCACATCCGCGAATTCGGGCTTGGCCCGCCGATGCCCCGCCGGGAGCCGGACCACCTTGACCGTGATCGGGTGCCCCAGCACCTCCACTCGGACGCTGACCCTGGGGAGGGCTCGTCGCTCCACCCCTGCTCTACGAACGCCAATGGTCGTGCTCTCGTTGAGCAACATCGCCTCGAGCGTGCCGGCCCGCGCGGGGGATGCCAGCACCTCGACTCGCATTCCAGGGCGGCCTTTCTTCATCACCGTCGCCAGCACGACCACGTCCAGTGCTCCGGCGGCGCGAAGGCGATCGGCCACTCCCGACAGGTATTCCCCGGTCATGTCGTCGATGTCGGCCGTAAGGACGACGAGTTGCTCGACCTCGTTCTGGTGGAGCGCGACGTCGGCGATGATCATCCGCAGTGCATTCGCACGTCCGGCGAGTTCCTTCGTGCCGGCACCGAAGCCGCTGCGAAGCGGGGTGTATTCCGAGGGAAGCCCCCCAGCGGACAGCGTCCGGACCAGCGCCGCGCCAGTCGGCGTCACGAGCTCCCCCGACCCCGGCGGCCCGGGACGCACGACGTGCCCCTCGAGGAGTCGCATCGTCGCCGGAGCGGGCACGGGAAGATCACCGTGTGCGGCCCTGACCGAGCCATCGCCGAGCGAGATCGGTCCGCAGTATACCCGCTCCACGCCAAGCAGCTCGAATCCCCAGATCGACCCCACCACGTCGAGTATCGCATCGACTGCACCGACCTCGTGCAGATGCACCTGCTCGATCGTCACGCCGTGAATCGCCGCCTCGACGGTGGCAATCGCGGTGAAGGTGGCATCGGCCAGCTCGCGAACACGCGGCGGCACGTCGGCCGTCGCGACGAGCTCGCGGATCTGGCGCAGATGCCGGCCATGCGGCTGCGGCGGGATTTCGAAGTCCACCTTGGTGCAGGCGATGTGGGCGCGCTCGACGTCCCGTATCTGCACGGTCACGCCATCGAGGCCGAGGCGAGACGGAAGCGCGCGTAGCCATTCCGGATCGAGACCCACGGCAACGAGAGCACCGAGGGTCATGTCGCCGGCAATGCCGCTGAACGGGTCGAGTATCGCTGTCTTCACGTCACCGGTGGGTCGGGTGTGGGCGCGCGGCACGGCGCCGCGCGTCAGTCGAAGCGGTAGGACGCACCGCTTCCGGTGTTGAAGATCACCACCTCGGCGTCGCCTGCCAATCGCCCATCTCGAACGAGGCGCTCGGCGACGGCGAAGGCACAGCCACCCTCGGGAGAGACATCGATCCCGCTCGAGCGGGCGAGTCGTGCCGTCGCGCTCCGGATGTCCTCCTCCGATCCTGCTTCGGCATCGCCCGCGCTTTCCCGGAGCGCACGCAGGATCAGCCTATCCCCGAGTGGAGCAGGCACTCGCAGGCCGCTGGCGTGCGTGACCGGATTCTCCCACGGCGAGGCGCGGTCCGCACCGGCGCGGAACGCCCTGACCATCGGCGCGCACCCTTCGGCTTGGGCGACGATCATTCGGGGGAGGTTGGCCGCGTCGATCCATCCGGCGTCGCCCATTTCGGCGAACACCTTCCACATGCCGATGAGCCCCGTACCGCCGCCGGTGGGATAGACGATGGCGTCGGGAAGGCGCCAACCCAGCTGTTCGGCGATCTCGATCCCCATCGTCTTCTTGCCTTCGATGCGATACGGCTCGCGCAGAGTCGACACGTCGAAGAAGCCGTGCTCGGCGGCGAATGCGCGCGCGGCGCGTCCCGCGTCGCCGATGTGTCCGGCTACGAGGTGCAACTCCGCGCCGAAGGCTCGGATGGTCTCGAGGATCGGCGCCGGAGTAGCCTCCGGCGCATAGACGCGCACCCGGAGCCCCGCCGCTCCACCGTAGGCGGCGAGCGCGGCGCCGGCGTTTCCCGCGGTGGGAACGACGAGTCCCGGTGCGCCAAGGTTGAGCGCGCGGGTGACGGCGGCACTCATCCCACGGGCCTTGAACGAGCCGGTGGGGTTGAGCGCCTCATCCTTGACCCACAACCGCGCGACGCCGAGCTCCGATGCGAGTCGCGGCAGCTCGAGGAGTGGCGTACCGCCCTCGCCCAGTGTCACCGGGACCTCGTCGCCGGCGATCGGCAGGACGGCGGCGTAGCGCCACATGTCCCAC
Source organism: Gemmatimonadaceae bacterium (assembly GCA_035513015.1). Taxonomy (GTDB): domain Bacteria; phylum Gemmatimonadota; class Gemmatimonadetes; order Gemmatimonadales; family Gemmatimonadaceae; genus DATKCV01. The sequence continues at coordinate 52,536 of DATKCV010000056.1, forward strand.
CGTTCGGCGCTTATCGCGTGTCGCGGCACGGCGGGCCGATCGAAGCGGACGAGCCAGGGCTGGCCGCACGGACAGAGCGTGGCGAGAGTCGCCGCCGATCCGCGTCCGGCGCAGGCCGAGCATTCCAGGTGCCAGTCGATCACGATTCCGAATCGAGATGCGCCGGTGCCGCGGGTTCGCTGGCGCGCGGGCGATCGGCCGTGGGTGCGGTGGCGGCGAGCGAGTCGAGGATCCGCTGCGCGGTCGCGACGGTGAAACCGGGGAGCGCAGCGATCGCGTCGGCCCCGGCCGCACGCACACCTTCGATGCTGCCGAACGCGTGCAGGAGCTGCCGCCGTTTGACGGGGCCGACGCCGGGAACACGGAGCAACTCCGACGTCACCGTCCGCATCGTGCGCCGCTTTCGGTTGTAGGTGACGGCGAACCGGTGCGCCTCATCGCGCGCCTGCTGGAGCAGCCGAAGAGCGGGCGACCGACGGGAGAGCCGGAGCGATTCGGCGCGACCGAGGAAAAAGATCTCCTCATCGCGCTTGGCGAGGCCGATCAGAGGAATGTGGCCCAGCAACATCTCGTTCAGCGCCGCGTGGGCGACGCCGAGTTGTCCCTTGCCACCATCGATGACCACGAGATCGGGAAGCGGCTTGCCATCCTCGACGCGCCGGCGGAAGTCTCGCGTGACGACTTCCCGCATCGAGGCGAAGTCGTCGGTACCCTCGACCGTGCGGACCATGAACTTGCGATACTCGGCACGCCGTGGCCGGCCGTTCTCGAACCAGACGCCGGCCCCGACGGTATCAGTCCCCTGTGTCGTGCTGATGTCGAAGCAGACCAGGGCCCGCGGGACGCGCTGCAGTCCGAGCTCGCGCTGGAGCACGTAAACGGGATCGGCGGCCCGCTCCTCCGTCTCTTCGGTGCCGAGCTTCAGCTCCTCGAGAAGGTGCCGCGCGTTCTGCTCGGCCAGTCCCACCACCTCGCGCTTCGGGCCGCGTTGCGGGACGCGAATCCTCGTGCCGGGGAGCGAGGCCTCGAACAGCTCGCGGTCGGCGACATCGAAGGGCAGGAGCAGTTCACCGGCGCGATCGCCGGCGCCGAAGTAGACACCGGCGAGATACGCGGCGAGCACCTGCGGGTCGGCTTCGCCCTCGAGGTTTTCGACGAAGGTGTGGTCGCGCGCCAGCAGGCGGCCGCGCCGGATCCGGAGCAGGGCCACACAGGCGTCGGCGCCGTCGCGGGCGTATCCGATCACGTCGCGGTCGCCGCCCTCGACCTCGAGAACGACCGTCGGCTCCTCCATTTTCTCGAGGTGGACGAGGGCGTCGCGGAGCTCGGCGGCCCGCTCGAAGTCGAGCGCGACGGCCGCGCTGTCCATGCGCTCGCGCACCCTGGCGATCACCTCGGCAGTCCGCCCATCCAGAAAGAGGACGACCTCATCGATCATCGCGCCGTACTCGGAGACCGTCTGCGCCAGAATGCAGGGGGCCTTGCACCGCTTGATGAAGTAGTCGAGGCACGGCCGCTCGGGCATCACGCGCGGCATGTCGTAGCTGCACGAGCGCACCGTGAAGATGCGCTTGACGACGTTGAGCGCGCGGCGCATTGCGCCGACGTCGGTGTACGGACCGAAGTAGCGGGCGCCGTCGTCCACCAGCCGGCGCGTGACGAGGACACGCGGGAACGGCTCCTGGACGGTGACCTTGATGTAGGGGTACGACTTGTCGTCGCGGAGCACGATGTTGTACTTCGGGCGGTGCTCCTTGATCAGATTGGCCTCGAGGATCAGCGCGTGCGCCTCGCTGGGGACGACGATGGTCTCCAGATCTCCGACCCGCTGTAGCAGGGCCCGGGTCTTCAGGCTCCCGAGTTGATCGCCGGCGAGATAGCTACGCACGCGCGCCCGCAGCCGCTTCGCCTTTCCGACGTACAGAATCGTCCCCTCGGCGTCTTTCCAGAGATAGACACCGGGGGAATCGGGCAGATGGGGCAGCTTGGCGGCAATCGCCTCGGGTACGTGCAACATCGGGCTCAGCGGATGAGTCGAGCGGCCCGCAGCCACCGGCCGGCTTCGCCGTTTCCGAGGATGTGCGCCGTCAGGAGAAATATACCGCCGAACGCCAGCAGGGTGCCGATCGCGGCGATCCGGAAATGCGCGTCGCGCACCAGCCATTCCACGCCCGAGGCACCCACGGCGGCAGCGCCCGACGCAGCCGCCACGCGCGCCGCCCCCCTCCACATCTCCTCCGTCCACAGGACCCCCAAACGGCGGCGGAGCCCCCGGACGAGCGTGGCCAGGTTCGCGTACGACGCCACGGCGCTGCCCAGCGCAATACCCGCGGCCCCGAGGTACGACGCGCGGAAGGTGAACGCCAGCACGGCCGCGGTGAGCGACCCGACGACGAGGCTTATCACGCCCGAGCGCAAGGGAGTCCGGTAGTCCTGCATCGCGTAATGGGCCGAGGCGAGCAGCTTGACCGATGCGAAGCCGATCAGACCGAGGGCGAAAGCGGCCAGCACCAGATGCGTGATCCGGGTCTGGACGGCACCGAACTCTCCGCTGCGGTAGAGAAGCGAGACGACGTGATCGCCGTAGACGATCAACACGACCATCGACGGCACGATGTAGAACACGAGGCGCAGCCAACCGATTCGCAACCGCTGACGAAGCGTGTCGAAGGCGAGCGTCCCGCTGTCACGCGACAGATCGGGAAGCGACGACGCGGCGACCGAGACGCCGAATACTCCGATCGGCAGGAGAAAGACGATCCGCGCGTACTCCAGCGCGGCGATCGTTCCGGTCGGCAGCCACGACGCCAGAAAGACATCGACGAACGCCGAGATCTGCACCACCCCGAGCGCGATCACCACCGGCAGGAAATTGCGGACGGTCGTCGCCAGCCCGGGGGCCGACCGATCGAGGCGCACCCGGAGTGGAGCAGTCAGCCGCAGCGCCTGCGGAAGCTGCACGAGCACCTGGGCCACGGCGCCTCCGAGAGTCGCCCACGCAAGCAGCCAGGCAAGCCGCTCGAGATCCGGTGTGCCCGGCCCCCAGCCGAGGAGCAGGACGATCTGGACGAGCGACCAGAGCACGGCGCTGGCGTACGAGAGGAAGAACCGGCCGTGCGAGTTCTGGATTCCGAGACACCATGCCGAGATGACCATGATCCCCGTCATCGGGAACATGATCCGGACGAGGCGCGTGGTCAGCTCGCGTACTTCCGGTTCCTTGCCGGCCAGAAACAGCTCGACGAGAAACGGCGCCACGGCGATCCCGAGGATCGTCAGCGCGGACACGAACACCAGTAACAGGCCGAGCACAGCGCCGGCGAGACGCCGCGCATCGGCGGGGTCGCCGCGGCCGAGCATCGCGCTGTACACGGGGATGAACGAGGCCGAGATCGTTCCCTCACCGAGGAGGTTTCGAACGAAGTTCGGAATCTTCAGCGCGGCCGCGTACGCGTCTGCTGCCTCGGACATCCCGAAGTAGCGTGTGAAGAGAAAGTTCCGGGCGAACCCGAAGACGCGGCTCAGAAGAATGCCGGCGCCGACGAGCGAAGCGGCGCGACCCGCACCGTGCTCGATCGCGCGCGCCGCCGCCGCCTGATCGGGAGCGGGGTCGAGGGGCGAGTCGGCTCCCGGAATCGGAGTCGGATCGGACTCCGGATCGCTCACCGCTTCGCCTCCGCCGGCGAGTCGGTGGATACCGCCGCGCCCGCGGCCAGGACGATGGCGTGCTCTCCGGCCCGCGCACGCATTCGCGCGAGCAGTTCCGGCCCGTGACGGGCGAGCAAGGGGAGCAGGTTGAGCGCTCGCTCCTGCCGCACGCCACGCGGGTACAGCGCGCCGCGGGCGGTCGCCAGTTCGTGCGCCACGTCGGCCTGCCGGCGCTTCACAGAGGCCACATAGCGCCGCTCCAGTCTTTCGAGCCGGCGATGAAGCTCGCGCCGATGCCCCTCCACCACCGGCGCCGGAAGCAGCGCCAGCGCCTCCGGGTCACCTCGCAGGCCGCCGGACAGATCGTCGATCGCTCTCTCGATCACCGCCAGCCGGTCGCGCACCGAAGACGGAAGCGACGAACGCGCGATGGCACTCTCGGCCGCATGTGGGTCGTGCAGAGCCTCGGGCGGCAGGCCGTACCGGTCGAGAATCCGCATGACATGCGGTTCGAGAATGGTACCCGACCAGCGGGGCACCGCGAGCGGCGACGGCCGCGAAAGCTCGCGCGCCACGGCGCTGACCTGAGCGAAGTAGCCGAGCTCGGCAGGGCCGCCCAGGTAGGCCACCGTCGGCAGAATCTCCTGCTCGACCAGCGGACGCAGGAGGACGTTCGGTGACAACACGGCGTCGCGCCTCTGCGCCATTCCCTCGGCCTCGGTGAGGCGGACACGGCGTCGCGAGCCTCGCTCGATGCGAAAGACCAGCGACAGCCCTGGTACCGGCGCTACCTGTGGCGAGAGGCCGCGCGCACGGATCTCGTCCTCGCGCTGGGCGAGGGAGCGCGCAATCCCATCGCCGGCGCGCAGGGCATCGCGCAGAAACGGATTCGCCGCGCCGCGCACCGCATCGTGAGCGGCGTCGAGCACCGCGACGCCGAGCGGTTCGAGCACCGCCCGCAGCAGTGCCACGAACGCGCCCCCCACCGTCGCGCGTTCGTCGTAGGCGCGCCGCGCCTGCTCGAGCGCCTCCGGATAGACCGCTGCACCGGCGCCGCGCGACAGTCTGGCGAGGAGCGGCACCACGCCGGCGAGCGGATGCGCGGCCATCATGCGATCCTCATCCTCAGGAGCGGCCGTGAGCTCGAGCACCTCGACGCCACCCGGCACGGCGATCACAGTCGATTTTGCCTCGGCGAAATCGCTGTCATCGGTTGCCGCCCAGAACACCGGCGCAGCCGCGATGCCGGCGACCTCCTCGAGCGCATCGGCGAGAGCGAGGGCGGAGAGCGCCTTCGACCACGTGTAGATGGGGCCACCGAACAGTCCCGGTTGCTGTCCGGTCGTGACCACCACTCCACCGGCGGCGGCCACGCGCTCGAGTCGCCGCGCCGCCTGGCCGGACGGCGCGAGCGCCGGCCGCAGCTCACCCAGCCAGTCGCGCGACGCGAACCTGGCGGCGGTCTCGTCGGCGCGCCGGCGCCACTCCGCACGCGACGCCGGCGGAGAGTCCAGCCATTGGCGCGCGGGACCGCCATCGAGCACCGCCCGTGTGAGCGAAGAACCGCCGAGCGGGTCCGTCCTCACCATCGGCCCGATCACGACGTGGCGTGCATGGGCGCCCCCCGGTCCACCGGCCAGTACTCCCGGCACGGTGTCACTTGTGGTAGGGCTCACCGCGGACGATCGTGCCCGCCCGGTAGAGCTGTTCGGCGAGGACGAGGCGCGCCAGCTCGTGCGGCAGCGTCCACGGAGCCAGCGCGAGCGATCGAGCGGCGATCGCCCGCACCGCCGGAGCGAGTCCGTGCGCTCCGCCGATCACGAAAGCGACATCGCGCGCCACCTCCCGCTCCCGCTGGAGCCAGGCGGCGAATTCCTCCGAGCGCATCGGCGTCCCCTCGAGATCGCACGCAACCACGGTTCCCGCCGCCGGCAGCCGTACCGCGAGCCGCTCGCCTTCCCGCTCGCGCACGAGGTCCGGCGGCGTAGCCCGTGCGGACTCCTCCCGGACCTCGTGCACCTCGAATGGCCAGTAGCGCGCCGCCCGCGACTCGTACTCGTCTATCGCGGCGCGCACGCCGGGCGCACGGGGACGGCCAACGACGACGACCATCACGCGCATCGCGCCGCGATGCGCCGTGCACCGCCCGCGCGAGGCGGGCGGTGCCGATCAGGCATAGATCCCACGCAGTCGATGCACGGTAGCGACGCGACTGATCGACAGCATGTAGGCCGCCGTGCGCATGTTCACCTTGTGCTGACGCGAGAGGTCGAGGACGTCCTTGAAGCTGCGCGTCATGTTCTCCCGCAACCGGTCGTTGACCACGTCCTCCGGCCAGAAGTAGCCGCCGCGGTCCTGCACCCACTCGAAGTAGGAGACGGTCACGCCGCCGGCGTTCGCAAGAATGTCGGGGATCACGAAGATCCCTTTCTCGTCCAGGATCGAGTCGGCGGCCGCCGTGGTCGGACCGTTTGCACCCTCGCAGATCACTTTGGCGCGAACCTTCGCGGCGTTCTTGGATGTGATCACGTTCTCCAGCGCCGCCGGCAGGAGCACGTCCACTTCGAGCGTCAGCAGTTCGTCGTTGGTCACGCGGTCGCCGCCCTCGAAGCCCTCCAGCGACTTGTGACGTTTCACGTGCGCGATCGCCGCGGCGATGTCCACGCCCGACGTGTTGTACACGCCGCCGGAGCGGTCGCTGATCGCGATGACCCGACACCCCTCCTGGACGAGGAGCTGGGCAGCCACCGATCCGACGTTGCCGAACCCCTGCACCGCCACCGTGGTTCCCGGTACCGGCATCCCGAGATGGCGCAGCGCCTCCTTGGCCACCAGCATGCACCCGCGACCCGTAGCCTCGCGCCGGCCCAGCGAGCCCCCCATCTCGATCGGCTTCCCGGTGACGACCGCCGTCACCGTGTGCCGCATGTGCATCGAGTAGGTGTCCATCACCCACGCCATGACCCGCTCGTTCGTGTTCACGTCGGGCGCGGGGACATCCGAGTCCGGTCCCAGCGTCGCCATTATTCCCGCCGTGTAACGCCGGGTCAGCCGCTCGAGCTCGGCGACGCTCATCTTCAGCGGATCGCACACCACTCCGCCCTTGGCGCCCCCAAAGGGAAGATTCACGACGGCGCATTTCCACGTCATCCACGCGGCGAGCGCCTTTACCTCCTCCAGCGTGACCTGCATGTCGAAGCGGATCCCGCCCTTTGCCGGTCCACGCGACGTGTTGTACAGCACCCGGTAGCCGGTGAAGACCTCGACCTCCCCACTGTCCATGAGGACCGGTACCGACACGATGATCTGTTTCTCGGGGTGGCGCAGCACCTTGTACAGACCAGGCTCGAGGTCGAGCAACTCGGCCGCCCGGTCGAATCGGGACATCATCGCCTCGAACGGGTTTTCCTCGTTCAGAAAGCGGTCCTTGTCTGGTCGGACGATCTTATTGGTCGGCAGTCGAAGGTCGGTGCTCATGAGAGCGCTGTTGATCAGCGGGAGGAGAATCAGTGTGGAAGAGCGCGGAGCGTGCCTCCAGAATCCCGTCGAGGAGCGAATCCAGCACGTCCAGGCCGCGCTCGATCTCGACGCGCTGTGAAACATACCATAAGGGAGACGCTTGGCGAGGCCAGCGATCCGTCAACTTGACGGCATCCTTGAGTGTACACACCACGAAATCCGCGCTCCCGGCTCTGTCGGCGAGTCGCCTAACGTCGGCGTCGCCGAAGGGGTGATGGTCGCTGAAAACCGCGGCCTCGACCGTGGCCCCCAGCGACCGCAGCTGCCGGGCGAACGCCTCCGGGTCCCCGATCGCCGATATGGCCAGCACGCGAGCGCCGTCCAGCTCCTCGACGGGCAGCTCGTCCCCCGTCATGCGACGGAGCACGCCCGGGAGGATCGAGACCACGCCCGTGGGGACGCTCTCGGTGCCCACTCTCAGCAGCCGCGCCACGTCGGCGGCGGCGGCGGGGCTCGCCGCCTTGCGCGTGACCAGCGCCATCGAGGCCCGCCCGAGCGCCCCAAGCGGCTCGCGCCAGGGACCAGCGGGGAGCAGTCGGATCCGACCGCCCCAACGGTCGGCGCTGATCAGTACGAGATCGACCTGGCGCCGCGCGCGCCGGTGCTGGAAGGCGTCGTCGAGCACAGCGACATCCGCCCCCATCGCTTGTGCCCTTCGCGCACCCGCCACCCGGTCGGGATCGGCGACCACCGGGATCCCGGGCGTGAGCAGTGCGTGCACCAGAGGCTCGTCCGCGCCGTACCCGCGCAGGACCAGAGCTGGAGCACCGCCCTTCTGGCGCAGGCGTGAGGCGATCCAGGCGGCGACAGGGGTCTTGCCCGTGCCGCCCACGGTCAGATTGCCGACACTCACGGCGGGAAGCGCCAGTCGGTGACTCCTGAGCAGGCGACGATCGTAGAGCGCGTTCCGCACCCGGATCGCGGCTCCATATGCCCCCGAGAGCGGGGCAAGAGCCGTTCGGCCGGCGCGCGCACCGAGACTCTCTCCCCACCACAGCGCCTCGACGGCGCGGGCGTCAGACATCGACGGCATCCGCGCGATCGACGGCCGCGACGGCATCGACCCCATCGACGGCATCGACGGCCGCGACCGTGGACGCGAGCAATCGCTGAAATTCCTCCACCTCGTCCAGCGCTTCACGGGTGGTGGTCGCCGTTACCCAGCGCGGCTCGCCGTAAACGATCGCGACACGCGCGAACGGTTTGGGCACCATGAAACGGTCCCAGCTCCTGAATCGCCAGGCGCTGGACGCCGACGCGGCGAGCGGCAGGATAGGACACCCTTGTCGTTGCGCGGCAATCACCGCGCCGGGGGCGAAGCTCAGGGCCGGCCCGCGCGGGCCATCCGGCGTGACGGCGACCGGGTGCCCGGCCTCGAGCTCGCGGACGAGTCCCAGCAAAGCTCGCGCGGCGCCCCGCGACGTCGAGCCCCGCACTGTTCGATACCCGAGTCGCCGCGCGATTCTGGCGATCAGCTCGCCGTCGCGATGCTCGCTGATCACCACCGAAACGCCTCGAGCGCGATGGTGCCACATCAGCGGAAGCAGGTGTCCATGCGGCAGCGCGTAGATGAAGACGCTGCCTCCGGCGCTTACCCGCTCGAAGCGCTCCCCGTGCCGCACCTCGACCCGCCAGGTGCGGGCGAGAAGCCGCAGGGCCAGCGCCCCGATGGCAACGATCAGTCGAAGCCGGCGGTCGCTACCGCGGCTGGCGCCGTCCTCCCTGGCCTCGCCCGATGACAGATCGCCGGTCACCGGTACAGCTCCTCGGCGATCGACGCAACGCGCGCCGCTGCGCCGGGCTCGCCGAGCCGCAAGCGTACCCGGTCGAGACTGGCCAGCATGCGCCGGCGCTCGGAGCTGCCGTGATCGAGGAGTGGCAGCAGGGCGAGCGCGACGGCCGCCGGGACCAGCTCACCCTGCACGAACTCCGGCGCCACCTCTTCGCCGGCGACGACGTTCACGAGGCCTATGTGAGGGATTCGAACCAGGCGTCGCGCGATCGCGTACGTCCACCCACTGGTGCGGTAGGCCACGACGAGCGGACAACCGGCGACCGCGGCCTCGAGTGTCGTCGTTCCGCTCTTGCACAGCGCGGCGTCGGCCGCACGAAGGACGCTGAACGAGGCCGAACGCACCATCGGGTACGGCACCTCCCGCGGATCGAGCTCGATCGACGGCGCGACACTGACGATCACGCGCACCTCGGGCGAGCGCGCCCGCACTTCCTCGGCTGCCGCGACGAAGTCCACCAGATGCCGCCGTATCTCCTGGACACGGCTGCCGGGAAACAGCGCGAGCACCGGACCCTCCTCGGGAAGGCCGATCTCGCGCCTCGCATCGGCGCGAGTGGGAAGCTCCCGCGCCCGATCGAGAAGAGGGTGGCCGACGAAGGTCGCTTCGATCCCATGCGCGCGCAGCAGTTCCTCCTCGAACGGAAGGATCACGGCCGCGCGCGTGACCGTGCGCGCGAGCGCCCGCAGCCGGCCCGCGCCCCATGCCCAGACCTGCGGCGTGATGTAGTACAACACCGGCACACCGACCCGGGCCGCGGCCGCTGCCAGCTTCATGTTGAATCCGGGATAGTCGATCAGGATCACCAGTCCGACGCGTCCATCCGCGAGTCGGCGGTCGAGCCCGCGAAGCAGCGCCATGTGGCGAGGAATGTGTCGGAGCACCTCGATGAATCCCATCACCGCCAGCCGCTCGGCGTCCTCGATGAGCGTCACGCCGGCCTCGCGCATGCGCGTCGCCCCGATCCCGCTGAGCGGAATCTCCGGACGGCGGCGCCGCAGCTCCGAGGCCACTGTGCCGCCATGAAGGTCGCCGGAGGTTTCTCCGGCGACAATGAGAATCTCACGCACGGAGCTGACCGGTGAGCGCGGGCAAGGTGCGCTCGATCTCTTCGACGATCCGCATGGCCACGTCGAGAGCGTCGCGCCCGGCCCGCCCGGAAACCTCCACGGGGCGCTCGCCGCGCAGCGAGGCGAGGAAGCTGACGAACTCCAGCCTGAGCGGCTCACCCTCAGGCGCCTCCAGCGTCAGCCGCTCGACGAACGCATCCACCGTCCGGGGGGCGCCGGCCAACGCGGCCAGATCGACGTCGTCGCGCAACCGGTAGAATTCACCCGTGCCCGCCCCCAGATCGAGCGACAGGTAGCCGCTGGGCTGGAAGAGGCGCAGCTTCCGCGTTCGCTCGCGCGACACGCGGCTGGCCGTGATCGTGGCGACGGCGCCGGTCTCGAACGCCAGACGCGCGTTGGCGATGTCGACGCTGGGCGTCAGGACCGGCACCCCGACGGCGGCGATGGCGGTGACGGGTGAGCCGATCAGCGTCAGCACCAGATCGAGGTCGTGGATCATGAGATCGAGCACGACCGCGACATCGGCGCCCCGCGGGCTGAATGGAGCCAGTCGATCGACCTGAACGAACCGTGGCGAGCCTATGTGCGGGAGCGCGGCGCGGACCGCGCGGTTGAACCGCTCGACGTGCCCGATCTGCACCGTGGCGCTGGTCCGCTCGGCGATCGCGAGCAACTCGTCGGCCTGATCGAGCGTCGCGGTGATCGGCTTTTCGATCAGCACGTGTACGCCCCGTCTCAGTGCCTCGCGGGCGACCTCGAAGTGCGCCGGCGTCGGCACGACGATCGTCAACGCGTCCACATCATCAAGCAGCGCCTCGAGCGCCGGATAGGCCCGGACGCCGAGGTCCCTCGACACTTCGCTGGCTCGCTCGGGGTTCACGTCCACGAATCCCTGAAACGCGACCCCTTCGAGCTCGCGCAGGATCCGCACGTGGTGATAACCCAGTGCCCCCGCGCCGGCGACGCCCATCCTGATCGGCGCCGTCAAATCACCACTCCGCGCTGGCTCGCCTCGACGAAGCGGCGGAATTGAAGCACCTCGGGAAACTGCTCGAGATCGCTTTCCACGCGAGCAAGCGCCTGCGTGACGTTGAGCTCGGATCGAAAGAGAAGTCGATATGCGCGCTTGAGCTCCCGGATCACCGGATCCGGGAAGTTGCTTCGCTGGAGCCCGACCGTGTTGAGCCCGTACAGTTTGATCGGATTGCCGACGGCCTTCAGGTACGGGGGTACGTCCTTCGAGACGCGCGAGCACCCGCCGACGAACGCGTGCGTGCCGATCCGCACGAACTGGTGCACCGCCGAGAGCCCGGAGACGATGGCGCGGTCCTCGACCGTGACGTGACCGGCGAGCTGAACGCCGTTGGCCAGGATAACTCCGTCGCCAATGTGGCAGTCGTGCGCGAGATGGACGTAGGACATGATGAAGGAGTTGCGTCCGACCGACGTCTTCCACGACTGCGCCGTCCCTCGATTGATCGTGGCGTACTCGCGAATCGTCGCTCCATCGCCGATCTCCACTGTCGTGTGCTCGCCCTCGAACTTGAGGTCCTGCGGATCGCCGCCGAGCACGCTCCCCACGCCAACCTTGACGTTCCGGCCGAGATGCACGTTTCGGTCGAGCGTCGCCCGGTGCGAGATGACGCACCCGTCTCCGAGCCGGCATCCGGGCCCGATCACCACGAACGCGCCGACCTCGACATCGATGCCGATCTCGGCATCGGGCGAGACGAGCGCCGTTGGGTGGATGCCGCCGCTCATCGATCCCGCACCATGGCTGCCATGTCGGCTTCGGCGACCACCTCGCCATCCACCTTGCCGACGCCGCGCATCTTGCAAACCATGCCCCGCGTCTGGATGATGTCGAGCTCGAACCGGATCTGGTCCCCCGGGCGAACCGGACGCCGGAACTTCACGTTGTCGAGCGACATGAAGTAGACGACCTTGCTGTCCGGATCCTCGAGGGAGCCCATCAGGAGCATGCCACCCACCTGCGCCATCGCCTCGATGATCAGCACGCCCGGCATGATCGGATGCCCGGGGAAATGGCCCTGGAAGAACGGCTCGTTGATGGTGACGTTCTTCACCCCGACGATCCGCTGGTTCGCCTCGATCTCCAGAATCCGATCCACGAGCAGGAATGGATACCGGTGCGGCAGGACCCTCATGATGTCTTCGATTCCGAGCACGTTATCTCCTCGCCAGGGCAGCGCTCAGCTCGCGCACCAGCAGTACCGTTCCACGATGGCTGGGCCGGACGGCCACCACCCGTGCCCGAACGCGTCTCCCGGCCAGCGCCAGATCGCCCACGCAGTCCATCGCCTTGTGCCGCACGAACTCGTCGGGCCACCGCAACCTGTTGCCCACCACGCCGGCCGCATCGAGAACCACGGCGTTGTCCACCGACGCACCACGGATCAGCCCCTTCGCGCGCAGCATCTCGACCTCGTGCACGAAACCGAAGGTGCGCGCCGGGGCGAGCTCACGGGCGTACAGCTCCGGCGTCACCACCCAGCGGCCGGCCTGCTCCCCGATCAGCGGGTGCGGGAAATCGATCATCACCTCGAGCTCGAGGGAAGGGGCGGGATGGGCCTCGTAGACCGAGTCGCCATCGACCACGGTGATCGGCTCATGCACGTCCAGGTATCCGGGCATCCCGTCGTGCCCGATCAGCCCGGCCCGCTCGAGGGCCTCGACGAACGGGGCCGCGCTCCCGTCGAGGATCGGCGGTTCCGGGGCATCCATGGCGATCGTCAGGTCGTCGATGCCCATACCGGCCGCGGCGGACAGGACGTGCTCCACGGTGTGTACGGCTTCGTCCCCCTCCCCGAGCTGCGTGCGCCGCTCGGTCAGGACGGCCCGCTCGGCGAGGGCGGGGATCCGCGAGGCCGACGGACGGTCCGAGCGTCGAAACCCGATCCCGGCGGACGGCGCCGCGGGCTCGAACGTCAGACGGCACCGATGACCGAGGTGCAGTCCGACGCCGGTCAACGACACCGGGCGGGCGATCGTGCGGCGCACCTCGCTCACCGCGACTCCCGTCCCAGCAGTTGCTCGAGACGCCGCATCAGCGGCGCCAGACGAAACAGCGCCGCATGCGCCCGCAGCGACTCCTTGTGCGGACGCGCCGGATATCCGGACCATGACTCCCCGGGCGGTACATCCCCGAACACTCCGGCCTGCCCGCCGATCCGCGCACCAGCGCCGATCGTCACGTGCCCACCGATCCCGGCCTGGCCGGCGACGATCGAACCATCCTCCAGACGCGCCGACCCCGCGATCCCCACCTGCGCCATCAGCAGGCACAGCCGGCCGATGCGCACGTTGTGACCGACGTGAACGAGATTGTCGATCTTCGTGCCCGCGCCGATCACGGTGTCATCGATGCTGCCGCGATCGATCGTGCTGTTCGCCCCGATCTCCACGTCGTCCGCGATGATGCACCGTCCGACGTGCGGAATCTTCCGGTGCTCGCCGTCGCGCCAGACGTATCCGAACCCGTCGGAGCCCAGCCGGACGCCGGCGTGCACTATGACGCGCCGTCCCAGGGAGGTGCCCGGATACAACGTGACGTGCGGATGCAGCAGCGTGTCGTGGCCGATCTCGACGCCTGGGCCGATCGCCACGTGGGCGCCGATCGTGACCCGGTCGCCGATCCGCGCCCCATCGCCGATCACCGTCCCGGGCCCGACGGCGGCGTCTCGTCCGAGCAGGACACCGTGCCCGATGCGCGCCTGCGGATCGATTCCCGGTTGCCGCCCTGGAGGCGCGTGGAACCGCGGAATGAGCTCGAGGAGCGCCTCGTACGGTTTCGCGACCACGATTCGCGCACGCGGTGTCCCCGGCGTTTCGGCCAGTTCGGGCGACACGATCACGATACCGGCGCGCGAGGCTGCGAGAAGCGGCGCGTACTCGGCCCGCGCGAGGAAGGCGATGTCGGATGGGCCGGCGCGGTCGAGGGGCACGATCGCCGAGACGGCGGCGCCGCCATCCCCGATCACGCGCCCGTCGATGGCCGATGCAAGATCGTCGGCGGTGTGGGAGCGTTGCGCTCCGCCGCCGACGATCGCGTGTTCAGGTGGTCCGACGGTCACGGTTGGGGCGGCCGCGGACGCGTCACCCCCGTGGGTGGTGGCGTCGCGCCCGCCGGCCGTGCCGGCGGCTGCGCCTGCGTCCGGCCGGGCGTGGTCGCCGCCATCGTCTTCAGCCGCTGCAGTGCCCGGTCCGTGATGTCGAGGTTGCGGTCCGCCGCGACCACCACGTTCACCTCGGCACCGACATCGAAGATCATCGCGAAGTTCTCCTCCTGCCGGATATCGTTGAGGACACGCTCGATCAGCTCCATCAACGGCTGCACGAGGGAATCGCGCCGCTGCGCCAGCTGCTGCTGGAGCTGCGTGTTTCGCTGCGAGTACTCCGCCTCGCGCGTCCGGATCGCCTGCTGACGCTGCTCCCTCTGCTCCGGCGTCAGCGTCGATTCCTGCCGCTGATACGCCTCCACCATCACGCGCAGTGAGTCCTGCATCCGCTGCACCGTCGCCTGGTAATCCGCCATCTCGCGCTCGAACGTCGCCGCTGCCTGCGCACGCCCGGGAGCTTCATCCATCAGCCGCTGGGTGTTGACGTAGGCGAAGCGCTGCGCGCCCTGGCCCTCGGCCCCAGCGAGGGGAAAGGCCACGAAGGCCAGCGCGAGCAACGTCGCGCGCATGAGAAGAGGCATTTTCAACTGCTCCGGATTTAGAAGATCTGACCGAGACGGAAGTGGAACTGCCACTTCGGGTCCGGCCGACCGAACTCGTCGAGCCGGTCGAAGCCATAGGCCCAGTCGAGCCCCAGCGGGCCGAAGGGGGTGATCACCGAGGCGCCGATACCGGCACCTCGGAACAGCCGCGTGGGATTGATGTCGCGCGGCTGGCGCCAGACGTTGCCCGCGTCGTAGAACGCCGACAGGTAGATCTGCGAGTTGAAGCGGACGCCGAACTCCGCCGTCGTCGAGAAGAACGCATTCCCGAAGGACTCCCGCCGCGCCTGCGTGGTGCTCGTCCCCGTGATGAAGCCCTGGGGAGTGATCGAGAACTCGTCGTAGCCGCGGAGCTGTTCGCCGAACTGGGTACCGCCTAGCGCGAACTGCTGGGTGTAGAAGAACGGCCCTGAATTCCCGAACACGGCACCCGAGCGCGCCGTCAGGCCGACGACGAACTTGATCGGCTGCGATCCGGGCCGCTCTCCCCCTATCTGGAAGATCGGCGCGTAGCCGCGCAGCTCGCCCGTGTAGCGCTGGAAGTCGGCCGTGCCCCCGAGCGGTCCGCCGTTGAACTGGGCCGAGAAGCTCTGCATGCCGCCCTGTGAGGCGAACGGGAGGTCGATCCGTGTGTCGTTCGTGACGGTCACGCCCAGGCTCGACCGGATACAGTTGCGGCAGCTGTCGGCCACCGTTCCGAGCAGCCCGTCACCCGAGTACCGGACAGCCTCGGCGCCATAGGAGAGAAACAGTCGCGTCCACCGCGACCAGGGCGTCGGCAGCCCGGCCGACAGGTTTCCGCCGATTCGCGTGCTCCGCCCCAGGTCGGCGATCCGGAACTTCGATTCGCTGCGATACGTGTTCACCGTGCCCGAGACCCGCGACTGACGGATGTTCGGATCGGTGTAGCTCAGGTTGAAATCGTTTATGTAACGCCCGAACTGCCACTGCAGCGAGCCGCGCTTGCACTGCCCGAACAGGTTCGGCTGGTCGAGCCCAATGAATCCGCCGAGCCCCGTGCCCTGCCCCACCGAGGCGCCGAAATTGATGTTGCCCGTCCGTTTCTCCTTCACGTGAAAGACGATGTCCACATCGCCCTCATCGTTCACCGGCCGCGTGTCGGGGAACGCCAGCGGCGTCTCGAAAAACCCGAGGTTGGCGATGTTCTGATAGCTCTGAATGAGCGCGTTCTGGTTGTACACATCACCCGGCACCAGCACCATCTGGTGCCTGATGCACGACTCGGCGGTAAAGTCGTTACCGGCAATGTCCACCCGGTTCACGATCGCCGGTGTACCTTCGACGATGTCCCACCGCAGATTGACGATCGGCGTCCCGTCGGGGAGGCTGTCACGCTCGATGACCGGCCGGATGTTCGCCCAGATGAGCCCCTGTGTCGCATACGCATTGCGGACGCTCTGCGTAGCCGCCTCCCATGCCTGCAGGTCGAACACACCCTCCGGCGTGCGATCGCGCCGGATCAATCCGGTCACCCGCTCGGTCAGCGTCGGTCCGGCGCCGGAGAAAGGATAGAACCGCTGGATCTCGCTCAACGGGATGTGCCGGTTGCCGCTGATGTCGAAGTCGCCGACACGGTATTGCGGGCCCTCTTGTACACGCAGGTCGATCATCGCCTTGCCACGATCCCGGTCGACCACGAGCGAGTCGGATGTGACCGCGAAGTCGATGAAGCCCCGCTCCGCGTAGAGGTTCGGCAGGCGCTCGGCAAGGTCGGCGCTGAACCGCTCCTCATCGAACAGACCCCGCCGGAACCAGAAGAAGCCTTCCGGCCGCGTATCCATCGCTCCGGCGAGCCGCCGGTCGCCGATCTCCTCGTTGCCCTCGATCCGGATCCCCGAGATCGCCAGCCGACTGCCCTCGTCGATGCGGAACGTGAGGTTCAGGCGGCCCTCGACCGTCGCCGAGTCGACCTCGATTTCGGCCAGGTAGTACCCCTGACTCTCGTAGAGCGAATCGATCCGCTGGATGGCGCGGGCGATCTGCGCGGGATCGAGCGGAGCCCCGACCCCGAGCTCCACGCGGTCGCTCACCTGGCGCCCGGACACGTGCTCGGGACCGGTCACCTCGACGCCTCCGAGCAGCGGGCGCTCCTCCACCTCGATGAACAGCGTCGCCATCGCCGTGACCGCGTCGAGCGAGCAGACCAGCTCGATGTGCTCGAATTGCCCGGAGGCGAACATCGTCTCGACCGCCTGGCGGACCGAGCGGGAGCTCAAGGTCGTGCCCGCGGCAAGACCAGCCTGCGAGCGGATGGTGCTCTCGGGCACGCGGACGTTGCCGCGGACGCCGATCGAATCGGGGGTTGCGCAGCGACCCGTCAGGTCCTGTGGATCCTGGGCGTGCGCGGCAGCGGGGATGCTCGCCAGGAGCATGGCGAGCAGCAGAAGAGCCGGTCGTGGCATGGCAGAAATATACACGAAAGCAGCCGGCCAGGTCCCTCCGAACGGGACCTGGCCGGCCGTGATCGAGCTGTCACGCCTTGGTCGTGCTGGTCAGGACCCGGAAGTCGAGCTTGGTCCCGTCGGGGGCCACGTCGACCTCGATCTCGTCGCCCTTGGAGAATTCGCCGAGCAGGATCTTCTCCGAGAGCGGGTCCTCGATGAAGCGCTGGATCGCCCTCTTCAGCGGTCGGGCGCCGAAGCTCTCGTCGTAGCCGTTCTTCACGAGCAGGTCCGTGCCGGCATCGGTCAGCCGGAGCGTGAGCTCCTCCTCGACGAGGCGCTTCTGCACGTCCTTGAGCAGGACGCCGACGATCATGGCGACGTGCTCCCTCGACAGGGGGTGGAAGACGATCACGTCGTCGAGCCGGTTCAGGAACTCCGGGTTGAAGACGCGCGTCATCTCCTCCTTCACCTTCTCGGCCATCCGCTCGAAGGTCACCTTGTCATCCGCCGTGAAGCCGAGCGACTTGCCCTTGGTTATGTCGCGGGCCCCTACGTTCGACGTCATGATCACGACCGTGTTCTTGAAGTCGATCACCCGGCCGTAGTTGTCGGTCAGGTGGCCTTCGTCGAGCACCTGGAGAAGGATGTTGTAGACGTCCGGGTGCGCCTTCTCGATCTCGTCGAGCAGGACCACGCTGTACGGCTTCCGCCGCACCGCCTTCGTCAGGGTACCCGAGTCCTCGTAGCCGACGTAGCCAGGCGGCGCACCGATCAGTCGCGACACGGAGAACTTCTCCATGTATTCGCTCATGTCGACGCGGATCAGCGCGCTGGCGTCGGCGAACAGGAATTTCGCCAGTGCGCGCGCCAGCTCCGTCTTCCCGACGCCCGTGGGCCCGGAGAAGATGAACGACCCGATCGGACGGTTCGGATCCTTGAGCCCGGCCCGGCTTCGCCGGATCGAGCGGGCGATCGCCCTGATCGCCTCGTCCTGGCCGATCACCTGAAGGTGGAGCTCGTCCTCCATCCGGAGGAGCCGCGCGGTCTCGGCCTCCTGGAGCCGTGTGACGGGAATCCCCGTCCAGCGGCTGACGATGAACGAGATCTCCTCCTCGCCGAGCACGGGCCGGTGCGACTGGCGGCGCTTCTCCCACTCCTCCTGCTTGCGTCGGATGTCGCCCTGCAGCTCGCGCTCGCGATCACGAAGCGAGGCCGCCCGCTCGAAGTTCTGGTCGCGGACCGCCGTCTCCTTCTCCGTGTTGACACCCTCGAGCTTGTCCTTCAGCTCGGCCACCTCCGGCGGCGGCGCCTGCGCGGCGAGCCGCGCCCGCGCGCCTGCCTCGTCGATCACGTCGATCGCCTTGTCGGGGAGGAACCGGTCCGTGATGTAGCGCTCCGAGAGCTTCGACGCCGAGACGAGCGCGGTATCGGGGATCGTCACCCGGTGATGATCCTCGTACTTCTTGCGCAGCCCCTTGAGGATCTCGACCGTCTCGTCGATCGAGGGCGGCTCGACGATCACCGTCTGGAAGCGCCGCTCCAGCGCGCCATCCTTCTCGATGTACTTGCGGTACTCGTTGAGCGTGGACGCGCCAACGCACTGAAGCTCGCCGCGGGCAAGCGCCGGCTTGAGCATGTTGCTGGCGTCGATCGCGCCTTCGGCCGCTCCAGCCCCGACGAGCGTGTGCAGCTCGTCGATGAACAGAATGATGTTCTTGTTCTGGGCGATCTCGTTCATTACCGCCTTGAGCCGCTCCTCGAACTGGCCGCGGTACTTGGTGCCGGCGATCACCGCCGCCATGTCCAGCGACAGCACGCGGTGGTCGCGAAGCGACTCCGGGCACTCGCCGTTGGCGATCAGCTGGGCCAGACCCTCGACGATCGCCGTCTTGCCGACGCCCGGCTCGCCGATCAGCACCGGGTTGTTCTTCTTGCGGCGCGTGAGAACCTCCATCACGCGCTGGATCTCCTTCGCCCGCCCGATCGTCGGGTCGAGCTGGCCCTCGGCGGCGAGCTGTGTCAGGTCGCGGCAGAAGTGGTCGAGCGCGGGCGTCTTCGACTTCTTCTCGCCCTTCGGAGCCGACACCGCGGGCGATCCGCCGCCCTGCTGGGCGGCCGCCCCGCCCTGCGGCAACTCCGTGCCGAGGAGCCTGAGGGTCTCCGCGCGCGCGGCGTCGAGGTTGACGCCGGCATCGGTCAACACCTGCGCGGCGATCCCCTTCTCCTCGCGAAGCAGCCCGAGGAGGAGGTGTTCGGTGCCCACGTAGGAGTGATTGAGCTCGCGAGCCTCGCTCATCGCCAGCTCCAGCACCTTCTTCGCGCGGGACGTGTAGGGTAGATCCGGGCCGGTGCTCTGCCCCGCCTTTCCCTTCTTCACCGTCTCCTCGATCTTCGACTGTATCTCGTCGAGATCGACGCTCAGGTTCTGCAGCACGGCTGCCGCCACGCCCTCACCCTCGCGGATGAGGCCGAGCAGAATGTGCTCCGTTCCCACGTATTCGTGGTGGAGTCGGGCAGCTTCCTCGCGTGCCATGGCGAGGACCTTTCGAACCCGTTCCGTGAAATTGTAGCCGTTCATCATTCCCTCAGTAAACGGGTGCTTCGCTACCCGCTCGTCCCGGCTTCACCTGCTAACGCCTGTCGCACGTATCGTGCACGCGCGAGGCTGGCCTCACTTTCCGTGAGCGTCCGGCCTTCCGCATGTGCGAGGTGCGCGGCTTGTGAAAAAATCAGGAGCTTGTTGAGGGTATATACACTGAGGCCGGTAATCAGTTTCAGACCGACGGCCAGGCGCACGCCGCTGAGGTAGTTCATCGCCTCATCGAAAGTGAGGCTGCGGGCGTATCGGAGGGTGCCATAAGCTCGCCAGAGCTTGTCCTCGATAATATAGCCCGCGTCGCGAAGCAAGACCCGTCGAGCCTCCTCCTCACGTTCGATTACGTGGCGAACCACCCGCATGAGGTGGTCGAGGAGCTCCTCTTCCGCCCTGCCCAGGGTCGTCTGATTGGAGATCTGGAAGAAGTTTCCCACGACCTCGCTCCCCTCCCCGTACAGGCCACGGTACGTGAGCCCCATCTGCTGCAGCCCCGCCAGAACCTTCGCCATCTCCTTCGTGTGCACCAGCCCCGGCAGATGGATGAGCACCGAGGCCCGCATTCCGGTTCCCGTGTTCGTCGGACACGCCGTCAGGAACCCGAACTCCTGGTGAAACGCGTATGGCACCTGGCTTCCCAGCTCGCGGTCGAGCCGGTCCACCATCGCAAACGCCTCCTGCAAAGCGAAGCCGGACCGCAGCGCCAGAAGGCGCAAGTGATCCTCCTCGTTTACCATGACGCCCAAGCCGTCGCCGAGAAACACCGCTGCCCCGCTCCGCACCGGGTGCTGAGGATCGAGGCCGGCAAGCTCCTTGCTCACCAGGTGCCGCTCGTGAAGCAGCAGCCGCTCCGTCGGTGACAGCTCGTCCACCCTGAAGAGCAGGTTGTCGGCCAGGCTCGGTACCTGCCCCAGCGCGTCCCGGACCTGGGCGAGCACGCGCAGCCGCTCCCCATCCCGTGCCCGCGTGGTGAACGCGAATCCCTCCACGTTCCGGGCCAGCCGGATCCGCGTCGAGAGCACGATGTCCGAGTGCTCCCCCGAGGCCTCCAGCCAGCTGACGCCCCCGTCGGGCAGCAGGGAAAAGTCCAGCGTCATTCGTCGAGCACCCTGATTCGGTCCCGCAGATCGGCTGCCAACTCGAACTGCTCGCTCTCGATGGCCCGTCGCAGCTTGTCGCGAAGCTCCCCGAGCAGGCTGACCCGTTCCAGCGACTCAGGCTGCGGCGGCTCGTAACGCCGCCCCGAATGTCGCGAGTTGCCGTGGACCTTACGCAACAGGTCCCGCAGGCTGCCGTCGAAAGCCGAATAACACCGCGCGCAGCCGAGCCGTCCCGACGCCCGGAAATCCCGCAGCGTAGCACCGCAGAAGTTGCAGCGCCCCGTCTCCGATGCCGGGACCGTCAGCTGTTGCTGCACGGCCTGCAGAAATTCCCCGATCATCGGTGTCTTGGGCGCGACAGTAGTCTCTATCCCCTTCTCCGCAGCGCATTTGGCACAGAGGTGAAGGAGTGTCACGGCATTGTTCTGTATCGTCGTCAGGTGCACGACGGCATCCCGCTCCTTGCAGTTGTCGCAAAGCATCGCAGAGCCGGTCCTCTCAGGTTACGGCCTCGCGCATGTCCGTTTCAATCAGCCGACCATCGTCCAGGAGGAGCACGCGGTCGGCCCGCGAGGCCAACGACCGGTTGTGTGTAACCACCACCATCCCTAACTCCAAATCCCGCGCCAGCTCCGCGAACAGCCGGTGCAGCATTTCGGCATTCGCATGGTCCAGGTTACCCGACGGTTCGTCGGCGAGCAGAATCGCCGGGTCGGCTGCCAGTGCCCGCGCTACGGCTGTGCGCTGCTGCTCGCCACCCGACAGCTCCGACGGCCGGTGGTGCATCCGGCCGGTCAACCCCACCCGCGCCAGCAGCTCCTCGGCACGGCTTCGTGCGTCGCGCAGCCCCCGTCCCCCAATACGCAGCGGCATCATGACGTTCTCCAGGGCCGAGAACTCCCGAAGCAGGTGATGGAACTGGAAGACGAACCCGACCTTTCGGTTACGAATCTCGGCCAGCTCCTCGTCGCGCTTTTCGTGGATCGGCTCGCCCATCAGTACGACGTACCCTCGTGTTGGACGATCGAGCGCCCCCAGCAGGTGCAGCAGCGTGCTCTTCCCTGCCCCGCTGGCGCCGACGACCGCAACCATTTCGCCCCGGCTGACCGTGAGATTCACTCCCGACAGCACATGGATGAGTCCGCCATCGCCGCCGCGGTAGCTCTTCGCCAGGTCGTGCGCCTCGAGGACCTTCATTCGTGCCGGATCGCCTCCACCGGAAACATCCGCGCCGCCTGACCCGCCGGGAACAGCGTCGCCACCACTGCCACGGCCAGGCTGGCCACCATGATGAGGAGCATGTCGGCCGGCACCAGTGCCACCGGCAGGTGATCGATCAAATATACCTCTGGGTCGATACGGATGATTCTCGACTCGCTGATCAGGAGCGACAACAGAATCCCGAGCGCCAGACCAAGCCCGGTCCCGGCGATCCCGATCGCGGCGCCCTGCGCGAGGAAGATCCGACGGATCGATCGCGCTGGAAGCCCCATCGCCCGCAGGATCCCGATCTCCCGCGTCTTGTTCGCCACCACCATGGTCAGGGTGCTGACCATGTTGAATGCCGCGACGATCACGATCAGAAGCAGAATCGTGGCCATTGCCTGCTTCTGTAGCTCCAGCGCCTGAAAGAGGGTCCGGTTCTGCTCCTTCCAGTCGATCGTGCGATACGGAAACCCGAGCACCTCGTACAACCCGATCGCGACCTCCGGCGCCACCTCGCGACTCGACGTGCGAACCTCGATTCCGGTCACCGCCGACCCCAGGGCCGCGAACTCCTGCGCGCGTTCGAGAGGCATGTAGACGTACGATTGGTCGTACTCGAACAGCCCGCTGTCGAACGTCCCGCTCACCTCGAAGGTGTACAGGCGCGGAAGCACGGTTCCCAGCGCCGCGTTCAGGCTGCTGCCGGCCGGCGATATGATCCGTACGGTGTCTCCTTCCCCGACCCGAAGCCGCGACGCGAGTCTCGCGCCCAGGACGACGCCCTGGCCACGCCCATCGGCGCTCGGAAACTGGAACACTCCGCGGTCGGCGTGCTGCCGAATCCCCGTCACATCCGCGATCCCCCGCCCCTCCCGCTCGATCCCGACCACGTGGACGCCGACGGCCGTCCGCCGTCCGGTATGTATCAGCCCCGTCGTGAATACGAACGGTGCCGCCGCCACCACGCCCGGCTGGGCGGCGACCGAATCCAGCACGGCGCCCCAGTCGGTCATCGTCATGTCGCTGCCGTACGTCAGCACGCGCACGTCGGCGCTTCCGATGAGGATGCGATCGCGCAGCTCGCGCTGAAGCCCGTTCATCACGCTCACGATCACCAGCAGCGCGCTGACCGCAATGACCACCCCGCCGATCGCGATCGCGCTGACCAGCGAGAGCAGCCGCGAGTCCCGCGGACTGCGCAGGTATCGCCAGGCGATTGCCAGCTCGAGGCGACTCATCCGATTCGTCTCATTCGCAAGTCGTCCAATTCGTCCAATTCGTCCAATTCGTCCAATTCGTCCAATTCGTTCATTCGTGCCGGATCGCTTCCACCGGGTAGAGCCGCGCCGCCTGGCGCGCCGGATAGAGCGTCGCCGCCGCGGCGATTGCCACGCTGGCGATCACTGTAAGGACCACGTCCGCCGGATCGAGCAGGACCGGCAGGTGATCGATGAAGTACACCGACGCATCCAGCCGGATCAGGCGATACTCGTCCACCACGTGGCTGGCGATGATCCCGAGCGCCACCCCGACGGCCGTTCCACCCGCGCCGATCACCAGGCCCTGTCCAAGGAACACCCGCCGTATCGCTCGCGACGACATTCCCATCGTCTTCAGGATCCCGATCTCGCGGGTCTTGTCGGTGACCACCATGGTGAGCGTGCTGACGATGTTGAACGCGGCGACGACCACGATCAGCAGCAGGATAACGCCCATCCCGAGCTTCTCGAGCTGGAGCGCCTGAAAGAGCGAACGATTCGTCTCCTGCCAGTGCTCCACCCGATGGTCCGCGCCGAGCGCTTCATCCAGACGGCGTGCCACCTCCGGCGCGACCCAGCGATCCGCGGTCCGGACCTCGAGTCCGCTCACCGCATTCCCCAGGCCGGCTATCTCCCGCGCCGCGTCCACGCTCATGTAGAGGTACTGGTGGTCGTACTCGTACATCCCCGTGCTGAAGATCCCGGTTACCTCGAAGCTGTGCTCCGGCGGGATCGCGTAGCCCAGGACCGGGCTTTCGGTCGCCCCGCTCACCGTGATCATGCGGATCCGGTCACCCGGGAATACTCCGAGTCGGCTTGCCAGTGCGCTGCCGAGCACGACACCCGCGCCGGCCCCTGACGCGCCCTCGAACCGGAAGTCCCCTCCGCGGTCTGCACGCTCGCGGATCGTCGTCACCGGCACGAGCCCCTTCGCGTCCGGAACGATGCCCACGACGTTGGCGCCCTCCCAGTACGCGTGTCCGCTCCCGACCAGCGCCTGCGTCTGCACGAACGGCGCGACCGCGACGACACCAGGGAACCGCTCGACCTCGCGCAGCAGCCGCTCCCAGTCCTCGATCATGTCCAGATCGCCCGCGGGGAGGACGCGCAGGTCGGGGCTTCCTACCAGGATCTTTTCCCGGAGGTCCTGCTGAAGCCCATTCATCACGCCCATTATCACGATGAGCGCACTCACTCCCACGACGACGCCGCCGATGGCGATGACGCTGATCAGCGACAGCACTCGCGATCCTCGGCGGCTTCGCAGATACCGCCAGGCGATCGCAAGCTCGAGTCGGTTCATTCTGGTCTCAGCGTCGGGAAAAGTATGACGTCCCGTATGTGGGGTGTGTCGGTGAGGTACATGATGAGTCGGTCGATCCCGATACCGACGCCTCCCATTGGCGGCATGCCGAATTCCATTGCCCGCAGGTAGTCCTCGTCGACGCCGGACGCCTCCTCGTCGCCCGCCGCCCGAAGCCGCGCCTGCGCCTCGAACCGGCCGCGCTGGTCGATCGGATCGTTGAGCTCCGAGAAAGCATTCGCCAGCTCCCGGCCGCGGGCGAACAGCTCGAACCGCTCGGTCAGGGCCGGGTCGCCGCGCTTCGGCTTGGCCAGCGGCGAGAGCGCCGCCGGGTAGTCGACGACGAACGTCGGCGCCTCGAGCCGCGACTCGACGACCACCTGGAACAGTTCGTCGAGCAGCTTCGGGCGACTGAGCGTCGCGACATCTTCAACCCCGGCGCGAGTCGCCGTGTTCCTGAGCGCCGCGTCGTCCATGGCCAGTACGCTCGCGCCCAGTGCCTGGTCGAGCGATGGCACCCATTCGATCCGTGGGAAAGGCGTCGCCACCTCCGGCACGCGATCTTCGAACCCGGGCACCGCCCTCACCGCATCGGCCGAGCGGACGAGCAGCTGTTCGACCCGCTCCATCATGTCCGTATAGTCCGCGTACGCTTCGTAGAACTCGAGCATCGTGAATTCCGGATTGTGCGTCCGGTCGATCCCCTCGTTCCGGAAGTCGTGGCCGATCTCGTAGACTCGCTCGAAGCCGCCGACGATCAGCCGTTTCAGGTAGAGCTCGTCGGCGATCCGAAGGTACAGCTGGGTGTCGAGCGCGTGATGGTGGGTCGTGAACGGACGCGCCGCGGCCCCGCCGTAGAGCGGCTGGAGAACCGGAGTCTCGACCTCGAGAAACTCCTCGTCATCGAGATACCGCCGCATGGCCGAGATCATCCGGGCCCGTGCCACGAAGAGTGATCGGACTTCGGGATGGACCGCGAGATCGGCGTAGCGCTGGCGGTAGCGCTGCTCCGGATCGGCGAAGCCCGAATGTCGGATCACCTGCCCCTCAACCACCTCCTCCTTGCCGAACGGAAGCGGGCGGAGGGACTTGGCGAGCATGGTGAGCGCGTCGGCCCGCACCGTCGGCTCGCCGGTGCGGGTTCTGAACCGGGGGCCGGCGACGCCGACCACGTCGCCGAGGTCACAATGCTCCAGCAGCGACCAGCCATCCTCGCCCATCTGGTCGCGCCGGAAGTAGACCTGGATCCGCCCGCTGGAATCGGCGAGATGCGCGAAGCTGGTCTTTCCGTGTCCACGCAAGGCGACGAGCCGGCCGGCGACCCGTACCTCGGGTCCCTCCGACGCGTCGCCGAGCGCCGCCCGCGCCGTCGCCGCCGTGTGCGTCCGGTCGTAACGATACGCGAACGGCCCCACACCGCGGGCTGCCAGCGCGTCGAGCTTCTCCAGACGGGCCTTGCGGACGAAGTTGAGCTCGTCGCTCACGCGGCGGCCTCGCTCGCCCCGAACTTCTTCAGGTACGCTTCGATGAACGGATCGATCCCCCCGTCCATCACTTCGCGCACGTCGGTGAGCTTGAGCTCCGTGCGGTGGTCGTTGACCATCGTGTACGGCTGAAAGACGTAGCTCCGGATCTGGCTGCCGAAGGTGACATCGGCCTTGGTGGCGTCGAGCGCCGCCCTCTCGGCGTCGCGCTTCTGCACCTCCAGCTGGTAGAGCTTGTTCTTGAGCATCTTGAGAGCGGTCGCCTTGTTCTTGAACTGCGACCGCTCCGCCTGCGACGCCGCGACTACGCCCGACGGAACGTGGGTGATGCGGACCGCGGAGCTCGTCTTGTTGACGTGTTGTCCGCCGGCGCCCGACGCGCGATAGACATCGATCCGCAGGTCCTCGTCGCGGACCTCGATGTTGATCTCATCGTCGACGACCGGATAGACGAAAACCGACGCGAAGCTCGTGTGCCGGCGCGCCTGGGCGTCGAATGGTGATATACGGACCAGGCGGTGGACGCCCGTCTCGGTTCGCAGAAACCCGAACGCGTACTCGCCCCGTATCTCCAGCACCGCGCCCTTGATCCCGGCCTCCTCGCCCTCGCTCCGGTCGAGCTGCGCGATCGTGTAACCGTGGCGCTCCGCCCAGCGGATGTACATGCGCTCGAGCATCTCTGCCCAGTCCTGCGCCTCGGTTCCCCCGGCTCCGGCGCTGATCTCGAGCTGCGCATCCCGCATGTCGTCCGGTCCACGGAGGAGCGAGCGGAGCTCGAAGGTTTCCAGCACTCCGGCGAGGGAGGCGACCTCCTGGTCGAGCTCGCCGAGCATTCCCTCGTCCGACTCCAGCGCCAGCAGTTCATCGAGCTCGAGCGCGCTGCGTACTCGCGCGCTGAGCCGGTCGTACGGATCGACCCAGCCCTTGAGCTCCTTCACCTCCTGGACGACGGCGCGCGCGCGCTCCTGCGACGACCAGAAGTCCGGCGCGGTCATCTCCTGCTCGCGCTGCTCCAGACGGCGACGTTTGCCGTCGATGTCAAAGATACCTCCGCAGCTCGTCGAGACGGTCTCGCTGCGCCTCGAGCTGCTGACGACGCTCGGTCTCTGCCATTTGCCCGTTCTCCTCTAAGAAGCGAGCCGCCTTCCGACCTGGAAGACGGCTCGCAGGGGATCGTCACCAACGGCGGAAAGATAGCCGGTCGGGACGGCGCGTCCAGCCCGCGTCAGAAGATCTTCTTGCCACCGGCGAGCACTTCGTTCAACGCATCCTGGAAATGAGACGTTGTCTCCGCGAACTCCTTGCCGACCTGGTCGACGTACTCCTCGTAGCTCTTCTTGATCTCCTCGCGGTAGACCTGCTTCAGCGTCCCGTTTCGGACGCCCTCTTCGCGCTTCTGCGGGTGATAGGCGATCATGTCCGAAACGAGGGCGCGAGCCAGCCGCTTGGCTTTCTGGTTCGGGTCGTTGGCCAGGAAGGGATTGATCGGTGCCCGCGCCGCTGGTGCCGCGCCCGCGGGGGGCGCCGCGGCCCGAAGCCCGGACGGTGCAGCCGCACCGCCCGGTGCGGGTGCTGCCGGCCGAGGTGACTGCGGTGCCGCGGGAGCGGGCGCCCCCGCCCCCGCCCCCGCCCCAGTCGCCGGTGGGCCGAACGGCGCGCGCGGTGCGGAGGTGGCCGGCGCGGTCGAAGGCGCGGCAGCTCCTAGCGCCCGCAAGCCCGCGGGAGGAGCCCCGGTGGCAACACCCGTCGGATGGCCCGGCAGGCCGGACGGAGCCGCAGCGGGTCTGGTCGGCGCGCTGAGCGGCGCGGCAGAACGCGCCGGTCCCGGTTGCGCCGGCGCCACGGGCTGCGCGGAACGCTGGCCCCCCTGCGGCGGCGGCGGAATTGGCGGCAGTCCCGGCATCGTGACCGGCCGCTGCTGATTACCCCCTTGCGTCGTTCCAGTCGGCAACGAGGGACGGGCGGGCGCAGAGCCGCCGCGCGCGGCACCGGGCGAGGCGAAGGGTTCAGCGCCGCGCTGCGGCAGCGTCGCCCGGCCCTCGCTCGGAGACGAGTCCCTCATCTGCGGAGCCGGAGGCTGAGCAGCGTATGCCCGCGGCTGAGGCATTGGCCGCGATTGCGGCGCGAAGCCGGCAGCGCCGGCTACCGGCCCGCCGGCGGTGGCGTGTCCGCCCGCGCCGCCCGTGCCGCCCGCGCCCGGAGCAGCCGAGGTCGATCGGCTCCCGGAACCTGGCGCCGGTGCCGAAGAAAACGATCCGCTCGCAGCGCCCCCGTTGGCGCCCGAGCCGATCGTGATGACACCGCCGCACACCGAGCAGCGCGCCCGCACGCCTCCCGCCGGCACCTTGGTCGGATCGACGCGGAAGATCGACCGGCATTCCGGGCAGCCGACGTTCATCGCGATTCCCCGATTCCGAGCGGATTGAGCGGTGCCGCCGAGGGCTCCTCGGCGAGCTGATCATGACGCCGGTCGACCGTGAACACCGAACCCGGCAGCGTCTTCGCGTAGCTCTTCATCTCCGTGGCCAACTCGCTCACCTGCGCCGCGTGCGTGAAATGCCGGCGTTCGTTCGTTACGACACCGATCGACAGCGTCATCAGCGGTACACGGTGCAACTGCCCGCGCCGATCCTTCCCGAAAAAATAGCCGGCGCGCCGATCCTGCTCCGAATACTGGTACGGGGCCAGCGCGTCGAAGATCGCGACGATCTCCCCACAGGCTTCGGTTACCGCTCTCATCGGCACGATGAAAATGAAGTCGTCCCCGCCGATGTGCCCGACGAAGCTATCCTCGGGACAGACCCCCGTCACCACATCGTGCAGAATCCGGGCGAGGATCCGGATCACCCGATCCCCCTCGTGGTAGCTGTATCGGTCGTTGAACTCCTTGAAGTGGTCGAGATCGGCGTAGCAGACGGCGAATCTCGCGTCGTTGGCGAGCAGACGCGAGATCTCCATCTCGATCGCGACCGCTCCCGGGAGGCGGGTAGACGGGTGGACCGTCGTATCGCGATCGGAACGCCGGAGTAGCACCTCCAGCCGAACGACCATCTCCCGTTCGTCCATCCCCGTCGGCAGCACCTCGTCGGCACCGGCCTCGAACGCGCGCTCGATCGCCGGGAGGTCCGGCGCCGTCAGCGCCACGCTCGGCACGATCCCGGTGAACGAGTCACGCTTCAGCCGCCGCAAGGAGGCGAGGGTCTCGGAGCCATTCGCCCGGGCGTCGAAGACCGCGAGGCGTGGCCGTCCGCGCCTTGCGACACCCATCAGCTCGTCGCCGGTCCGCAGCACGAGCGGACGCAGTGCCTGCGCGTTCAGCCATGCACGGATCGCCTCCGGTAGCGCGAAATCGTCAGGTGCGAACTGAATGGCGGTCGTAGACGACACGCTGGGTACGACCAGGAGGGGATGCGCCAAAGTTATGGTGCCCGGCTAGCCAAAGTCAAACCATGATCCCGCCGATGTTTGCGGCTGTATCCAGACGCGTGGACGGCGCCAAACGCCACAGATGTGCGACTCCGCTGAAGCCAGTCCTTCACCTCCTCGGGGAGGCGTTTCGAGGGCGGCCGAGCGGTGCCCACGGGATCGTCCCCGCGACCCCGAACGACCGCTCTCGCTCGGCCGCCTCGGCCCACAGGCGCAGCGTGACGTACGCGTCGACGGTGCTCAGCACGTGATTGGCCAGAACGACGCCCAGCGCCTGGATCGCCTGTCGGTAGGCCTCGTTGCTTTCCTGGATGGTGCGGCGATAGAGGTCGTGTTCGAGCTGAGCGTTGCGCCAGGACCAACGGAAATCCGGCCGGATCGCGCGATCGAGGTAGAACTGTTCTGCCCGCACGTACGCTGCCTCGTCGCGGGGAGGAATCGAGTCCGGGTGTTCCCAGAAGGTGCGCCTGGCGAGCAGCCATACCGAGCCATTGTAGGTGAGGGTGTCCAGCTCGGGCTCCAATCCTTCGCCGAACGGATCGAGATCGAACACACCGCTTTCCACGAAGTACTGCATGCGCTCGTAGTAGTCGAAGGTCCCGGCCACCGGATCAGACGTGAAAAACGCGCGGGCGACACGATTGGCGAGCTCTCGATACGCGCGCCGCTGCCGAGCCCCCTCTCGCTGGTCCGTTGCATACCGGAGCCAGGCCACCGCTTCGACCGCGGCGTAGACGACGAAGCGATCCTGTCGCATCAGCGCCTGGCCCGCACCCGGCACGACGGCGGAGGCCAGGGGCATCCACCACCGGGGCGCGTCCTCGTCAGGGGCGTTGGCCGCATCACCCCCGGACGGTGACGGCGAGCTCGGCGAGACGCTGTCGGAAGCATGAGCCGCCGGCATGGGGGCAGGCCGATGTGCGAGCGGCGCGAACGCGCCGGAGTGGATCCCGGGCAGAGCCCCGCGTGAGCCGGCGTTCATGCCCACAGCCGCGTCGGAGCGTCGCTGCGACTCCGACGCCCGGGGAGTGATCAGCAGGAGCGCGCTCAGCCCGAGCGTCGCACAGCGGACGCCGATCAAAACAGATAGCGAAGCGAGAGGTAGGTCGGCGCCTGGCCCGCATCGGCGGAGAACCCCTCGAAGATGCGAGCGACGTCGAGCACCAGACTTCCCAGCGAGATCCCGAGTCCCATCGAGAGACCGCTGGCCTCCGACGCCTCGTTGGCGTAGCCGGCCCGCAGGTGCACGCGCTCGTGCCAGGACAGATCCACCCCGAAATACGACGACGGGGAGGCAAAGCGGATGGCGTCCGCCACCTCCGCCGAAACGTTCACCGCCGCTCCGCGCAGGTCGCCGTCGAAGCCGGTGTACCGATATTGCACTCCGACATGCAGCCGCGTCGGGATCTGGTCACGCTGCTCGGTGTCGTTGACCTGGAGGCTCGGGCCGAGATTGCGCAGCACCGCTCCGACAGCCAGCGGAGCGAACCGCCGCAGGTCGTACTGCGCGCCGATGTCGATCCCACTCGTGGTGGCGGTGGCCGGCGCATCGCCGCACGCACCAGAACAGTCGAAGCGGAATTGCACGAGCTTGTAGGTGATCCCGGCGTTGATGTGATCGCCGATCGGGGTGGCGTACGTGCCGCCGTATACGAAGCTGCGAACGAGCACCTCGCCGACCTTGACCCCGCTACCGGCTTCGGTGAGATCCTGTTCACCGAAATTGAGGATGTTGACGGAGGCCGAGATGACGCCGAGCAGGGCGGAGGGTATGACGAGGGCGACTGCGTCACCCTGGAGGATGAAGCTGTCGGAGTGATGGATGGCGGCCTCGCGGCGCTCGGCCCGCGCAAGCCCCGCCGGATTCCACCAGATCGATTCGCTGCCTCCCACGTTGGCGACGACCGCCTGGCCGAGGCTCACTGCCCGAGCGCCGACCGGTACGAGAAGGAAGAGCGCGCCCTCGGTGTCCTGCGCAGCGAGCGGTGTCGCGGCGCAGGACAGGATGGCGCCGGCGATCAGCGCGAGCCGCGCGCTAGAGCGGCGTGGCCTCATCGATCAGCATGATGGGAATGTCCTCTCGCACCGGATACCGTAGCCGGCAGGCGTGGCAGACGAGACTTTCCTCGGTCTCGCGATACTCGAGCTCGCCCTTGCACTTCGGGCAGACCAGCACGGCGAGCAGTTGCGGTGGCAGACTCATCGAACGTGCTCCTCGGGGAGTTTGAATCCGAAGCGTCGCAGCTCGCTGGGCTTGCGACGCCAGTTGGGCAGCACCTTGATCCACAGGTCGAGATACACGGGAGTGCCGACGAAATCCTCGATCTTCTGGCGTGCCGCACGTCCGATGTCCCGTATCCGCGCGCCCTTGGCCCCGATCAGGATCCGCTTCTGACTCTCGCGCTCGACGTAGACGACGGCGCGAATGTAGACCGGTGTGCGGTCCTCGCGGTACTCCTCGATCTCGCAGGCTACGCTATAGGGAACCTCTTCCTCCAGCTGCTCGAGGGCCGTTTCGCGAATCAGCTCGCTGGCGAAGAAGCGGACCGACTGGGTACTGATTTCGTCGGCCGGATAAAGGAACGGGCTCTCCGGGAGATGGCTGGTCACCCACTGGAGCAACTCCTCGACGCCCTCGCCGGTCACGGCCGAGAGCATCGCGGCGTCCGGGCACTGGGTGGCGAGGCGCTCCCGTTCGGCGGTGGTCAGTCGATCGACCTTGTTGAGGACGGTGATCGTCGGTGCCTTGGGCATGGTGCCGATCTCGGCCGCCTCGGCGAGACTCGGAGGCGTGCCGGCCCAGGCGTCGGCGAGATAGAGGATCACGTCGGCATCGTGCAGCGCCTGGAGGGCAAGTCCGCGCATTGCGGCCTGGAGTGCATAGGTCGGGTTGAGCAGCCCGGGGGTGTCGAGAACGACCATCTGTACATCACCCTCGCTGCGAATCCCGACGACGCGGTCGCGAGTGGACTGCGGCTTCGGGCTCACGATGCTCAGCTTTTCACCGATCAACCTGTTGAGAAGCGTGGACTTGCCGACGTTCGGCTTGCCCGCCACGGTAACGATCCCGGCTCGCGACATATGAGTGAAGCTACCGTAGGTACGGAGCATTCACAACGCGGGCGGTCGAGCAGGTGGAAGGTAAACGACTGCCCATTGACGAGTTGTGGGTCGAGGACACTGGCAGCGTCGTTGATTCGAGTGTTGCGACGGATGACGGGACCGCTCGCGTGCCGGTTTCGCTGAGGGAGCCGGCGGGCGAGCCGCCCCCGCTACCCGCCGAGAGTCCCGGTTGGGGCAGCCGGACTCTCCACTCCACACCGCGTTCCGCGTGGGGTGAACCGCAGAGGACGCAGACGCCTCCCGTTCGTCCTCTGCGTGCCCTGCGTCCTCTGCGGTTGACTTTCGTTTCATTTGACCTTGCGACGGCAGCCGACGGAGCTCTGGAAGAGCCCCGAAGGAGCAAAAAAAAAAGTGCGCCCGGAGTTCTGGGAAGAACCCCGGGCGCACAAGAGGTGCCGGCGACGGCCTACTCTCCCGCGTCCTCTCGGACGGAGTACCATCGGCGCTGTAGGGCTTAACGACCGTGTTCGGAATGGGAACGGGTGTGGCCCCTACGCTCTGGTCGCCAGCGAGACTGGTTTGATGTGGCGCGGCTCCTCGCGGAGTCGCGTCGACAACAGGAGTGGCAATGACCGCGAGTGCGGATCATCGGATTTGCGTGCGTTGCTCGGATTTGGTGCTTTGGGAGGTAGTCAAGCCGCACGGGCGATTAGGACCGCTGCGCTTGGAACGGGTTGCCCCGCTTCCACGGGCGGCCTATCGACGTGATGGTCTCTCACGGCCCTTCAGGGGGCTCGAAGCCCCGGGAGTGTTCATCTTGGAGCACGCTTCCCACTTAGATGCGTTCAGCGGTTATCGCTTCCTGCCATCGCTACCCGGCGTTGCCACTGGCGTGACAGCCGGGACACGAGCGGGCAGTCCGACCCGGTCCTCTCGTACTAGGGTCCGCCCTCCTCAACACTCCAACGCCCACGACGGATACAGACCGAACTGTCTCACGACGTTCTGAACCCAGCTCATGTACCACTTTAACCGGCGAACAGCCGGACCCTTGGGACCTTCTCCAGCCCCAGGATGTGATAAGCCGACATCG
>DATKCV010000057.1:0-8969 GCA_035513015.1 Gemmatimonadaceae bacterium
GATCGCCCCGCCGACTGGAAGCCGCCGGCCGCGCTGAAGCGTTTTCTGGCCTCGGGCGAACCACCTGTCTACGTCGGCTTCGGCAGCATGGCGGGCCGCGATCCCCAGCGTGTGACAGGGATCGTGATCGACGCGTTGCAGAGCGTCGGTCTGAGGGGCGTTCTCGCCACCGGATGGGGCGGCCTGACGTCTGATGGGCTCCCCGACACCATGTTCCCCCTCGGCGACGTGCCGCACGACTGGCTTTTCCCCCGGATGACAGCGGTCGTTCATCACGGCGGTGCTGGCACCACCGCCGCCGGGTTACGAGCAGGACGTCCAACAGTCATTTGCCCATTCTTCGGCGACCAACCGTTCTGGGGATGGCGCGTACACGAGCTGGGGGTTGGTAGCGAGCCGATTCCGCAGAAGAAGCTGACCGCCGGAAGGTTGGCTGCAGCGCTCCGTCAGGTGACAGCGCTTCCAGTGATCCGGCGGAACGCAGACGCACTCGGCGACAAGATCCGTAGCGAAGACGGCGTCGCAAATGCCATTGCCGTTGTTGAACAGCTTCTCCCAAGGAACGCCGCATGATCGGCGGTCTCTGCCATCGACATCAGCCCGGCACGCGCCGCCCGTCCGTCCCGAACAGATGCACGCGCTCCGCCGGCATCCCGATGGTGATGTCCGCTCCGACCTCGGGCAGCAGCTCTCCGGTAACCGCTGCCATCACCCGGTGCGGCCCCACGTCGACGTGCACGTGGCTCGTCCCGCCGAGGCGCTCGACGAGCACGACGCGCCCGGTCAGCCCACCTGAGCGCGCCTCGACACCCATCCGTACATCCTCCGGCCTGATGCCGAGCGTCGTCGGCCCCGAAGCGGCGATGGTGTCGCGGCGTACCGCGACTCGGGCGCCATCCGACACGAACATCACCGCGCCATTCTCCGTCGCCAGGCGTCCCTCCAGAAAGTTCATGCGAGGCGT
This sequence comes from Gemmatimonadaceae bacterium, assembly GCA_035513015.1. Lineage (GTDB taxonomy): Bacteria > Gemmatimonadota > Gemmatimonadetes > Gemmatimonadales > Gemmatimonadaceae > DATKCV01. The sequence continues at coordinate 965 of DATKCV010000057.1, forward strand.
GCCGATGAGCCCGGCCACGAACCGGTTCACCGGCGCCCGGTAGAGGTCGATCGGCTTCCCCACCTGCTGGATGCGCCCGTCGGCGAGCACCACGATCCGGTCGCCGAGCGTCATTGCCTCGACCTGGTCGTGGGTCACGTACACCGTCGTCGTCTCGAGCCGCCGCTGAAGCGCGCCGATCTCGATCCGCATCTGCGCGCGCAGCCCGGCGTCGAGGTTCGATAGCGGCTCGTCGAACAGGAACACCGCCGGCTCGCGGACCATCGCCCGCCCCATCGCCACCCGCTGGCGCTGACCGCCGGAGAGCTGCTTCGGCTTGCGGTCGAGCAGCGGTGCGAGCTCCAGCATGCCCGCCGCCCACCCCAGCCGCCGCTCGATCTCCGCGCGCGCCACTTTCCGCAGCCGGAGCCCGAGCGTGAGGTTCTCGCGCACCGTCATGTGCGGGTAGAGCGCGTAATCCTGGAACACCATCGCCACGTCGCGCTCACGGGCCGGGAGCGCCGTGATGTCCCGACCATCGATCCGGATCGTACCGGTCGTCACCGACTCGAGTCCGGCCAGCAGCCGGAGAATCGTCGATTTTCCGGACCCCGACCCTCCGACGAGCGCCACCAGCTCGCCGTCGCCGACCGTGAGGTCGAACTCCTCGACCACGGTGACGTCGCCGAACCGCTTGGAGACGTGCTCGAAGGAAACGGTCGGCATGCTATCCCTTGACCCCCGCGCCGGCCATGCTCTCGATGAAGTACCGCTGGAGGAACAGATACGCGATCACCACCGGGACCACCAGCACCATTGCCGAGGCGAGCGACACGCCGATCGATCCGGCGCCGCCGCCCAGCGCGAACACCGTCAGCAGCTGCGGCAGCGTCATCAACGACTGCTCGCGCACGACCAGGAGCGGCCACAGTACCTCGTTCCACGATCCCATGAACGTGAAGATCGCCACGATCGCCAGCGCCGGCTTCGTGAGCGGCCAGAAGATCGTGAACAGGATCCGCGGCTCGCTCATCCCGTCCATCCGCGCCGAGTCGATCAGCGACTGCGGGATCTGGATGAAGAACTGCCGCAGCATCAGGATCGCCGTCGCGTTGAACAGATATGGAACAATGAGCCCCGCGTACGTGTCGATCCAGCCGAGCTGCACGATCAGCGTGTACAGCGGGATGAGCGTCAGCTGACCGGGGATGAGCAGCAGGCCGATCGTCACGGCGTCGAGCGCCGGACGCCCGCGGAACCGGAGCCGGGCCATCGCGTACGCGGTCATCGACCCGAACACGAGCACCGCGGCGGTGATCGTCGTCGCCACCAGCACGCTGTTGAACAGCGCCCGCCCGAACGGCGCCCGGGCCCACATCGTCCTGTAGTTGTCGAGCGTCGCCTGCTCCGGCACGAGCGACAGCGAGCCGATGTCGAACGGCGGCTTGAAGGTGGTGGACACCATCCACAGGAACGGATAGATGAACGTCAGCGCCGCGAGCCCGAGCACGGCATACGTCGCCACACGGCGGAGGACTCTCACAGTGCCTCCGCCCGTCCGAGCAGGCGGCGCTGGAGCAGCACCACCAGCCCGATGATCACGGCCAGGGCCACACCGATCGTCGCCGCATAGCCCATCTTCTGGTACGAGAACGCCTGCGTATAGAGGTAGAGCACGATCGAGTACGTGCGCCGCAGCGGCCCGCCGCCGGTCATGATGTACGGCTCGATGAACAGCTGGAAGCCGTTGATCGTGGACAGCGTGACCACCAGGATCGTCTGCGGCAAGAGCGACGGCAGCGTCAGATGGCGGAACCGCTGCCAGCCGGTGGCGCCCTCGAGCTCGATCGCCTCCTGGCAACTCCGGGAGATGTACTGGAGCCCCGCCAGGTAGATGATCACGTAGAACCCGACGTTCTTCCACGTCACCATGACGGCGATCGACGGCATCGCCAGCATCGGATCGGTGAGCCACGGCACCGGCGACGATCCGAGCCGCACGAGCAGCCGGTTGAGCAGCCCGACATCGGTCGCGTACAGCGCGCTCCACAGGATCGCCACGACCGCGCCCGAGATCACGACCGGGAGAAAGAACGCCGCGCGCCAGAACGCCCTGAGCGCCAGCGGACGGTTGAGAGCGAGCGCCAACCCCAGCGCGGTGGCGATCTGGAGCGGCACGTGGATGCTCAGGAATACGAACGTGTTCCCCACGGCGCGCCAGAACCGTCCGTCCTGCGCCAGCAGCCGCACGTTGTCGCCGCCGGCAAACGCCGGCTCGGTCACCAGATCCCAGCGCAGGAACACGAGCACCACCGCGAACACGATCGGGTACGCCGCGAAGGCGAGGAGAAAGGCGACGTAGGGCGCCGCAAGGAGCCATCCCGAGCGTTCCTCAGCGCGCATCGATGATCCGCCTCGCTTCCGCCGCCGCCCGCGCCAGCGCTTCCCGCACCGGCACCGTTCCGAACACGGCGCCAGCCTCGTATGCCTCCGACAGGAGATCGAACATCTCGACCACGTCGGGGTCGATGTCGAGGTCGCGCGTACGTTCCACCTGCGCGGCGAACGTTTTCAGTGATGGCCACCGCGCCAGCGACGCCTCGAACCGCGCATCGGCCGCGAGCCGGCGCCGATACGGCAACTGGCTGGCCACCTCGATCAGCAGCCGGTCGGCCGCCGGCGACGCGAGATAGGCGACGAATCGCGCCGCCTCCTCCGGATGCCGCGTGGTCGAGAAGATCGCGATGCTGCGCAGGTCGGCGAACGCGTAATGATCTTCCGGCCGGGCGGCATCCGACGACGGCACCGGCGCGACATCGTAGCGGAGCCCCGGCACCTTCAGTATCTCCAGCTCGCGCAGGAACCAGGGGCCGATGATCTTCATCGCCACCGTTCCATCGATGAACGGATCCCGCCCCTCGGAGAAATTCGCCCGCGGCAGCACCCCCTCGGCGAATCCCTGCCGCAGCACCTCGAGCGCCGCCACCGCGGCATCGTTGTCGAACACGACCTCCCCGTCACTCACGATCGTCCGACCCCCGGAGCTGGCGAGATAGAGCGGGTAGAAGTCGTAGAAGCGCTCGAACCAGGTCGTCTTGAGGTTGGCCCAGAGCCCCCAGCGGTCGAGCCGTCCGCTGCCGTCGGTGTCCCGGGCCAGGCGTCGCAGCGCATCCAGAAGCTGAGCATGCGTGCGCGGCGGCTCCACGCCGGCTTCGGCCAGCAGATCGACGTTGTACATCAGCATCTCGGGATTCGTCTTCCACGGAAAGGCGTAGATCCCGCCATCGGGAAGCCGCAGCGATCCGAGCATCGGCTCGTTCGTGCGCTCGGCCAGTCGCGCGGCCGTTGCCACACGATCGTCCAGCCGCACGACGCCTCCGGCCCGGACCAGGCGCGCGAGAAGCGCCGAAGACACGTTGGAGCTGACATCCGGCGTCGCCCGCGCGACGATCGCCGCCAGCAGGACCTCCTCCGACGACCGCCCGGCGGGCAACGGCTGCACGCGGACCTGCACGTCCGGATTCTCCGCGTTCCACTGCTCGGTGATCCGGGTCGCGAGGAGCACCTCGGATGGGTTGGCCGCCGGCCAGTAAGTCAACGTGATCGGCGTCGTGTGGCCGCGGTGTTCTTCGATCTCCAGGCCGGCGTCGCCCAACCGTACCAGCACTCGCCCGCCGCCCGGTCCGGTGAACTCGCGCCGGTCGGGTACTTCGGCAAGCGACGAAGCCGGTTCGCCGACCGGCCGATAGCGCACGTACTCGGCCGCGTCGGGATCGCTCGTCACGCGCTGCAGCGCGAGCAGCGCCTCGATCGTGGATTCGGCACCCGCGTTATGGTTGACCTCATCCGCCGATGGCCCGTCGATCCCATCGAAGGTTCGACCGACCGTCTCGTCGTACATGACGACGCCGGCCGCGTTGGCGCCGAGAAACCATCCCGCGGTCAGTCCGGCGAGCACCGAGTAGCGGCGTTCGCCCGTGGCGCTCGCCAGCGCGAGGTAGCCTTCGACGATCGGGCCGATCCCGTACGCGATCTGCGGATACCACGTCGGCGAGCCGTCGGGCCCGACCTCCCACGGCACCTGGCCCGCGAGCGTGAATCTCGCCCACAGTGCGTCGGCCTCCAGTCGCGCCGCTGTGGCGAGATCCGGCCGCTGGAGCACCTCGGCCGTCTCGGCCAGCGCAGCGGTGGATCGCGCTCCCCACGCGTGCCATGTCGCGCCCCGATGATCCACCCGTGCGCCCCACGGCGCAGTCGTCGCGTTGCCCGCTGCAAGGGGAACGAGCAGTTCCGCCGTTCGCGCCGCCAGCGCCGACACCTGCGCCGACGGTTCGGCACGCTGAAGCGCGAGCAGCCCGAGCAGCGCCTCCGCGGTCGCGGTGGCCGAGCCGCCGATCAGCCGCCCCGCGTCCACCTCGCGCCGCATCCGCGCGATCGCGCGGTCGAGCACCGGACGCAGCTCGGTCGAGTCTCGAACGTGATCCGGACCGAGCACGCGCACCGCCTCGGCGAGCGCCCAGATGCCGCGCGCCGCCCAGTAGGACATGCTCTTGCGGCTCGTCGGCGCCGCGCGATTCGGCCGTCCGCGCGCATCGATGAAGTTGATGAACTCTCCATCGCCCTGCTCCATCGACGCCACGAAGGCGAGCAGCGCCATCGCGTCGTCCCGCGCACGCGGGTCGCCCGTCAGCTCGTAAGAGCGGAGGTACACGATCGCCGCACGCGCGGCATCATCCAGCGCCGCGATCCCCTCGAACCCGTCGCGTTCCGGTGAAGCGACGAGCCGGTAGTCCGGCGCCTCGGCGTACAGTGAGACGACCCGCACCTGCCGGCCGCCGACCTCCGCTTCGATTCCGAGATGACGAAGGTGATCCAGCGAGAGCGCGACCGGCGCCGAGCGCGGCGGATCCGGAACCGGGGCCGGGCGCCCGAAGCACGCCGCGCCGGCGAGAAGGAGCACGGGAACCCCCGCTGCGACCGACTTCACAGAGGCACCCCGCCCTTGCCGCGCGCCATCTCACCGGCGATCGAATCGAGCAGCTCGCGTCTTCCGACGCGCGCCGCGGCCACCGACACATCGGCGGCTCCGTAGTAGACGATCAGCTCGTCACCCCGCTCGATGAGGCCCTGCGGGAACACCACTCGCACGCCCGTCCTGAAGTTGGCCATGTCCACCTGCGGGATCGCGTTCTGCTCGATCTCGTACGGAGCCTCCGGCGCCAGCGCCGGCACGTCGGACACGTAGAGCACGCGCTCCGGTTCGTGCAAGTCGAGCAGGCACCATCCCATCGAATAGACGTTGCCTTCCTCGATGTCGGTAGCGCCGTGAAACGGAAACAGCCATCCGAGCTCCGTGCGTATCGGCGGCGCCCCGGCGCCGACGCGCGAACTTCGCCAGGTCCCCGGCCTCGGTCCGACCAGGGGCACACCCTTGGCCGGCCAGGGCGCGTCGAGCGACGGGGCGCGGACACAGACGATGCGCGGCATCGGCCGGTGGAGGATCACGTACTGCCCGCCGACCCGCTCCGGGAACAGCACGCAGTTCTTGTTGTCGCCGGCGATCCGCGGTCCGTGGCGATGGTAGCGCTCCGGCGCCAGCAGGTCGTCGGTCGTGATCAGGCAGACTCGCGGTCCGTCCGGTGAATAGCCCGTGTAGGTGATCGCGTACGTTTGCTCGTCTCGCAGATACGTGATGCGGGCGTCCTCGACTCCCAGCGATTCGTACGGCGCCTCGGGCACGACCGCCGGCCGGTCACGGACTTCGTCGATTCGCTGCCCATCGGAGGAGATTGCCAGGGCGAGACACGACCGCCGCGTTGCCTCCTCGAACACCCGCACGAGTAGCACGACGCGCCCGCTCGCGTGGTCCACCGCCGCACCGGGGTTGAACGCGCCGCTCGCCCGCGTGAACGGGATCTGCGACGGTCCGATCAGCGGATTCGAGTCCAGCCGCTCGAGCGTCACGCGTCCGACAGCCCCCCGAGGATCCCGGCGAGCGAGAGGTCGGCGACCGCCGTCACCCCGTCCGCCGCACCGTAGTAGATGCGCACCACGTCGCCATCGACCAGCGCTCCACAAGTGAACACGACGTCGCCATAGAACCCCTCGCGCTCGTAGCGAGCTTCCGGCCGGAGGATCGGTTCCCGCGATCGGGCGAGCACGCGTCCCGGATCGTCCGCATCGAGCAGGAGCGCGCCCAGCGAGTAGGTGGGCGGGGACTTCGTCACGCCGTGGTAGATCGCCAGCCACGCATCGCGTCCGCCGGCGCTCACGCGGAACGGCACGGCGCCGCCGCCGACCTTTTCGTCATCCCACATGCCTTCGCGCGCGCCGGCAACGAAGCGGTGGTGCCCCCAGGCCAGCAGGTCCGCCGACGACGCGATCCAGATCTCCGGACTGCCGATGTGCTCCGGCATCGGCCTGTGCAGCGCGAAGTGTGCGCCGCCGATACGTTCGGGAAAGATCGTCACGTCCCGGTTCGGGGGCGGGAAGATGATCCCGTGCCGCTCGAACGACCCGAAATCCCGTGTGGACGCCAGCGCCGTGGCGATCCCGTGCTGCGACACCGCGGTGTAGTTGATCCAGAACGTGCCGTCGAGCCAGGTGATCCGGGCGTCCTCGACGCCGAACGACTCGTAAAGTGTGGCCGGCACCAGCGCGGGCGCCGGGTCCACCTCGAAGCCCACGCCGTCGGCGGACCGCGCGACCCGCAGGTGAGAAATCGAGGTCAGCCAGGAGCTCCCGTGCGCGACCACCACCCTCGGGTCGCTTGCATCGACTCCCGGATCGTTCCGCCGCCATCGCACGATTTCCAGTCGCCCGGTGCCAGCATCGAACACCGGGGCAGAGACCTCGTCCGGCTTCACGCCCCGCACGGCCTCCGCCACCCTGACCAGCAGAACGACCTCGTCGCGGTACCGGGCGACGGCGGGGTTGAACACGCCGACGACCTCGAGCTCCGGCCGCGACGGAGCGATCATGCCCGGCCTAAGTACCGGGTTCTCCGCCGCCCTGCGAGGTATCACCGTCATTCGTCGCGCGGATCCGGGGCCTGAGTCAAGCGGAGATACAGAGCGTCTACGAGCATGGCAAGGGGCGCTCACAGTCCCATCTCGACAAATCTCGCCGGCGGTGAATACTTCCTGCTCCGGTTCCTCGTCCCTGGGCCCCGCTTCCCTACTCCCTCGTCCCTCATGAAGCCGTCCCGCCTGAGCTTCTGGCAGATGTTCAACATGAGCTTCGGCTTCCTGGGCATCCAGTTCGGATGGGGGCTGCAGCTTGCCAACATGTCGGCGATCTACGAGCGACTCGGCGCGCGCCCCGACGAGGTCCCGCTGCTCTGGCTCGCCGCGCCGGTCACGGGTCTGCTGGTGCAGCCGATCGTCGGCGCCCTGAGCGACAGCACCTGGGGGCGGCTCGGTCGCCGGCGCCCGTATTTCCTCGTGGGGGCGATCTGCTCGTCGATCGCGCTCTTCTTCATGCCCACCTCGACCGGCTTGTGGATGGCCGCCGGACTGCTGTGGATCCTCGATGCGTCGATCAACGTGTCAATGGAGCCGTTCCGCGCCTTCGTCGCCGACAAGCTCACGCCGAGCCAGCGGACCGCCGGATTCGCGATGCAGTCGTTCTTCATTGGCGTCGGCGCCAGCCTGGCCAACGCGCTGCCCTTCCTGTTCAGCTGGCTGGGCGTGGAGGGCAGCACGGAGAGTGGCATCCCCCTTTCGGTGAAGTACGCCTTTCAGGCCGGCGCGGTCGTGTTCCTGCTCGCCGTGCTCTGGACCGTCGTGACGACCCGCGAGCACCCACCCGAGGACATGGCGCGCTGGCAGCGCGAGCGGGCGGCACGGCGTGGAGTCGGACACATCCTGCGTGAGGTCGGCTCCGCAATCCGCGATATGCCGCGGACGATGCGGCAGCTCGCCGTGGTCCAGGTGTTCACGTGGCTGGGCCTCTTCTGCATGTGGCTGTTCTTCGTGCCGGCCACGGCGCGCCACGTGTTCGGCGCCACCGACCCCCAGTCGGACCT
>DATKCV010000058.1:0-2348 GCA_035513015.1 Gemmatimonadaceae bacterium
GGAGACGCCCGTCTCCTCGACCGGCCGGGAGTCGATCCGGCGACCGTCGAAGTAATACGTGTGGCAGTCCGGCGTAGCGCGCAGCATCCCGGTGAGCGCAGCCAGGGCGATGTCATCACCGGAGAGCTGCGGATTGGCCGCGGCGATCTCGCTGACGGCGTCGGCGAACTTGCGGAAGTCACCCAGGTTCGTCTCTGCGACGTCGGCGAACTCCGGAGTCGCAACGTCGGTGCTCCCTCCTGTCCGCTTCACCTCCTCGCGGACGAAGTCGAGGGCCATCTCCAGCGCCTTCTTGCTGGTGACCTTGTGAAGGTCCTGATCGGTGAGCGCGCTGTAGATGAGGTCGAGCTTGGCGCGCTGGATGTCCGGCGTGTTGGTCGGCTGCGGCGTCGCGCCTATGTTCGGAACGCCGCCGGTGCATCCGACGACCATCACCACCGCCAGCGCGAACGCGAGGGCTCTCACGCTGCGAGCCTAGCGCTCAGTGCCTCGCGGCTACCTGCTGCTCGCGCCACTCCGAAGGGGACGCGCAGAAGCCCTCGTAGTCGATGTACTCGGTGATCGTCGGGTCCTCGCCGCAGGCCGGGCACTTCGGGTCGCGCCGCAGCTTTACCTCGCGGAACGTGCCGTCGAGCGCGTCGAAGAGCTGGTAGCGCCCGATCAGCGGCTCGCCGATCCCCAGCAGGAGCTTGATGACCTCGTTCGCCTGGATCGTGCCGATGACGCCCGGCAGAACGCCGAGCACCCCGGCCTCCGCGCACGACGGCGCGAGCTCCGGCGGCGGGGGCTCGTGGAAGAGGCAGCGGTAGCACGGACCTTCGAACGGCTTGAACACGGTGACCTGTCCCTCGAAGCGGTAGATGCTCCCGTGCACCACCGGCTTGCGCCACTTGATCGCTGCGTCGTTCAGCAGATACCGGGTGGGGAAGTTGTCGGCACCGTCCACGATCACGTCGTAGTCGGCGATGATCCGATCGATGTTCGCGGAGACAAGCCGCTCCTTGTATCCGACCACCTTCACGTCCGGATTGAGCGCCTCGATCGTCTGCCGCGCGGAGTCGACCTTCGACCGGCCGATGCGCTCCGTCGAGTGGAGGATCTGCCGCTGCAGGTTCGTCGAGTCCACGACGTCGGCGTCGATGATCCCGATCGTGCCGACACCCGCCGCCGCGAGATACAGGGCTGCCGGTGATCCGAGCCCGCCGGCGCCGACCATGAGCACCTTGCTCTGCAGCAGCTTCTTCTGCCCCGCGATGCCGACCTCGGGGATGAGCAGATGCCGGCTGTACCGCTCCATCTGCGCCGGCGCGAGCGGCTCTTCCACCGACGCGCCGATCTCGCGCCAGGCGCCGAATCCACCCGCCATCGAAGAGACGTTCGTGTAACCGAGCTGCTGGAGCTGGTACGCGGCGACCGCCGACCGAACGCCCGCGGCACAGTGCAGAACGATCCGCTCGTCCTTCTTGGGAAGCCGCTCGCCGGCCACATCGGCCACTGTCCCGAGCGGGATGTGCTCGGCGCCCGGGATGTGCCCCGCGTCCCATTCGTGCTGCTCGCGCACATCCACGATCCGCGGCGAGCCGGCCTTGCCGAGCCCGCCCGCGACCTCGTCCGCCTGGACCTCCTTTATGAGGTGGCGGACCTGCGCGGCTATCTGAGCGACGGTGGGCATTGGGTAGATGTTAAACCGACCGACTGGGTCGGAAATTCCTCAGAAGCACAAGGAAGCGCGCCTTCGCCCCGTCGGGTACCACGGCGCGCGCATAGGGTTCTTCTGGTGGAGACTCTGTACTTCGACCTGCTGCGGTTCGGCTATCACGTCGGACTCGCCGTGCTCATCGGAGGCGGGATCGTCCTCGGCGCCGCCGCCGCGCCGGCCATCTTCAGGACGATCCGGTCCCGCGGCGAAGCTGGGAACGTATTCGCGGCGGTCCTCGCGAGGTACGACGGCATGGCGCTCACTGCGCTCGTCCTGGTGGTGCTCACGACGATCCTCCAGGCCGGGGCGTTCGAGGAGGACCCGCGCGACTGGCGGATCCTCGCGCGCTGGGCCGCCCTTGCGCTCATGAGCGGAGCCGTGCTTTACGGCGTCGCATGGGCGGGTCCGGTCGCGCGCACGATCAGGCGCGAGACGCCGGGGTTCGACGATCTCCCGGAGGGTGACCTTCGGCGGCGCGAGTTCCGCGCGATGCACCGGCGCGCGAGCACGGCGTTCTCGCTCGTGGTCGTCCTCGGGCTCGTGGCGCTCTTCTTCAGCTGATGGCGGCGCTCGAGGACGTGCTGGAGCGCCACCGTGAGCGGCTCACCAAGGATCACCGCGTGCGGAACGGCGCCCAGCTCACCCGGTT
>DATKCV010000059.1:0-20484 GCA_035513015.1 Gemmatimonadaceae bacterium
TGTCGAGGAGCGACTCGAAGTGCCGCCGGGGGACCACCAGCACGTGTCCGAGGTTCACGGGCTGGATGTCCATGAACGCGATCGCCTCCGCGTCCTCGTAGCACACCGACACCTCGGCGGCGCCGCGGATCAGATCACAGAAAGTGCAGCTGGAGTCGTGGCTCGACATGACGCTCCTCCCTGAGGCGCTTCCACTATCGCTCGAAGCCCGAACTGATCGGTGATCAGCTCCTGACCGGAGTTCGGATCTCGCCCGTGATCAATGCATAGGCGGTGCCACGGACCCGTCCGCCACACGACGCGTCATGGTGCCGTGGACACCCGCCGGCGCCTCACCCCTGCTGCACGGGTGCTACGGGTCGAGCCGGACCGATCGCCAGTGGGTTCTGCTGCGTGCGGAGAGGGGAATCAGCGCCGCCGTGGACTCGTTCCTGGCAACGACGACGAGCGCGGAATCCATCGTCCCGCGTGCCTCCAGAGCCAGGATCCACGTCTCGCCCTCCGCCAGCGCGACGACGGTCCCGAGCGATGAAACGCTGGCGATCTGCGGATCGCGAGGCTCCCAGGTGTAGGTTCCGGGCTCGAGCGCCCCGTTCACGTCGAACGACGCGACCAGCAGCTGGAGCGATTCACCGGGTGCTGACAACGTGTCGGCGCGGGGGCTCACCTCGGTGCGGGCAATCTGTCCCGCGGCGCTCTGCACCCTGACGGTCGCCGTATCGGCATGGCCGGACGTCGTGGCTACGATCCGCGCCACCCCCTCGGCCAGGCCGATCACAGCGGTGCCGGCGACGCTCTTCGTCTCGGAGACTGCCAACAGGGAGAGCCGCGGCTCGAGCGACAGGGCCACCTGCTCCAGCGGGCCGAGCGCGGCCACGTCCGGGTCCAGGCTAGTCCACATGACTTCGTGCCCGGCGAGCCGCGTGCCGGCGGCATCCAGCGCCTCGGCGTACATGGCGGTCGACCCGTCGATGAGCACCGCCGCGCTGTCGGGCGAGACCTGGACCGACGCGACGGCGCCGCGGACCGTGACCTTCACGGAGTCGGCGACGCCGGTGTAGGTACGCGCCACGATCCATGCCTCACCATCGAGCGACAGCGCCTTCACCGTTCCGAGCAGCGAGACCTGCGCGATCAGCGGCGAACGGGACGTCCAACCCACTGCGACCGGCTCCACCGGCGACTCGTCGGCGGCCAGACCGACGACACTCAGCCGCACCGTGTCACCCGCCTCGACGAGCGTGTCCGCCGGCGCGAGGATCAGCGATCGGACGGCCGTGTCGGGCGCCACGTAGCGGAGTCGTGGCGCTCCGAGCGCGGGATTGCGGCCGGGCGCGACACGGATCGTGTCGCCGCCGCGAAACGCCACCGTGCCCTGCGCGTCCACCGCCTCCACCTCGAGGTCGAGGATCTGCGATGGACTCGACACCATGAGCTCGAACCGCAGCACGGCCGAGTCGCCCGCGAACACGGCGTCGGCGCGCGCCGTGTCCGCGCGATCACCCATTGGCCGAACCAGGGTCGCGCGAACCTTGGCCAGCGTGATGACGGGCCCGCCCGGTGGCGGCGCGTCGATCAGCGGGCTGATGGCGAGCACTGCACGTCCGGGAAGCCCCGGAGCGAGCGGATTCCTGTCGTCGCAACTCGGTCCGGCGACGATCAGCAGGGCGATCAGCGGCAGCCGCCGGAGCGGGCGCGAATGACGGAGAGGGCGCATGGCAAAGTACAGACGCGCGAGGCGGACCGGGCGTGACCGCGCCGCTCCAGAGGTGGCCATCGTCCTGCTTTGGTGATCATGGAGGGCGCCGGAGTCGTCGGCGCTTCGGGTGGCTCGGCCGGCCTCCGATCTGCTATCTTTTACTTCGCTTCTGGTCCAAACCTCCGGAGAGCCATGGGCCTACAGACGAAATCGGAGCGCAAGGGGGCAGCGGGCCTCTCCCGCGACCAGCTGCTCGGCGCCTGGCGCAACATGCTCCTCTCGCGGCGGCTGGACGACAAGGAAATCCAGCTCAAGCGGCAGAACAGGATCTTCTTTCAGATATCCGGCGCCGGTCACGAAGCGGTGCTGACCGCGGCGGGCATGGTGCTGCGGCCGGCGCACGACTGGTTCTACTTCTACTATCGCGATCGGGCGATCTCGCTGATGCTCGGCGTCACCCCCGCCGAGATGCTCTACCAGGCGGTCGGTGCCGCCAGGGACCCGAGCAGCGGCGGTCGGCAGATGCCCAGCCACTGGGGCAGCAAGGCGCTCAACATCGTGTCCACCAGCTCGCCCACGGGGACGCAGTTCCTCCAGGCGGTGGGCTCGGCGGAAGCCCTGCTGCGTGCAAAGCTCCTCGGGCTCACCGAAGGCTTCCAGAAGGATGAGGTCGTGCTGTGCACGACCGGCGAAGGAACGACCAGTGAGGGCGAGTTCTGGGAGTCGCTGAACACCGCCTGCAACCTCCGACTCCCCGTCGTCTACCTGGTCGAGGACAACGGCTACGCCATTTCGGTCCCGGTCGAGGTGAACACAGCCGGCGGCTCCGTGTCGAAGCTCGTCACCGGCTTCCCGGGGCTGTTCGTGCAGGAGGTGGACGGGTGCGACCTGCTGGCCAGCTACGATGTGATGCAGAAGGCGGTGCAGTACGCGCGCAAGCGGAAGGGTCCGGCGCTGGTGCACGCCAGGGTGATCCGCCCGTACTCGCACTCGTTGTCCGATGACGAGGTGTTCTACCGGCCGCCCGAGGAGCGCGAAGCCGATGCGGCGCGCGATCCGATCAGCGCATTCCCGAAGTGGCTCGTCGCCGAGGGACACGCGACCGAGGCCGAGCTGGCGACGATCCAGGAAGAGGTTGACGCCGAGGTCCTCGCCGCGACCGACGACGCGCTGGCGCAGGAGCAGCCCGGTGAGGACTCGGTGACGTTCGCCGTCTACTCGCCCGATGTGGACCCGACGAGCGAGCAGTTCGACACCGAGGATGATCCGCAGTTCGCCGGCGAGCCGACGACGATGGTCGATCTGCTCAACGCGGCAATGAAGGATGAGATGCGCCGCGATGAGCGGATCCTCGTGTTCGGGCAGGACGTGGCCGACGTCTCGCGCGAGCAGTACGTGGGGAAGGTCAAGGGCAAGGGCGGCGTATTCAAGGTGACGTGGGGTCTCCAGAAGGAATTCGGCGGCTCGCGCGTCTACAACTCGCCGCTCGCCGAGGCGAACATCATCGGTCGTGCCATTGGTCTGGCAATCCGCGGGTTCAAGCCGGTGGTCGAGATACAGTTCTTCGACTACATCTGGCCGGCGTACATGCAGCTTCGCGACGAGCTGGCGACGATGCGGTGGCGGTCGAACAACGCTTTCGCCGCGCCGGTCGTGGTGCGGGTCACGTACGGCGGCTACATCCGCGGCGCGATCTATCACTCGCAGACCGGGGCGTCGCTGTTCACGCACACGCCCGGGCTGCGCGTCGTCTGTCCGAGCACGGCGCTCGACGCCAACGGGCTGCTGCGAACGGCGATCCGCTCCGATGATCCGGTGATCTTCCTCGAGCACAAGCATCTCTACCGGCAGACGTACAACAAGGGGATGTATCCGGGCCCGAACTTCATGATCCCGTTCGGCAAGGCGCGGTTGGTGCGCGAGGGGACGGACATAACCGTGGTGACGTACGGGGCGACGGTGCAACGGGCGCTTGCGGCGGCGAACCAGGTCGCGGAGGCGGGCGGTCCGAGCGTCGAGGTGGTCGACCTGCGGACGCTGTCGCCGTGGGATCGCGAGGCCGTATTCGCGTCCGTGCGAAAGACGAACCGGGTGATCGTCGCCTACGAGGACGCGATATCGTGGGGGTACGGAGCGGAGATCGCTGCGGCGATCGCCGACGAGGCTTTCGCCTGGCTCGATGCGCCGGTGAGGCGGGTGGCGTCCACGGACACGTTCGTCGGGTACGCGCCGAAGCTGGAGGACGCGATCCTGCCGCAGGTGGAGGACTTCAAGCGGGCGTACGCGGAGATCGCCGCCTACTGATCGCTGTGTAGCGTCGCCGTTGTAGCGCGCCCCTGGACATGGCCTGTGCGGCGTTCCGTGGTAAAATGCCACGAGACCCGCGATCTGCGACACGCAGGTCGCCTCCCGGGTGCTACCACCACCCGTGGGAGGTGCTGGGGAGACGGATCGTCGAACCCCGCTGCTCGCCTGAAACGGCCCTCCCGCCTTGTGTGTGACCCCGCTCACGAGCTACTGGTCACTCAGGGGACCGTGCTGCGCACATTGTCTAGTAATGTGACAGTGCGAAGGCATGACTCCTGCCCTTGAGTCCGCTAGAGGCGAGCAGCCGGGTGGTACCCGGCGACGCTCATCGACGGGTGGCAGTGCTCCGATACCGGGGAACGCGACGATGCGTAGCCGAGATGGATTCACGATGATCGAGATGGCGCTGGTGGTGTCGCTGATAGGCATCCTGGCGATGGTGGCCTGGCCGCGGATGTCCAGCGCGCGCGAGGGAGCGAAGCTCCAGGGCGCGAAGCGACAGGTCATCACGCAGCTTCTCGCCGCACGGGCTTCGGCGATCCAGCGCGGCCGCCAGGTCCAGCTCCGCACGTCGGGCAACGAAGTCTGGGCCACCGCCCCCGTGGGCGGCGTCCAGACGGAGATCACCCCGCGGGCGAAGCTGTACGAGACCTTCGCCGTGACGGTCACCGCGAGCCACGATCCGATCACGTTCGACCAGCGCGGCTACGCGACCTCCTTGCCGCTCACCGGAGGCGTATTCGTGCTCGATCTCGGCGGCGTGGTGGATTCGGTGTGCGTCACCCGACTCGGCACGGTGGCCAGGGAGTGTGGCTTGTGAGCGACTACCGGTCGAGGCGTGCACGAGCGCGGGTGGCCGGGCGGGGCCCGTCGCGGCGGGGATTCACGCTGATCGAGCTCGTGGTGACGATGGTCATCCTGACGCTCGGGTTGCTGGCGCTGGCCGGCACCTCGGCGGCGGTGACGCGGCAGATCGGCGGGGGCGCCCAGATGGCGCTCGCGGCGAGCACCGCGCAGGCGCGGTTCGAGCGTCTCCGCAGCGAAGACTGCGTGACGCTGACCGGCGGTACCGCCACGACGCGCGGAATCACCGAGGTCTGGACGGCGAGCAATCAGCCGAGAGTCGTGCAGGTCACCGATACGGTCAAGTTCACGACTGCGCGCGGGCAGCGCTCGCACGCGTACGTCACGCTCATTCCCTGCCCCGACCTCTGATGCGCACGGTATCCCGGATTCGCCGCGCGCGGCCGCGCCGCGGATTCACGCTGCCCGAGTTGATGATCTCGATCGTCCTGTTCGGCGTCATCATGGCGGTGGTCATGAACGTGCTCACGCGCCAGCAGCGGTTTCATCGGGGCGCCAGCGCGATGGTGGAGCTGCGCGGGCAGATGCGGCAGGCGACCCATGCGCTTCCGGCGGACCTGCGGGCACTTTGGCCGGCCGGCGGCGACATCGACACGTGGAGCGCGTCGTCGATCGGCTTCCGCGCGTTCAGCGGCAGCTCGATCGTCTGCCGGCGCCCGACGTCGACCACGCTCGTCCTCCCGCCGCTGACGCTGACGCAGAACAACACGCTGACTACATGGCTGACCCAGCCGCAGGTCGGCGACTCGGTGCTCGTCTACGATGAGAACCTGCTGATCGGCAACGCCGACGACGTGTGGCGCGGCTACCTGATCACCGCGGTGGCATCTGTGACCGGCGTCAACGCCTGCGGGGCGACCAGCGGCTACACCGTCGCCGGCGACGTGGCGACGCTAAGCTGGCAGCTGACGATCGACGCCACAATGTCGACGACGATCATTCCCGGAGCACCGATCCGGATCTTCCGCCGGGCGACGTACGAGCTCTACGAGGCGAGCGATGGCCGGTGGTATCTCGGCGCCTCGGACTGCCTGCCCGGCCGGACGCCGGTGTGCAGCGATCCGCAGGCCGTGGGCGGCCCGTTCCGCGCCTGGGATACGGACCCGGCGCTCAGCGGACTCGCGCTCGCATACTTCGACGCGACCGGCACCGAGCTGGACCCGGCGACCGCCGATCCGGCGGCCGTCGTCCGGATCGAGATCACCGTTCGCGGCCAGACCGACACGCCGTTCAGTACGACGCAGGCGACGGGGCACACCAGCGACTCCCTGTCGTTCGTGGTGGGCCTGCGGAACCGCGATTAGAAGAGGGGACTTCCATGCGCAACGACAGAAGGCGTGAAGGCTTCGCGCTGGCGACGGCGATCGTCGCGATCATCGTAATCGGGCTCCTGATCGCCGTTTCGTTCTTCGGCTCGATCCAGGAGTACCGCACCGGACGCAACAGCCTGTCCCAGGAGCGAGCGCTCGCCGCGGCCGAGTTCGGGCAGGCGGCCGTTCTCTCCGACTTCAACACGGACGTGGCGCGGGCCATGAAGACCGGACAGGTCGCCACGCGGACGGTCAGCGTCCAGTCCGGCACCACCGCCCGGATCGACGTCACGAGGCTGAACATGCTGACGTTCTCGGTGGTCTCCGAAGGCCGCACGGCGACCGGAACCGACCTCGAGGCGCGCCGCCGCACCGGCATGCTCATCCGGCTCGAGGTGCCCGAGCTGCGCATCCAGGGCGCGCTGACCACGGCCAACAAGACGACCTTGACGGGGAATGGCGCGACCAGCGGAGCCGACCAGAATCCCGCCGGCTGGGCGTGCGACGACTCCGGCCCCGAGCGAGCCGGCGTCGTCAACGCCAACGCCGCCGACGTCATAGCGACCGGCGGATGCAATGGATGGTCATGCGTCACCGGCACTCCCAAGCTGGCGGTGGATCCCCTTGCCGGAGATCCGGCGACGTACGACGAATTCGGCGGCTTCAGCTACGACAGCCTGGCGGCGATGGCAAGCGTCGTCCTCAACACGACGCCGCTGTCCGGCATGGCGCCGGTCGTCACGGGTGGCGTCTGCAACCGCTCGGCGCCGTTGAACTGGGGCGACATCAACCGCAATGCGGTCACGCCGGGTCCCTGCGAGAGTTACTTCCCGATCATCCACATCACCAATCCCGGCGAGACGAACATCAGCGGCGGCACCGGTCAGGGAATCCTGCTCGTGGATGGCAGCCTGAAGCTCAACGGGAACTTCGAGTTCTTCGGTCCGATCATCGTCAAGAAGAACCTGATCACGGAAGGTACGGGCAACAAGGTCACCGGCGGTGTCATGGCGGCCAACGAGGGTTGCACCACCAACCCGTGCAACCGGGTGGCCGGTAACGCGGTCATTCAGTTCTCGCGCTGTGCTCTGCTGGCGACGATGATCTCGTACGCGAGGCCCGTTCTCGCCACACGTTCGTGGGCGGACATGTTCTGATACCAGGCGTTCCGCGCGGAAGAGGAAACGTGTTGGCCAGAAGCTCGATCCCGTCAGTGCTCCTCCCGCCCCGTCCGCGAGCTGCTCGCGCGACGGGGCGCCGCATGTTTGCCAGCAACCGTCACGAAACGCAACGCCGAGCCCTCGCCAGCGGGCCCGATGCGCGATAGTGACGGCTGTTCGGACGGCGGGGTCTGTAGCGTCGGAAGCAATGCGGACACTGGCCAGAAACGCGACGGTACGAGTGCTCCGGTCCGCCCGGGCACCGTCGCCCGGCGCCACGTCCGTGTGAACGGGAGCTCAGAGTACGGGGAGGCGCGACGATGCGCAGTCGGTTCGGATTCACGGCGATCGAGATGGTGATGGTCACTGCGCTCATCGGGATCACCTCGATGATTGCGCTGCCGAAGCTCGCGGCCGTCCGCGAGCAGAGCGAGATACACGGCGCCAAGCGACAGATTCTCACCCAGCTCGCCGGCGCGCGCGGCTCGGCGATCCAGCGTGGGCGAACCGTTCAGCTGCGCACCGTCGGCAACCAGGTCTGGCTGACAAGCGACGTCGGCGGCTCGCAGACGAGCATCTCGCCGGTCGTTTACACCGCCTCGAGCTTCGGCGTCACGGTCACGGCGAGCCACGACCCGATCACGTTCGACGCTCGCGGTTTCGCGACCTCGCTTCCGGCCACCGGCGCCATGTTCGTGCTGGAGAGCGCCGCCCGCCGTGACTCTATATGCGTGACGCGCCTCGGCCTGCCCCTTCCGGAGTGCGGGCTGTGAGCCGCCGCGGCACCGCGACGGCCACCCCCGGCCCGCGCCGGGGCTTCACCCTGGTCGAGCTGATGGTGACGATCGTTCTCCTCACCGTCGGGATGCTTGGCATGGCCGGAACCACGGCGATGATGACCCGGCAGATCGGCGGCGGTGCCCGGATGGCGCTGGCCGCCACTGCCGCCCAGGCCCGCTTCGAGACGCTGCGAAGCGCCGACTGCGCTTCGCTGAGCGCCGGCTCGGCCAGCGCGCGAGGGATCACCGAGGTGTGGACGGTCACCGCGCTGCCGCGCGCCGTCCAGATCACCGACACGGTGAAGTTCGCCACCACGCGGGGCCAGCGCACCCACGCGTACCGCAGCCTCATCCCCTGCCCCGACCTGCCATGAGCCGCCCTTCCACACCGCGCCGCGTCCACGCGGCGCGCGCCGGCTTCACGCTGGCCGAGTTCATGATCGCCATCGTCCTGTTCGGCATCGTGATGTCCGTCGGCATGCGAGTACTCGAGCGCCAGCAGCGCTTTCACCGCGGCGCCAACGCCGTGGTCGAGATGCGCGGCCAGATGCGCGCCGCCATTCACGCAGTGCCGAGCGACCTGCGCCCGATATTTCCGGCAGGCGACGACATCCACGCATGGGGACCGAGCGCGATCCGCTTCCGCGGATTCCGCGGCAACTCGATCCTCTGCCTCCGGCCGACGTCCACGTCGCTCATTCTTCCGCCGACGATGCTGACCCAGCTCAACACTCTGACGGCCTGGCTGACCCCGCCCGAGGTCGGCGACTCGATCCTCGTCTACGATGAGAATCTGGAAGTCGGCAATCAGGACGACCTCTGGCGGCCGTACCAGATAACGGCGGTAGCGCCCGTGACCGGCGCCAACGGCTGCACGGCCACCACCGGCTACACCGTCGCCGGCGACGCGACGCGTACCAGCTGGCTGGTGACGCTCTCGGGGGCCATGCCGACGAGCATCATTCCGGGCGCACCGGTGCGCATCTTCCGGCCCGTGCGCTACGAGCTGTACCAGGCGGCCGATGGCCGCTGGTATCTCGGCGCCTCGGACTGCCTGCCCGGACGCACGCCCGTCTGCACGGACCCGCAGCCGGTGAGCGGGCCCTACCGCGCCGACAACGTCAACCCGCTGCTGGGCGGGCTGCAACTCCAGTACTTCGACGCGGCGGGTACCGCACTCGATCCAGCGGCCGCCGATCCGCACATGGTGGTGCGGATCGGGCTGATCGTGCGCGCCGAGACGAACACGCCGTTCAACACCGCGAAGGCCACCGGCCGGTATCGCGATTCCCTGTCGTTCACAATCGGGCTGCGCAACCGGTAGCCCGCCTTCGGAGCATTCTCCAATGACCTTCCACACCCGGCCGCGCAAGGGATTCGCCCTGGCCGTCGCGATCGTCGCGATCGTGCTGATCGGGCTCCTCATCGCCGGCAGCTTCTTCGGCTCCACCCAGGAGTACCGCTCGGGGCGCAACGCGCTCTATCAGGAGCGCGCGCTCGCCGCCGCCGAGTACGGCCAGACGCTCGTTCTCTCCGAGTGGAACAGCGCCAATGCGCTGGCCATGGGCAAGGGGCAGGTGGTCACGCGGACGGTAACGGTGCAGGATGGGGCGATCGCCTCGATCGATCTCACCAAGCTCAACATGCTGACCTACTCCGTGGTCTCGGAGGGGCGGGTAGCAGCGGGCACCGACATGGATGCGCGGCGGCGGACGGGAATGCTGATCCGGCTCGACATTCCGGAGATGCGCTTTCCGGGAGCGGTGACCACGTCCAGCAGCACGAACGTCACGGGAACGGGGACGATCAGCGGCGCCGACGCGAATCCACCGGCCTGGGACTGCGATCCCGCGGGCCCCAACCGCGCCGGCATTGTCAATGACAACGCCGCCGATGTCACCGGCAGCGGTACGTGTTCCGGGATGACCTGCGTCAGCGGCGACCCGAAGGTGATGGAGGATCCGCTCGCCGGTGATCCCGACACCTACGACGAGTTCGGCGGCATCAGCTACGACAGCCTCACCAAGCTCGCAACGATCACGATCAACGTCAGCGGTACGACCACGCTGACCGGCATCGGGCCCTCGCTGACCGGCGGCGCCTGCAACACGTCCGACCCGAAGAACTGGGGCGACGTCAACCGCGCCAGCCCGGCCGGCCCCTGCGAGAACTATTTCCCGATCATCCACGCCAAGGGGCCCGGTCTCCTCGAGCTGAAGAACGGCAAGGGTCAGGGCCTCCTGCTCGTAGACGGCAACCTGAAGCTCACCGGTCTGTTCGAGTTCTACGGCCCGATAATCGTGAAGGGGAACTTCAGCACCGACGCCACCGGCAACAAGGTGTTCGGCGGCGTCATGGCCATGAACGAGGGGTGCGTGACCAGCCCGTGCAACTCGATCTCGGGTAACGCGCACATCCAGTATTCGCGTTGCGCGCTCTTGTCGACGCTGATGATGCACGCGCGCCCGATCCTGGCGACACGGGCCTGGGCGGACATGTTTTGACGAGCCCTGAGCCTCGAGTAGTGAGCTGTGAGCTCAAAGCTCACCGCTCGCAGCTCACGACAAGCGCGTTTGCCACCGCCCGTTCGCCCTCGCGGTCGGACGGGCGATTGACGACGCGCGGCGCTCCGCCGACGCGCCGCGCCGCCACTGCCATCGCCGTCGAGCCACCGCCGTCCAGGTTGAGCGCGTCGTCGGCGCCCAGGGCGCGCATGAACGCCGCCAGCTCGCCGAGCGTCATCCCGTCGCTGTAGGGCGGCTGTCGCCCGTCCACCACGACCAGGAACAGCCGCCGGCCCCCGGCGCCGATCCCGACCGCGGTGCGCGGGTGTCGCACCGGTCCGAATCCCTCCCCGCCGGCCGACTCGAGGCCCGGAACCTCCCTTCCGCCGCGCAACAGTATCGGGAATCCGCCGACCGCTTCGCGCGGGTGGGACGGCGTGAGCGCCAGGGCGACGTCGACCGTGTCCATGCCCGCCCGCAAGGCGCCGAGTTGCGCGCGCAGAATCGCCGGCGCTCCGCGTCCGACCGCGAGCACGGCGCCGCCAGGCGGGATCGCGACGCCGGCGGGGACCGTGTCCAACGCCAGCACCACGCCACGACGCCGCGCACTGATGACCACCTCGAGTGCCCCCGTCGCGCTGTCGGTCGCCGGGCCCCAGCCGTCGTCGAACAGCGTGAGGCCGTTCGCGCGCGGGCGGTTCCAGGCCACGATCTCGGCTCCGAAACCAGGAGCCGCCAGCCATCCGGCGGCGCGAAGCGTGTCGATGCGCACCACGCCGGCCGAATCCACGAGCACTACCGGACGCGCGACCGGGCCGGCGACGACCCGCCCTGCCTCGACATGGGCGCCCACCGGCACCCCCGGCGGCGCCAAGAGAAAGAAGTCCCCGTTGATTCCGCCGGCAGCCACGCGGCCGAGCTCGGGCTGCGACGCCACTATCGCCGAGGTCGGCTCACGTCCCACCGCACCTTCGTGCGCCTTCGCGGCGGTCAGCGTCCAGCACGCCTCGCGGTCCACGTCGAGCACGTGCACCGCCCACGGCCCCTCGCGCAGCCAGTAGTACCGGTGCACCACGCCGGGCGCGGCGAGCGCGACGCGCGCTGAATCGGCCACGATCGGCGGCGCCGCCAGGGCGAAGCCTGCCGCGACCTCGCGCTCGGCCGCGCGGGTACCGAGGGCGCACGCGGACGCGAGGAGCAGGCTGCCGGTGCGGGCCACGAGCCGCATGGTACGCAAGTATCTCGCGCACCCGCGACATGCCAGGTTCGCGGCAGCGATCGCCAGGTGCGTCATCCCTTCACCCCTCCCCGCACCAGCCCCTCGACGATCCGCCGCTGAAAAGCCAGCACCATGAGCGCCACCGGAACGGTGGCGACCACCGCGGCGGCGAGGATCTGCCCCCACGGCACCTGGTACTGGCCGCGGAACAGAGCGATCGCCACCGGCACCGTCTGCCGGTCGGCGCCGAGCGTGAACGACAGCGCGAACAGGAACTCGTTCCAGCAGTAGATGAACGTCAGGATCGCGGTCGTGGCAATGCCCGGAGCGGCCAGCGGCAGCACGATCTTCACGAAGCTCTGCCACCGCGTGGCGCCATCGACCAGCGCCGCGTCCTCGAGATCGGCGGGAAGCTGCCGGAAGAATCCGACCAGCAGCCAGACCGTGAGCGGCATCGCGAACGTCGTGTACGGCAGGATCAGCCCGGGGTACGTGTCGATCAGCCGCACGGCCCGCAGCATCAGGAAGAGCGGCGTGACGATCGAGATCTGCGGAAACATCGTGACGGCCAGGATGAACCCGAGGATCGCCGCGCGCCCCCGGAACCGCAGCCGCGCCAGCGCGTAGGCGGCGAAAGTCCCCAGCGTGACGCAGAGAACCGTGGTCGCCCCGGCGACGACGATCGAGTTGCGGATCGGCCGCCAGAAATCCCGCTCGTCGAACAGAGCCCGGTAATGCTCGAGCACGATCTCGCGCGGCCACAGACTCGGCGCCCGGAAGAGCTCCGCCTCCGGTGTGACCGACGCCACCAGCGCCCACCACAGCGGCAGCGCGCCGAGGATGAGGAGCACGGCGAGCCCCAGCCCGGCCAACCGGCCCTTGCCTTTGGCGATCATGCCGTCCCTGCTCATCTCTCCCGCCCGATGACGCGCACGTAGATCATCGCCAGCGCGAACGTGATCACGAAGATCGCCACCGAGATCGCCGAGCCGTAGCCGAACCGCAGGTGCTGGAGCGTCGTCGTGAACGCGTACAACGCCACCGGCTCGGTGGAGGTCCCCGGACCGCCGCCGGTGAGCACGTAGATGAGATCGAAGACCCGGAACGCGTCGAGCGTGCGAAAGATCAGCGCGACGAGCAGCGCCGGCGCGAGCAGCGGGAGCGTGACGTGTCGCAGCCGCCGCCATGGGCCGGCGCCATCCACGGCGGCCGCCTCGTGCAGAGCGGGATCGATCGTCTGGAGCCCGGCCAGGAGGAGCAGCGCGACGAACGGCGTGGTCTTCCAGACGTCGGCCAGGATCACCGGCACCCAGGCAGTGGACGCGCGGGCGAACCAGACCAGCGGCTCGTCGATCGCGCCGGCCGACACCAGCACGGCGTTGGCGATCCCCGCCTGGGCGTCGAAGATGAACCGCCACAGGAGGGCGGCGACGACGGTCGGGATCGCCCACGGCAGGAGCGCCAGCGCGCGTACCGCTCCGCGCGCCCGCACCGCGCGCTGCATCGCCAGCGCGAGCGCCAGCCCGAACACCATCTCGAGCGTGATCGTGGTCGCCGCGAAGAACCCGGTGTTGACGAGCGACCACCAGAACCGCCCGTCGCCGGCCAGCTCGACGTAGTTCCCCAGGCCGACGAACGGCTTGCCGAGCCACGGGAGCCGCAGGTCGTGCTGGTGGAGCGACTCCCAGAACGTGTACAGCAGCGGGAAGATCGCGATCAGCGCGATCGTCGCCACGGCCGGCGTGACCAGGAGCCAGGCGAGCCGGCGGTCGGTGCGGGCCGAGGCGTTCATGGCGCGCGCCGTGCGTCGAGAGCAGCACGCCGCCGCTGCTCGAGCAGTGTTGCCGTGCCGGTGTCGCGCGACGCTTCCAGGCGTCCCACGCCGGTCCGCTCGATCAATGCCTCGATCCGCCGCGCCGCCGCGTCGAGCGATGCTTCGGGCGTCGCCTGCCGCGCCAGCGCGCGGTGCAGCTCGATCTGGAGGAGCTCCGACATCTCGGTCCAGATCGGCGTCACCGGCCGCGGCTCCGCCTGGGCGATGGCGCGCCGCGCATCGGCGGCCGGGATCGGAAGCGCCGCCGCCAGCCGCGGCTCGTCGAACAGCGCCACCCGCGGCGGGAACTGTCCCACGGCCTCCGCCCGCTCGAGCATCCGCTCGGGCGACGTCAGGTACGCGATCACCCGCCAGGCTTCGTCGGGGTGATCGCTCCAGCGGTTGATCGCCAGCGGCGCGCCGCCGAGTGCCGTCGTCGGCTCGCCGTCCGGGAAGAGATCGGCGTCCGCCGCCGGCATCGGCCCCACGGCGTAGGCGCCGGCGACCCGTGAACGGGCCTCGTCGGCCAGCAGCGAATACGCGTACGGCCAGTTCCGCATGAACACCGCATCGCCGTTCTGGAACGCGAACCTCGTCTCCTCCTCGTGCCAGCCGAGCACGTCGGCCGGCGAGATCCCATCGCTCCAGATCGCGTCGCGGAGGAACTCCAGC
This sequence comes from Gemmatimonadaceae bacterium, assembly GCA_035513015.1. Classification (GTDB taxonomy): domain Bacteria; phylum Gemmatimonadota; class Gemmatimonadetes; order Gemmatimonadales; family Gemmatimonadaceae; genus DATKCV01. The sequence continues at coordinate 14,328 of DATKCV010000059.1, forward strand.
GCCCGCACCGCCGCCGGCTCGTTCACTGCGACCCGTCCGTCCTCCGCGAGGATCCGACCACCGTGGGCACCGAGAATCTCGACGAACACGGTGATCAACCCCTCGTAGCGCGCGCCCTGGAACACGAAACCGTGTCGTGGCGCGCCAGCGCCGCTACTGCCGCGCCGGGCAGCGGCCACCAGCTCGGCGAGATCCCGCGGTTCGTCGGGAACGAGATCGGTGCGGCGGTACAGCATCCCGACGTCCACGAACCAGGGGATGGCGAACAGCTCCCCGTTCCACGTGTTGGCCTCGATCGCCGCCGGAAAGAACGCGTCAGCATCGGGCGCATACCGATCGAGGGGCAGAATCCAGCCCGCCGCCGCGAACTCCGGCGTCCACACCACGTCGAGCTGGAGAATGTCCGGATGACCGACGCGCGCGTTCAGCCACTGCACGAAGAGCTGGTGGCGCTGCGTCGCGTCGTCGGGCGTCCGCTGGATCACCACGCGCAAATCGGGATTCCCGGCCATGAACTGTTCGAGCTGGCGCGTGAGGATCTGGCCCTCCGCCCCGAGGGCCGAGCCCGAGATCCGGATGGTGACCCTGGGATCGCGGTCGCGCGCGATGCATCCAGCCAGGAGCACGGCCGCGGCGACCATGCCGATGATCAGGCGTGTCATGACCGGGTACGATGCGGCACGCTGGCCCGGAGCGGAAGCACGAGCGCAAAACACATTCGCTGGTGAACGCCCGCCGGATTAGGTTGAGTGGCGAACAGCCGGGAAGCACCCTTTGGCGCCTCGCGCCCCTGCCCCACCGATCCGTCCAATGATCACTCCAAGGCTCCGTTCGGCGATCGAGTTGACGACCGCCGTGTTCCTGCCGATCGTCGTCGCCGCGTGTGGTCCGGCGCGCGTCGCGCCCACGCTGGAGACCGTGACGTTCGCTCCATCGCTCGATGTGGCCATCGGCGAGATGGTGCGCGGCGACCGCGGGCTTTTCTACCGCGACCTGGCGATCGGCACCGGAGCCGAAGCCGCCGGCCGGCGGCGCGTCTCGGTCTACTACGCGGGATCTCTCGCCGACGGCACCCCGCTGGATGAGATCAGCCGCCCGGAGCCGCCGATCAGCTTCCGGCTCGGCGCCGGGGAGGTGATCGCCGGCTGGGATCGGGGGATAGCCGGGATGCGGGTCGGAGGACGGCGCCAGCTGGTGATTCCGCCCGCCCTCGGCTACGGCGCGCGGGGCACCGACCGTGTGCCGCCGAACTCCGTGCTCGTGTTCACGATCGAGCTGGTCGAGGTACGCTGACACCAGGGCCGTGCGGCCGCCGTAGGGGTACGGAGACGCATCGACTCGAGGAGGCTCGCGTGGACCCGCAGGTCAGCAGGATCATCATCGTTGCTCTCGTCTTCGGCGCCATAGCCATCAGCATGCTCGGCATGGCGTGGGCGAGCCGCCCACGCCGTGCCCCTGGCCGCGGCGCGTCGACCGACTCGGACGAACGCCTGATGCGGATGGAGAATGCGATCGACGCGATCGCCATCGAGGTCGAGCGGATCGCCGAGGCGCAGCGCTTCACGGCGAAGCTGATGTCCGACCGGCTCGCCGCATTGCCGGACCAGCGCTCGGGCGCGGGCGTCATCACACCGCACTGAGTTACGGCATCAGGGCTGTGTCGAAGGCGGCACCATCCCCTTGAGCCGCATGTACGTCACCATGTTGCCGTAGTGCTCCCAGTCGTGCGCCGCGTTGATAGCGAGCGCGTACAGCCGCGTGGTGTTCTGTCCGAATACCGTCGCCGGCTGTAGTGCCGCCGCATCACTCACCTGATACGCACGGTCGCAGTAGGAGAACGACGCGCCCAGCGCCTCGATCAGCGCGGTCTTGGTCGTTCGCGCCTGCTCGATGTTCTCCCGGCTCGGGCTGGGCTCGCCGAGAGCGAGCGCGCAAAGCATGTAGTTCGCGTTCGCCACGTGGCCCACCAGCTGCCCGAAGCTGCGGACGTCGGCAGTGGCGCGGAAGGCGTAGTCGGCCTCCGGCACCTGAGCGGCGGCGCGCGTTATGAATCCCTTCACCGTTTCGTAGACTGGGCGCACCGAGCCGACGGCCGACGCGGCTGGCGCGGCGCCCTGTTGCGCCGCGGCGGGCGCGGCGAGGGCCGGGAAGAGCAGGACGACGAGCAAGCGCCTCATGTGGAGCCTCCTGGAAGATGAAGGTGAGATACCCGGGTTCAATATGCGGGGGGCGGCGGCCCGGCACCATTCGGCCAGCCTCGCCGATCACCCAGCCCCGAGTCCCACCTCCGAGCGCTGCTCCGCCGGCCGGCCGATCCGCGCCTCGCGGCCCACCGGTCGGCTCAGGTTGAGCGCCGTATCCACCAGCGCCACGTGGGAGAACGCCTGCGGGAAGTTGCCCGTCAACCGCCGCGTGTGCGTGTGGTACTCCTCGGCCAGCAGCCCGACATCGTTGCGCAGCGAGAGCAGTCGCTCGAAAAGCGCGCGTGCGTCGTCGTGCCGGCCGAGCAGCACGTAGTTGTCGGCGAGCCAGAAGCTGCAGGCCAGGAACGCTCCCTCTCCCGGTGGGAGCCCGTCGTCGGTCGCCCTGGAGTCGTAGCGGTACACCAGTCCATCGATCATCAGGCGACGCTCGATGGCTTCGACGGTGCCGACGACGCGCGGATCATCGCTCGGGAGGAAGCCGACGATCGGGATCAGCAGCACGCTGGCGTCGAGCTGGGTACTGCCATACGCCTGCACGAACGAGCGCAGCTCCGGGTCGAAGGCCCGCTCGCACACCTCGGCATGGATCGACTCGCGCAGGGCGCGCCATTCGTCCACCGGTCCATCGAGGCCGAAGTGTTCGGCGCTCTTCACCGCACGGTCCATGGCCACCCAGGCCATCACCTTGGAGTGCGTGAAGTGTTGACGGCCGCCGCGCACCTCCCAGATTCCCTCGTCCGGATCGCGCCACACCCGGCCGAGGTGGGCGACGAGCGCCTTCTGAAGAGTCCAGCTGTCGTCGTTGCCCGGAAGTCCACCGAGGCGGGCCTGGTGTAGCGCGTCGAGCACCTCGCCGATCACGTCGATCTGAAGCTGATCGTAGGCCGCGTTCCCGATGCGGACGGGTTGCGCACCCTGGTAGCCGGGGAGCCACGGCACCTCCCACTCTCGCAGGTGCCGCTCGCCAGCGATCCCGTACATGATCTGAATCTGTTCGGGGCCGCCGGCGGCGGCGCGGATCAGCCAGTCCCGCCACGCGCTCGCTTCCTCGTAGTACCCCGCGTCCATCAGCGTCAGCAGAGTGAGCGTGGCGTCGCGCAGCCAGCAGTAGCGGTAGTCCCAGTTGCGCGTTCCACCGGGCTCCTCGGGAAGCGACGTGGTCGGCGCGGCGACGATTCCGCCTGTAGGACGGTAGGTGAGCGCCTTGAGCGTCAACAGAGACCGCACCACCGCCGGGCGCCACTCGCCCTCGTAAGCGCACTTCGCTGCCCACTCGCCCCAGAACGCCTCGGTCCCGGCGAGGGCGTCGTGCGGATCGACGCACTCCGGCGTCGGCAGGTGCGACGGCCCCCAGGCGAGAACGAACGTGACCTCCTCGCCGGCCGCGACCGTGAACTCACCCACGGTCGTCCGCCCTTCGCCGCGAAGCGGAACATTGGTGCGCAGTACCAACATGTCGGGGCCGGCGATCGCCCGCAGAGCGCCGTCCCCGGAACGGCTCACCCACGGCACGGTCGATCCGTAGTCCATGCGAAGAACGAGCTCCGTGCTCATTGTCACGCGTCCGCGCTTGCCGGCCACGATGCGCACCAGATCGGACTCGGTGCCGCGTGGCGGCATGAAGTCGATCAGCGTGACGGCACCTTCCGCGGTCTCGAATTCCGTCTCCAGGATCATGGTGTCGCCACGGTAGCGGCGGGTGGTGCGAAGCACTTGCTCGCGCGGGGCGATCTGCCACCGGCCGTGCTCCGGGCCGCCGAGCAGCGCGGCAAAGCAGGCACCGGAGTCGAACCGCGGCCAGCAGAGCCAGTCGAGCGAGCCGTCGCGCGAGACCAGTGCCGCGGTCTCACAGTCTCCGATGAGCGCGTAGTCTTCGATCGGTGAGGGCATGAGGGTCTGCGAGGGTGGCAAGGCAAGTGCCGTAAGCGACCGCCAGGATGGCCGCCAAAGGGCTTGCGCGCTACCGCCATGTTGCCGATCGTGAGGCGTTCAACCGCTTCCCCGGCACGCCGGTTGGGAGCTCGTCGCCAAGTCCGCCTCTCCGCTCGCGGGGACCCGCACTCCATCCCGGCACGGCCCCGCGATTGCGCGGGACCCGCTATGATTACAGGCGGCCAGCCACCGATGAGGTGGCTGGCTGCTTTCAACGACTCTGACCCCTTGATTCACAGCCGCCTCGCGCCCGCGGGTCCGCGCCGGACCCCAGGCACGCGGTGGCGCTCGCGCCGTCCCCAGACACAGAGCTCGTCATGCTACCACGCTTCCTGATCGGCCTCGCGGCGCTCGCGATGGCCGCCTGTGCGCCCGCCGCCGCCACCACCACCCGGGCGCCTGCGCCGGTGCCTGCCGAAGTCGAGCAGGGCACGCCGGTCAGGATGGCTCCGATCACGCTTCGTGAGGCATCCACCGACTGGCACCTCCGCGACTTCGCCACCGATGGGGTGTTCGGCATCGGTGTCCATCGCGCCTATCGCGAGATCCTCGCTGGCCGGCAGCCGCGGCGCACGGTCGTGGTCGCGATCCTCGACTCCGGCGTCGACACGGTCCACGCCGACCTGCGGCCGAACCTCTGGATCAACACGCGTGAGACGGCGAACGGCGCCGACAGCGACCGCAACGGATACGTGGACGACATCCGCGGGTGGGGATTCATCGGCAATCCGGATGGCCGGAACGTGCATCTGGACACTTACGAGGTGACGCGACTCCACGTCGCCTGCACGCGGGGCGCCGAGACCGGGATCGCCGGACCGGTTCAGAATCTGGACGCGCGGTTCTGCGAGGAGGTGCGCGAGCGGTTCGAGCACGACCGGTCGGAGGCCGAGCAGATCCTCCAGAACGTGATCTCGATCGACGCGGCCCTGTCGCAGGTCCTCCCGCTGCTCCGCCAGGCGGCGGGCACGGACTCGCTGACCCGCGAGAGCGTGGACCGGATCTCCTCGACGCGTCCCGAGGTTCGCGAGGCCCGGCAGATGTTCCTTCAGCTCCTCGCCAGCGGGATCACGCCGCAGCTGGTCGAGGAGGCCAGGAAGGAGTTCCGGTCGCAGCTCGAGTACAAGCTCAACCCGAACTTCGATCCGCGTGGAATCGTGGGCGACGACTACCAGAACCTCGCCGAGCGCCATTACGGGAACTCCGACGTGATGGGCCCCGACGCCGCGCACGGCACGCACGTCGCCGGGATCATCGCCGCCGCGCGCGGCAACGAACTGGGCATGGATGGAATCGCGACCGGCGTCAAAATCATGTCGGTGCGCACGGTTCCCGACGGCGACGAGCGCGACAAGGACGTCGCCAACGCGATCCGCTACGCCGTCGACAACGGCGCCCACATCATCAACATGAGCTTCGGCAAGGCGTTCTCGCCGCAGAAGCAGGTGGTGGACGAGGCGGTGCGCTACGCCGAGTCGCGTGGCGTGCTGCTCGTGCATGCCGCCGGGAACGACGGCGAGGACGTCGCCGAGACTCCCAGCTATCCATCGCCCTTCTACGACGACGGTGGACGGGCGCGGAACTGGATCGAGGTCGGCGCCTCATCGTGGAAGGGCCTCGACAGCCTGGCCGCGCCGTTCAGCAACTATGGCCGCGAGCAGGTGGATCTCTTCGCGCCCGGCGAGGACATCTACTCGACGGTGCTCGACGGTGGCTACGACAGCAACAGCGGCACGAGCATGGCCGCGCCAGTCGTCTCCGGCGTCGCCGCGCTTCTCATGGCCTACTATCCCGATCTGACCGCGGTCGACGTGCGCCGCATAATCCTGGAGTCGGCCACGCGCCGCCCCGACCAGATGGTCGTGCGGCCCGGCTCGGATGGCGAGCGCGTCCGGTTCGGCGACCTGTCGGCGACCGGCGGCATCGTCAACGCGTACGAGGCCGTGCGGATGGCCGAGTCGCTGAGCGGGAGCGGCCGATAGCCGGTCGCGCATTCGCGCGGCGGCGCGCGGTGCGGTGGT
>DATKCV010000060.1:0-38032 GCA_035513015.1 Gemmatimonadaceae bacterium
CACCACCACCGCCGCCACCACCACCGCCGCCACCACCACCGCCGCCACCACCACCGCCGCCGGCGCCGCCACCCGTGCCAGCCGGGCGTGGCGCCGTGTACGCGGCCGCGTGCCGAAGATCCCAGTGCACCCGGTGCAGCCCCGGCGTCGCCAGCGCCGCGAGCTCGCGCACCTTGCGCCCCCGGGCGTCCAACACCGTCAGCGACATCGTGCGCCCGCGCGGAAAGTCCTCCTTGACGAAATACGTGATCGCCGCGCCCGGCGGCGGATTGGGCGACGAGAACATCCGGTCGCCGAGCGCGCCAGCACCGCGCGGACCAGGGATCGCATCGCTGATGTTGTGCAGCGTCGCCGCCCTCACCGGGAACAGATGCGCCAGCGTCGCCCGGCGTGCCGCGGCGAGCTGCTCGAGCGGAGTGATGTCGTCGATGATGTAGATGCCGCGCCCGTGCGTCCCGATGATCAGGTCGTTCTCCCGCGGATGAACGATCAGGTCGTGCACGATCACCGTCGGCAGCCCGGCCCCGAGCCGCGTCCACGCGCCGCCGCGGTCGATCGAGTAGAACAGGCCGAACTCGGTCCCGACGAACAGCAGGTCCGGATTCCGGTGATGCTCACGGATCACGTGCGTCGAGCCGTGCGGCGGCAGGTTGGCGGTGATCGAGCGCCAGGTGCGGCCGTGGTCGGTGCTCTTCAGCACGTACGGCCGGAAGTCGTTGCTGCGGTGCCCGTCGAAAGTCGCGTACACCGTGCCCTCGGCATGACGCGAGGCGACCACACGGCTGACGGACGTCTCCTCCGGAACGCCGGGGAACCGGTCGATGCGCCGCCACGTCCGTCCTGTGTCCAGCGACACCTGGATCAGCCCATCGTCGGTGCCGGCGTAGACCAGCCCCGCCCGGATCGGCGACTCGTCGAGCACCGAGATGTTCCCGTAGTCGGCCACACCCTCGTGGCGCGACAGACCATCGCGTCCCCACACGCGCCCCATGATCGGAAGCGAGTCGCGGTTGCGCTGACGCGTCAGGTCGGGACCCAGTCTCACCCAGGTGTCGCCGCGGTCGGGGCTCCGGAAGACGTGATTGGCGGCGAACCAGATCGTGCGGTGATCGTGCGGCGAGATCAGGATCGGCGCGCTCCAGTTCCACCGGTACGCCGGCTCACCCGGCCGCGGCTGAGGCTTGATCGTCTTCCGCTCGCCGGTCCTGACGTCGAACCGCACGATCCCGCCGTTCTGCGATTCCGAGTAGACGATGTCGGGATCCACCGGATCGATCGCCGCGTAGAAGCCGTCACCCCCCGAAGTACGATACCAGTCGGCGTTGCGGATCCCGGTCCGGGCGCGAGTCTGACTGGGCCCGCCCCACGTGCTGTTGTCCTGCGTGCCGCCGTAAACGTGGTAGTAGGGCTCACGAAGATCGGCACCGATCGCGTAGAACTGGGCGAGCGGCAGATTCTCCGAGAAACCCCAGGTCGCGCCGCGGTCGTGCGAGATGTAGACGCCGCCGTCGTTGCCGATCACGACGTGGTCGGAGTCGAGCGGGTCGATCCACATTGCGTGGTGATCTGCATGCGTCTGCGCGGCGATCCTCCTCCAGGTGCGCCCGGCGTCCTCCGAGACCTGGAGCGTTACGCCGAGGAAGTAGACGCGATCGCAGTTCCGCGGATCGACCCGGATCTGCCCGAAGAACCAGGGGATCGATGAGATGCCGCTGGCCCGCGTCCAGCTCTCGCCGTGATTCTCCGACCGGAAGACGCCGCCCTCGCGGGCGTGCACGACCGCGTAGACGATCCGCGGCGACGACTCGCAGACGTCGAGCCCGATACGCCCCATGTCGGTGGTCGGGAGCCCTTCCCTCACCGCGCGCCACGTCTCGCCTCCATCGGTCGACTTAAAGATCCCGCTCTCCGGCCCGCCGCCGATGAAGCTCCAGGCCCGCCGCTCGCGCTGATACGCCGCGGCGTACAGCACGTCGGCGTTCGACGGATCGATCGCCACGTCGGTGACGCCGGTGTGCCTGCTGATCGTCAGCGTCGCCCTCCACGTCCGGCCGCCGTCGGTCGTCTTGAACAGACCGCGCTCGCCGCCCTCTCCCCACAGCGGCCCGGCGGCGGCCACCCAGACGATGTCCGGGTTCGCCGGATGGATGACGATGCGCCCGATGTGCTGCGAGGTGCGCAGCCCCATGTGCGCGAACGTCCGGCCGCCGTTCTCGGACTTGTAGATCCCGTCGCCCCACGACGAGCTGCGCAGATTGTTCTGCTCGCCCGTCCCCACCCAGACGATCGCCGGGTTCGATGGCGCGACGGCGATGTCGCCGATCGAGCTCGCCCCGTAGTCGTCGAAGATCGGCTCCCACGTCGTGCCTGCGTTGGTCGACTTCCAGACGCCCCCCGACGCCGCCGCCACGTAGATTGTCTTCCCGAGCCGCCCCTCGGCGCGCTGTGCGGGGCCATCGGGAATCGCTATGTCGGAGATCCGGCCGCTGACGATCGCCGGGCCGAGTGAGCGCGGAGCGAACGCCGCATGAAGCGCGGAGTCGGAGAGCGGAGCGCCGGCTGATTGCGCGGCGGGCGTCCGTGCCGGCGCGCGCTGTGCCTCGACCGGCGAAAGTAATGAGCCGACGAGCACGGCCGCGGCGGCGGCGCCGAGGACGGATCTGAACATGAATCGGGCCGGGTGAGGGGTGAACGGGTCGGAGAGACTGCAGTCTATCTTACGGCGGCGGACCCGGCCATGCTGGGCGAACAGACGAATCAGCCCCTCCCCGTCCTGGTCCCTCCTCCCTGTCCCCTGTCCCCTGTTCCCTATCCCCTATCCCCTATCCCCTATCCCCTATCCCTAATCCCCGAAGCTGATCCCCGTCGACCGCGCCGTCCTCACGACGTCGTGCTCGGGATCGACCCGCTTCTTGTCCCGGATCGCCTCGAGGAACGGCACAGTAACGATGTGGGGCGAGTGGAGCGCCACCATGTGGCCCCACCGGCCGTCGGCGATCGCGCGAACCGCCGCGCCGCCGAAGCGGGTTGCGAGGAGCCGGTCGTAGCCGGTCGGCATCCCGCCGCGCTGGAGGTGGCCGAGCACCAGCGAGCGCGTCTCCTTGCCGGTCCGCGTCTGAATCTCCTGCGCCAGACGGTCGGCGAGGCCGCCGACCCGCTTCGCCTGGCCGGGCATCGACTCGCCGAGCACCGACACCTCGCCTCCCTTCGGGAACGCGCCCTCGGCCACGACGACGATCGAGAAGTGCCGCCCCGCGCGGTCGCGGGCCACGATCTTGTCGCACACCTTGTCGATCTCGTAGGGGATCTCGGGGATGAGAATGACATCGGCGGTGCCGGCGAGCCCGGCGTGCAGAGCGATGAAGCCTGCCTCCCGCCCCATCACCTCCAGCACGATCACCCGGCTGTGGCTCTCCGCCGTAGTGTGCAGCTTGTCGATCGCGTCGATGGCCGTCTGCACCGCCGTGTCGAAGCCGAAGGTGGTGATGGTGCCGCTGACATCGTTGTCGATCGTCTTCGGCACGCCGACGATCTTCACGCCGCGGTCGTGGAGCTGCTGCGCGATCGCCAGCGAGCCGTCGCCGCCGATCGAGATCATCGCATCGATCCCGAAGGCGCGGGCGTTGGCGAGCAGCTCGTCCGAGCGGTCCACCTCGACGTAGCTGCCATCCGGCTGACGGATCGGGTACGAGAACGGATTGCCGCGGTTGGTCGTCCGGAGGATCGTGCCGCCCAGATGGGCGATCCCGCGCACCGAGTCGCGGGTGAGCGGGATGACCTCGTCCTCGCCGAGCAGCCCGGCGAAGCCCCGCTTGATGCCGAGGACTTCCCAGCCGTTGGATATCGCCGTGAGGACGGCGGCGCGGATGACCGCGTTGAGACCGGGGGCGTCTCCGCCGCCCGTGGAGATGGCGATGCGCATGATCGGAGCGTTCGGGTGGGATCGGAACGCCATGAAGATGCGTCGTCCGGGGCCGAAGCTGCACCCCTCGCGCGACGATCGGCGCCGGTTCCGGACGCCCGGAGGGCCCGGCTCAACGGCGCGCGCCGATCAACTCGAGAATCTCGGCCGGGTTGGCGTGCCGCCCGAGCTTCGACTTCTCGAAGATCGGCGTTCCATCGACGAGCACCTCGAACCGGCCGCCGCCCGACGGGAGCAACTGAACCTCCGCGTCGGGGTGTGCCCGTTCGATCTCGGCCGCCAGACTGGTGGCCCGGGGCTCGTAGTTTCAGACCGTGCAGTACTCGATCGATACTTTCATTTGCTGTGCCTGGAAGTGGTCGGCATCGGCCGCCGGTCCGGCCGGACCGCGAAGCGAATGGTCGATCCGCCGAAGGCGCCGGTGTGATGCCGGCGCATCACGGCTCTTGCAAGCCTGCGGCCACCGGGCCAGTCTTCGGTGGTTGCGCCGGCTCGACACTCAGAGCATTCCAGTTCGCGATCGCATTGATCGCCATCGCGAACGTGCCCTGGGTGTTCCAGCGCCAGAACGGGCGGATCCCGAACAGCACCACGTGTCCGCGCCCGACCGGGGCCGAGACGACCGCAGCGCGGCCGGTCATCTCCTGGCCGCCGACCAGCAGACCGGAGATGAGCAGCGAGTCGGCCTGAGAGTGGAAGTTCACGACCGCGCGCGGGCGAAGGGAAGTTGCCGCGGTGTCGGCCGCCGCCGCGCCGCCGCCACCCCCACCGCCGCCGCCGCCGCCGCCGCCCAGCGTGAACATCGCCTGGTTGCTGAAGTACACCGGGATCGTGCGGTTCTCGTAACCGTAGAGGATCGGGCTGGCCGTGCCCTGTTGGGCGCGGACGATCGTCCCGCGCACGCGAAGCTGGTTCGTCTGCGGCGTGTTGACCCCGGTGGTGAACCCCAGGTCGATCGGCAGGCGGCTCGAGTTGCCCTCGACCAGCAGTAGCCCGCCGCGCTCGACGAACCGGTGGAGCGCCGCCGCGCCATCGAGCCCCATCGATGGGCGGATGTCGTCGGTCTGATCGTAGACGCCGTGGCTCGGCGTGAGCGCCGACTTCTTCCACGGGATCGCCGGGCCGACCATCGGCCGGCCGTGCACCAGCGCCTGCGTCGTTCCATTGGCGTGGCCGAGCACCACGACGTCGAACCGGTCCAGCGCCCGCGGGTTCCTCAGTGTCTGCGTGGAGATGTAGGTGTAGGGAATGCCGAGCGAGTCGAAGACGTGGCGCACCCACCCCTCGTTCTGCGTCTCCAGCCAGGTGTGCATCAGCGCCAGGCGAGGCAGCGTGATCTGGTGCTGGCGCACGGCGGGTGCCTCCGCTGCGGCCACCGCGCGCAGCCCGAGCTGCCGCACCGCATCCCGGGCTGCCGAGCCGCGCGCGCCCGTGACGATGAACGTGCCCGCCGGGAACGACTCGCCGCCGGCCGTGAAGCCGCTGTCGGCCACCGCGACCCGCGCCGGCGCGACACGCCAGGGGAGAACCGCCGAGCGCCAGTCGCCGAGATGCGGCACCAGCAGCGTGCTCCCCGTACCCTCGACCGACCCGGTGACCACGACTATCTCGTCCACCCGTTCCATCGGCTGTCCGAGTACCGTCGAGTCGGCGATCCGGTGCACAGTCAGGTTACGAGTCGCGTCGATCGTCCAGCCGGTGTCATCGTATGGGTTGGGATCGTCGGGCCGGTAACGGTAGGTGGCGAGAAGCGTGCGCACCATCGCCGTGATCGGCTGGTCCATCCGCACGATCCAGTCGCCGGCGGCGATCGTGTCGGCGCCTGCCGTGAACGTCCCCGAAGCGACGTGGATCTCCGAGCCGTGCATCCGGAACAGGTTCACCAGATCGGCCGCCTCGGCGGCGCGCCGCTGCCCGCGCGGGATGACGAACGCGTACGGCGCCTGCGTCCGGCCCTTCCCGATCTGCCGGTCCACCTTGGCGACGAAGTTCTGGAGGAACGTCTCCCGGTTGTCGGCGACGTAGCGCATCGCCACCAGCACGCCCGACTGGGAGAAGTTGATGTTGCTGCGGATGCACCACTCGATCCCGCTCACCGGCGGATTGGTCCGGTACCAGATGCGCCGCGTCTGATTCGCGTTGAGGTTGGCGGTGGTGCAGTCGGCGCCCGAGGACGTGTACGTCTCGTAGAATCGACCGATCGAGTTCCGGAACTGCGCCACGCCGAGCATGTAGTTGGGTCCCCACCCATCGTAGAATCCGTGCGTCCAGATCCCGGGGAGCCCGCGCCGGGTCAGCTCGTTGATCTCCTGATAGGCCAGCGTGTGCCACTCGTTGACGAGGATCGGATCGAACTCCTCGTTGTACGGTCCCATCCCGGTGCTCGTGTAGAGGAACGGCACCGACTCGTGGAGGTCGTGCATGACGATCGGCCGGAATCGCTCGAAGCCGCCGGCGATGTTGCGCGACAGCTGCTGCGACATCGCCATCCCGTCGCGGTTGTTGTCGTGCGCCGTGTACTTCCCCCAGTAGATGAGCGTCCGCGAGGAGAGCCCGAGCTCCTTCTGGAGGCGGTAGGCATCCACGATGCGGTCGCGCCCGTCCACCTCGACGATCGGCGTGATGAGCACGATCAGGTTGCGCCGGATCGCCCGCGAGTGCTCGCCCTCATCGACCGCCAGGCGGTATGCGAGCTCCATCAGCATCTCCGGGCTCCCCGTCTCGGGCGAGTGGATCGCTCCGGTGAGCCAGTAGCTCGGCTTGGTCTCGCGAAGGAGCCGCTCTCGCTCGGCCGCCGGGAGTCCGCGCGTGTCGGCGAGCCGGGCCATGTTGCCGCGCTGCCGGTCGAGATCGCGGATCGTCTGCTCGTCGGAGATCGCCATGATCAGCATCTCCCGTCCCTCGTCGCTCATCCCCAGCGAGAACAGCTCCGCGCGGGGCGAGGTGCGCGCCACCTCGCGGAAGTAGCGGTTCACGTCGGCGACGCCGGTCAGCTTGCCGACCGTCCCCGGCACGTAGCCGAGCACGGCGAGAGGCGTCGGTACGGTCGGCGAGGAGGGGAGATGATCGACCAGCTCGGTCGTGAACGTCCACTGGGGGTGCGTGGGCGTCAGCTCGCGGATCCTGGCAGTGTAGGCGGAGTCGATCGGCTGCTGCGCGTGGATGACCACGGGCGCCAGCATGAATACGCCGAAGATGGGCAGTCGCCGGAGTGCACGCATGGCCGTATGGGGAAAGGTGAGAAACCGAGTATATCGGGGATGCGCCGCGCGGGATAGAGTACCGGTATCGATCACCGGGGAGGCATGTACAATCCCGTGTGATCGGCCAGCCTCCTGATCAGCGAATCCTGCCGGGTGATCTCGACCGACAGAGAGTCGATCTGATCCTGGAGAATCGAGGTCTCCATGCGCAGATCCTCGACCGCATCGGTGAGCCCCAGGATCATCTCGCCGGTCGCAATGTCGGCACCGGGGTTGAAGCACGCGCCGGCGACGACGAACACGCCGATCGAGGCGGCGATGCACGAACGGGATCGTTTCATTCGAGTACCGGAGGGAGAGGAAATCGAGCGGGCATGCCTCTCGTGAGGCCAGGACCGTCGGCATACGCGTCCCTGGAGGCCAACAATCACCACATTGTCGAGGAAAACGACAGTGCAGCGGAGATTGTCGCCAGTCCATGAAATTCGCGTCGCCTTTCCGCAAAAGGCCAGACCCCCAGATGGTACCGCGGGCATGGGTACGGTGTTAACTCGGTGCGCCGTATGGCGTTACAATGTGCGACATGCCTGGCATGGCATTCGCTTTACAGTGGGGCACAACTGAACGGACTTACCGGTCACCCGATAAGAGCACACCCGTCGCGAGGCGGGGCCGCAAAGCCAGGAGTCTCGAGGAGGATTTCGAGATCGTCCGGTTGCCGAAGGTGTTAGAGGAGACCGATGCCACCGCCGCGCCAGCACTTCATCGAAGTCGCCCGCGGATGGAAGTCGAAGCAAAGGTGGCGTTACCCGGTTCCTGCCAAGGCGGCCCCAGCGCTCGATGCAGCACCCGCAGCGCACGCGACGGAACGGAACACCATACCGTCAACCCGATGCCGGGAAAGGAGAGCCGCCATGCTGCCCACTACCTACGCCAACAACGAATCGGCCGCTGCCGCACTCGCGATGCCGAACGCCGGGATCCCGCACGACGCCTTCGCGGCGCCCTCGCGGATCAAGGCCGAGAATCGCGGTGACTTCCGCAAGGCCGCGCTGGCCTACGTCGAACGACAGGCACTCGAGGGAGCTCCTGTCGCCCGACTCGACCTGGCTCAGACCGAGGAGCTCGATGCCGCAGGGCTCGGGATCCTGGTCCTGCTCCAGAAGCGCGCGAACGAGCTGCGCCTGCCCCTCGAGCTGGTGCGAGTCCCACGGGACCTCCGCCACCTGCTCTCGCTGACGAAGCTCGACCACCTGTTCAAGTTCGCCTGATCACCTTGCGGCCGCTGGCGATCGCTGCGCGCCGAGAGCGCGCAGCGACGTATCGATGGCCTCCCTGGCTCGTGGATCGAGCTCGCGCGCACGTCGGGCCTCCAGTGCCGGCGCGGCCGTGCGGGCGCCGAGCCGGGCCAGCGCCTGTGCGGCGGCGATCCTGACGGCGGGCGTCTGGTCGTCGAGGAGCGACGCGATGGCGACGGCAGATTCGGCCGCACGCCCCTGGCCCGTCGCGAGGAGCGCGGCGATGGCGACGACGCGAGTGCCATGGTAGCGCGCCCGCAACTGCTCACGGGCGAGCGGCCACCCGACGGTGTCACCAATCTCGGCCAGCGTGGACAGGGCGGCGCGCCGCTCGATGTCCGTCCAGGCGTCGCGGCCGAGCATCGCCCGGATCGCCCGGAGCCCGCGTTCACGATCGAGAGCCGCCAGCGACCGCACGGCAGCGGCCCGAACCTGGCGCGTCGTGTCGTGCTCGATCAGCGTCTCGAGCCGCGCCGCGCGCTGCCCGGCGTGCTGCACAGGTACCGCGCTGGAGTCGGGCTCGATTACGAGCTGCCCGAGCGCCGCCGCCGCCGACTCCCGCACACGAGGATCGAAGTCCGAGGTCGCATCGAGCAGCGCCGACGCGGCCGCATCGGTCGCCAGAGCCGTCCCGGCCAGGGCCTGCGCCGCCTGAACCCTGATCCCCCAGAACGGATCGGCGCGCACCGCCCGCGCGAGCGCGTCCACGGCCGGCATCTCGGTCGTGCGCTCGGCCAGCAGTCGCACCGCCTCGGCCCGTGCCGGAATCGACGTTGTGTGCGCCAGCTGGTGCGCCAGCATGACCGTCGAGCGGGGCAGATCGACGACCTGGAGCACCCGCCCTTCCCCGTCCCAGACGATCGCCCGTGGAGCGGCGCGGAGCAGCACCGAATGACGCGCTACGCTGTCGCGGACTGCGACCACGTCGCGCACGACTCCACTGTCGGTGAGGACCTCGACGGTCAGGTCGGCCGAGAACCAGCCGGTCAGCGAGTCGCGCGGCTGCACCTGCTCGGCCGTCAGGGCGAGAGCTCGCGTCAGCGAATCGTACGCCGCCGAAACGCGGAAAGCCGGATAGCCGGCGCCATCGACCCACTGAGCGAACGACGCGCTCAGATCACGGCCGCTGGAGCGCTCCAGAGCCGCGCGCAGGTCGGCCGTCTCGACGACCCCGAGGCGGTGAGTCGCGAGATAATCGCCCACGCCGCTCCAGAAGGCATCGTCGCCGAGAGTGGTGCGCAGCATCTCGAGCACGGTCGCTCCGCGCGCGTAGACGTGACCGCTGAGGAAGGCCTCGATCGGGTCGCTCGACCAGCGGTCCCAGACCAGGGGGCGGCGCGCGCGCACGTCGGCGGCCAGCGCCTGCTCGCGGACGAGGAGGCGCATCCAGGCACCTTCATCGGCGCCGTGCTCCTCCTCGCGCCAGACCATCTCGAGCATCCGGGCGAACCCCTCGTTGAGCCAGATGTGCGACCAGTCGCGCGCCGTGACGAGATTGCCGAACCACTGGTGCGCGAGCTCGTGCATGACGAGGTTCTCGGCGCGGGCGCCCGCGTGCGCCGCCGCCCACGTCGGATGAAGGATCGCGTCGTCCGCCATCGTGGTCGCGGTGACGTTCTCCATGCCCGCGTAGATGTAGTCGGGGACCACCACCTGGTCGTACTTGGCCCACGGGTACGGCATGGCGGTGAGCACGGCCAGCCATTCGGTCATCCGCGGCGTCTTTCCGAATCCGCGCCAGGCGGCGGCGACGGAGTCCGCATACGTCCAGTAGGCGAGGGGCTTGTCGCGCCAGGTGTCCTGGAGGACGGTGTAGTCTCCAGTGACGACGCTCATCAGGTACGTGGACGCGGGCTCCGCCTGCGACCAGTGCCACTCGATCTCCCTCCCGACGCGCCGTGACGCGACGAGCCGGCCGTTGGACAGCGCCATCTCGCTGGCCGGCGCGCGGACGATGATCTCCCACGTCGTCCTGTCGCCGGGATGGTCGAACGTCGGAACCCAGTAGCGCGTGTTCTCCGGCTGTCCCTGCGTCCAGACGACGCGCTTGCGCGGGACGAACCAGGCACCGCGGGCCGGACTCGCCGCCTCGTACTCGACGGTGAACGTGGCAGCCGCGCGCGGGCGAAGGGAAGCCGGCAGGTGAACGGTGAGAGTGCGCCCGTCGTAGTCGTGGCGCAGGACCGCGCCGGCGGCGGTGACGCGCGCGATCGTCATACCCACGGCGTCGAGCGCGATCGCCGGGACGCTCTCGCGATCAGGCAGCCCCGCCACTCTCAGCGTAGTGCTTCCCACCACCGCCAGGCGATCCCAGTCGAATCGGACGCGAATGACCTGGTGCTGGAGGTCGTAGGTGCGCTCGCGCGGCGGCCGCGCCTCCCCTGGCGGCGGCGGGCCCCAGCGAACCAGCGGCAGAGGGCGGAATGCAGGAACCCGGTACGAGACCATCGTGTCGACCTCGACCGGCGGCGCGGCTACGCTCGTGTCGACCGGGCCGGGCACCGGGAGCGGCTCGAGCACCGGTTGCGGTGGTCGTACGCACGCCGCGCCGACGAGGAGGAGGGCCACGGTGGCGACGCGGGCGGTCATCGAACTCTCCGACGGTCGGACACGTGATTCCGGCGATCGATCGCGAGCTCTGCTCGGGGTGAATGCCATGTTGAACCGGATGCGGCGGGCGACATGGATGTGGCGGACGACATGGACGCGGCGGACGATCCGGACCCCGACGCTGCGGCGCCGACGCGATGCCGGTAGCGGGCGATCGATGCCGCTCGCGACCGGCGATGCGCCGATCGTGTGCGAGACCCATGCCGCACGTGACTGGTGCCACTCACCTCGCACGTGCCGCCGATCCCCGCGCCAGATCCATGTCCGCACGCCCGCGCCCCGGCGCCACTCTGCTCGAAGCCATGGTCGTCGTTTCGTTCCTGGCAATACTGGCGACGCTCTCCATCCCGCGCGCCGCCGCGCTGCTCGACCGCGCCCGAGTCACCGCGGCGACCAACGAGGCGGCGGCGACGTTCGGCGTCGCGCGGCACCTGGCGATCCGCCATGCGCGCCGGAGCACGGTTCTGATCGATCCGGTCCCGGGCACACTGACCGTCCGGGTCGGGCTCGACACGGTCCACCACCGCCCGCTCGCCGCAACACACCGCGTGGCGCTCCGCGCGACCCGCGATTCGATGTCCTACCACCCGACCGGCGTCGGCTACGGCGCGGCCAACCTGACGCTGGTCATCGAGCGCGGGAGCGCTGCGGACACCGTTGTCGTGTCGCGACTCGGCCGAGTGCGCCGCTGACAAGTCACGGAAATCCCTGATTCAGTCCGCCGCGACCGTCCCGAAATCGTAACCCGGCACGGAGATCCGCGGAATCGGCTGCCCAATCACGTGCTCGATCGTCCGCACCATCGCGATCTCGTCGGGCGCCATGAACGTATACGCATCCCCGGTGGCGGCAGCGCGCCCGGTTCGGCCGATGCGGTGCACGTAATCCTCGGCCTGCTGCGGGACGTCGTAGTTCACGACGTGTGAGATCCCCGTTATGTCCAGTCCGCGCTGGGCGATGTCGGTCGCCACCAGCACCCGCACCACGCCCGACCTGAAGTCCTCGAGTGCCCGTGTGCGCTGGACCTGCGACTTGTCGGCGTGCATGGCCGTGGAGGCGATCCCTTCCTGCTCGAGGTGCATGACCACCCGGTCGGCGCCGTGCTTGGTCCGCGTGAACACGAGCACCGAATCCAGCTTCCCGTCTCTGAGCAGCGAGGCGAGGAGGGCGCTCTTGCGCTCGCGCGGGACCGGATAGACGGCGTGGGTCACCGTCGTCGCCGCCTGGGAGCGCCGTCCGACCTGGACCACGGTCGGCTTGCGCAGATACTTGCGGGCCAGGGCTTCCACCTCGGGCGGCATCGTCGCGCTGAACAGCAGCGTCTGCCGCCACTTCGGTATCTGGGCGACGATCCGGTTGATCTGCGGCGCGAAGCCCATGTCGAGCATCCTGTCGGCCTCGTCGAGGACGAGGATCTCGAGATCGTCGAACACCACGTTCTGGCGCTCCAGATGGTCGATCAGCCTGCCCGGTGTGGCGACGACCACGTCCACTCCCGCGCGGAGCATCTTCGTCTGCGGCTCCAGCGGCACGCCGCCGAACACCGGGACGACGTCGAGCGGCGCGTGCCGCCCGTACTTGCGGAAGCTCTCCTCGACCTGTGCGGCGAGCTCGCGCGTCGGCGTCAGAATGAGGGCCCGGGTCCGGTGGGGACCGCCGAGGAGCCGCTGGATGATCGGGAGCGTGAACGCGGCGGTCTTTCCGGTGCCGGTCTGGGCGAGCCCGATCAGGTCGCGACCGTTGAGGGCGAGCGGTATTGCCTGGTGCTGGATCGGCGTGGGCTCGGTGTAGCCGGCATCGTGCACGGCTTCGAGCAGTTCGCGGGTGAGCCCGAGCCCCGCGAAGCTCGACTTCGATGTGTCTGCTGTGGTTTCCATGTCCCCTGCGTCTCGCGCCCGGGGGTGCCCGCCCTTTGCGGCCACCCATCCCCACGCCTCCGCGCCCCACCGAGGGGGCGAGCGCGGATGGTCGTGGAGGACCGTCGCGATCGTGATGAAAGTGTCGTTGCTCCGGGGTGCCGCCGGCGCCGCGACCCGTGTCGCTCGGCGAACGTCGATTGCGGCCGGCGTGCTCGCCTCATGCGAGCCTCGCCTCCCCAGGCTTGACGATCGGCCCCGGCCCGCGGAACGCGAGCGGCTGACCGTCTGAAGCAATTTAGGCCATTGCGGGCATTGGCGCTACGACATCGCGCGGGATCGATCGATCAAGGGGGCCAGCCATTCGACGATCACTCGATTCGTCTCCTCGGGCATCTCTTCGTTCGGCGCATGCCCGGCGCCCTCGATCCATGACACGGTGAGCCCCGGGCGCTCCCTGAGGAGTCGGTTGCTACGGTGAAACCGGACGACCCGGTCGCGCGTGCCCAGCACGAGCAGGAGCGGGTGCGACACGGTATCGAGGAATTCGGGGTTCAGCGGCTCCCAGGCGAACACGCGAAGGAGGGTCTGCATCGCGCGAAGGAACTCCGGCGAGCGGCTGGCCGCGACGTACTCGTCGATGTCGCGCTCGGTGAATCGCCGGCGGGCACCGGAGGTGGCGCGCAGCACGAGCCGGATCGTCTCACGTCGGACCAGGTGGGGGAGCAGCCGCTCGAAGCCGTGCCAGCCGGCGAGCCGAAGCACGCGACTCGCGCCCACGCGCCCGAAGCCCACCGAGTCGATCAGGACCACGCGCGTCGCGCGCTCCGGGGCACGACGCGCCGCCTCGAGCGCGATGCGCCCGCCCATCGACTGGCCGACGAGTACCGCCGGCGGAAGTCCGAGCGCGTGCATCGCCTCGAGCACGTGAGTCGTCATCGCACCGAGCGTGTACGCGCTCTCGGCTTCGGGCTTGTCCGATTCGCCGTGGCCTCTGAGATCGAGCGCGATCGCGCGGTAGCCAGCCGCGGCGAGCGCCGCGAAGTTCTTTCGGAACAGGAAGGCGGAGCATGCCCAGCCGTGGATCAGCAGCGCGGGTTGCCCACCGGCCGGGCCCGCAGCGACGGTGCGCACGCGATCGCCTCCGGAGAGCACGATGTGCCGCACCTCGACCGCGGGATCGCGGTTGGGCCACCGCTCCGATGGCGGAATCGGCGACGGCTCGGCCATCAGCGGCAGTGCCGTCGCCCGCAAGCCGCACGGCCCTCCGCCATGCTCTACACCAGTTCGATCGGCCGCCCCGCCAGACGCGCGATGAGACCGAGCCGGAAGGTCGCGTCGGTCCACCGCTCCTCGCCGGCCTGCTCCTCCTCGAGCGGGTAGTTCGCCCAGACGTGCGGATTCGCACTCCGCGCCACCGTGGTTCCCTTGTGAGGGTGCCACACGCCCTGCGCGTCGCGGTCATCGAGGAAGCGATCGAACAGCCGGGCCCACCCCTCGTTGCGACGGAGGAAGCCGAGCCGTGCCATCAGCTCGAGCCAGTGCAGCGCCCACGGCGGGTCGGCGTCGGCGGCGTTCCGGCTCGCCAGCATGTCCCCGAGCACGAGCTGCGGCTGCGGAAGGATCTTCTTGCCGAACAGCTGCACCGGCACCTGTCGCGGCATCGGACGGGCGATGTAGTCGTAGATCAGATCGAGCACCGCCGAGTGCTCGCTGCGATACAGCGGCATGTGGGCGAGCATCTGGAGCGTGAACAGCGACGGCGGTGAAGCCTCGGCGGCAATGACGTGCTGATTTCCCACACGGATGAACGGCTTGTCGCCGAGCGGCGAGCGAATGAACTCGGCAGTTCGCTCGGTGACCCTGCGGGCAGCACCGCGCAGTCGCGGATCACCCTCGTAACCGGCCTGGGCAAGCGTCGCCGCCGCGGCCTCGCGGAGAACCGCCCGCCCCCGCTCGGCCGTCTCAGCGTCCACTTTCCCCTTCGGCGCAAGCTCGAACAGGTACGCCGGATCGTCGTCCTCGGCGAGCAGCCGGAAGAGAATTCGTCGCGCCTGGACGAGCGGCGGCGAATCGCGATCCCACCCGTACTCGAGCAGCCGGCGCGCGGCGTTGACCGTGCCCACCCCCTCGAAGTTGGCGGCCCGCGCGGGTGGCACCGTGAGCATCGACTGGTTCCAGCAGCCGTCCGGAGCCTGCTGCAGCGCGAGCACGAGCGCCGGTCGGTAGGCGAACGCGAGCACCGAGGCCTCTTCCAGCGCGTCTCCGCCAAGCCTGGCGACGTCGCGCAGAGCACGGTAGCGGATTGGGGCCGCCGCGTGCTCGAGAATCCAGTTGATGGGGAACTTGACCGGGGCTGGCGGGGGTGGAGGAGGCGACGGCGGTGGCGGACTGGGCGGCGAGGCGAACGGCTGGTGCGGGGAGGAAGGTGCTGGCGTGGACGGCTCTGTCACGATGGCACTCGCAGTCAAGTCGTTGCCGGACAACGTGATTGCCACATCCACCGCTGTGCGCCCGGTCTGGGCGCCAAACGATACCGCTTTTGGCGCAAAGCGCTAGGGGCGCAGGACAAGATTCCGGCAGCGGCGGCGACGCCCGGCCGCATGGCAGGCCGCGGTTCCGATCGGACCCGGCAGCAACATTCCCGCTGGGCGCGCGTTAACTACTACGGCTGTGAGCACGTCACACTGATCGAGAGCGCGACCATCGCGCTCCGAATCACTCCTGGAGGATCCATGAAGATCGCCCGCCTGATCGCTCTCTCACTCTCGCTCGTGCTCGGCGGCGCCGTAGTCGCGCATGCGCAGCAGGGCCCGCCCGGCGGCGGCCGCGGCGGCATGGGAGGGAATCCCGGCCGAATGTTGATGCAGAACATCACGCTCACAGCGGAGCAGCAGGTGAGAGTCGACTCCATCAGCGCCAAGTACCAGGCGGAAATGACGGCCATGCGCCAGGGTGGTGGCGGCGGCATGTCCGACGAGGCGCGGCAGCGGATGATGGAATCGCGCACCAAGCTTCAGGCCGACCTGCGCGCGGTGCTGACTGCCGAGCAGCAGAAGGTGTTCGACGAGAACGCCGCGGCGATGGCGTCGCGCATGCAGCGTCGCCCGCCGCCCGCACGGCGCTGACCCCGACGGCGCGGCGCGCGCAGCGGCGCGCGCAGTAGCGCACCCGCGCTCCGAGCCATAGTATTTCGAACGGCGCCCTGTCGGGCGCCGTTCGGCGCTTGGGCCATCGGTTCTGCAGCCAGGGAGTAGATGATTACGGAGCGGCAGCCGCGCGGCCGTCAGCCACGTCACGACCGTGAAGCCGTGATGGACATGGGCGCGATACCCGCTCCCTGGACGCCACTCACGATGCGATGTCCACCACGCAACGCACGGACATGATCCCGAGCCTGCTCACCCGTGAGGTCTCCACGGTTCCGCCGCGACTGCACTTCGACGGTCGCGTGCTCTTTCTGACGGAGGATCCGGCGCTCCTGCGACGGCAGCTCGACGGCGAAGATCTTCCGTTCGACTCCGGGGCACCGGTAGGCTCGCCGAAGCGGCCCAGGCTGCGCGACAACATCTCGACGGACGAGATCACCCCGGCCTACATCTGCTACTACTTCGACGAGACGCTGGGCGACTTCCCCTATCTCGGTCTCAAGGCCGGCGACGAGTTCCCGGTCGAGCGGGGCTCGGTGAAGCGCGGCGGGTTCGTCTGCTCCGTCTCCGGTACGCGGCGCGGCAAGGGATCGTCGCGCGAGCAGTCCCCGTACGCCGAGCTGATGGCCGGCATACGTCTCGTCATCGCCGAGAACATCGAGCGGATCTACCGCGAGAACTGCCAGAACCTGGGCGTCTTCACCTCGACCGATCTGACCCTGATCGACCGCCTGCGTCGAGGCGAGGAGATCCCGCTCGAGGAGTTCACGCGCGGCGAGGGGGACATCTCCCGGGGGATCATCGAGTACGGAGGGCTGTTCAACTACAACGTCGCGCGACTCCAGGGGAAGGCCGCCGTTCCGCGCATCACGACTCCGAAGCGGCCGATGACGATCGCCGAGAAGATCTTCGCCCGGCACTGGGTCGCGGACGCGTCGAGCGGCGCGCTCGGGATCCCGGCGGTGCGGCCGGGCGACCAGGGCTTCGTCGGCACGGACATCCGGTTCTGCCACGAGTACGTCACGCCCATGTCGGCGATCTTCTTCGAGGAGCTCGTCGGACCCGACGAGCCGGTGAACGACCCTTCGTCCGTCTTCTTCTTCCGGGACCACCTGACGTTCCTCGACCAGGTGATGCGGCCCGAGCACATCGAGATGGGGCTGCTCGACGTCGCCAACCAGCTCGAGGCCAAGCAGCGGACGTTCGCCGAGCGCAAGGGGATCAAGCTCTACGGCGAGCTGGAGAAGCGGGCCAACCTCCACGGCGCGCTGGTCTCCGCCGGCTCGGAGGCGATCTGCCACTCGAAGATCCTCGAAGCTCATGCCCTTCCCGGCATGGTGATCATCGGGTCCGACTCGCACACTCCGCACGCCGGGGCCGTCGGCTGCGTGGCGTTCGGCGTCGGCACCACGGCGATCTTCAACTCGTGGATCACGAAGGACGTGCGGGTCGAGGTCCCGAAGTCGTTCCGGGTGACGGTGCGCGGCGAAAAGCCCGACAACGTCACGGCCAAGGACTTCATGCTGGAGATCCTGCGCCACCCGTACATCAAGAGCGGCGAAGCGATCGGTCAGATCATCGAGTACGCCGGCGACGCCGTCGCGTCGCTGTCGGTGGATGAGCGCGCCACAATGACGAACATGGCCGCCGAGGTCGGCGCGTTCACCGGTATCATCGGCCCCGACGCGCGCGTGGTGGAGTATCTGGTGGCCCAGCGTGGCATGCCGGAGTCCGCCGCACGCGCGCTGTGCGCGGGGCTCGCCTCGGACGAGGGCGCCGAGTACGTGAAGGAGATCGAGATCGACGCGTCGTCGGTCAAGCCGATGATCGCGCTCCCGGGCGACCCCGGGAACGGGCTCTACATCGAGGAGCTCGGTCGCGAGGTGAAGGTGGACATCGCCTACGCGGGCTCGTGCACGGCCGGGAAGAAGGAAGACATGGACATGTACGCGCGGGTCTTCCGGGAGGGGCTCGACCGCGGCGAGCGCGTGGCGCAGCGGGTCACCTGCTTCATCCAGTGTGGCTCGCAGGAGGTGTTCGCCTACTGCCGGGAGCGCGGCTACGACCGGATATTCGAGGCCGTCGGTGCACGCCTCATCGAGCCCTCCTGCGGCGCCTGCATCAACGCCGGGCCCGGCGTCTCGCGCTCGCGCGACGAGGTCACCATCTCGGCGATCAACCGCAACTTTCCGGGACGTTCCGGTCCCGGCCAGCTCTATCTGGCCTCTCCGTACACGGTCGCGGCGTCGGCGCTGGCAGGCCGGATCGTGGCGTGGGAAGCCGGACGGACGGCGGGCGTGTGAGGGCTTCCCGAGGAGCCCTCGATGCGCGGTGAGTTCCTCGACGTCGACGGCGCGCGGCTGTACTACTATGCGGCCGGCACCCGCGGCGCCGGCGAGCCGGTGGTGTTCCTGCACGGGTTCCCCACGTCGTCGCATCTCTGGCAGACGCTCATTCCTCTGATGCCGGCTGGGCGCCGGCTCGTGGTCGTGGACCTGCTCGGCTACGGGCGAAGCGACCGGCCGAACGGACGCGACATGAGCGTTCGCGGCCACGCCGAACGCGTGCTGGCGGTACTCGACCAGCTCGGGATAAACCGCGCCTGCGTCGTTGGGCACGACGTCGGCGGCGGGATCGCGCAGTCGCTCGCCGTACGGCACCCGGCGCGGGTCTCGCACCTCTGCCTGATCGACTCGGTGGCATTCGATGACTGGCCGGTGCGCGAGGTCAAGCTGGCGCGCGCGATGCTTCCACTCACGCGCTATCTGCCGCCCACCTGGCTACTCTCGGTGGTCAGGGCCGATCTGCTTCGCGGCTACACCGACGAGGATCACGGTGCCCGGTCGATCGCGCAGTACCTCCGGCCGTTCTCGACTCCCGAGGGACGCGACGGCCTGATGGAACACCTCGCCGCACTCGACTGTGACGAGACGCTGGCCATCGCGGCGCGGTTCAAGGATCTCGTGCAACCGACGGCGATCGTCTGGGGCGCGCATGATCCGTGGCTGCCGCAATCCCTGGCTACGAAGCTGCACGAGGCCATCCCGCATTCGACGATCGACTTGATCGAGAACGGGCGTCACTTTACGCCGGAGGAGGCGCCGGATCGGGTCGTTCAGAGCATCAGGACGCTGCTCGAGCGGTGAGCGCGCGCCTCGACACCCTTCGCAACCTGGTCGCCAGGTCCCCGGCCAACTCCGCCGCCCGCTTCGGCCTCGCCAACGAGCTCATGAAAGCCGGGTTCAACCGGCACGGCCACCCGGACATGGCGGCCGAGCTCGAGGAGCGACTCGAGGAGCTCTGAAGCGCCCAAACGGGGCCAATTCGCCTTTCGTTCGGCCCCAACCAGACCCGGCTGTTACGCCATCCAGGCGGCCTCGTCAGTTCCAGTGTACCGCGACACCGACACACTGACCCGAGCCGCCATGTTCGACGACATCGACCCACGCAGCCCCACGCCCCTCTACGCACAGATCGCCGGACGGATCAGGCTGGCGATCGCCGCTGGGGAGCTTCGCGTCGGGGATGGACTCCCATCGGTGCGGCAGCTCGCCGGCCAGCTCAGGATCAATCCGGCCACGGTCGTTCAGGCGTATCGGGATCTCGCTGCCGAGGGTTTCGTCGACATGCGACAGGGCGCCGGGACGTTCGTCAACGCCGTGCCGCACGATCGCCGCCTTCGAGAGCGGCAGGCCGAGGCGCGCCGGCTCGTTCAGGACATGATGCGCGAAGCCGCGCGGCGTGGTATCGCGCCCGAGGAGCTTCGCCACGCCATTCACGATGAGCTCGAGGGGTCGGTGGCCGGTGCCCGCCGCCCCGAGCTCGCAGCCACACGTGCAACCAACGGGAGGAGTTCGTGAGCCTCGCCATCCACACCAGCGACCTCGCCTGGCGCGCCGGTCGTGACTTCGCGCTTCGCGATGTCGCGCTCCACGTGCCGGCCGGCTCGCTCTACGGTTTCCTCGGGCCCAACGGCTCGGGAAAGACGACCACGATTCGCCTGCTGCTCGGCCTTCTGCGGCCAGCCGGGGGAAGCATCACAGTCCTCGGACGTCCTGTGCCATCGGCGATCTCCGAGGTGCTCGCCCGCACCGGGTATGTTCCCGAGCGGCCGCACATCTATCCGACACACACCGTCGGCGAGGCGTTGGACTACCACTCCGCGTTCTACCCCGCGTGGAGCGCCGATTGGGCGTCCGAGCTGGTGGCCGGCTTCCGGTTGGACCGCGCGCGGCGGGTCAGCGCGCTGTCCAAGGGCGAGACCGGCAAGCTGATGATCCTGCTCGCGCTCGCGCAGCGCCCGGAACTACTCGTGCTCGACGAGCCCACCGACGGTCTCGATCCGGTCGTGCGCCGGGATGTGCTGGGTGCGGTGCTCGAGTACGTCTCCCAGACCGGCGCGACGGTCTTCCTGTCGAGTCACCTCGTGCACGAGCTCGAGCGGATCTGCGACTGGGTCGGCGTGATGGATGCCGGCCGGCTCGTCACCGAGATGCCGATGCAGCGCTTCAAGAACGGCATCAAGCGCCTGCGGGTGATGGAAGCGCCGGCGGAGCTGTCCACGCCGCCGTTCTCCGTGCTGAGCCGCCAGCCGAACGGCGCCGGCGAGCTCATGGTGGTGAACGGCTGGGAGCCGGCCATGTCGCAGTACTTCGAGTCGGTTGGCGCTACGCTGCGCGAAGTCGCCGACCTCGACCTCGAGGAGGGCTTCGTCGAGCTCCTCCGCGCTTCACGTCAGCCGTCGAGGTGACCGTGTTCCGAGCGATTCTACTCACCCAGTGGAAGTGGTCGCGCCTCGCCATCGTGGCGGCGATCGTCCTCGCTTTCACGATTCCGATACTCTCGGTGCAGCGCTTCGCCGGATCGGGCGCGGAATGGATCGAGGGCCGCATCGTGCTCCAATCCATGCGCGCGTTCGCCGGATGGTACGCGCTGCTCGCCTCGGCGGTCGGGCTCGGAATGGCCGTCACCGCGTGGTCGGCCGATCATCGAGGTCGTCACGTGTATGCTCTCTCGCTGCCCGTGCCGAGATGGCAATTCGCGCTGATGCGCTTCGGCGCCGGAGCGCTCATGCTGCTGCTGCCGGCGCTCGCGCTGTGGGCCGGCGCCCTGCTCGCGACGTCGAGCGTCAGCATTCCGGCGGGGATGCAGGCGTTCCCCGGCTCGATCGCCGTCCGATTCCTGCTTGGCAGCCTCGTCATCTATTCGCTCTTCTTCGCCATCGCCTCGGGTACTGCGCGAACGGCGGGGTGGGTGCTCGGTGGGCTCTTGGTAATCGTCGCACTGGTCGCATTCGACAGTTCGATCGGTCTTCCAGACGCCATCACCAACGATCTGCTCGACTTCGTTCTCGCCTGGCCGAGGGCGATCGAGCTGTTCACCGGTCGCTGGATGCTGATCGATGTCTGATCGCGCGCGCAGTGCCCCTCGGGGGATCGCGTCGCTCGCCGCCGCGCTGATCGCGCTGTCGGCTTTCACGGCAGACATGCACGCGCAGGAGGCCCGCCGGGAATCGCGGCGTGCCCCGGTTGCGCCGACGGCCGAGCCGACGGCCGCCGCTCAACTCGATCGTGTGACGCGCCTCGCGCGCCAGCACGAGCTCGCAGCGACGCTCGCCGAGCTGGCGTTGGGCCGTCAGAGCGACGTGTCGGGGCTGGCAACGGTGACAGCGGGTTCGCTCGTGGTGCTGGTGGATCCGCGGAACCGGGCCGCGGCGGCACGCGCCACGGCGGAGGCCTGGACCGACATCGAGCGCGCGTTCGGAGATGCGAGCCACGGGCTGGCGAGTCGACCGATCGTGGTGCGGTACGGCATGGTCGGCCAGTCGGCGACGGCGGCTGGAGGTGCGTCCGGCGATGTCGGCGAACGCGGCGATGGTGAGCCTCGCGGCGAAAGTGGCGACGCCGACGATGGCGACGATACGGCTGAAGCAGACGGTGTCGCCAATCGCGGTAATGCGGGCTACGCTGGCAAACGCGATCCATCCGCACGCTCAGCGGTCAGCGTTGCCGCGGTGCGCCGCGACATCACCCGTCGCGCGGCGACGGCGATGCGCGAGCAACTCGACCCGCGGTTGCAGCGGTGGCTCGGCACCTACGATCCCGGCGCCCTCGAGCAACGTGCGTTGGTCCGTCTCTACGAGGAGCTGGCGACCGCGCCCTCCCGGCTGGCCAGCGATTGCATCGGGGGCGCGCTCGACGCCTGCGCCGACGCGCTCGTGCTGCGCGAACTCGACCGGCCGCTCTACCACTGGTACGACGCGCGGCATCGGCGAGCGATCGCCGAACGGTGGCGCTATCGGCTCCGGCCGAGCGACCCCTCGCGCTACGACCGGTGCACCGCCGGCGACGACGCGGCGTGCGATGCCGTGCTGGCGACGCTGGCGCGGGAGCAGGTGATCGCCCCGCTCTCCCACCAGGCGCGGCACGCGCTGGTGGCGATCGCGATCGAGATCGGAGGTCCGGAGGCGTTCGGACATCTCGCGTCGTCGACGGGCCGATCGGTGGAGGATCGCCTCGCCCTGGCGGCCGGTGTGCCGCGAGACTCGCTGGTCGCCGCATGGCGTGCGCGCGTGCTGGCGGCGCAGCCTCGCGCGGCTCGACTTCAGCCGCGGCTGGCGATCCCGTCGATACTCACGGTGTTGTGCTTCGGCTTCCTCGCAACGCGGAGCTCGAGATGGCGCTGACCGACCGGTGGTGGATCATCGGAACGCTGGCGGCGTGTTCGCTCATCGCCGTCGCCAAGCTTCCCCCTGAGCAGGTGAGCGAACCGTCACCGGGCGATGCACGCCTCACCGAGGTGCGCGTCCGCGACCGCGCCGGGCGCAGGCTGCGGCGCGAAATCGAGGTGCTGACGATGCTCGAGCGTCGCGACGCGCTGCTCCCCCGGCTCGCCGCGAAGCACGCGGCGGGCTCATCGCCGACTCTCTTCTTCACCGCCGACGTACCGGCACCAGTGCGGGTCGCGATCGAGCGCGCCGTGGAGCTCGAGACTGGTGCACTCCCCCCACCGCTGGACGGCAACCCGGTGGCCGTGTTCGTGGTGGTGGACTCCGCCGGCGCGCGGTTCGGCGTCCGCACTCTGATGCGTCAGAACGCGCTCGGCAACCAGTACCTGCTTCCGCCGGTGGTGGACGGCCGCACCTGCGTGTCGATCATTCGTGTGCCGTTGTCGATCGCCGTCGGCACCACCGGTCCGCAGTCACCGACGCTGCTGCGCGCACTGCATCTCGCCAATGGCGCGCTCCTCGGCCCGTGCGGCTTCCACGCCGCCTACGGTGAGCCGGGAGCCGGAATCGACCGCTGGCTCGCCGGCGGCGGGTACGAGCTCGCGCTGCGGTCCCCGACCGGTGTCGCCGATTCGCTGCGAACACGGGCGTTCGGGCTCCCACCGCGGAGGGGAATCGAGGCGTGGCTGGCACGGCACGGCGAGTGGAGCTCGCGCAGTCACTTCGAGCCCGTGACGATCGCCTGCGCCGAGGGGAGCCTCGATGCGTGCGCGAGAGCGCTGATGATGTCGCGGGATCGAAGCGGGCGGGCCGTCCGCACCGCTGGGCGCCGACGCGTACCCGACGCATGGGTGCACGGGCCCTACCTCGTACCGAACGAGACAATCACCTTCATTGCCCCGCTCGGGCCGTCGGAGCGGTGGCTTCTGGCCGGCCTCCACGACCGGATCGGGGCCGAGGCGTTCCGCCGATTCTGGAAGTCTCCGCTGTCGCCCGACAGCGCCTGGTCGGCCGCCACCGGAGGATCGCTTGCCCGGGCGACGCACCACTGGGCCAGCTCGGCGTACGGCGCCCCTTCCCGACGACGGGGGCCGCACCCACTTTCGCTCGGCGCCCAGCTGGCCCTGATCGTGGGTCTGGCGGGGAGCTCGGCAGCACTGTGGAAGCGGCGGACCGTTTCGAGCTCGTCGCGGTAGTCCCTCTCCGGGCTGATTCCCGGCCTGGCACCCGCCCCACGCGAACGGTCGAGTCCGGACTGGCCCGCAGCGTGCAGAAGGCGGAGCGCGTTGGACGTTCACCAGCGACACGACTCTGGGAGGAGTCACATGCGCCCGATCGCCGCGCTAACACTCATGCTCGTGTCCGCCTGCGCCCCGATGCTCTGGGGCGCCCACGACGACAACGTGACGACGACGATCGGCCTGCCGGCCGACAGCGTACTGCGCGTCGCGACCACGCAGCTCGAGCATCACGGATTCCTCGTCCACGATCTCGGCGGCGGCGTGCTGATCACCGCGCCGCAGGCCGTCCCCAGCCACCTGACGGAGGACGCCTCGGAGCAATGGATGCTGCGGGTGCAGGTCGAGCCGCTGTCGTTCGTCCGCGGATCGCGGGTCACGGTCCGCGGCTACACGCTCCCGCCCGGCGTGACGCTGGCTTCGACCAATCAGGTGAGCCGGAACGCCATCCCGGTCACGACCGTGCGGACCCCGCGGCTCTTCCGGGAGGTCGAAGCGGCGGCCGGCTGGATCAACGACGCGGCGGCGCGGCGCCGGGCGGGACAGTAGCGACGCTGTCGGTGTCGGCCGCCGCAGGCGGTCGCGCCCGCCCCTCGGAGCCGCGCGGCCGCAACGCGCCGAGCGTGTAACGACTCCCGGGATTCCAGAGAATCCAGCTCTCGAGGCCGTTCGCGTAGCCGGCCTCGATCTGCGCCCTGACCTGCTCGGCGCCGTACCGCGGCGCCCCCAGCGTGAAGTCCTGGTACCACGGGATGATCTCCCCCGCCCCCTCGATCCCGCGCGTCCGCCGAAGCGCATCGCGGAGCCCGTGGTCGATCACCGCGTACGGCTCGGCGTTCGGGCTGCCGAGCCGATAGCTCCCCGGCGCATAATGCGAGGGATACATCATTGGGAGCACCGCGTCGGCCTGGTCGACGAACATCTCCCATTTCTGGCCGATCCCCATGTCCGTGGTGTCGGAGGTGGTGAGACCGAAGACGTCGATCGTGAACCGGACCCCCAGCGGGCGCAGCGTGTCGCGCATCGCGCCGAGCATCTCGCGGATCACCTGAGCGCGGGTGCGTCCGGCGGCGAGCGGGAACACCGACTCTCGAATGAGCCGTCGCTCATCGGGGAAGCGCACGTAGTCGAGCTGGATCTCGCTGAAGCCGAGGTCCACCGCTTCGCGGGCGATGTCGGCGGAGTACTGCCAGACCTCCGCGTGATGCGGATCGAGCCACGGCTTGCCGCCGCGATCGAGCCACGCCCGGGTCGAATCGTCGGCGCGGCGGATCGCCCACTCCGGCCGGTGTTCGGCGAGCAGCGGATCCTTGACCACGACGATGCGCGCGATCGGATAGATCCCGTGCGCGCGCATCGTGTCGAGCAGCGCGCGAACTCGGGCGTACGACATCGGCCCCACGGTATCGGCGCCGATCTCGCGGGCCAGCGGGATGCGCGATCGATAGAGCATGAGGCCGCGATCGTCCTTGACGTCGATCACCAGCGCGTTGATCTCGGTCGTCTTCGCGAGGTCGATCAGCTGTCGCATGCGCTGCCCACCGGCGGCCCACCGGTTGACGTAGAGCCCGCGCATGGCGGCCGGTGTGGGGACTATCGGCGCCGGGGGGTGGAGCAGCGAGTCCGGGGCCAGCTCCTGTGCGGGAGCCGCGGAAGCTCCGCCGGAAGGGCTTGGAGGTGCTGTGTCGCGGGCACCGCTCGACTGGGCGCCCGGCGACTGCGCGCACGCTCCCGCGGCGACTGCGATGGCCAGAACGGGGAGAAACGCATGACAGCGACAACTACGGTGCGGCATGGCCGGGAATCTAGCCGACGCGCGCTCGCATGGCACCGGCCCGGACCAGGTACTGCGGGCGCGTCGCAAGCGCGCAAGCGCCTGCGCCGACGGAGTGAGGCGCCCTCACTTCGCTTGCGATGCCAGACGGGACGTGCCGACCAGACAGTCCTGACGTCAGATCGCCCGCACCTCGTCCGCCGCATCGAGCGCCGCGCCGATGTCTCGCGACAGTGCCCGCGCCTCCTGGGTCGCCGTCGATACATCCGACATCGCCGACTGAAGCCCCGACGACCGCAGCTTGATCAGATCGAGCCGGAGATTGCCGAGTGCGAGACCGGCGCTGTCGAGCTGACGGGCGAGCGTGGCGCGGCGCTGGATCAGCTCCTCGAGCGTCGTCCGCTGCCGGTTGAGCAGGGCGAGCCTGCGCTGACCTTCCGCCGTGTCGCTCTCGTGCTCCACCTCCGCGATCCGCTCCTCGAGCTGCCGCAACGCACGCGGATCGAGGCTCTGGTCGAGCCGGTGGAGCATCTGCGCGAGCACCGCGATGCGCTCCACCAGCGCGTTCACGGTCGGCGTCACTTCGGGAAGCAGCGCCCGATCGGCCTTGGGCAGCTTCTCCACGATGTGCAGCACGGCGGCCCGCTCCTCGGCCGCCCTGCGCACCGCGGCGCCGTGGGGACCGTCGAGCACTTCGCGCGGCGCGAGCTTGAGCAGGTCGTCCATCGTCGGCTGTGGCGACGGCGACGGCAGGGCCCAACGGGCGCGGGGGCTCAACAGGACACGGCGGAGCTTGAGTCCCGCGGCGCGGAGCGAGCCGCCGCGCAGGTAGAGCTTGCGCATCATGTAGAGCGGCACGATCGGCGCGAACACGAGGGGCGGGATCTCCTCCTCGATTCCGAACGCGAACGCCCCGATCCCGGCGAAGATCATCACCAGCGTCGCCGGGACATAGCGCCGGAACATCCTGACCCGCTCGAGCAGGTTGATCTGTCCGTGCCAGAGGCGGAGATCCTTGCGCTGCTCCGGTGTGAGCGTGACGAGGTGATCCGGCTCGAGAACGATCCGCGGCGGCGAGTCGACACGGGCCGGCAGCTGCGCTGATCGTGGTTCGGCGGCCGCTGAAGGGAGGGGCGAGCGGAACTCCGCAGCGCGAGACTTTCCGTGCGGCGGCGCGCCTGCGCGGGCCTCGTCCCATCGCCCGTTCGCCCCGGCTTCGTTCCACCCCCGGGAGGACGCCGGCCCGCCGCGGGGCGGCGAACGATCGGCCTTTTGCTTGCGTGCGTCTTCGCGCTTGACACTGCGCCACGCCACTGCCGGCGTCCCGTCCTCGGCCAGCGCGTCCCGCAACGCCGAGGCCGAGGGCCAGCGATCCTCGGGCGACTTCTCCAGCGCCCGCTCGATGGCGTCACTCAGCTCGCGCGGTACATCGGGGCGCAGGTCGGCGATCGGGCGGGGCGGCTCCGTGACGTGTTTCATCAGCAGCGCCATCGAGTTCCCGGCGCGAAACGGCACGCGGCCGGTCAGCATCTGGTAGGCGACCACGCCGAGCGAGTAGATGTCGCTCCGGCCATCGATCTCGCGCTCTCCCACCGCCTGCTCGGGAGACATGTACGTCGGCGTGCCCACGGCGATCCCCGTCACCGTCAGCCGCGTACCGACCTCCATGGCGCGGGCGATGCCGAAGTCGGTGACCAGTGCCCGCCCGCTTTCGGCATCGATCAGGATGTTGTCGGGCTTGACATCCCGATGGATGACACCACGCAGGTGCGCGTAGGCCAGGGCATCGGCGACCTCGCGGATCAGCCGCCGGGCCGTGTCTACCGGGAGCCGCGGCTCGCGCGCCAGCAGCGCGCCGAGACTCCCACCGGCCACGTGGGCCATCACGAGATAGGCGAGCCCGCCGCGCTCGCCGACGTCGAAGATCGGCACGATGTGGGCGTGCCCGAGCTGGGCCGAGGTCTGTGCCTCGCGCGTGAACCGCGTGCGGATCGCGGGATCGTACGCCAGCTCGGGGGGCAGCACCTTGAGCGCCACCGTGCGCTGGAGCCGCCGGTCCAGCGCCCGGTAGACCACCGACATGCCGCCGCGCCCGACCTCGTCGCCGAGCTCGTAGAGCTCACCGACGGCACCGACGACCCGTTCGCGCAGCGCGTCGCTCATGCACCGCGGCCGTGGGCGCCGGCGCTCCGGCTGGTCAGACCGCGTACCTGCTCGTGCGCGTAGATCGCGTGATCGACCTCGCGGGCCAGCTCCAGCGCCTGGAGCGCCAGCGCCGTCACCTGGTGCGTGGTCTGCGTTCCTGCGCGCAGCCGGAGGATGTCGAACCGCATCGACTGGAGGGCCAGCGAACAGCTCTCCAGCTTGTCGGCGACCGACGAGCGGCGGCGCTCGACCTCCTGGAGCGATCGGCGCTGCCGTTTCAGCTGCGCGAGCTTGCGCACGCGCTGGTCGCTCCCCACCTCGTCGAGCGGATTCGCCTGCGCCTCCAGCGTCTCGATCTCCTTCGCCACCGACCGCGCCACACCCGCATCGTAGCCGCGTTCGAGCTCGGCCTGCGAGGCGGCGAGCGACTGCACGCGCTCGTACAGAGCCTCCGCGGATGGCACCACGTCACCGAGCGCGTCGCGCTCCCCACGCGGCATCGCCTTCACCAGCTGCACGATCATGTCGCGGTCCTGCGCCGCCTGCCGCACCGTCCCTACCTCTGCTCCCGAACGCGACTGCGCCGCGGGCGGGGAGCGATCGGACGATGCGGCGATCCGCTCCTGCCGCAGCCGGCGGCTCCGAGACCGCTCCTGGAGCTTCCTCCGCTTGTCGCGATCGAACAGCGCCTGCACGTCGTCGATCGTCTCCGTTGCCACGTCCATCAGCTCGCGGTCCCGCGGCTGCCGGAACACGTCGCGCCAGTCGTAGCCGTCGGTCCACAGCTTCGCGTACTGGTACGCCAGCATGAGGCTCCAGATCGTGGTGACGACCAGCAGATCGACGCCGGTGAAGATCGCCGCGATGATGATCACGGCGTTCAGGGCGATGTACGGCGCCAGCTTCCGGCGGAACTTCATCACCGGCTTCGCTTCCCAACGCTCGACCTCGAGCCGGGTCGGCGCGCCTTCCTTGTCCGCCGCCTCTTCGGCCGCCCGGTCCTCCCACGACGGCTTCACCGGCAGCCGCCGCGAGTTCGCCGACGACTCCGGGAGCTGCGGGACGACGCCATCGGTCAGCGCAACGGCGAGCGCGCTGGCGTCCGGGAACCGGTGCGCCGGGTCCTTCTCCAGCAGCAGCATGATCGCCCGCGCCAGATCGTCCGGCACGTCCGCCCGGCGGCGCGTCACCGGCTCCGGTCGCTCCGACAGATGCTTCACCAGCATCGCCGGCGTGTTCGCCGCCTCGAACGGCAGCGTACCAGTCAGCATCTGGTAACCCACCACACCCAGCGAGTAGAGGTCGCTCCGCCCGTCCAGCTCGCGCTCGCCCGCGCACTGCTCGGGACTCATGTATGCCGGCGTCCCCAGCGCCATCCCCGTCGCCGTCAGACGCGAATCCGACCCCTCGATCGCCGCCCGCGCGATCCCGAAGTCCGTCACCATCGCCCGACCGCTCTCCCCATCGAGCAGGATGTTGTCCGGCTTGATGTCGCGGTGGATCACCCCACGAGAATGTGCGTAGGCCAGTGCCTCGGCCACTTCCTTCAGGATCCGCCGCACCTCCGCCGGGTCCAGCCGGCCCCGCTCGTGCACCCGCCTGGCCACCGTCGACCCGTCCACGTAGGCCATGACGAAGAAGACCAGTCCCTCCTGGTCGCCGACCGTGTAGATCGGCACGATGTTCGGGTGGGAGAGCTGGGCCGCCGTCTCCGCCTCGCGAAGGAACCGCGAGCGGATCTCGCCCCGGAAGGCCAGCTCGGGCGGGAGGAGCTTCACCGCCACCGGCCGCTTGAGCCGCCGGTCGCGCGCCCGATAGACGATGCCCATCCCGCCGCGACCGATCTCCTGGTCGAGCTCGTAATGCGCGCTCAGCGCGCGCTCTACATGCGCGCGCAGGTCGCGATCGGAAGATGATGCGATCGGATCAGACACCAGGGATGCCCGGGCGGGAGGACGACGCAAGGAATAGTAGTGTAGCATTCACCCCCCGATCTGAAAAGCGGACGCGCCGATGCGGCAGCATCCCTACGTCAGGGTGGCGGTCAGAAGTTGCAAACGCCGACTTATTGACGTAACTCATGGGAGCGCTTCGTGCCCTGGAACATACGACCTTCCGCCCTCGGATCGGGTATGACGGACCGGTGAGCCCGGGACAGGGCCGCTGGGAGCCGAATCGTCCGTTCATGGGTTGTCAGTACGCGGGCACCCGTTCGTGATGGCTGGGAATGGGATGTGCGGCCACCGCTGCGACGGTCGCCGCCCCCGACTTACTCTCCAGGTGTAATCATGGGCACACGCCAACAACTCCCCGTCCTGCCTTTGCGAGGGACGGTGATCTTTCCCGGCCTGACCGCGCCGATCGCGGCCGGCCGGCCGGGTACGCTGCGGGCGATCGAGGCCGCACTCCGCGGCGATCGGCTCGTCTTCGCCGTGGCACAGCGCGACAACGCCGAAGAGCCATCGCCGGACATCCTCTACTCGATGGGCGTCATCGCCCGCATCGGGCAGGTCCAGCGCGGGCTCGGCGGCGTCCAGCTGCTGCTCCAGGGGGAGCAGCGCGCGACGGCGCTCCAGTACGGCCAGACCGAGAACTACCTCAGCGCGACGGTGACGCCGGTCGAGGAGATGGCTCCCGCCTCAGTCGACGACGCCGCCTACAGCGCGCTCCACAAGGAGACCCGGGAGCGGGCGGCCGAGTTGGGCGAGCGCCGCGGGCTTCCCGAAGAGGTCGTGCACCAGGTGCTCGACTCGGTCACCGAGCCGGGCCGGTTCGCCGACCTCGTCGCCGGCTACATCGAGCTTCCCGTCCCCGAGAAGCAGGGCCTCCTCGAAACGCTCAGCGTCGAAGAGCGGCTCCGCCGCGTGCTCGTGCACGTGCAGCGGCAGATCGGGATGCTCGAGGCTCAGGAGGAGATCAAGTCGCAGGTCCAGGAGGAGCTCGGCGAGCGGCAGCGGGAGATGTACCTCCGCGAGCAGCTCAAGGCGATCCAGAAGGAGCTGGGCGACGACGACCAGTCGCGCGAGATCGAGGAGCTGCGCGAGCGGCTCAACAAGCTCGACCTGCCAAAGGAGGCGCGCGTGGAGGTCGAGCGCGAGCTCGGCCGGCTCGAGCGGGCCGGACGCGAGTCGATGGAGGCGCAGGTCATCCGGACGTATCTCGAGTGGATCGCCGAGCTGCCGTGGAACATTCG
The DNA here is from genome assembly GCA_035513015.1 of Gemmatimonadaceae bacterium. Lineage (GTDB taxonomy): Bacteria > Gemmatimonadota > Gemmatimonadetes > Gemmatimonadales > Gemmatimonadaceae > DATKCV01. The sequence continues at coordinate 31,116 of DATKCV010000060.1, forward strand.
CTCCGACGACGATCTCGACTTGAAGCACGCCGAGACGGTGCTCGAGGAGGATCACTACGGGCTGCCCGACGTGAAGGACCGGGTGCTCGAGTTCCTCGCCGTGCGCCAGCTGCGCGCCCAGCAGGTGTCGGAGGAAATGGAGAAGACCGGCGAGTTCCCCGTCGCCCGCCTTCGCGGCAGCCGCGAGGACGCCAACCCGTCGCTGCACAGCGGAAACGGCGAGGACAGGCAGATCACCGACAAGAAAGAGGCGAAGGCCCGGGCCATGGCCAAGGGGCCGATTCTTCTGTTCGTCGGACCGCCGGGCGTCGGAAAGACGTCGATCGCCAGGTCGATCGCGCGCGCGCTGGGCAAGGAGTACGTGCGCGCCGCGCTCGGCGGCATCCGCGACGAAGCCGACATCCGCGGGCACCGGCGCACCTATGTGGGTGCGATGCCGGGGCGGGTCATCCAGGGGATGAAGCAGGCGGGCTCGAAGAACCCGGTCTTCCTGCTCGACGAAGTGGACAAGCTCGGCGTGTCGTTCCAGGGTGATCCGGCGAGCGCGCTGCTCGAGGTACTCGACCCGGCCCAGAACGACACATTCACCGATCACTACCTGAACGTCCCGTTCGATCTGAGCGAGGTGCTGTTCATCGCCACCGCGAACTTCATTCAGAACATTCCGGGACCGCTCCTCGACCGCATGGAGGTCGTGGAGTTCGCCGGCTACACCGAGCGCGAGAAGGCGGAGATCGCGAAGAAGTACCTGATCCCCCGCCAGCTCGACGAGGCGGGACTCGCCGGCAAGAACGTCGAGTTCACCGAGGACGGCGTGATGGTGATCGTCTCGCAGTACACGCGCGAGAGCGGCGTCCGCCAGCTCGAGCGCCAGATCGGCGCAGTGGCCCGCAAGGTGGCCCGCCGGCTGGCCTCCGGCGAGGCGACCGAGCTGACGATCACGCCGGACATGGTGCGCGAGCTGCTCGGCCGGCCCAAGGTGCATCCCGAGCGGGCCGGCGAGCACAACGAGGTCGGCGTGGCGACCGGGATGTATTACACGCCGGCGGGCGGTGACATCATGTTCGTCGAGGCGGCGATCCGGCGGATGTACGGGCTCCAGCCGGGCGACAACGCGGTGCAGGTGAGCGGGTGGGGCAACGTCTCGCTCATTCTCACCGGCCAGCTCGGCGACGTGATGAAGGAGTCGGCGCGGGCCGCGCTCACCTACGCAGCTACGCACGCCTCGACGCTCCAGATCCCCGAGGACCGGCTCGGCTCGATCGAGGTGCACATCCACGTCCCGGCCGGTGCGATCCCCAAGGACGGGCCGTCGGCGGGCGTAACGATGTCGACCGCGCTCGTGTCGGCGATGTCGGGACGGCCCGTGCGCCGCGACGTGGCGATGACGGGCGAGGTCACGCTGCGCGGCCGCGTGCTGCCGATCGGGGGCGTGAAGGAAAAGGTGCTCGGCGCGCACCGCGCGGGCAGCACGACGATCATTCTCCCGAAGGAGAACGAGGGCGACATCGAGGAGATCCCCGAGGACGTGCGCAAGGCGTTGACCTTCCACGCGGTGGAGACGCTCGACGAGGTGTTCGACATCGCGCTGCTCCCGGCCGCGCGACCGGTGGACACGCCGAAGACCGAGATGGAGCAGGCGGAGGAGGAGGCCGACGCACTGGCGTCGAGGACCTGAGAGGCTTCGAGGGTTTCCCTGCTACTCAGTACGCGGCGATGGGGCCCCACTGGAAGATCTTCCACGGATTCGGCTTCAGCGACTCCGGCTCCGTCCCCGGAATGAAGTACTCCGTGTAGCGCCGCTCGCCGGGTGTGTAGGTGTCGGCGAGCTCTCCGGTCACGCGATCGAGCTCCGCCGTCACGAGTCCGCCGGGCGCGGCCCACTCGCCCGAGGTTCGCCCCTCGTAGTACCGCGCCATCATGCTCGCCCAGATCGGCGCGGCGAGCGAGCCGCCGCCGGCACCCGACATGATCGACTTGGGCATGTCGAAGCCGAGCCACACGCCGGCGACGATCTCCGGCGTCATGCCTACGAACCACACGTCGGTGTTGTCGTTCGTCGTCCCCGTCTTGCCGGCGGCGGGAATCGACGCCGGGAGCGACCGCCGCACCGATGCACCGGTCCCCTGCTCCACCGCATCCCGCATCATGTCGCGGACGATGAAGGCGATCCGCGGATCGAGCACCTGCCGCGGCGGCTCGGCGCGCGCCGTGTGGACCACCCGTCCGGCGCGATCCTCGATCCGCTCGATGAATCGCGGCTCGACCGCGCTCCCCATGTTGGCGAACGGCGCGTACGCCGCCACCAGGTCGAGCGGCCGCACGGCGGACGCGCCGATGGCGCTCGACGGGTACGGCGCTATCGGCGTGCGCAGCCCGAGCCGCGTGGCCACTGCGATCACGCTGTCCATTCCCACCGTACGGGCGAGGTCCACCGCGACCGGATTGCGCGAGCGCGCCAGCGCCTCGCGGAGCGTCATCATCCCCATGAACGCGCCGTCGGCGTTGCGCGGCTCGTAGAGGGTACCGTCATCGAGCGGAATGGCCAACGCGGTATCGGCGACGGCGAAGCTCGGCGGCATGCTGTCCGCCAGCGCGGCGGCGTAGACGAACGGCTTGAACGCCGAGCCGGGCTGGCGGAGCCCGTTCACCGCCCGGTTGAACGGCGACTCCTGGTGGTTGCGGCCGCCGACGAGAGCGAGCACGTCGCCGCTCACCGGATCCATCGCCACCACCGCGCCCTGGAGGTAGTCGGCGCTCCCCGCCTCGCGCTGCGAGTAGCGGCTGTGCGGATAGCCGGCTCGCATCTCCACCATCGCGGTCCCTTCGACCAGCGACACGGTCGCCGCACGCTGGAGCGCCGGATCGAGCGTAGTGTGAATGCGGTAGCCGCCGTCCATCACCGGAATCCCGGCGCGTTCCGCCTGGACACGCACCACGTCCACGAAGTACGCCGAGGGTGCCGACATCCCCGCGCCGGGCGCGACGACGACCGGCTCGCCGCGCGCCCGGTTGGCCAGCGCGCGCGAGATGTAGCCCTGCTCGGCCATCAGGGAGAGCACGATGTTCCGCCGCTCACGGTTGCGCTCCGCGTGGCGGATCGGATCGTAGAGCGCCGGCCCCTTGGGAAGAGCGGCCAGCGACGCCGCCTCGGCAACCGAAAGGTGCGTGGCGCTCTTGCCGAAGTAGTGCCGGCTGGCAGCCTCGATCCCGAACCATCCGTTGCCGAAGTGGATCTGATTGAGGAACGCCTCGAGGATCTGTTCCTTCGTGTACCGCCGCTCCATCTCCCGCGCGGCAGCCTGTTCGCGGAGCTTGCGTCCCAACCCCCGGTCGCGGCGGTCGATGATGGCCGGGTGCATGTTGCCGACGACGAGCTGGGTGATCGTGCTCGCTCCGCGCACGTCACCGCCCAGTGCGTCGCGGATCGCGCCCCCGATCCCGATGACGTCCACGCCGTCGTGCTGGTAGAACCGCTTGTCCTCGACGGCGACGAACGCCTGCCCCACGTAGGCGGGCAGCGTCCGGATCGAGATGCTCGTCCGCCACTCGCTGCCGATCTCCCCGATCAGGGAGCCGTCGCGAGCGAGGACCAGCGACGACTGCGGCGGCTGGATGAGCATCCATGGCTCGCGCTGCTGCGCCTGCTGAGCGCCGGCCGGCAGCCAGGCGAGCAGGAGCAGCGCGGCCGCGGCGTAGCAAACGCCCGGGAGGCGGCGCCGCGTCGTCATGGCGCCGGGTCCGGACGGTGGCTCGCGCCGGATGCTCCCCGGCGGGCGACATGGTCGTTTCGTGCGGTCGATCATCGCCTCGCTTCTACCCCCATCCCCGGGGAAAGGTACCCGGACGCCAACGTCGGCCGGCTGGGTGTCTGTCCACCCGCATTGATAAATGTGTACCGCCGTCGCCAACTTGACCCCCATGCCAGCCACCGTTCACCTGGCCATCGGCCAGTTCCGGCCGCGCAAGGGCGATTACGCCGCGAGTCTCGCGCGTCTCGGCCATCTGTTCTCGCGACTCGAGACGCTCGAGCCGCGCCCGCAGGTCCTCCACCTCCCGGAGACCGCGCTCACCGGATACTTCCTCGAGGGCGGCGTACGCGACCAGGCGCTCACCGCGGGGACGCTCGTCCGGGACCTCGATGCCACGTACCGCGAGGCAGTGCAGGCGCCGCGCCCGCTCGACGTCATCGTGGGCTTCTACGAGATCTGGCGTAACCGGCTGCACAACAGCGTGCTCTACGTCACACTCGGCGCCGGCGATCCGGTCGTGCGTCACGTGCACCGGAAGGTCTTCCTGCCGACCTACGGGATGTTCGACGAAGAGCGGTTCGTGGAGCAGGGTCACGACGTTCGCGCGTTCGACACACCGTGGGGCCGCGCGGCGATGCTCGTGTGCGAGGACGCCTGGCACAGCCTGTCGGGCACGCTGGCCGCGCTCGATGGAGCGCAGGTGGTGTTCGTCTCCTCTGCCGCGCCGGCTCGTGGCGCGTGGCCCAAGCCGGACGACGTGCCCGGGCCGGCGAGCCTCTCCCGGTGGGAGCGACTGATCCGGGACATCGCCGAGGAACACGGGGTTTACGTCTCCCTCGCCCAGCTCATGGGAAGCGAGGGCGGGAAAGTGTTTGCCGGCGGCTCCCTGCTGGCTGGCCCCAAGGGCGAAGTGCGCGCGCGCGGGCCCCTCTGGGAGGAGGCGCTGGTGACGACGATGCTCGACTTCGCCGATCTCACGCACGCCCGCACCGACATGCCGCTGGTCGCCGATCTGGAGACCATGCTGCCGCACATGCTCGAGTCGCTGGACCGGATCCGGGAGCGGATTCCGCCGGTGGTCGAGTATGATCAGGCGATGGACCAGGGAGCAGGGGCCAAGGGCGAGGGGATAGGGGATGGGGACGGCCGACGAGGGACGAGAGACGCGCGACGAACGGTGAAGAAGGAGCGCGGGAGCGGGGGGAGCGAGGAGGCGTTTCGCGTCGTCCATACGCCGCCCGGGGAGCAGTGCACTGCTCCGCCGCTGGCGATCGACGGGCCGCTGCTCGAGGAGTGGCTGGTGCACTTCCTTCGCGAGGAGATGGAGCGGCGCGGCTTCGAGAAGGCGGTCGTCGGCATCTCCGGCGGCGTGGACTCGGCCGTCACGGCGTTTCTGGCCGCGCGCGCCCTCGAGCCGCGGAACGTCCTCGGCCTGCGGCTGCCGTATCGCAGCTCGAGCAAGGAAAGTCTCGACCACGCGCAGCTCGTCATCGACCAGCTCGGGATCGAATCGCGGACGATCGATATCTCGCCGGCCGTCGATGGCTATCTCGCCGCCGAGCCCGATGCGGACGCCGGCCGGCGCGGAAACGTGATGGCGCGGATGCGCATGATCGCGATATTCGACCAGGCGGCCAGACTACGTGCGCTGCCGCTGGGCACGGGGAACAAGACCGAGCGCCTGTTCGGCTACTTCACCTGGCACGCCGACGACTCTCCCCCGGTGAACCCGATCGGTGACCTGTTCAAGACGCAGGTCTGGGCGCTCGCCCGACACCTCGGCGTCCCGGGACCGATCGTCGCGAAGCCGGCCACGGCCGACCTGATCGTCGGGCAGACCGACGAGGCGGACTTCGGCATTACCTACGAGAAGGCCGACCGGATCCTCAACACGATGCTCGCCGGCTACTCCGACGCCGAGCTCATCGCCCGAGGCTTCGACGAGACCGAGGTGGCGCTCGTGAGGCAGCGGCTCGAGGGGACGCACTGGAAGCGGAGGCTGCCGACGGTCGCGCTGGTGAGTCCGACGGCGATCGGGGAGTCGTATCTGCGGCCGGTAGACTACTGAGAATTAGACGAATTAGACCAATTGGACGAAATGGAACCAGTTCGTCCAATTCGTCCAATTCTCTTTTTCACGCCGCCATCGCCAGACTCACCGCCCTGCGCGCGCTCCGTTTGAGCGCGCGATGAACCGCCACGGCGTAACGGATGAAGTTGAGCCCCGCGGCCGGATAGCGGGTGAAGAAGTCCGCCGGCAGCATGTCGCCCTTGAGGCGATTGCACGGCCCGCATGCAGCGACGAGGTTGCCTGGAGTGTGGCCGCCGCCGCGGGCGACGGGGTGAACGTGGTCGAGGGTGGCTAGCTCGAGGCGCAGCGGGGCGGCGCAGTAGACACAGCGTCGTCCGCAGTCGCGCATCGTGGCCATCTTGATCGCCTGCTTGTGATGGTGGGGGAGGACTCGGCTCGTGCGGCGCTGGAGGCCGCGGGGCGCTCGGGGGAGATGAACGCGGACTGGGGTGGGCCGTCGAGTCATTGCACCTCGCTCGGATGAACGACACCCCGCAACGGGCAGCGTGCCCGCGCGGGGTGTGGGGGAGGAATCGGGTTGCCGACGGTCGGCGCCGAGCGCCTGGGCTCGGGAGCCGTTCTCGACCATCGCTGTCGGTTGCGTGTGCTCATCGGCCTCCCGAAGAACCGCACGACATCACTCGCGACGACACACAAATGCAGCGGATGTGCCGTCCGCGCAAGACCGAGTCCTGAAGCCAACCCGGCCTCTTTGAATTGTGACGCGTCTGGTAGACCCGCGTAACGGAGTCCGCGCGTCGGCAGCGAATCGGGTGCTAGGCGCTGTTTCCGACCGCGCGTTCCGATTTCGCTCCAGCGCGCCGCCGCTTCCCCACCGGATCGTGTAGCGCGGCCAGGATCCGCACCGCGCAGGCATCGAGCTGCGTGCGATCGGGCATCGGCGAGCCCGGGAAAGGGAGCGCAACGTCGAACCCGTCGGCGACCATGCGCGGGATCAGGTGTACGTGGTAGTGGAACACGTCCTGCCCCGCCGCCCGCCCGCTGTTGACGACGATGTTCATCCCCTCGGCTTGCGTGACCCGCCGGATCACCGGGCCGAGCCGCAGGGCCACGTCGAACAGGTGCATCGCGAT